>NZ_JBIVTH010000003.1:56509-576819 GCF_044756625.1 Streptomyces sp. NPDC091682 | reverse complement strand
GACTGGTCGGCCGGTGATGTGGAGTTGTTGACGGAGGCCAGGCCGTGGGAGCGGGTGGAGGGTGTGCCCCGCCGGGCCGGTGTGTCGTCCTTCGGCATCAGTGGTACCAATGCGCACGTCATCATCGAGGAGGCCCCTCGGGAGGAGTCGGTCGAGGCTTCGGTGGAGGTCGGGCAGTGGCCCTCGGGCGTTCCCGTGCCGTGGGTGGTCTCCGGCAGCACCCCCGAGGCACTGCGCGCCCAAGCAGCGCGACTGCACGCGTTCACGACCGCCCACCCGGACCTGGGCCTCGCCGACGTCGCCCACGCGGCCCTGACGACCCGTACCTCGCACACGCGCCGCGCCGTCGTCCTCGCGGACGGCCGGGACGCGTTCCTGAACGGCCTTGCCTCCCTTGCCGACGGCGCGACGGCGCCCGATGTGCTCACGGGCCGCGCCGGAACCGGCCGGTTCGCGTTCCTGTTCACCGGCCAGGGCAGCCAACGAGCCGGTATGGGTCGCGAACTCGTGGCCCAGTACCCGGTGTTCGCGCAGGCGCTGGACGCGGTGTGCGATCAGTTCACCGGCCGGCTCGAACGCCCGCTACGTGACGTGATCCTCGGTGACCAGGGCGGTGACCAGGGCGGTGACCAGGACCTGCTGAACCAGACCGCGTACACCCAGGCCGCGCTGTTCGCGGTCGAGGTGGCGCTGTTCCGCCTCGTCGAGTCGTTCGGTCTGCGGCCGGACTTCCTGGCCGGCCACTCGGTGGGCGAGATCGCCGCCGCGCACGTCTCCGGCGTTCTCACCTTGGAGGATGCCGCCACCCTGGTGGCGGCCCGGGGCCGGCTGATGCAAGCCCTGCCCACCGGCGGAGTGATGCTCGCCGTACGAGCCGCCGAAGCCGACGTGCTCCCGCTGCTCACCGGCCGGGAGAGCAGGGTCGGCATCGCAGCTGTCAACGGACCGCGTTCCGTGGTGATCTCGGGTTCCGAAGCGGCCGTGGACGACATCGCGGCGAAACTCGCCGACCGGGGGATCGCGGCCAAGCGACTGACCGTCTCGCACGCCTTCCACTCGCCGTTGATGGACCCGATGCTGGACGAGTTCCGGCAGGTGGTGCGGCAGATCGAATTCGCCGAGCCGCGCATCGCCGTGGTCTCGAACCTGACCGGCCGGATCGCCGGGGCGGGAGAGCTGTCGGACCCGGAGTACTGGGTGCGGCACGTCCGCAGGCCCGTGCGATTCGCCGACGGCATCCGCGCGCTCGAAGCCGCGGGCGTCTCGACCTTCGTCGAGTTGGGTCCCGACGGCGTACTGTCCGCGATGGCCGAGTCGACTCTGGAGAACCCGGAAGCGGCCCTTCTCGTACCGGCCCTGCGCAAGGACCGCCCGGAGATCCGCACACTGCTCGCGGCCGTCGCCGCGGCGTACGTCCGGGGCCAGGAGCTGGACGCCCCGGCCCTGTTGGCGGGCGCGGGCACCCGCCGGGTGAATCTGCCGACGTACGCCTTCCAGCGCGAGCGCTACTGGCTGGACTCGGCACCCGTGCTCGGTGACGTTTCCGCACTGGGTCTTGATCCGACCGCGCACCCGATGCTCAGCGCGGCCGTCGAACTACCCGAATCCGACGGGGTGGTGCTCACCGGACGGCTGTCCCTGGACACCCAGCCGTGGCTCGCCGACCACGTGGTGGCCGGTACGGTCCTGCTGCCCGGTACCGCGTTCGTCGAGATGGCGATACGGGCGGGCGACCAGACCGGCAGCGGCAGTCTGGACGAGTTGACGCTGACCGCGCCGCTGGCGCTGCCCGAACGGGGCGGCGTCCAGGTCCAGGTTTCGGTCGGCGCTCCAGGTGACACGGGAGCGCGACCGGTACAGGTGTACTCGCGGCCGGACGGCGAGTCCACGGACGGCGGCGCGGAAGCCAAGTGGACGGTCCACGCGACCGGCACGCTCCTGCCGGAGCAGCCCGCCTTCGACCTGCCGTTCGATCCGACGGACTGGCCGCCGAAGGGGGCGGAGCGGCTCCCCGTCGAGGGCGTCTACGCGGATCTGGCCGCGCAGGGGTACGGATACGGCCCGGTGTTCCAGGGGTTGCGGGCCGCCTGGAAGCGCGGCGACGAGGTCTTCGCCGAGGTCGCCCTGCCCGAGGAGGCACACGCGGACGGCGCGGCGTTCGGCCTGCATCCCGCCCTCCTCGACGCCGCGTTGCACGCGACGCTCATCGGCGACGCCGACAGCACCGACGACTCCGCCGGGCCGCGGCTCCCCTTCTCCTGGAACGGCGTCACCCTGTACTCCACCGGGGCGGCTGCACTGCGGGTCCGCGTGCACGCCTTCGGACCCGAGAGCATCACCGTCGATGTGGCGGACGAGACCGGCAGTCCGGTCGCCTCGGTACGTTCGCTGGTGGCCCGTGCGGTGCCGGCCGAGCAGCTCAGGGCCGGTCAGGACGCCGCGACCGGCTCGCTCTACCTGCTGAACTGGACCGAAGCCGCGACCCCCGCCCCCACTCCGAACGTTCGATGGGCCGTTCTGGGTGGGGAAGGCTCCGCCGCGGCGACGGCACTCGGCGCGGGCACCCCGGTCCACGCCGACCTCGCGGCACTCCTCGCGGAACGCGCGGTGCCCGACGTGGTGGTGCTCGACGAAAGGACGGCCGTCTCCACCGAGGGCCCGGCCGGCCTCGCGGACGCGGCCAAGTCCGCCGCCCGTCGGACCCTGACGGTGTTCCGGGACTGGATCGCAGAAGACCGGCTCGCCGGATCCCGACTGGTGGTCCTCACCGAGGGCGCGGTCGCCGCATCCGACGGCGATGCGGTCCCGGGCCTGGACCGGGCCCCGCTGTGGGGGCTGGTCCGCTCGGCGCAGGCCGAGTATCCGGAACGGTTCGCCCTGGTCGACACCGACGGCACGGACGACTCGTACCGGGCACTGCCCGCGGCGGTGGCCCTGGCCGAACCCGAAGTGGCGGTCCGCGGGGGCTCCCTGCTGACACCACGACTGGTCCGGGCTCCGCAACCGACCGCCGAGGGCGGGGCGCCGGGATCCGGCTGGGACCCGGAGGGCACGGTCCTGATCACCGGCGGGACCGGCGCGTTGGGCAGCGTGGTGGCCCGACACCTGGTGTCCGAGCACGGCGTGCAGCACCTGCTGCTCGTCAGCCGCAGGGGCGAGAGCGCCCCGGGAGTCGACGAACTCTGCGCCGCACTGGGCGATTCGGGCGCCAAGAGCGTCACCGTGGCCGCCTGCGACGTCACCGACAGGGCGGCACTGGTCACCCTGCTGAAGGGCATCCCCGAGGAGCACCCACTGACGGGCGTGCTGCACACCGCGGGCGTACTCGACGACGCCACCCTCGCGTCCCTCACCCCCGAGCGGCTGGACGGTGTCCTGCGTCCGAAGGTCGACGCGGCCGTCAACCTGCACGAACTGACCGCCGGGCGGCCGCTGTCGGCCTTCGTCCTCTTCTCTTCGCTCGCCGGGACCATGGGCAGTGCGGGGCAGGGGAACTACGCCGCGGCCAACTCCTTCCTGGACTCCCTGGCCCAGCGGCGCCGGGCGGCCGGTCTGCCCGGTGTGTCCCTGGCCTGGGGCCTGTGGGAATCCAGTGACGGCATGGGCGACGCCCTGGCCGCCGTCGACCAGCAGCGGATGGCCCGCTCCGGCATCTCGGCACTGACGGTGGCGGACGGCCTGGAGCTGTTCGACGCGGCGCTGCGTTCGGAACGGGCCACCCTGCTGCCGGTGCGTCTCGATACGGCCCCGATCCGGGCCCACGCCGCGGTGGACGGGGTGCCGCCGCTGCTGCGTGACCTGGTCAGGCCGCCGGCCCGACGGGGCCGCCGGGCCGGCGCCGCTGCCGAGACCGGTCGTGGGTCCGAGGCGCTGTCCGAGCAGCTCGCGGGAGTGTCGACCGAGGAGCAGCTGCGGCTGCTGGTCGCTCTGGTGCGCACTCATGTGGCGGGCGTACTCGGCCACGCGGGCCCAGACGCCATCGACGCGGACCGCGGCTTCTCGGAGCTCGGCTTCGACTCGCTGGCCGCCGTGGAGTTGCGCAACCGCCTCGGGTCGGCCTGCGGCCTGCGGCTGCCGTCGACGCTGATCTACGACCACCCGACGTCGACGGCAATGGCCGCACATCTCCACGGTGTGCTGGTGGTGGAGGAGAAGGCGCCCTCCTTGGAGGACGAACTGGCCCGGCTGGAGAGCATCCTGGGCTCGGCGGTCCCGGTCGGCGGTGAGCACGCCAGGATCGCGGCCCGACTGCGGGCCCTGACCTCCCGATGGGTCGAGAGCTCGGGCCCCGCCCCGGACGCCGAGGCCGGCGCCGCGAGTCTGGATTCCGCCTCGGCGGACGAGATCTTCGGCATCCTCGACGAGGAGCTGGGCCTCTCCGACTGATCCCGCCCCACCGAAATCCCCCCTCCGGGGGGGGGGGGGGGGGCCCCCGCCCCCCCGCCCCCCCCCCGGGGGGGGGGGGGGGGGGGGGGGGGCGGCCCCCCCCCCCCCCCGGGGGGGGGGGGGCGCGGCCCCCCGCCCCGCACCCCCCCGGGCGGGGGCCCGGGCCGCGGCCGCCCCCCCCCCCCCACCGCCGTGTGCGAGGTCGTGTGCGAGGCGGAACGGCCCCGCGCGCAGCTGTGCGCGGGGCGACACGGACGGTTCGTGGGCCGAGGGGCGCGGGCCCTGAGCACGAGGAGCACACGTACGCGCACCTACGGGCCTACGGGCCTACGGACCTACGTACCCGCACATGGATGAGTGCCGCCCCGCGCATGCGCGGGGCGGCACTCATCCATGTGCGGGACCGGGAACGGCGGAAGGTCCGTGCCGGATCACGGGGGATGAATTCCGGCACGGACCGCTTGTGGGGCTGATCGGGCAGTGGCTACCGCGGCCCCGGGGGCCGCGGTGGCGTCACCGCCGCGTCAGCGAATCCTGCCCGTCCGTTCCGTACCGCTGCGGCTGCGGGTGGCCGGTCTGTTGCGGGTACCCGCCGTGCTGCCGCGGGTCTCCCGCCCGGTGCTTCGGCTGCGGCGCGTTCTCCGGCTGCTGTTTGCCCAGTCGGACGTTGCGCAACATCGTGGCGGCCAGCAGCGCCATCAGGATCAGGATTCCGGAGGCGGTGTACATCGCCGCCTGCAGCCCGTGGGTGAACGCTTCCCGCGAGGCCGCCGCCAGTGCCTGACCCGCCGCTTCGGGCAGTCGCCCGGCGACGTCCAGGGCCCCGCCGAGAGTGTCCCGCGCCGTGTCGAGTGCCGCCGGGTCCAGGTTCTTCGGTGCGGTGTCGGCGAGGTCGGCCCGGTACATGGCCGTACCGACGCTGCCCAGGATGGCGATGCCGAGCGCGCCGCCGAACTCGGTGGCGATCTGCGACAGGCCCGAGACGGTACCCGCCTTCTCCGGCGGCGCGGTCGCGATGATCATGTCCGACGAGGTGGTGAGCACGAGCGTGATGCCACCTGCCATCGTCGCCGTACCGGCGACCAGCGCCGCGGTTGCGGTACTGCCGTCCAGCTGGCCGAGGATGACGAAGCCGGCGGCACCGATCAGCAGACCGAGGCCGACCACGAACGCCGGACGGACCTTGCGGACGATCAGCGGAGCCAGTCCGGCCGCGGTCATCGCCGCGCCGGCGGCGGGCAGGGCGTACAGACCGGCGATCAGCGGCCGGACACCCGCCACCATCTGGAGGTACTGCGTGGTGAACAGGCTGGAGCCGACCATCGAGAAGACGCCCAGGGTGTTGGCGGAGATCGACGCGGAGAAGCCCCGGTTCTTGAACAGCTGGATGTCGAGCATCGGGTCCGTCAGGGAACGCTGCCTGCGGATGAAGGCGTAACCGAGGGCGAAGCCGACCAGTATGGCCGCGACGGGCAGCCAGCTCAGCCCCTCCTGGGCGATGTGCTGCACACCGTAGATGGTCGGCAGCATCGCACCCAGGGACATCAGCGCACTGGTGACGTCGAACCGACCCGGGTTCGGGTCGCGGGACTCCGGGAGCAGCAGCGGGGCCAGGATGATCAGCAGCACCATGATGGGCAGGTTCACGAGGAACACCGCGCCCCACCAGAAGTGCTCGAGAATCGCGCCGCCCATCAGCGGGCCGAGCATCGCGCCACCGGCGAACGCGCCGGTCCAGACGGCGATGGCCACCCGGCGCTGATCCGGGTCGTGGAACATGTTGCGGATCAGGGAGAGCGTCGACGGCATGAGCGTCGCGCCACCGACACCGAGCAGAGCGCGGGTTGCGATCAGCATGTCCGCGCTGGTCGAGTACGCCGCCAGAACCGACGCGGTGCCGAACGCCGCTGCGCCGAAGAGAAGCAGCTTCCGCCGGCCGATCCGGTCCCCGAGCGTGCCCATCGTTAACAGCAGCCCCGCCAGCATCAGCGGATAGATGTCGAAGATCCACAGTAACTGGGAGCTGCTGGGCTCAAGGGAGTTGCTGATGAAGGGCAGCGCGTAGGACAGCACATGCATGTCAAGAGAGATGAGCAGGACGGGGAGTACCAGAACGGCAAGGCCGATCCAGGCCTTCCGGTCGGCAGATTGCGTGTCTGCGTTCATGAGCTGAACCATACGTACGTCTCAGTCGCTTGTCTAGTACGCATGATTACGAAGAGCGTCTAGGACGGACGTATATGACGGACGTGTGTTCTTGGCTATGATGACGACGTGGGAAATCGAGAAGACTTGCTGGTAGGTGCCAAGAAATGCCTCTACGAGAAGGGGTACGCCCGCACGACGACACGGGACATCGTCGCCGCGTCGGGTGCCAACCTCGCCTCGATCGGCTACCACTTCGGCTCTAAGGAGGCCTTGCTGAGCGAAGCCGTGATGGAGGCGTTCGAGGAGTGGGGAGAGGAGCTCAGGGACCTCCTCGCCGACACCGCGGACGCGGAACCCGACCTCGATGCGGTGTGGGAGCGGGTCTCCGGTTTCTTCGTCACCCACCGGCCGCTGCTGCTCGCCAGCATCGAGGCATTTGCTCAGGCCAATCGGGTGCCCGGGCTGCGTGAGCAGCTCGCCGAAGCCTATGAACGGGCGCGGGTGGCGCTCGTGGAGCCGCTCAGGCACGCCCTGGCCGGCGAGGGTGGCGAGGTCGACGAGAAGACGGAACGGGCCGTCGGGTCCTTCCACCTGGCCGTCATCTCCGGCCTCGGTCTGCAATGGCTGCTCGACCCGGACAACGCCCCGTCCGGAGCTGAACTCGCCCAGGCGCTGCGGGTGTTCGTCAGAGCCGTCGACGTTGACTAGGTCGCTGTTGCTGCCGCTGCCAACGCCCCCTGTGGAGGTGGGAATTCCCCACCTCCACAGGGGGCGTTGGGGGCGTTGGCGGCTTCTCGTGGCGCTGGTGGGACCATGGCCTTACATTGAGCGACGGCCCGTGTGCCAAGAGTGGTGAGTTCCGGTACGGGGGCGTCCGAGGCTTGCATCGGCTACCCCTGAGGAGCAGCAGCACATGGAGGAAGAGGAGAAAGAGGTATGGGCGCGGGTGAGGCCCGTGTCCGAGGTGATCGCCGCCGTCGCGGCCGACGGCGAGCTGGAGTTGGCGAACGTGGCGACCGGCGAACGGTTCACCTGCGATTCTCAGGGGGCAGCGATGTGGGTCGCCCTCCAGCAGCACGAATGGCGGCTGGATGCCACGGCGACGGAGCTGAGCAGGGCCTGGATGATGGATTCGCTGCGGGTACGGGTCGCCCTCGGTCGCTGGGTGGAAGAGCTCCAGATCGCAGGACTGGTCGAGGAAGCCTGACCCTCCGCACCACGTCCCGCAGGGCACGGGGAAGACGCCGAACCATCGCGCGCACCCGCAGAACCACCCCGCCACCCGTAACCGGCATCCGGACAGCAAGCGGCATCCGGACCGTTACCCGAACCCCCTCCAAGACCTCCTCGGAAACGAGTGGCGAGGTCACGACCAACTCCGCTTTAGGGGTTCCCTGTTGCTCGGCCGTTCCGCAGCGGTGCGGGGTGCTGGCGGTGAGAGCTGGCCGCCTTGTGACATGGCACCAGGCGGCAGCGATTTGCTCACCGTCGTCGAGGTGGCGGCGATCTAAGGTTCCTGTGTGTATGCCATCAAGGTCGTCCTGCAGCCGCAAGAGAGCGCCCCTCGCGTTGAGCAGAGGCCCTGTGACGCGGTGGCCTCGTGGATCCGGTGTGATGCGCAGCCCGGGGTCGAGCACGTGACGCTCGTCCCGGCGCCGCCGTACGTCGTGGCCATGACCTTCGTGATGGCCAGGAACCTGCTGGGTGCGGAGGGCGTGGCTCTGGCGGCCTGGGAGCACTGGCTCCGCCAGTCCTGGTTGGACGCCTGGCGGCTCGTCTCCTGCGCGGGGGACCTCGGACTCGGGGTCCCCGCAGTGGCCGAGCTGTTCGTCGCCAGTGAAGGGGCCGATGACTCCGGGGGCTTCTGAGGCGCGAGGCCCCGTCCGTCGCCGATGGCGGTCATGGTTCCGTGGGCCCAAGGGCCCCGGGGCGCGACATGGCTGTGTCCCGCACGTCGTCGACGTGCGGGACACGGGCCGGTTCCGCATCAGGCTCGCGTCAGCGCCTTCAGGTCTCGCTTTCCGTTGTGGTTCGTGGGGATCCCGTCCACTTCGACCACTTGGCGCGGAACCATGTACGCGGGCAGGTCCGCCGCCAGCGCCTCGCGCAGGCGGGTCTGCGAGTAGTCCGGGCCCGGGACCACGTACGCGACCAGGGCGACGGCGCCGGCCCTGTTCGTCGCCGTGGTGACCGCACAGTCGACGACGCCGGGACAGGCTGCGGCGACGTGTTCGATCTCGCCCAGCTCGATGCGGTAGCCGCGGATCTTCACCTGGGCGTCGATCCGACCGAGGTACTCGATGGTGCCGTCGTCCAGCCAGCGGGCCAGGTCGCCCGTGCGGTACAGGCGGCCCCCGTCCTCGAAGGGGTTCGGTACGAACCGCTCCTCGGTGAGCTCGGGTGCGTTGAGGTAGCCGCGGGCCAGGCCGGTTCCGGCGATGCACAGTTCGCCAGGGGTGCCCACGGGCGCCAACTGGCCCGCTCTCGTCAGGATGTAGAGCCGGATGTTGTCGATCGGGCGGCCGATCGGGACCGCGCGGGTGGTATCGACGTCGGTGCACGCCTGGTACGTGACGTCTACGGCGGCCTCCGTGGGCCCGTACAGATTGACCAGTTGTGCGGAGGAGCCGAGCCGGCGCGTGAACGCCTCGCTGTGGCTCACCGCGAGCGCCTCGCCGCTCGCGAACACCCTTCGTAGCGAGGAAAGTTCGGGAACATCGCGCGTGACCGTGGTGTACAGCAGGAAGGCGTGCAGCATCGAGGGAACGAAGTGCATCGTGGTGACCCCGGCATCGGCGATCCGCCGGGCGATCCGCTGCGGGTCCCTTTCGTCACCGCCGGGCAGGGTGACGACCGAGGCGCCGGCCAGCGACCACCAGAAGATCTCCCACACCGAGACGTCGAAGGTGAACGGCGTCTTGTGCAGGATGACGTCGTCCGAGCCCAGCGGGTAGGCGCGCTGCATCCACCACAGGCGGTTGACGATGGCCCGGTGCTCGACCATGACGCCCTTGGGGCGGCCGGTGGAGCCCGACGTGTAGATGACGTACGCCAGGTCCTCGGGGCCGCTCACGGCCTCCAGGTCGGTCGCGTCCGAGGCCTCCACCGCCGGGTCGTCCGCGTTGACCGCCGTGCGGCCCGTCGCGACGTGCGCGGTCTCGTCGGTCACCACGACCACCGAGGTGCCGCTGTGGCCGAGGATGTAGTCGATGCGGTTGGCCGGCAGCGTCGGATCCACCGGCAGGTACGCACCACCCGCTTTGAGGACGGCGTACACCGCCACGAGCATGCGGGGTGAGCGCGGGACGCAGACGCCGACCACGTCGCCCGCGCCGATGCCCCGGGACCGTAGTGTGCGGGCGAGGCGGTTCGCCGCCGTGTTCAGCTGGGCGTAGGTCGTGCCGTCGTCGACGACGGCCACGGTGTCGGGCGTGGTGGCGGCCCGCTCCTCCAGGAAGCTGTGCAGGGTGCGGTCCGCCGGAAACGCTGCCGATGTCGCGTTGAACTCACGGCTCATCAGGGAGCGTTCGAAGTCGGTTGCGGGGAGGAGGGAGGTGACGGACTGCGCGGGGTCCTTGAGCAGCAGGCCCATGAACTCCACGAAGGACTCGGCCAGGCGATGGGCAGTGGCACCCGAGAACAACCGTGCTTCGTAGAGCAGCTCGATCCAGCCGGATCCGCCCTCCGGCTCAAGACGCAGGTCGAGCAGGAGCGGGCAGCCGCGGGCGGAGGCGTCCTCCTCGGTGAGGCAGCCGCCCACGGCGAGCATCAGATCGGTGGGCCGGGTCTCTTCCGCGTCCAGGAGCGCGTGCAGCGGAACGTCCAGGTGGACCGACGCCTCCTCGAGGGCGGCGCGAGCCGAGCCGAGCAGGCCCTCCCCGGTGAGGTCGTCCGTCAGTGCAATGGTCACGGGGACCGCCAGGTCTCCGCCCGCCGCCGCGGGCAGCGGGAGGAACACGGTCACCTCGTCCCGATCGGTGGCGCGCGCCGCGAGCAGGGCGAGCACCGAGCCGCCGAGCACCCGGGTCAGTAGCGGATCGCCGGAGGTCAGGGACCGGGCGGCGAGGGCCGTGTGGTCCGGGAGCGCCACGGTGACGGCGGTGCGGCCGCCGGCGTGGTCGCGCAGGTGGTCGCGGACCAGCGCCGTGGGATCGGCCCAGGTGGTCCGCTGTCGCTGCCAGAACGCAGCTTGATCCGGGAAGTCCTGCAGGATGAGCTGGAGTTCGAGGGCGTTGCTCACGAAGCGTCCTAGTAAGAGAAGTCGGTGGCCGCAGCAGCCGCGACGGGCTGCTGCGGCTCGGATCGCGGCCGGAGGGCCGCCAGGCCGTGTTCCCGGCGAGTGCTCGGTGGGTCGTGCCGACACGACCCACCGAGCACCGTCAGTCCCAGGCCCAGTTGCCGGGCGGCGCCTGCTCCGTTGCCCCGGCCGTTGTCTCGGCCGTTGCCTGGGCGGAAGCCAGGGCGGAGGCCGGGGCGGGCGCCTGGGCCGGTGCCTGCGCGACGTAAATCGGCGGAATGACGAAGAGCGCGGAAAGGAACGTCCCTCGAAAGACGTTCGTGATGTATCGATTCACTCTCGACCTCGCATGATCGGACTGTCTGGACCCAATCCTGTTTGCTGCAGGATGCCGCGTCACGCTTTCGGGCTGGCACTTACAGGTCATGTCCTCCAGAGGCCAAACCCCGATGGCGCGGATGTCAGGGAGGCGGCCCATCCCCGACGCGCCGGTTCTGCGGGATCCGGCGGGCCGCGACGTGGCCTCTGGGTGCCATGGCCGGGAGGGGCCAGCTCGAAAGCATGACGCCGCACTTCGCGAAGTCCAGGATTGGTCGAGACGGCCGGGTCGCTCAACTTCATCAGATTCGACGGCTATTTCGCGCCGTCCGACCGGACGGGCCTGAAGGTGCGTCGGTACGTAAGTAATTTCCAATCGGGCCCGGACTGGCCGTAGTTGTTTCCACTCACTGGGAGTCGGCGTGGTAGCTGTTGGCTGTGAAGATCGAGCCGTACCGGCGCGGAGGGTTCTCCTCATCGGCTGGAGGATCGCCACCTTGAGTGCGCTGCGTGAGCTGGGCGCCAGGGTGTGGTGCGTGGCCACCCCGGACATCTACGCCCGGTTCGGCGACCAGGCCGAGGTGGAGAGCGCCGTTCTGGTCTCCGACTGCACGGATGTGGAGGAGATCCTGTGCGCTCTTCAGCGAGAGGGTCTCAGCCCCTCTGATTTCGACGCCGTCTGTAGCCAGCAGGAGTTCTCCCTCGTCGCCACGGCGCTCCTCGGTGCGGAATTGAGCCCGATAAAGCCGTTGACGGCGGCTCTGCTGCGGGACAAGTACCTGCAGAAGAGCCGGATAGCGGAGGCAGATATTCCAGTCGCGGGTTGTCGCATTCATCCCGACCTCGCTGCGCTGGACAGCGTGTCGGACCAGCTGCCGGTGGTGGTCAAGCCCATTCTGGGCGCCTCGTGCGCGAACACCTATGTGGCGTGGGACACGCAGGAATTCGGCCACGCGATCGCCGAATTCCGTACCTCCGGATTCAACGGGCCGTTCCTGGTGGAGGAGTTCGTCACCGGTGCCGAGCACCACGTGGACGGAATCGTCCGCGACGGCGAACTGCTCTTCCTCGGCATCAGCCGGTACCTCCAGAACGTGATCGAGCTCCGCTCCGGCGTACTGTCCGGCAGCATCGCGCTGCGCCCCGTGCTGTACCCGTCCCTGTACGAGAAGGTCAGCTCGCTGGCACGCGCCTCCCTGGCCGCGCTCGGTCACCGGGACGGGGTCTTCCACATGGAGGTCTTCGTGCACGGCGACGAGGTCACCTTCAGCGAGTGCGCCGGACGCGTCGGCGGCGGTCCCATCGACCAGCTGGTCTCTGCGCACTTCGGCGTCGACCTCCACCTGGAGTGGGCGAAGACGATGTTCGGCGGCCCGGGCCCCGTCACCGCCGCACCCTCCGGCGAGGTGCACGGCTACGCCCTGCTGATGGCCGCGGGCACCGGCACCGTACGCGCCATTCCGAGCCGCGCGGAGTTCCTCGCGCAGGACGGGGTGGTCTCCGGGCGCCCCATGGTGGGCGTCGGCTACCGGGTCGACGCGCCGACCGCCGCATCCGACGTCCACATCGGCGAGGTGGTGGTGCGTGGCGCAACCGAGGACGACGTCGTCAAGAGGCTTCACGAGATCAACGAGTGGTTCCGCGCCCAGGTCGTCCTGGGCTGAGCCGACCGACAAGCGGGTGGGAAGAACTATGGATCAACCGGTACTCATCACCGGGGCGGCCGGGAACATGGGTCGGATGCTGAGGCAGGGCCTGCGGCATCCGCTGCGGCTCACGGACAGCACTCCGGACGAGGGCTGTGAGCAGGCGTCCGTCACCGACCTGGACGCGATGCGGGCCGCGATGCGCGGCGCGAGCGCCGTCGTGCACCTCGCGGGCATCACCGACGAGGACAGCTGGGAGCGGATCGTCGACGTCAACGTCGACGGGACGCGTACGGTCCTCGAAGCCGCGCGCCTGGAGGGCGTCCAGCAGGTCGTGCTGGCGTCGAGCAACCACGCGGCGGGGTTCCAGGAGCGGGGTGCGGGTGAACTGCCGGGCGACATCACCGCACGGCCGGACACCTATTACGGGTTCAGCAAAGCGGCTCTGGAGTCGCTCGGCGCCCTCTACCATGACCGGTTCGGCATGAACGTCGTCTGCCTGCGCATCGGGACCTGTTACGACAAACCGTTCGACGTCCGGTCGCTCTCCACCTGGCTCTCCCCGGCGGACTGCGTGCGGCTGGTCGAGGCGTCGCTGCGGGCCGAGGGCTTCCACATCGTGTGGGGCGTCTCCGACAACACCCGGCGCTGGTGGTCGCTCGACGCGGGCAGGCACATCGGCTACGTACCGCGCGACGACGCGGAGGTGTTCGCCGAGGAGATGCTGGCGAAGGCCTCCGGGGACCTGTCGGCCGACCTCGGGCAGCGCTACGTAGGGGGCTTCTTCTGCGCGCTTCCCCTCGGCGAGCGCCCATGAGGACCGTCCTCGTCGGATACGGGCACGCGGCGCGAGACCTCCACCGAACGGCCATCGAGGAATCCGACCTCAGGTACGCGGTCGACGAGATCGTCGCCGTCGACCCCCGTAGTCCGCAGGCCCATGACCTGCCGGTCTACGCCACCCTCCAGGACCTCCCCGGGATCACCGCGTCCGACGTCTTCCACGTGACGGTCCCGCCCGCCGACCACGCGGCCGTGGTCGAAGAGATCGTTGAGCTGGGCGGCAAGCGGATCATCGTCGAGAAGCCCCTGACGACGGACGGCAACACCGCACGCCGGATGGCGAAGGCGTGCGCGGGTGCGGGCGCCTCCCTCTACCCGGTGGGCATCTGGAACTTCTCGTCGGGCGTGGACCGTCTGCGCCGCGACCTGGACCGGGGCGGGAAGCCCCTGCACTACGAGTTCGAGCAGTCCAAGGACCGCGTCGGCCGGACCTTGTCGAACACGAGTCACAGCAGCGCCTTCGAGGTGGAGCTGCCGCACCAGGTGCTCGCCGCGATCTGGACGTTCGGCGAGATAGAGGACGTCCTCCAGGCCTCGTCGCGGTCGCTGTGGGCCGACGGCCGCGAACTGCCGCACGCCGGCGGCGCGTACGTGGTCGTCAGACACCGCAGCGGCGTGATGGGAACCCTCGTCGGCCACCTCGACAAGGAACTGCGGACCAGGCGCCTGCGCGTCGCCTGCTCCGGCGGCGACCTGCGGGTCGACCTCCCGCTCACCAAGGCCGACAGATCGAGCTTTTACCACGACAGCACGGGGCGGATCCACGAGATCCCGGACCGCCCCCTCACCGAGTGTCTGGTCTCCGCCTACACGGCGGGGCCGGCGGAAGGTCAGGCCAGATTCAACGTGGACATGCACGTGCATTGCATCGACGTACTGGAAGCCGCACGGCGCCGGGCAGGTGCTCCGTGACGAACGTACCGTTCTTCAGGAACTCGACGACCTGGCAGCAGGTGCGCGGGAGCGTCGAGACGAACATCGCCCGGAGCATCGACGAGGGCCTCCCCGTCGACGGCGTCCTGGTGCGCGAGGTCGAGGAGGAGCTGGCCCGGCGGCTCGGCTGCGCAGGGGTCCGCATGACCGCCAGCGGCTCGGACGCGCTGCTCGTACTGCTCCGACAGCAGGGCATCGGCCCCGGCGACGAGGTGATCGTCCCGGCGTACACCTTCTTCGCGTCGGTCGCCGCGGTGATCCACGTCGGCGCGCGCCCCGTCATCGTGGACATCCGCCCGGACTCCTACACGGTGTCCGCGGAGGCCGTCGAAAAGGCGGTCACCGAGCGCACCAAGGCCGTACTCGCCGTCCACCTGTTCACGACCATGGCGGACATGGAGCGCCTCGGCCTCCTCTGCGAGGACCGCGGGCTGCTCCTCATCGAGGACAGCGCGCAGGGCATCGGCATGAGCCGGGCCGGGCGCGTGGCGGGCACGGCCGCGCGCGGCGGAGTGCTCTCCTTCTTCCCCAGCAAGACGATCGGCGCGCTCGGCGACGCCGGGGCGGTCATCGCCACGGACCCGGCCCAACTCGAGCAATTCGACGCCATCTTGGGGCGGCTCGACGGATCGGCGAGCGTGTACGGGTGCGACGAGATCCAGGCGGCCGTCGTCCAGGCCTGCCTGCCGCTCCTCGACGCCTTCAAGGACAAGCGCCGGGAGCTGTTCGCCTATTACGACGGGCGGCTGCGCGACACGGAGGGCGTACGGCAGCTGCCGCAGCTGTCGCCCGAGGACGTCGGCTACGTCTACGTCGGCGAGTTCGACCGCCGCGACGAGCTGCAGGCCCATCTGAAGGCCCGTGGCATCACGACGGAGATCTTCTACCCGCTGCCGCTGTCCCGGCAGGAGTGCCTGGCGGACGTCGCGGACTGCGCGCAGCCCGTGCCGGTCGCCGAGGCCGCGTCCACCCGCGTGTTGGCCCTGCCGCTGTATTCGGATCTCTTGGAAGAGGAGGCAGCACATGTCTGCGACAGCATCGTCGACTTCTACCGCGGGGCGTGACCTGGCCCGCACGGTCCTGTTGTACATGGACGCCGCCGTGCGCGACGAGTCGTTCATCGTCGGCCCGCAGGTGCGGGCGCTGGAGGAGTACGTCAGCGGGGTTACGGGCAAGAGCGCGGTCTGCGTGAGCAGCGGACCGGTGGGCCTGATGCTGGTGCGCCGGGCCGGGTTCGCGGGAGCACCGCTGACCGTGGCGTCGGACGCCGGTGCCGCGGTGCGCGCCGTCGTCGAGGGCGAGGGCCGTCTCGTGCAGCAGGCGAGCGCACTGTGGGCCGATGGGGTTCCGGTTCAAGGATCCCTCTTGGTGAGGGACCTGACGGTGCCCGCAGAAGCTGCGCAGTGCCCGGGCGCGGTCGGTACCGCCGAGGTCGTGGGCATCGGGGAGTTCGCCTCGCTCGTACGCCAGGAGCGGGTCGCCCGACGGGTCGCCGCGGCGGACGCGGTGGTCGTCCACGCCGCCCGCGACTACGGGTACGGAGCCGGTGACTTCGGCATCGTCGCCTGCTCGGAGGAGACCGCCCGGCGTCTGCGCGTGCTGCGCAACCACGGGCGCGACGGTCTGGGTACCTATCTGCACGCCCAGGTCGGCTTCAACAACCGCATGGACGAGGTGCAGGCCCGGTTGCTGCTCGACCGGATCGCAGCCGAGGTCGACGACGGCGCGGAGGGCACGGCGTGCTGAACGAAGGGTGGCGCGACCGGCTGTCCGTCATCGGCGACGAGTGCGGCTTCACCTGGGAGCAGCAGATCGCCAACACCGAGGCCCTGGGACTGAAGAGCATCGAGCTCCGCTCGGTCGCCGGCCGCTCGTTGGGCGCGTACGCGTGGCCCGAGACCGAAGACATGGCCCGCTCCCTGGCGGACGCCGGACTCTCGGTCGTCGCCCTGGACAGCCCGGTCGGCGCCGGGAGCATCGCCGCCACCACGTTGGAGGAGGACCTGGCGACGGCCGAACGCTGGTTGGAGCTGGCCTGTCTCTTCGGGACGCCATCGGTGCGCGTGATGTCGTACGGACGGGCGGAGCTGACCGACGAGGCGTGGCAGGCCGAATCGGTGCGCCGCCTGCTCGCCCTGCGGGACCTGGCCAAGGGCTACGACCGCCGTCTCCTGCACGAGAACTGCGTCGGCTGGGGCGGCCGGGACGCGGCTTCGGCGGAGCTGTTCATGCGGGAGGCCGGCGACGAGCACCTCGCCTTCCTCATGGATACCGGAAACGGCGTCTGGTACGGCTACGACTCCGTCGAGATGGCCGGGGCGGTCCTCCCGTACGTGCGGCACGTACACATCAAGGACGCGCGACTGCGCGAGGGGGAGGCCGTGCCCTGCCTGCCCGGCGAAGGGAGGGCCCGCGTCGCGGACACGCTGGCACTCGTCCTGAGCGAATACCCCGAAATGACGCTGAGCCTGGAACCGCACCTCCTGGTGCAGCCGCACCTGGGAATTCAGTGCGAGGACGGCGAAGCGCTGTACAAGAGCGTCGCCGCATGCATAGAAGGTTTGACCGGATGATGATGGACAATGATGCGATCGAGTTCCTCCTGCGGTTTCTCGAAACCGACAGCGTGAGCCCGCTGGAGGGCGGCGACCCGGCCGGGACGCGGCGGGCGCAGGAGATGTTCGCGGAATTCACCCGGGACCGGGGATTCGAGGTGTCCTGGGAGACCGCCGACGTCACGGCGCTGCTCGCGGACCCGCACACTCCGGTGCTGGTGCGGGAACACGCCGGTGCCGAGGGGTGGCTGAGCGACCAGCCGGTCGTCGCGGCGAGCATCGGTGACGCCGACGCGGAGAAGACGGTCGTCATCAATTTCCACGTCGACACGGTATCCCCGCACCTTCCGGTCGAATTCCGGGACGGCGTCATTCACGCGCGGGGCGCGGTGGACGACAAAGGGGCTGGAATTGCCGTTGTCTGCGGTGTAGCGTACGCATACCGCCAGAATCCGGATCTCGCCGGAAAAGTCCGTACGGTCATTCTTTCCGTACCGGGTGAAGAAGGCGGAGCGATGGGGTGCTACGGCACCAAGCCGGCGCTGGCGAAGCGCGACAAGGCATCGTTGCTGGTGTTCGCCGAGCCGACCGGTCTGCTCGTCCACGACACGTCGTTCGCGACGATGACGCTCGAAGTCACGATGGACGCTCCGGACAGCACGGACGACTTCCCGTACGAGAACGCCAACGCCACGCTCGTCCTCGCGGCCGTCGCCACGGACCTCGCCTCCGGTCTGAAGGACCTGGTGGAGAACCGCGACATCAAATGCTGTGTCGCCGGTCTGCACACCGGCCTCCAGCACAACCGCGTGTACGGAAGCGGGCGCCTGCTCGTCAACTTCGCCTACTGCGACACGCGTTACGCCCAGGTCGTCCACGAGCGGGTGGAGGAGATCCTCGCCGCGTCCGTGGAGCGCGTGAAGGCGGAGTACGGACCGAGCCGGTTCGCCCGCGAGTGGGCCGCCGATCTCGGCGACGCACTGCACTGGCGGTGGCTCAAGCAGGGCCTGCCGTCGTTGCGCAACCGGTCGTCGGAGTACGAGGCACTGCTCGCGGAGTGCGGCCTGGAGCGGCTCGCGGGCGACCAGCTCGACGAAGCCTTCACCAGCGACGCGATCTGGGGCCAGGACGCGGCCGACTACACGGTGGTCTGCGGCCCCGGCGGCCTGGACAGCCACGGCGCCCACACCGACGGCGAGTACGTGGCGGTCAGCGAACTCGACGAGTACGCACGGCGGATCGCCCTTCTGGTCACCAAGGTCGCCGACTCCGGCTGACCGGGCCCGCGGCCCGTCCGACGAACCGACACGAAGCCGGGAATGAGGTTGAGTCATGAGCGAGACTGCCGCACTGCTGCGGGATCTCGTCGAACAGCGCGCGCGCACGAGCCCCGACGTGCTCGCGGTGGGCCGGAACGACGCCGGCTGGCTGACGCTCGGGCAGTTGGACCGGGTGGCGGGCCGACTCGCCCGCGACCTGGCCGCGCAGGGCGTCGGCCCCGGCGACGTGGTGGGGCTGCTGCTGCCGCGCTCGCCCGAGTTCGTCGTCGCCGCCTTCGCCGCGTGGAAGACTGGGGCCGCATACACCCCGGTCGACCCCGCCGCTCCGGAACACCACCGGGCCTTCGTCCTGGACAACAGCGACGTCAAGGCGGTGGTCACCGCCGACGAGGCGGCCGGGCGCGCGACGGGACGGCCGTGGTGCCTCGTCGGCGACGGGCGGCGCCCGGCGGACGGCGTCGGGGGAGGGACGGCGGGCGCCGAGGCCTTCACCTCCGTGCCGCTGGCCCCCCAGGACCCGGCATGGGTGCTGTACACGTCGGGGTCGACGGGGCGCCCCAAGGGCGTCGTCGGCTCGCACGGCGCGACCCTCAACCGGTGCACCTGGATGTGGGAGGCCCAGCCGTTCGCCAGCAGCGACGTCTCGGTCCAGAACACGGCGCCGTCGGTCGTCGACTCCCTCTGGGAGGTCTGGGGTTCGCTCGCGCAGGGCATCCCCGTGGTCCTGCCGCCCGCCCACGCCTCGCTCGACCTGGACCTGCTCGTCCAACTCCTGGCCGAGCACCGGGTCACCCGGATCTGCCTGGTGCCGTCGCTACTGCGGGCGCTGCTCACCAGCTTTCCGGACCTGGGCGCACGCCTGCCCGTCCTGGAGATCTGGACGTGCAGCGGGGAGACCCTCGACCGGGACCTCGCGCAGCTGTTCCGCACGGCCCTGCCCGGACGGACGCTGCTGAACCAGTACGGACTGACCGAGTCGTCCGCCGACGTGACGACGTACGACACCCGGGACCTGCTCACCGACGAAGACGCCGCGGGCGAGGCACGCGTACCGATCGGGCGCCCGATCCGCGGCACCCGCGTCCTCGTCGTCGACGAGGACCTGAGGCCCGTGCCCGACGGAGTGGCCGGTGAACTCCTGCTGGCCGGACCGTCCTTGGCCAACGGATATGCGAACGCACCCGAGCTGACCGCCGACCGCTTCCTGCCCGGCCATCCGGCCACGGGCACCACCGTCTTCCGCACCGGCGACCTCGCACGCCTCGACCCGGACGGCACCCTGCACCACCTGGGCCGGCGCGACCGCCAGGTCAAGATCCGCGGCTTCCGCGTCGAGCCCGAGGGCGTGGAGGCCGTACTCAAGGAGTGCGCCGGGGTACGGGATGCCGCCGTACGGGTGTGGGTGCGCGCGGGCGAGAGCGAGCTGGCCGCGTACGTGGTGCCCGAAACGCCCGGCACACCGCCCGACGCGGGCGAGCTGCGCGCCCGGATGCTGCGGGACCTGCCCTCGCACGCCCTGCCCTCGACGTTCACGGTCCTGGCTGAGTTCCCCCGCACCGCCAGCGGCAAGACCGACCACGGACTGCTGCCCGAGCCGGCCCGGCCCGGCACCCGATCCGGTGCGGTGGCCCCGCGCGACGAGGTCGAGAAGACGGTCGAGCGGATCTGGCGCGAGGTCCTGCGCGAGCGCGACTTCAGCGTCCTGGACGACTTCTACGAACGAGGAGGCCACTCCCTCGCGTTGATGCGGGTGATCGCCCGGGTGAACGCCGCGTACGGCGTACGGCTGCGGCGAGCGGACTTCGCACGCGCCGTCACCGTCGAGTCGCTGGCGCGCGCCGTGGACCGGGCGGCCGCCGAGCCGGATGCACCGGATGCAACGGAGCAGGCGCCGACCACCACCGGCGGCGTCGGTGTCGACCTGGCCTCCGAGACCCAGGCCGCCATGTGGCTGCACGAGAAGTGCACCCCGGCACCGGGGCTCTACAACATCCAGCTGGCGTTCCGGATCCGGGGCGCACTGGACGTCGAAGCCCTGGCCCGCGCGCTCCACGACGTGGTCGCCGCACACCGGGCCCTGCGCATCGGGTTCGAGCACAAGAACGGTGCGCTGCGACTCACCGAGACCCGACCGGCCCTCAGCCGCGTAGAGCTGGCCACTGTCCAGACGGACGAGGAACTCGTCCCGGGCCACCTCGGCGACGAGGGCGCCCGGCCCTTCGACCTGGCGAGCGGACCGCTGTTGCGGGCCCTCCTCCTCGACGTCGGCGACACCGGTCACGTACTGAGCCTCACGGTCCACCACACCGTCTGTGACGGACAGTCCCTGCGCCCGCTGCTCGCCTCGTTGAGCACGGCGTACGCGGCCCGCTCGCAGGGCGCGGCGCCCCACGCCGCCGTGAGCCGGACCCCGGTGGCGGCGCCGGAACCCGCCACGCACGCCCCGCCCCCGCACCGGTACCCGACCGCCCAACTGCCCACGGACCACCCGAGGCCCAAGCGGGCGGACGGCCACGGCGCCACGCTCCGCGTCGACGTACCGGACGATCTGGCCGTACGCGTCCGGGGCCGGGCACGACGGCTGCGGACGACCCCGTTCACGCTGTGCTGCGCGGCCTTCGCGGACGTCGTCGCCTCCTGGACGGACCAACGCCGCTTCGCCGTGTCCATTCCCGTCGCCAACCGCGGTGACGAGGTGTCCGACGACGTCCTGGGCTGCTTCATGCGGACGGTCGCGCTGCACGTGGAGATCGAGCAGGGCGCCCGCGCACCGGAGCTGCTCGACGGGATCCGGGGCGCCCTGGAGCGGGCGTACGAGGCGCCGAGCGTCACGCGGGTCGAGGTCGGCGGCCGGCCCCCGCAGCTGATGCTCGCCTACGACGAGGCGCACGGCGCCGCGTTCTCCCTGCTGGGCACGGACGTCACGCCCCTGCACGTCGAGAGCCGGGTCTCCAAGCTCGACCTGACGCTCTACCTGGACGAGTCGGACGACGACTACGACTGCCGGATCGAATACGCGACGGCCCTCTTCGAGGAGAGCACGGTGCGCCGGTTCGGCCGGGAATTCCTGGCGGCGCTGACCCGCATGTGCGGTGAGGAAAGCGACGCCGGCCAAAACGCCAAGAACGAATTCTAGGGTGGGAACAGTGGATCAGATCGAAAAGGTCGTACGCGACGGCTGGGCCACGATGCTCGGCTGCGAAGTGGACGACGACACCAACTTCTTCGAGGCGGGCGGAGATTCCATATCCGCCATCCTCCTGATTTCCCAGCTCAATGCGGCGCTCGGCACTTCGCTCGCTCCGCACATGCTGTTCGAGGCCGAGGACTTCGGGGCATTCCGAGTGCTGGTCCAGGCTGAACACGGCGGCGGTACGGAGCAGGAGCAGCAGCAGGAGCCGGCAGGGGAACAGGAGGCACCCGCGGCGCGGACCGGCGGCGCAGTGAGCGTCACCTCCCGCCTCCAGGAGCGCTGGTTCGGCCTCGCGAAGGAACAACTGGGCAACGTCGACCTGTTCTTCGAGGTGACCGGCGAGCTCGACCACCGACTCTTCGAGGCCGCACTGACGGAGCTGAGCCGCCGCCACGCCGTGCTGCGCAGCGTCTACGAGCCGGGCAGCCCGCCCCTGCAGCGGAGCCTGACCGACTGGCGTCCCCCGACCCGCACGCAGGACCTGCAGGGTCTGGGCGAGGCCGAGGTGCGGGCTGCGGTCCACGCCGCCGTCGAGCGGTCGATGCGGTTCTTCGACCTCGAGTCCGAGGTGCCCTTCGAGCTGGAACTGCTCACCCTGTCGCCGACCGAGCACCTCGTCATCGGTCACCTGCACCACATCGCCACCGACGGCTGGTCGATCTCCCTCCTGTTCGAGGACCTGGAGCGCGTCTACCACGCCCTGGAACAGGGCACGGACCCCGCGACACTGGAGCCCGCCCCCCAGTACGAGGCGTTCGCCGCCCGGCAGCGCGCGTACGTCGCGGACGGCCGGATCGAGGAGGCGCGGGACCACTGGCGCTCCGTCTTCCGCGGCGCCGGCGCCCCGACGGGGCTCCCGGCGACCCTGGCGCCGAGCTCGCCGGCCGGGTCCGGCGACTCCAGCCGGTACGTGAACCTGCTGCTCGCCCCGGGGCAGGCCGACGCGGTGCGCACGTACGCGCAGCACCAGCGCGTCACCGTCTACAACGTCCTGCTCACCGCGTTCGCCCAGTTCCTTTCCGAGGTCACCGGGAAGGACGACCTGCTGATCGGCACGTCGACCGCAGGCCGCCAGGGCGGCGAGGACGACACCTGCCTGGGCGTGTTCATCAGCCCGATGCCGCTGCGCATCTCGCTGACCGGCGCCGGTCCGGCCCAAGGTCTGCACGCGCTGATCAGCGAGCGGATGCGGGACCTCGCGAAGTACCGGATGTACCCCTTCGCCGACCTGATCGAATCGGTCGAGCCGTTCGCCGGAAAGCAGCTCGCCGAGGTCTTCTCGATCCACTTCATCTACCAGAACCAGCCGCAGCCGAGCGCTGCGCACGGCAGGCGCTATCACCAGATCGACTTCCAGGACGCCGGCCTGCAGCGTCCGCACGGGCTGCCGATGCCGCGCAGCCGGGTCCTGCGCGAGCTGGAGGTGGTCGCCTTCGACCGGCTGGACGGTTCGCTCTCGCTCAACTTCGCCTTCGACCCCGGCCGGTTCAACGAGACCGAAGTGGCGGGCTGGCTCCGGACGTACGGGGCGAAGGTGGCCGAACTCGTCGAGGAACAGCCCACGACGCTCGGGTGACTTCACGGCATGGGCCATGTGCTGGAAAGGAAAGGAAGCCCGTGTATCACTTTCTCGGGGAAATGCTCGAAGGGAACGTGCGCGAGTCGGGCGGGCGGATCGCCCTTTCGGACGCGTACAGATCGTGGAACTACTCCTCCCTCGGTTCCTTTGTCGGCCATCTGGTCGAGGAGTTCAAGAACACGGGAGTCGTGCCCGGCGAGCCGGTGGCGGTCGCGGGACCGCGTGACGCCCGCCTGATGGCGCTGCTGTACGGCGTGCTCGGCTGCGGCAACCCGGTCCTCGTCGTCAGCCCGGACTGGAGCGAGAGCGACCGCGAGCGCAGACTGCGGACGGTCGGCGCCCGGGTGGTCCTGTCGACGCGGGCCGCCGAGGACGCGCACTTCGTCGACGTGGACGACCTCATGGCCCGCGCCGACAGCGGCGCGAGCGTCTGGGGCTGGCAGCCGGACGCCGACGACGTCGCGTACTTCTCCTTCACCTCCGGGTCCTCCGGGGAGCCGAAGGCCGTGGCGGTGGCGCAGCGCAACGCGGCCCACTACGCCGCCTCACTGGCAGGGCGCCTGCGCTTCGAGGCGGCCGAGCCGCCCTCCTTCGCGCACATGACGACCCTCGCGGCCGACCTCGGTCACACGTCGTGGATGCTCGCCCTGGCGACCGGGGGCCGCGTCCACGTCGTCTCGGACGGCGTCGCCCGCGATCCGTACGCGCTGTGGCAGGAACTGGCGGATCACCAGGTCACCTGCCTGAAGACCACCCCCTCCCACCTCGCGGCGCTCCTGCCCGGACGCCCTGCGCGATCGGCCGCGCTGGACACCGTGATCATCGGCGGTGAGCTGCTGTCCCGGGAATTCGCGGCCGGCTTGCTGGAGGGCGGGGTCGCACACCGGATCGTCAACCACTACGGCCCGACCGAGACCACGGTCGGCACGGCTTGCTTCGTCGCCACCCGCGCCGGTGACCTCCCCGAGGACGAGCCGTCCGTTCCCATCGGCACCGCGATCGGCGAGAACACCCTCGACCTGGACCACGGCGCAGAACCCGGGAACCGGGTGGACCGCACGGTCGGCGAGCTGGTCGTGGGCGGCCCCGGGGTCACCCTGGGCTACGTCGGCATCCGGCCGGACACCGCCGGCCGCTTCCGCACCACCGAGGGCGGTACCGTCTACCGCACCGGCGACCGCTGCCGCAGGCTCCCCGACGGCAACCTCGTCTTCCTCGGCCGGGCGGACCGCCAGACCAAGGTGAACGGCTACCGCGTGGACCTCGCCGAGGTCGAGCAGGTCCTCGCGCACTGCCCCGGTGTCGCCGGCGCCGCCGTGCTCGGCCGCATCGTGGACGGTCAGACGCGCCTGGTCGCGGCGGTCACCCTGGACTCCGGGGCGGCCGGCGCGGATCGCGACGCGACGCTCGCCGCGCTCCCCGGGCACATGGCGCACAAGCTGCCCCGGTACGCGCTCCCCGCACCCATCGTCGCCGTCCCCCGGTTCCCGGTCGACGCCAACGGCAAGCGGGACAACCGCAGGCTCCGGGCCATGGTCGAGGAATCGCTGGAAGTTGGGCCGGAACAGCCGCACGACAGCACCGGGGCCGGCCGACTCGCCCACGAGATAGCCGAGTTCTGGGGCACGAGCCTGGGCCTGAGGAACGTCGGGCCCGACTCCGACGTCCTCGCCCTGGGCGGGGACTCCCTCCTCGCCATGCGCACGGTCGTCTTCCTCAAGGAACGCGGCCACGACGTCGTCGTCACCGACGTGTACGACCACCCGAGCGCGGCGCGGCTCGCCGAGGCCGCCGCCCGGCGGGAGAACGCGACGGATCGCGCACCGGCCGAGGCCGCCGAGCCCGGCAGGTGGGGCACGCTGGGCCCCGCGCAGCGCTGGTTCTTCGACGCCGTGCCGGGCGGCACGGCGCACTGGAACCAGGCGATGCTGCTCGCCTGCGAGCCCACCCTGGACATCGCTGCGCTCAGCGCGGCCCTCGCGGCGGTCCTCGACCGCCACGAGGCACTGCGCGGCTCGGTCGGCGCGACGGGCGCCCTCGACGCCCTCTACCCGGTGACCGGCACGCTGGCCGTGACCTGGTCGTCGGTCGGGGACGGGCCGCCGGCGGCGGAGGCGATCGCACGTACGAGCGCCGAGCTGAACCGCTCCCTGGACCCGGCCTCGGGCCGGCTCCTGCGCTGCCACGTCTTCCGGGGCGGCCCGGGCGCAGCGGACCGGCTGCTGCTCGTATGCCACCACCTGGTGGTCGACACCATCTCCTGGCGCATCGTCCTGGACGACCTGCTGCGGGCGTACGAGGCCGCCGCCGAGGGCGCCGACATCTCCCTCGCGCCGTCGCGGTCGTACTACGACTGGGCCGCCGCCCTTCCCGACGCCGAGGAGCGCGCCGCGCGCGGGGCGGCCGGTGACGTGCCGGACGTCCACGGAGCGACGTACACGTGGACCGCCGCACCGGAGGTGACCCGGAGCCTGCTGGCGCGGTTCGGTCACGGACTTCGCCTGGAGGCCCTGGCCATCGCGTCGATCGTGCGGGCGCTGCAGAACGCCACCGGCTCGGAGCGCACCCGCGTCACCGTCGAGACCCACGGCCGGGACCAGGGCGAGCACACCAGCGCCTACCTGGACACCGTCGGCTGGTTCACCGCGGTCAAGCCGCTCCTGGTGAGTGCGCTCGGCGACGACCTCGCCCGCAACGTCGCCGAGGTCGAGAACAGCGTGGCGAACGCCCCCGTCGAGCGCCTGGACTCGGCGCGGCCGGGTGCCGAGATCGCGGTCAACTACCTGGGACGGTTCAGCCCGCCCCGGGGCAGGAACGTCACCTGGACGTTCGCGCCGGAGTACTGCGGCCCGGCGCGCGCCGAGCGGCACGACCCGATGTACCCCATGGTGCTGACGGCCAGGCTGGTCGACGACGCGTTCGTGGTGGACCTCGTCTGCACCGAGCGGGAACGCGCCCGGGGAGCGGCCCGGCAGGCCTTCGACCGCTTCGTGGCCGACATCCAGCGCGCTGCCGGTGCCCGGGAGTCCGCGCCGCCCGTCGAGGAACTGCGGCGGACCACCTCCGGCCTCCCCGCCTACGCGGGCGGTCTGCCGCCCGAGACCAGGGCGCGCACCCTCGTCACACAGGCGCCCCGGGTCCTGCTCACCGGAGCGACCGGCTTCCTCGGCGCACACCTGCTGGACGGGCTGGTGGCGCAGGGCGCCCACGTCCTGTGCCTGGTGCGCGGCGCGGCCGGGCGCAGTGCGGCCGATCGGCTCGTGGCGTCGGACCGGGTCCGGGTCGTCGAGGGTGACCTGACCGACGGGGACCTGCTGCGCGAACTGTCGGCGCGGGGCGTCCTGGACGGGCTGACCTCGGTCGTCAACGCCGCCGCCGACGTACGGCTGGTGGCGCCGCCGGAGGAACTGGCGAAGGTGAACGTCGGCGGGGTGCGCAACCTCGTCGACCTGATCCGCGCGGACCACCCGGACATCCCGCTCCACCACGTCTCGACGCTGGCCGTCGCGGGATTCCACGACAGCGGCGCACGGCGCTTCGCCGAGTCCGACTTCGACCTCGGGCAGAAGTTCATGTCGCCCTACGAGGCCTCCAAGTTCGAGGCGGAGAAGCTGGTCCGGGCCGCGAGCGACAGCGGTGTCCGGTGCTCCGTCTACCGCACGAACCACGTCGCCGCCCACAGCGTGACCGGAGCCTTCCAGCCCAACACCGGCGACAACCGGGTCTACCAGACGCTGAAGGGCTACGTCCTGGCGGGATGCGCCCCGCGCAGCCCCCGGACCTCCTTCGGCTTCTCCAACGTGGACACGGTGGCGGAGGGAATCTGCCGGATCGCGCTCGCCGCGGAGGTGCCACCGGACGTGCACCACGTGGAGACGCCGCACTCCGTCCCGCACGACGAAGTCATCCGCTGGATGCGGGGGTTCGGCTACCCGGTGCGGCTCGTGGAGCGCGGCGAGTTCGCCCACGCGCTCGGCCGGCTCGAGAGCGCCGACGCCCGCAGCGCGGAGATGAGCCGCGCTTGGGAGCACCGGCCCGAGCGCAACGTCGCCTTCGACAACGCACGGACCGTGGCCCTGCTGCGCCGTCTCGACGTGGAGTTCGCCCCGCCGACGCAGGCCTGGCTGCACACGGCACTGGAGTGGGCCGCCGGGACCGGCTTCCTGCCGACCCCGGCGACGGCCGCGCGGTGCATGGCCTCGTAACCATCGCCCCCAACCATCAACGAACGTGGAGGTTTTGATGAAGCAGGAGATCAGGCGCGCGGCCATCGTCACCGGGGCGTCCTCCGGAATAGGCTTGGCCGTCTCGCGCAAGCTCGCCGCCCAGGGCTACGACCTCGTCGTCAACGGGCGCAACGAGGACCGGCTGCACGAAGCGGCCGTCCGGCTCGAGGAGTTCGGCGGCCGGGTCATCGCCGTGGCCGGCGACGCCAGCCGCACCGAGGTCCTCACCGAGTGCGTCGAGCGGTGCGCCGCCGAGCTGGGCGCGGCCCCCGCCATCGGTGTGGTGAACGCGGGCCGGGGCCTGCCCGGCACGGTCATGACCTCCGACGAGTCCCAGTGGGCCGAACTGCTCGAGGTCAACGTCCTCGGCGCGCTGCGGCAGATGCGGATCCTCGCCGGGGCGATGTGCGTGGAGGCCGAGGCGGCGCCGGCGGTACCCCGCCGCTCGTACGACCTGGTCGTACTGGGCTCGACCATCGGCCGCAACGTCTCCCCCTTCAACAGCGTGTACGGCGCCACCAAGTTCGCCGTGCACGGAGCATCCGAGGGGCTGCGGCGGGAGCTGGGGCCCAAGGGCATCCGGGTCTCGCTGATCGAGCCGGGCATCGTCGCCAGTTCGTTCCAGGCCAACGCCGGTTACGACCCGGAGTGGTTCAGGTCGTACCAGGAGCAGATCGGTCCGATCCTCACCCCGGACGACATCGCGGACCTCGTCCAGTTCGTGGTCTCCCGTCCGGCCCACATCCACCTGGACAACGTGTCCATCCGTCCGACCAGGCAGGACTACCCGTAGATGTCTGTTTCGTTCATAGCGCCCGAAGTATCCGATCTCAAAGAAAGCGGAAGGGGGACAGGCATGCGCGCGGTGCAGCAGAAGCAGAAGAGCGTGGCCGTCATCGGGCAGGGCTACGTGGGCCTTCCACTGGCCCTTCAGGCCGTCCGTGCGGGCTTCCAGGTCATCGGTCTCGAAGTCGACGAGCAGCGCGTCGCGCGGCTCCTCGCCCGCCACTCGTACGTCGAGGACGTCTCCGACCTCGAGCTCCAGGAGGCGTTCGACTGCGGGCGCTACCGCGTCAGCCCGGATTTCGGCGACGCCGAGGGCTTCGACATCGCGGTGATCAGCGTGCCGACCCCGCTGACCGGTGGGGAGCCGGACCTGTCCGCCGTCATCGGCTCGGCGACCACCCTGGCGCCCCTGATCAAGCCGGGCGCGGTGGTCATCCTGGAGTCCACCACCTACCCGGGCACCACGGAGGACGTCGTCGCGCCCCTGCTGGAGCAGGGCTCCGGCCTCAAGGCGGGGCGTGACTTCGCACTCGGCTACAGCCCCGAGCGCATCGACCCCGGCAACGCCACGTGGACTTTCGCCAAGACCCCCAAGCTCGTGTCCGGCGTGAACGAGTACTCGCAGATCAAGGTGAAGGAGTTCTTCGACACGATCGTCGAGCACACCGTCGTCGTCAGCGGTACCCGCGAGGCCGAGCTGGCGAAGCTCATGGAGAACACCTTCCGCAGCGTGAACATCGCGCTGGTCAACGAGACCGCGATGTTCGCCGCGGACATGGGCATCGACATCTGGGAAGCCATCCGCGCCGCGGGCACCAAGCCCTTCGGCTACATGGCCTTCACCCCGGGCCCGGGCGTCGGCGGCCATTGCCTGCCCATCGACCCGATCTACCTCGACTGGCTGTCCCGGGAGAAGACGGGCCGCCCGCTCGGCTTCGTCAACCTGGCCAACGACATCAACCGGGGCATGCCCGGCTACGTCGTGCAGCGCATCGGCGAGACGCTGAAGAAGTACGACCGGGTGCTCGCGGACAGCCGGGTGCTGCTGCTCGGACTCGCGTACAAGGCCAACACCGCCGACCTGCGCGAGTCGCCGGCCATGGACGTCGCGCTCAAGCTCTTGGAGGCGGGCGTCGAAGTCCGCGCGGTGGACCCGCACGCGACCCCCGGCACCCTCGACCCGCGCATCGAGATCGTCCAGCTCACCGCCGACGAGCTCGCGTCGGCCGACGTGACCGTGCTGCTGACGGACCACGATTGCTTCGACTACGACCTCATCGAGTCGGCCTCCCAGCACGTCTTCGACACCCGTAACCGGCTGCGCAACCGCGCCGTCGAACGCATTTGAACACACCTGCCCCGTGAGGCAGCCGGAGGTCATGCACATGGAAATGAGTACAGAGGGCAGCCGCGACGCGATCGCGGTGATCGGTCTCGATCCGCAGCTGCTCCACGAGGCCGTCCGGCGCGGACTGCGCACGGTCATGGTGCGGGACACCGCCGATCACCTGCGCGGCACGTCACTGCGGATCCCGCCCGGGGTCGAGGAGGTGGTGGTCGAGGACGTCACCGACGTCGGGGACGTGTGGGCCGGGCTGTCGCGCCACTTCGGCGATCGGCTCCGGGAGGACCTGCGCGGCATCGTGACCTTCGACGAGTTCGCGGTGAGCACCGTCGCCGCGCTGGCCGCACTCCTGAAGCTGCCGGGCACCCCGCTGGGGCGCGCGGTCCTCATGCGCGACAAGCACCTGCAGAAGCAGGCGGTCCTGGCCGCCGGGCTCACCGCCGCCCGCTCACGGGTCGTGGTGCCCGGCAGCCCCCTGACCGATGTGCCCTTCCCCGGCCCGTGCGTGGTCAAGCCCCTGGCCGGCGGTGGCACGACCGCCACCGAGGCGGCCCGGTCCGAGGAGGAGTACCGGGCGCTCCTGCAGCGGCTGGCTCCTTCGGCGACGACACCGTTCGTCGTGGAGGATCTGGTCGACGTGGAACGGGAGTGGATCGTCGACGGCGTCGTCCAGAACGGCACGGTCGTCTTCTCCTCCGTCGGCTCCTACGCCGAGCCGTGCCTGGAGTACACGACCGACACCAAGCCGCTGACCGTCTACCGCGCGGACGGCACGGGCGAGGACGAGCGGTGTGAGGAGGCGCGGGCGTTCGCGGGCAAGGCGCTGCACGCGCTCGGGTACGACGACGGGGTCTTCCACCTGGAGCTGCTGCAGGACCGGGCCACCGGCGCCTTCTGGTTCGGCGAGTGTGCCGCCCGCGTCGGCGGGGCCCTGATCCAGGAGGGGGTCATGGCCAAGCACGGCTTCTCGCTGGCCCGTTCCGCCGTCGAGGTCGCACTCGGAGTGCCGGTTTCGGGGGCGGACGAGGACACGGGCCGGTACGTGGCGACGACCTCCCTGCACCTGCCGCGCGGCACCGTCATGAAGGTGCCGGACCCGCAGCGGTTCTGCGCCCCGGAGTACGTCCACGAAGTGCGCATCGCAGCACGGCTGGGCGTCACGGACACGCCCGCCGTGCGCTCCACCGTCCACTGGCAGGGCCTGTGCCTCGTCTCTGCCGACTCCGCCGAGGATCTGGAGGTCCACCTGGAGGCCGTGCGCAGCGCGTTCGTCGAACAGTCGATGGTCGCCCCGACCTTCGGTACCGGCCGGCAGGTGCGCGCGTTCATGGACGGCTACGAGGAGATGTGGCGGCAACAGCTGTGATCTCGCTGCACCAGGATCTGCGGCCACTGCGGATACGGGAGTTCCGGATCTTCTGGGTCGGTCATGCCGTCTCTTGCCTGGGAGACGGCATGGTCCCCCTGGTCACCGCCTTCGCGGTGATCGGCCAAGGAGGCGGGGCCGTCGAGCTGGGCACCGTGCTCGCCGTCGGCATGCTGTGCAGGCTGGTCGCCACCCTGATCGGCGGCGTCGTGGCGGACCGCCTGCCGCGGCGACGCGTGATGGCGTGCGCGGACGGCGTCCGCTGCCTCTCCCAGCTGTCCCTGGGCGTGCTGGCGGCCACCGGCCACGGCTCCGCACTCGTCCTCGCCGTGGGCAACGCGGTCTACGGGATCGCCGCCGGATTCCACGGCCCGGCCTCCAAGGGGCTGATGCCCTCCTTGGTGGGCAAGGAACTGCTCCAGCAGGCGGCAGCCCTGCAGTCGCTGGTCCGCAGCGCGTCCATGATCGCCGGTCCCGTCGTGGCGGGCATGCTGATCCCGTTGGTGGGTACGAAGGCGGTCTACTTCCTCGATTCGGGGACCTTCGCGGTCAACTTCGTCGCCCTCCTGATGCTGCCCGCCGCGACGGCCCGGGGCATGCGCGGGCAGTCCTTCGCCGCCGACCTCGTCCAGGGCTGGAGCGAGATCGTCTCCCGCCGCTGGGTGGCCGCGAACCTCGTCGTGCACGCCCTGTGGAACTTCGGCATGGCCGTCTTCTTCGTCCTCGGCCCGGTCCTCGCACAGCAGCGCTTCGGTGGTGCCGCCGCTTGGGGGGTGGTCAGCGCGGGCATGGCGGTCGGCGCGCTGGTGGGCGGCGTGATCGCACTGCGCTGGCGCCCGCGGCTGCCCCTGGTGGCGGGCAACCTGGTGCTGGCCGCCTCGGTGCTCCCGCTGCTGACGCTCTGGCTCGAACTGCCCATGGCCTGGGTGGTGGTGGCGGCCGCGGTGGGCGACTGCTGCATGATCCTGCTGAACACCCTGTGGGACGCGACGCTGCAGCGCGTCATCCCCGAGCAGGTCCTGTCCCGGGTCTCCTCCTACGACTTCCTGCTGACCGTGGTGTCGATGCCGCTGGCGTACGCCCTGATCGGCCCCCTCACCGAGCAGATCGGCACGTCCGGTGTCCTGCTGGCCGGTGCGGCCCTGGTCGCGGTTCCCTGCGTACTCGTCTGCCTGCTGCCGTCCGTACGGGGGATCACCGGCCCGCAGCGGGCCGTCGAGCCCGCGCCGCGCCCCGAAGCGACGGCGGAGGCGGTGTGACCCTCGGCCTGCCCGGCCGCTACCTGCTCCTCGCCGCGGGCGCTCTCGCCGGTGACGCACCGGGCCGAAGGGAAGAGCTGAGCCTGGGAGTCGCCGGCGCCGCACTCATGTCCCTCACGCTGGCGGGGCGCCTAGGTAGGGAGCGGGGAGCCCTCGTCGTCGTCAATGACCGTCCGACGGGGGCGCCGCACCTCGACCAGATCCTGCAGCGGCTGCGGGCAACGCGACGGCCCAAGTCCGTGAGCACCTGGGTGAACGACCTCGCCCCCGTGACGTACGAGGGTGTCCTGAGCGCTCTCGTGTCGTCCGGGGAGCTGGTGCCCGTGCCGCGCGGGTGGCCGAGCCTGCCGGCCGGGGAGAGGTACGGGCCGGCGGACCGTGCACAGTACGAGCGGTACGTGGGTACCGTCCGCAATGCCCTGTTCCGCTACCCGCCGGTGAGTAGGAACGGTGCGCTGACCGCCTCCTTGTTGTGCGCCACCGGGGTGCACCAGGTGCTGTTCCAAGAGATCGGCCGAAAGCGGCTGGGTGAATGGAGCGTGTTGGAGGAGTCCCTTTCGGCGGTGTGCGACCCTGCCGAACGGGCAGCCGTCACCGCGATCTGCCTGGGTGTTCGGGACGTGATATCAGGGCGCACGGCCGAGCTGCAGTTCCACGGATGAAGAGCGGCCTCGACCTTCGGATTAATGTCCCTTGACCGCGGTCGAGTTCGTGATCTAGGGTCTTTACAACACGTTGACGGAGACGAGTAGTTCCGGGAAGTTGCGAGTCCAGAGAGCCGCCGATTTGCTGAGAACGCGGCCTCGTACCCCGGAGTGAATCCCCTCCCGAGTGCAGGGAGGAAAGGCTGGCGAACGCCGGCTCAATGCCCTGCCGGCTCGCCCCCGTGACCGGGCCAACCGAGGCCGACTCTGTCGGCGAAAGCGTGGTGGCACCGCGAGTTACCCTGCTCGCCCGCGCTCCGCAGGGACGATGCCGCAAGTCGGCCATCAGTGGAGTGGAGTGTCACCTCACATGCTGGATGTTGCTCTGATCCGTCAGGATCCCGAAAAGGTCGAACGAGCCCTGGCCAAGCGCGGGGTCCAAGTCGACCTGCGCCGATTCCTCACTCTGGACGCGGAGTACCGCCATGTCCAGAGTGAGATCGGGGCGCTGCGCGCCGAGCGCAAGAAGCTCTCGGGCCAGGTCGCCCGCGAGGGCCTCACCGACGGCGCCCTGGACGAGGTACGGACCAGGTCGCACGAGGTCGGTGCCCGCATCAAGGAGCACGAGGACCGCCTCGCCGAGCTCGCCGCCACCCGCGCCGCCTTCCTCGACCCGCTGCCCAACCTCCCGGACGACGACGTCGTGCCCGGCGGTAAGGAGAACAACGAAACGCTCCGCGTCATCGGAGACAAGCCCCGGTACGCATTTCCCGCGAAGGACCACGTGGAACTCGCGGAGACCCTGCGCCTGGTGGACTATGCGCGTGGGGTGAAACTGGCGGGAAGTGGGTTCTGGGTCTATACGGGTGACGGCGCAATGCTCGAATGGGCTCTGCTCAATTACTTCGTCGAGGCCCACCGTCGCGACGGATACGAATTCATCCTGCCGCCGCACATTCTCGGCCAGGAGGCGGGATATGCCGCCGGGCAGTTCCCGAAGTTCAGCGAGGACGTCTTTACGGTCGGTGCGGGCAAGGGTGAGCAGAACCGGTTCCTGATCCCCACCTCGGAAACGGCACTCATCGCCCTGCATCGAGACGAGACCTTGCCGGAGGAGGACCTTCCGAGGCGGTACTTCGCCTATTCCCCCTGCTATCGGAGTGAGATCGGCGGGTATCGTTCCACGGAGCGCGGAACCCTGCGGGGGCACCAGTTCCAGAAGGTGGAGATGGTGCAGTTCGCGCACCCGGATCGCTCCGACGCGGCCCACGCGGAGCTGCTCGCCAAGGCCGAGCAGCTGGTGGCCGACCTCGGACTGCACTACCAGGTGACCAAACTCGCGGCCGAGGACCTCAGCGGCGCCATGGCCAGGACCGTTGACGTGGAGGTGTGGCTGCCGAGCGTCGATGCGTACATGGAGGTCAGCTCGGTCTCCAACTCCCGTGACTACCAGGCGCGCCGGGGCGGCATCCGCTACCGCCCGCGCCACGGCAAGGGCGGCTTCGTCCACACCCTCAACGCATCGGGTCTCGCCACGAGCCGGCTCCTGCCCGCGATCCTGGAGCAGTACCAGCAGGAGGACGGCAGCGTCCGCGTCCCCGAGGTGCTCCAGAAGTACGGACTCGGCAAGGTCCTCAAGCCCGCCACGTGACGCTCCGGACAACCCGGCGAGTGTCCGAATATCGGACGTTCGCTGGGTTGTCAACGAACTCCCCTGCCTGTCTGATCACTCTAGAACTTCCTTTGGTCAGTGCAAACCGGTCAGTATGATGGCGCCACTGCGGCCTTCCCTGCTGGCCGTTTTGAAGGCGAGGGGGACCAGGGATGCTGTCGAGCGTTGGGCTGAGGGAGCGGGATCACGATGTCTACCGGGCGCTCCTGCTCCACCCGAACTGGGACATAGCGGAGATCCAGCGGAACATCGACCTCGCTGAATCCGAGATCCGCGCATCCCTCGACCGTCTCACCCGGCTGTCCCTTCTGCGTTCCTCTTCCAACGTCGAGCGCTTCGTACCGGTCAACCCCGAAGTCGGACTCGCGCCCCTGCTCCACGAGGCCAAGGCCGAGCTCGACGCGCAACGCGCCATGCTCTCCCGCGACGAAGCCGTCGTCGCGGCGCTGGCCTCTGAATACACGTCCTTGCACATCCAGGCGGGTACCGAGGGCGTCGAGCGGTTGCACGGGGTGGACAGCATCCGCATGCGGCTGATGGAACTCTCGCAACGGGCCACCTCCGAGGTCCGCGCCTTCATGCCCGGCGGCGCCCTCAGCGCCGCCGCCCTGGAGGCGTGCCGGCCGCTCGACCAGCGCAACCTGGCCCGCGGCGTACGGATGCAGACGGTCTACCTGGACAGCGTCCGCAACGACAACGCCACGGTGGACTACGCCACGTGGTTCGCATCCCGGGGCGGCCAGACCCGCACGGTGCCCTCCTTGCCCATGCGTCTGATCCTCTGCGACCGTTCCGTCGTGGTGATCCCCGTCGACGAGGACGACAGCCGCGAAGGCGCGTTCGTCATCCGCCTCAGGAGCGTCGTCGCCGCCCTCGACGAGCTCTTCGACGTCTTCTGGTCGCGCGCCGTACCGCTCGGCGAGGCTCCCGCCACCGACAACGACGACGCCCCCAGCGAGCGGGACCTGGCCCTGCTGAAGATGCTGGAGGACGGCCTCACCGACGAGGGCGTCAGCCGCAAGCTCGGTGTCTCCATCCGGACCGTCCGCCGGCTCATGGCCGATCTGCTCAAGCGGCTGAACGCGCAGAGCCGCTTCCAGGCCGGCGCGGAGGCCGTCCGCAAGGGGTGGATCTAGTGCTGTGGCCGGAAAGGCTTGCCGGTTCGCGGCGTTCGGTGCGGTCCATCGCAAGGCGGAGGACCGCGGCTCGTACTGGACGTACTTGCGCGGTCCGACAACGCGGCGAGGTGCCGTACCGGGCGTCGTGAGCCGGTGAACCTTTCCGGTCACAGCACTAGCCGGTCCGCGCCACCCGCAGCGAGACCGCGAGCAGCGCCGACTCCGACGGCGTACTCACGAGCGGTCGCCCCAGTCGCGCCGTCTCCACGCACACGAACTCCCGATGGGCTCCCTCCGCGACGTCGGGCACCGGCTCCTCGCCCGGATTCCACACCACCACATCGCTGTGCTCGCGGTGACAGACCTCGACGACCCGGCCCGTTCCCCGGCCCGCTCCCCGGTCCTCGACCCGGCTCACCTCGCCCGCCTCCGGGTAGTACCGCTCGATCTCTTCGTCCTCGACGAGAACGAGCGGACCGTCCTGCACCCCCGGGGCCTCCTCGCGCAATCCGTCCGTGTACCGGCCCCCCAGCCCCGCGACGCTCACGCCACCCACCTTGCCCACGCGCAGGTACGTGTGCAGGGCGCCCACACTGCTGTGCTCCCCGCTGACCTCCATCTCCAACGAACACTCCCTGCCCACCGCGATCCGGGCCCGGAGCGTGAAGTCGTGCGGCCACAGGGCCCGGGTTTCCTCGCTGCTGCGCAGCTCCAGCGTCAGCCGCACACCGTCGTCGCTCTCGCGGCACGCCACGAGCGCCCACATCGTGGTGCGGGCGAACCCGTGCATGGGCTCGCCCGCGTCGTCGAACCACGGCCAGCAGATCGGGATGCCTCCCCTGACCGCAACCCCCGCCTCCCAGCGGGCCTGCTCGCTCAGCCACAGGACGGGCTCGTGCCCCGCCGGCTGCCAGGCAACGAGCTGCGCACCCTGCAGGCATACGGCGGCGCGCGCCCGGGGATGGTCGACGACGAGGAGCGGAAGCCCACCCAGGCGACGCAGGCTGACGGTACCGGCCAGCGCCTCGTCCACGGGCAGGGCGAAGATCTTTTCGAGCATGGGACGACCCTCGAAGGCGAACCCCCGCGGAGTCAAGCCTTCAGGGCGGATTCGGACGTGGACGCGGGTGCTCTCAGGGCGGACGGACATGGATGAGCGACAGCACCCGCGGTTTCCACCGGGCGTGCGGTTGCGTACCTGCTGGCTCAGCTGCTCAGCTGCTCAGTTCCTCGGCCTGGCGGCCGATGCGGCGGACGGCCCAGGCCAGGACGGCGGCGGAGCGGACGGCCAGCCACAGGGTGTCCCCGTCCGGGCCGGCGGTCGGGTGGTACGCGACGTGCCACAGGTAGGGCGCCGTCACGAACCCCGCGGCCAGCGCGGGGGCCAGCCGCCACAGGACGAACGGCACGGCCGCGTACCAGTCGAGGGACAGGGCCAGCAGGTCGTAGCGGGGCGCCCCCCGGTAGGCACCCACCAAGGTGGTGCCGACCAGCGCGGGACCCGCGAGCAGCAGCGCCGTGGCGTACGCACCGAGCGGTCCCGCGGGCGGTCCGGACAGCAGGGCCGCAGCCCAGCCGACACCGCCGGCGGCCCACAGGAACGCGACCGGTACCACCAGGTGGGAGAGGGCCAGGACACCGGGCGACAGCGGCAGCAACAGGGCCCGGCGCGGCCGGTCCGTGTCCTGGTAGGCGGGTTCGGCCAGCGCGACCGCCGCGAGGTACGGCGGTACGACGAGGAGCAGGCCCACGAACGCCGCCTTCAGGGGGCCGACCGCACCGTGGCCCGGCTCCGTCAGCCAGTCGGCCACCACGCGGAACTGGGCGAACCCGGCGACCAGGGCGGCGCAGGCCAGGACCGGCCGCCAGGGGTGGCGCAGCAGGACGACGGCGTCCCGCCACAGCGGCAGCGCCCAGCGGGAGTTCGGCATCGGGATCCGGGCCGTCCGCCGGCGCCGCCCGCCCGTCGACTGCAGGACGAGGGTCAGCGCGCGCAGGTCCAGTAGCGTCGCGCCCCGAGTGACCTCCCGCCCGGTGCGGGCCCGGGCGAGCAGCGCGTCCGTCGGGATGCCGGCCACGGCCCGGAACGCCTGCCGCAGGGCGCCCGCCGCGCACGCGGCGAGGCAGGCCAGCGCCGCCGTCTGGGCCAGGGGCGAGCCGTGCCCGGCCGCCGTGTCGACGGCCGCGCCCGCCCAGCCCCAGGGGCCGGACCAGGCGGCCAATTCGGTCACCGCGGGTGCCGAGGTTCCGCAGGCGAGCACGGTCGCTCCGGCCAGTGCCAAACCGCCTCCGATCAGCCGGACCCGGCCCGCGAGGACGGGGCGGGCCTCGGCCACGGTGCCCACTCCGACCGCGAGGCAGGCCAGCGCCAGGTGGGCGAGGAGCGCGACGGGGAGGACCTCGTACCGCCGCTCGCCCTGCAGGGCCAGGGCGAGCGCGACGGCCAGTGCACCGGTGGGCAGGGCCGCCGCGCAGGCGACCGCCACGGCCCGCACCAGCCGGGGGCGCAGCAGTCGGCCCCGGTCGCCGGGCAGCGGCAGGAGCCAGGTGATTTCGGCGGGGCTGAGCAGTACCGGCCCCAGCCGTACGCACAGGGCGATCTGGCCGGCGAACAGCAACAGCGTGGTGCCGACCACTCCGGCGCGGGCGGCCGGTCCGCCGGACCATCCCAGCCCCTGGCCGATGCCCGGTGCCGCCTGGACCAGGCCCGCGAGCACCACCAGTGCGGAGACGGCCGCCACCACCCAGGTCCACGCGTCGTCGAACCGGGGCCGGCCGGCACCGCGTTCGCGCCGGGCCCGCGCCGCGGTGGCCACGGCCGTGGCCGTGGCGTCCCGGCCCTCGGCGGCGTGTTCGGTGGTCACCGCCACGGTGAGACCTCCGCGACACCGGTCACCTCGGCGGGGGTGCCCAGGGCGGCCGTCCGGCCCCGGTCCAGGAGCAGCACCCGGTCGGCGGCCTCCTCGACGGTGGCGCGGTCGTGCGAGGCCAGGAGTACGGCCGTGCCGGCGGCCTTCGCCGCCCGCAGCGCGGCGGCCAGCCTGCGCCGGGCAGCGGTGTCCAGGCGCTGCTCGGGCTCGTCCACGACGATCAGGCGGGCCGGGCGGACCAGTACCGAGGCGAGCAGCAGCATCTGGCGCTGTCCCGCCGACAGGGCGTCGGGGAAGGCGTCGCCACGGTGGTCCAGGCCGAGTTCGGCCAGTACCCGGTGGGCGGCGGCAGCGGCCCGGGGGCCCAGGCCGTGGGCGGTGGCGACCATCCGGACGTGCTCCGCGACGGTGAGGTCGGGAAAGCATTCGGCACCGTCGAGGAGCAGCCCGACGTCCCGCCGGAAGGCGGGGTCCGCCTCGCGCGGCGCGGCCCCCGCGAAGCGGGCCCCGCCCCGGTCCGGCTGCTGGCGGCCCACGCAGACGCGCAACAGGGTGGACTTGCCGGAGCCGTTGGCACCGGCGAGAGCCAGACAACGGCCGGGTTCCAGGGCCAGGGAGACGTCGGCCAGGACGGTCTCTTCGCCGTAGGCGACGTGGATGTCCTGCGCGTACAGCAGGGCGGCGTTCCCGGAGGTGTCCTCGGCGGCGTCAGTCACGTCCGTCCCCCTTCGCGGCCGGTACCGGCCGTGGCCCGCAGCCGAGGGTGAGGGGGAGGGCGGTCAGACCGCGAGTGAGCCGGGTTCGGCGCCAGGTCAGGGATCCAGCGGGGACGGCCGGGCGCGTGTTCGGGAAGCGGGTCACCAGCGCGCGGAGGGCGATCTCCGCCTCGGCCCGGGCCAGGGGGGCGCCCGGGCAGCGGTGGATGCCGTGGCCGAAGGAGAGGTGGGCGCCGGCGTCGCGGTCGAGGTCCAGTTGGTGCGCGTCCGGGAACGCGGACGGGTCGCGGTTCGCGGCCCCGGGGGCGATGAGCACCGGGAATCCCGCCGGGATGTCGACCCCGCCGACGCGCAGGTCCTGCGTGCTGTGACGGAAGGTGGCCACGCTCACCGGGGAGTCGAAGCGGAGCAGTTCGTCGAGGGCGCCGGGGATCAGGTCCGGGTCCCGGCACAGGCGGTCGAACGCCTCCGGGTGCCGGAGCAGGGCCAGGACGGCGTTGCCGATGAAGTGGGTGGTGGTTTCGTGACCGGCGACCAGCAGGAGGGCGGCCAGGGAGACGGTCTCGTCCCGGTCGAGGCCGCCTTGGTCGCAGGTGCGCAGGAGGGAGTGGAGCGGGCCGTCGCCGGGGGCGGTGCGGGCCGTGTCGACGAGGTCGGTCAGGTAGTCGCCGATCCGGTGCGATGCGGTGTCGACGAGGGCGGTGTCGGTCGCGTCGAAGAGGTCATGGGACCAGCCGGCGAGCGCGGCGCGGTCGGATTCCGGCACGCCGAGGAGTTCGCAGACGACGGTGACCGGCAGGGGCACCGCGAGGTCCGCGACCAGGTCGATGTCCGTGCCCGGTCGCCACGTGGTCATGAGGTCGTCCACGACCCGGGCGATGAACGGGCGCAGTTCACGGACGCGGCCGGTCGTGAACAGCCGGGTCGCCACCCGTCGGTGGCGGGTGTGTGCCGGGGGGTCGCTCGCCAGCATGTTGCGGGAGATCGCCGGGTGCAGGTCGCGGTCCGAGGGCCGGTCGGCGAAGAAGCGGGCGGTGTCCTTGGACAGGCGCGGGTCGGTGAACGCCTCGCGGGCCTCGGAGTGGCCGGTGATCAGGTACGCGTGGTGCCCGCCGGAGCCGGTGGGGACCCGCCTGACCGGGCAGCCCTCGCGCAGCCGGTCGTAGGTGGGGTAGGGGTCGGCGAAGAAGCGCGGGTCGCGCAGGGGGTCCTGGCGCGGGGCGGTCACGAGGCCGCGCCCGCGTGCTCGGGCACCGGGTGCCGCCCGTAGCCGTTCGCGACGAGCAGCAGCCGCGCGGCCTCGGTGCTCCCCGGGCCGAGTACGACCTCGGGAACCGCCGAGGTGACCTCCTGCCGGAGCGGTTCCAGCGCGGCGAACGAGTTCCGTCCCCGGCGCCGTCGGCGCAGTTGGTTCATCCGTGTCCTCAACTCTGTTGCCGCCGGTCGGCCGTGGTGAACCGCACCCGGCACCCGCACCCGGGACCCGCACCCGCACCCGCACCCCAATGTTGGCATGTTCGCGACTTCGGCGCCGCCGCGGAGGCGTCGCGCCGGCCGCTCGTCGGCCGATCAGGCCGAGGCGGTGGCCCAAGGGCCGTCGGGAGCCAACTCCGTCAGTACGTCGAGGAGCTGTGGTGGCTCGACCGGGTCGGGGAGGCCGCCCAACTCGTGCCACGGCACCCAACGGTGCTCCTGGAGCTGTTCGACCTCGTACGGTTCCAGTCCGCCCGGGCGGACCGCTGGTGCCGAGGAGGGCAGGCACAGGAAGAAGGCTTCCTCTCCGGCGAAATCCACCCCGTTCCAACTCAGCTTCCGGGCAACGATGACGGACCGCTCGCCGATGGGGACGTCCCGGAGCCCGGTCTCCTCGATCAGCTCCCGCCGCGCCGCAGCGAGCGGGTCCTCACCGGCTTCGATGCCGCCGCCCGGCGGCTCCCAGATGTGGTTCCCGGTCGCGGGATCACGCCAGCGCAACAACAGGATCCGCTGGTCGGGATCGACGCATACGACACGTACGGAAGGGCGGGGTGACTCCATGCGGCTCAGCTTAGCCAGGAGCCGCCACGGGGTCCGGGGACCGATCCCCTGAAGGGCCGCCGCGCACCGCGTACGACGGGACGGATCGGAAAGCGAGTCGATGGCTGAGGAACAAGCCGGCGAACCCGACCGGTTGGGCGCGTGCGCGGACGCTGCCCTACAGCGGCGGTACGGGTACGGTCGGGCTGCCGCCGCCGGGGCCGGTGCTGCCGATCTCGCGGGCGACGCCCATGGCCGCCGTGGTCCGCGGGCCGGCTATGCCGTCCACGGCGACACCGTTGTCCCGCTGGAAGTGCCCTACGGAGTTCTGCGTCCGCGGCCCGTACGCGCCGTCGACGCCGCTGCGCGGGAGGTAGCTGAGGCCCGACAGGCCCCGCCGGGAGCCCGGGCCGTGGCCTCGCTGCGCGTACCGGGTGCCGGGTACCGGCCGTCGATGATGTGGCGGCACGGACCTGGCGGAGGCGAAGCCCGACTTGTGCCCCGCACTCCGGTTGGAGGCCTTCGCAGCTGCGGGTGTGGCGCCGAATGGCTCAGGATGGCGCATTAATGGCACATGCCCTGACCTGCATCTTTGTTATTCTTGGCGCATCTGACGTCAGATTGGCTCGCCATGGCGCCATGCGTGTGTCATGCTAGGAGGCATGGACCTCACGCCCTATGTCGCAAATCTTCGCAACGAGCTCGCGGTAGCCGCCGGAGCAGGCGGCGAAGATGCCCGCGCTCTCGCCGAGCGCATCACGGCGCCGCTGGAGTCGGCCACCAGGCTCATCCTGCTGAGCGCCCTGTCGGACGCCATGGGCGAAGTCACCCGGGAGCTCGCCCCGGGCTCGGTCGACGTGCGGTTGCGTGGGCTGGAGCCCGAGTTCGTCGTCACCGCGCCGCCGAAGGAGGAGCCCTTCGCGGTGCAGGGTTTCGAGGAGATGCACACCCCGTCCCCCGTTCCGTTCGTGCCGGAAGGGGAGGACAGCAGCACCGCGCGCATCAACCTCCGACTCCCCGGCCACCTCAAGACGCGTGCGGAGCAGGCCGCCGCGCGGGAGGGCCTCTCGCTCAACGCCTGGATCGTCAGGGCCGTATCGGGCGTGCTGGAGCCCGGTGGCGGACGTCAGGGCGACGCGCCGGCGCCCCAGCGGGGTGGCCGCAGGAGCTTCACGGGGTGGGTGAGTTAGGCCGTCTCTTTCGGATCGGGCCGAGCGCGGTCCGAAGGAGGCACCCCCTGAGCCCGGGCGGGGTCGAGTCCCCGTAGTGCGACGTCGGCGGCGCGAGGCCGATCACTCTCGCGACATCTTCGCGTCCCCGCAGCGAGGGGGCGACCACCAGACTCACGAGGACGGGACAGCCATGCCTTCTTACGAGACCCAGGGACCCATCACCGCGACCATCCACGTCGAGGTCGGAGTCGCCCGGATCAGTGCCACGGACCGCACCGACACGGTGGTCGAGATCCACCCCCGCACCGCAGGCGACAAGGACGACATCCGCGCCGCAGAGGAGAGCAGGGTCGAGTTCAACGACGGCACGCTGACGATCCGCACCCCGAAGGCGCGCGGGCTGTTCAGCGCTCGTGGTGCCGTCACGCTCGACGTCGCGCTGCCCCGGGGCTCGCGCCTCCTCGGGACGCTGGAGATGGGTGACATCACCTGCAAGGGGACGCTGGGCGAGTGCGAGGTCCGCACCAGCGCCGGCGACATCCAGCTCGACCAGGCCGGCCCGGTGCGGTTGAAGACGCAGCACGGGGACGTGCGGCTGGACACGGTAGCCGGTGACGCCGAGATCACCACCGGTTCGGGTGACGTCCGGGTCCGGACGGTCGGCGGCAACGCCGACATCAAGAACTCCAACGGCAACACGTGGCTCGACGATGTGGCGGGCGATCTGCGACTGAAGGTCGCCAACGGCAACATCACGGTCGGCCGTGCCCAAGGGTCCGTGTCGTCGAAGAGCTCGAACGGCAACGTGCGCATCGAGGAAGTGGCGCGCGGCACGGTGGAGCTCCAGACCAAGGCGGGCGACCTAGAAGTCGGGATTCGCCCGGGCACTGCCGCCTGGCTCGACATCAACTCCCAGGCCGGGACGGTCCACAGCGCCCTCGAGGTCGCCGAAGGCCCCGAGGCGGGCGCGGAGACCGTCAAGGTGCATGCGAGGACCAGCCTCGGAGACATCACCATCCAGCGGGCGCTCGGTGCCTGACCTCAGAGCGCTGCGCCGTCACAGCTACGAATGGGAGGGGGCACGATGAGTGCCGCGACCGAACAGATGGCCCCGCCCCAGGGGATCAGCGCAGTCGGCCTGCGCAAATCGTACGGCGAGAAGGTCGTGCTCGACGGGATAGACCTTCAGGTGCGGGCGGGCACGATCTTCGCACTGCTCGGCCCGAACGGCGCCGGGAAGACCACCACGGTCCAGATCCTCTCCACGCTCCTCGTCGCCGACGGTGGCGAGGCGACGGTGGCGGGGCACTCGCTGGAGCGGAGCGCGGACGACGTCCGCGCCCGGATCGGCGTCACCGGCCAGTTCGCGGCGGTGGACGGACTGCTGACCGCCGAGGAGAACATGCTCCTCATGGCGGACCTGCACCACCTGGACCGGTCGGAGGGCAAGCGGCGCACCGCCGAGTTACTCCGGCAGTTCGAACTCACCGACGTGGCCGCCAAGATGGCCTCCACCTTTTCCGGCGGTATGCGCCGCAAGCTGGACCTGGCGATGACCCTCGTCGGCAACCCGAGCCTGATCTTCCTCGACGAGCCGACCACCGGCCTTGACCCGCGCAGCCGCCGCACCATGTGGCACCTGATCCAACAGCTCACCGCCCAGGGCGTGACCATCTTCCTCACCACGCAGTACCTGGAGGAGGCCGACCAGCTCGCGGACCGGATCGCAGTCCTCGACAAGGGCAAGATCGTCGCTGAGGGCACTGCGGACGAGCTCAAGCGCCGTGTTCCCGGCGGGCACATCCGCCTCCGGTTCTCCGACCTGCTCGGCCTGGACACCGCCGCCCGCCGCCTCGCCCTCGGCCCAGCGGCCCGCGACGAGGAGAAGCTCACCCTGCAGATCCCGAGCGACGGCAGCATCCCCGCACTGCGCGCCGTACTCGACCTGCTGGAGAGTGCCGGAGTCGAGGCGGACGCACTGACCGTGCACACGCCGGACCTGGACGACGTCTTCCTCGCCCTCACCGGCGACGGGTCGCGCCACCACGCCACCACCGTTCCCCAATCCGCCGACACGGTGCAGGAGGATCGGCGATGAGCACCACGTACGCGATGCGCGACTCGATGACGATGCTGCGCCGCAACCTGAAGCACACCCGGCGCTACCCCTCGATGATGGTGTGGATCGTCGCGATGCCGATCCTGATGCTCCTGCTGTTCGTGTACGTCTTCGGTGGCGCGCTCGGCGCCGGCATCGCGCTGCCGGGCGGCGGTACGGGCGACCGCGGCGACTACACCAACTTCGTCGCCCCCGGCATCCTCTTGATGGCCGCCACCGCCGGCGGGGTCTCGACCGCCGTCTCGGTCTGCACGGACATGACCGAAGGCATCATCAACCGCTTCCGAACCATGAACATCTCGCGCTCCTCCGTACTGACCGGGCATGTCGTGGGCAATGTCATCCAGACCGCGATCAGCCTGGTCCTGGTCATCGGTGTCGCGCTCCTGGTGGGCTTCCGGCCCAACGCCACCGTCGTCGAATGGCTCGCAGTCCTCGGCATCCTCACCCTGCTCGCCTTCGGCCTCAGTTGGCTGTCCGCGGCGATGGGCCTGGGCGCCAGCAGTGTGGAGGCAGCGAGCAACGCGCCCATGCCGCTGACGTTCCTGCCCTTCCTCGGCAGCGCCATCGTCCCCCCGGAGTCCATGCCAGTCGGCCTGCGTTGGTTCGCCGAATACCAGCCCTTCACCCCGATGACCGACACCCTCCGCGGCCTGCTCATGGGTACGGAGATCGGCAGCAGCGGGTGGCTGGCGCTCGGCTGGGGCGTCGTCCTCAGCGTCCTCGGCTACCTGTGGGCCCGCTCGGCCTTCAACCGCGAGGCGAAGAGTTAAAGGGCGAGGGGCGGACCGCACGGAACGTGAACGGGGCTGCCCGGCTGATGGCCGGGTAGCCCCGTTCCTCGTCATCGGTCCTTCGGTCGTTGGTCGTTCGGTCGTTCCGCGAAGTGCCCCGATCTCACTTCATGCGATGCCCACGGAAGCCGGGTCCGCGGCCATCACGTCGCGCAGGCTCTTCGGGCGCAGGTCGGTCCAGTGCTCCTCGACGTGTTCCAGGCAGCGCTGGCGACTTTCCTCGCCGAATATGATGCGCCAGCCGGCGGGAACTTCAGCGAACGACGGCCACAGCGAGTGCTGTTCCTCTTCGTTCGCCAACACGTAGAACCGGCCGTCCGCGTCATCGAACGGGTTGCTGCTCATAGAACCACTCCAATTCGAGCCGTTCACGGTCCGCCTCCCGGTCGGGGAGCGGACCGTCATCCGTTGGTGGGGATGGAGTCGGCGAGACCGCCGCGCCCGATCATGGCATGAGCGTCACCAGCGCGGCCCGCGTTCTCTCCACCCCGCGCGTCAGGGCTTCCTGTCGGTCCATCAGCATCGCGTCGTGTCCTGGACGTAGTCCCTCGGTGATGCGCCTCCGCGACCGGCCATGCCGGCGGCCCGCGGTGCGGTGCTGGGTCGACGGCGAGCCGGTGGAACTTGACGGGGTCGACAACATCGCCCAGATGGAAACCGGCGTCATCGAGTCGCCGTCCGACTGTTGTGTGCCACTGTGGCGCCATGTGTGTCGAGGGTGGCGTCGGGGTGAGCGGCGCCCGCCCAGTGCCGCGCGTTCGCTCGTCCAGCGGGCTGCCTTCCGAGATGGGGGCCGTGTTCGGCCGACTGCCCGCACTCGCGCCGGGGCGGCACCGCGGCCGGGGGCGGGTGGCGCTTTTCGGCCACCTTGATGCGATGGCTCAGATGTGGCGCGACAGTGGCGCCATGTGTGTGCCATTCTGGCGTCATGAACCTCGGTGGCGCAGACCGTGACGCCGAGGGCGAGGCGCCCACCGTTGCCCACGCCGCGCCCGCTCGTTCCGTACCGATCCACACGGGAGTTCTTTCGCCATGGCCACCTTCCTGTACACAGTGGGCCGTCTCGCCTTCCGGCGACGAGACCTGGTGTCACTGCTCTGGCTCGCCGTCCTCGTCGGGTTCGGCGTCGCCGCCTCCACCGCACCGCCTCCACCCACCGACACGTTCTCGATGCCGGGTACGGAGTCGCAGAAGGCCTTCGACCTGTTGAAGGAGAAGTTCCCGGCCGTGAGCGTGGACGGCGCCACCGCCCGCGTGGTCGTCCGGGCGCCCGCCGGCGCGAAGCTCTCCGATCCCACCGAGAAGGTCAAGGTCGAAAGGCTCGTCGCTGCGCTGACCACGGCGCCGGACGTCGTGTCGGCCTCCGACCCCTTCCTGACCGGGGCCCTCAGCCAGGACGGCACCACGGCGTATGCCGTGGCCACGTACAAGGTCCCCGCCCTCAAGGTGACCGACGAGGCGCACGACGGCCTCGACAAGGCACTCGCGGACGCCCGGTCCACCGGACTGGTGGTCGAGGCAGGTGGTGACGCCATCACAGTGGACGGAGCGCCCGGCGGCGGCGCCGAAGGCATCGGCATCCTCGTCTCCGCCATCGTCCTGGTGCTCACCTTCGGCTCGATGATCGCCGCGGGCATGTCCCTGCTGACGGCCATCGTGGGCGTCGCCATCGGTGGCGCGGCCATCACCGCCCTCGGCAGCACCTTCGGACTGTCCAGCACGACGTCCACCCTCGCGCTGATGATCGGCCTCGCGGTCGGCATCGACTACGCCCTGTTCATCGTCTCCCGATACCGCTCCGAACTGGCCGAGGGCCGGGAGCGCCAGGACGCCGCGGGACGGGCCGTCGGTACGGCAGGCTCCGCCGTCGTCTTCGCCGGACTCACCGTCATCGTCGCCCTCGCGGGCCTCAGCGTGGTGAACATACCGATGCTCACCAAAATGGGCCTCGCCGCCGCCGGTACGGTCGCCGTCTCCGTGCTCATCGCGATCACCCTGGTGCCCGCCCTCCTCGGCTTCGCGCCGATCAAGGTCATGCCCCGCAGGGAACGCAAGATGCACTACGGCAAGCCGCTCACGGAGCGCCAGCAGCGCAAGGCCGACAAGCGGGCAGCGCGCCGGAAGCCGAACCTGGGTACCCGCTGGGCGACCTTCGTCGTCCGCCGCCCGCTGGCCGTCCTGCTCCTCGGCGTCGTGGGCCTCGGCGCCGTCGCCGTGCCCGCCGCGGGGCTCCAGCTCGGCCTGCCCGGCGAGGGCACCATGGCTGCGGACACCACGCAGCGCAAGGCGTACGACCTCCTGTCCGAGTCCTTCGGAGCCGGGTTCAACGGACCGCTGATGGTCACCGTCGAGGCCGCGGACGCGGTGACCGCGGCCGCCGTCGTGGGCAAGGAACTCGGGAAGGTCGAGGGCGTTGCAGCGGTGACCCCGGCCACGCCCAACGGCAAGGGCGACACCGCGGTCCTCACCCTCATCCCGAAGACCGGCCCCGCCGAGCACGAGACCGAGGAACTGGTCGGGAGGATCCGGGGCATCGCGGGCGGCCTCGGGGCCGACCACGGTGCCGAGGTCCTGGTGACCGGCCAGACCGCCCTGTTCATCGACTTCTCCCAAACCCTCGACGACGCGATGCTGCCGTACTTGGGGCTGGTCGTCGGACTCGCCTTCGTGCTGCTGGTGCTCGTCTTCCGCTCACTGCTCGTCCCGCTCAAGGCGGCCCTCGGTTTCCTGCTCTCCGTGAGCGCGGCCCTCGGCGCGGTCGTGGCCGTCTTCCAGTGGGGCTGGCTCTCGGACCTCTTCGGCATCGACCAGCCCGGCCCGATCATGAGCACGCTGCCGATCTTCATGATCGGTGTGGTGTTCGGTCTCGCGATGGACTACGAGGTCTTCCTCGTGACCCGGATGCGAGAGGCCTACGTGCACGGGGCGCGGCCCGACGAAGCGGTGGTCACCGGGTTCCGCTACGGCGGCCGGGTGGTCGGCGCCGCCGCAATCATCATGATCAGCGTCTTCTCCGGCTTCATCATGGAGGTGAACGTCTTCGTCAAGATGGTCGGCTTCAGCCTCGCCATCGCCGTCCTGTTCGACGCCTTCATCGTCCGCATGGCCCTGGTGCCCGCCCTGTTCGCCCTGCTCGGCCGGTCGGCCTGGTGGCTGCCCCGCTGGCTCGACCGACTCCTGCCGAACATGGACGTCGAGGGCGAGAAGCTCGGCCGGACGACCCCCGGCCCGGCGCTGCCCACCCAGCCGCGGGAGCAGGAGGCCCGCGTGGCGGGCTGATGATCCACCGAACGGAACGCCCGTACGCCGACGGCCCCGAGCCGCCGGCGTACGGGCGTTCCCGCTGCGGCCCTACGGGAGCGGGAGGGCGATCAGTTTCTTCTCCTCGCGAAGGTAGAGCCGCTTGCCGTCCGGATCCGGCGTCAGGGCGTAGGCGTTCGTCGGGTAGCGCCAGACCGGGGCCTGGGTGCGGATGCGGACGGCTCGCAGACCCGCCCCGTCCATGGTGTAGATGTGGCTCGGGGTGACCACGGGGGCGAGGTCGCGGTTCGGGTTCGCACCCTCCGGCAGGATGTCCATCCACTGCAACGTGCCGAAGGCGGCGCTGATGGCGACGACGCCGCGTGTGCCCTCCACGGCGTAGACGATCCCGTCGCGGACGCTCGGTGTGCCGTACCGGCGCCGGGCGCCGACCTCGCCCGCGTCCCGGTTCGCGCCGAAGACCCAGGCGGATTCGCCGTCGGTGAGCCGCAGCGCGTGCACCTTCTCGGCGCCGATGTACACGCGGTCGTCATCCGTGGCCAGCTGGTCCGGCGTGGCGCCCGGCCCGTCCAGCGACACGGCCCAGCGCACGGCGCCGCTACCGGCGTCGTGCAGCGACAACCGGGAGGCGTCGCCCGTCTCGCCGCGATGCCACAGCAGAACCCCTCCGCGTACGGCCTTGACGCGGACGGGGGAGGGGCGCCCGAGTTCCACCTGCTGCTGGGTGGGGGCCGGCGTCGGCTGTCGCCACAGTTCCTTGCCGGTCTTCAGGCTCGCGGCCAGCACGGACCACTGGTCGCCGGCGGCCGCCTTGGCACACAGGAACACGGTGTCGCCGGCCACCCCGAGGATCTGGTTGAGCGCGTTCGTACCGTCGTACGCGCCCAGTTGGACGAGCGGCGCCTGCTCCTTGCCGTTCTCCAGGTCCAGGGATAGCACCGCGAGGGCCTTGTCCGCGGCGTCCGGCTTCCTGACCGCGTAGAGGGTCTTCCCGTCGGTGGCGACGCGCCAGCCGCGCGAGAACCCCTGGACGTCCCTCAGGCGCTTGCCGTCCTGTTGGTAGATCCCGGTGGTCGTGGTTCCGGTGGCTGCGACGAGCATGCCGTTCACCGACAGCGGGGCGTCGCCCGTCACAGGGACTGCCAGTTCGACCTTCCACAGCTCGTCCGGCGGTGACTCCAGGGCGGGCTGTCCGGCGTCCGCCGCTCCGTTCCCGTCTTCGGCGCGGCTGTCGAGCCAGGCCCACAGCCCGCCCCCCGCCGCGAGCGCGAGGGCGCCGGCCGCGGCCCCGGAGACCGCGAACAGTCTGCGGCGCGACATGCCGGCGTCGTCGGCGACGACAGGGTCCGCCTCCCCGCGGGGGGCCGGCAGTCGCGGCGGGGGCTCCTGCCACACGGCCGCGGCGCGCCGGGCGATGTCCGCGAGCACCGGCTGGGGCAGCCGGTCCGCGAACGGGCCGCCGCCGGGAGCGAGGAGGTCCGCCAGCTCGGCCGTCGTGGGGCGCTGCGCAGGGTCCTTGGACAGGCAGCGGGCGAGCAGCGGAGCCAGTGCCGCCGGAACGCGTCCCAGGTCGGGTTCCGCGTACCGCACCCGGTAGAGCAGGTCCGCGGCCTGCCCACTGCCGAAGGGGCCGTGCCCACCGGCCGCGAACACCAGGACGCCGGCGAGCGCGAACACGTCGCCGGCCGGGGTGTGTTCGAGGCCGCCGGCCTGCTCGGGCGACATGAAGGCGGGCGTGCCGGCCGCGGCCCCGGTGCGGGTCAGCCGTTCGTCGCCGAGGGCGCGCGCGATGCCGAAGTCGATGACCTTGGGCCCGGCGGCCGTGACCATGACGTTGGAGGGCTTGAGGTCGCGGTGCACCACGTCCGATCGGTGCAGCTGGCCCAGCGCCCGGGCGAGGTCCGCGCCCAGGGCGCGCACGCACGGCTCGGGCAGCGGGCCGGCCAGCCCCACCGCTTCGTCCAGTGGCGGCCCGATGACGTACTCGGTGGCCAGCCACGGCGTGCCGGCCAGGGCGTCCGCGGCGAACACCCGGGCCCCGTAACGGTCGCCGATGACCCGGGCCGCGTCCGCCTCCAACCGGAACCGGGTACGGAAGGCGGTGTCGGCGGCGATCCGGGCGTGGACCGTCTTCAGTGCGACCGTCCGCCCGGCCGCCGAACGGGCCAGGTAGACGGTGCCCATGCCGCCGCTGCCGAGCCGGGCGAGCAGCCGGAAGTCGCCGAGGTGCTGCGGATCGTCGTGCGTGAGCGGTGCGAGCGGTGCGAGCGGTGCGAGCGGTGCGAGCGGGGCGGGCGGTACGAGCGGGGCGGACATCGGGTCAGTGCACCTTCTGGGCCGTGGCGAACGGCTTTTGCGGGGAGGGGAGTTCCGCCGCGAGCAGCGCGGCGGACTGGGCGGCGAGCGCGGCAACGACCCGGCCCGGCAACGGTACGGCTCCGTGGTCGAGGACCGTTCCGGCCTGCGCGTACGGGTCCTCGGACGCGGCGGAGCCCGCCCAGGGGGACACGAGTTCGCCCAGCACTTCCCGCGCGGACTGCGGCCGGACCGCCGGGTCGGAGGACAGGCAGGTTCCGACCAGCGTCCGCAGCCCCGGCGGCAGTTCGCTCTGCTCGGGCACGGTGTGGCCGGTCGAGGCGTAGGCGAGGACGGCGCCCAGTGCGAAGACGTCCCCGAGCGGCCCCGGGCGGCCTCCCGACGCCTGCTCCGGGGCCAGGCAGCCCGGATCGAGCCCGGGCAGCCCCGTCCGCCGCGTCCCGTCGGGAGCCGCGGCCCGCAGGGCACCGAAGCAGGTCAGCAGCGGTCCCGCCGCGGTGACCAGCACGGCGGCCGGTGACAGCCCCGCGTGGGTCATCCCCTGGGCGTGTCCGGCGGTCAGTCCTTCCGCAAGTGCGGCGCCGAGCCTACGGACGGTGTCCTCGGGCAGCGGCCCGCCGTACGCGGCGAGCACGGCCGGCAGCGGCAGCACGGGCGTGTACGGGGACGCGTACCAGGGGAAGCCGGCCGTGCCGCCCACCTCCTCGATGCGCAGGAAGCGGGGCACGGACGACCGCCGGGCGCCTTCGGCCTCGATCGCCCACCGGGACGGGTCGGCGCCGACCCGGGGCACGCAGACGAGGACGGTGCGCTGCCCGTCGGCGGTGCGCCCGAGGTAGCGGCGCTCGGGAACGGTGCGTTCGGCGGTCTCGGAGTCGAGCCGGGCCAGGATCGCGTACGGCCCGACGTGCGACGGGTCGTCGTGGCGAAGGCGTTCCATGGGCGCTCTCCCGAGTCGGTTGATCGGCCCCGAGCCTAAGCGGTGCCTGCCGGGGCGCTTGAACCGGGCGGGAACCGCGTGCGGGGGAACGGGCGGGGGAAGGTGCGGGGGAACGTGCGGGGAGCGCGCCTCACTTCTCGATGGTGGGCATGGCCGTGAGCTTCCCGTCGTTGACGAGGAAGACGCGGTTCCCCGCGCCGGACATGCCCCAGGGGCCGCGCGATTCGGGCGACCAGGTCCAGAACCGGCGGCCGGCGACGACGGAGTGGGCCGAGACGCCCTGCCCGTCCCCCTGAACGACCCAGACCGTACCGGCCTGCACGACGGGGGGAGTGTGCGGCACCGGCCCCCGAGCGGTGCGGTCCCGCGGGAACGGCCCGCCGAGCTTCATGTTCGCCTCGGTCAGCTCCGTACCGTTCATCGCGAACACGCTGGCGTCCTTGACGACGGCCGGGCCCCAACCGCCGGCCCCCTGCTGCGGCGCCTCGACGGCCTTGATCTCCTCCCAGATCCGGTCGCCCGTCCTGATGTCCAGGGCCGAAAGGTCGCGCCCGCCGAGGTAGACGACGTCGTTCACGACGAGCGGCTGCACGGCGGACTTCGCCTGGCCGCCGAGCCGCCAGACCGTGCTTCCGGAAGCGGTGTCGACGGTGATGACGTCCCCGTCGGCGCCGAAGAACACCAGTCGGTCCATGCCGACCGCGGCCCGCGGCCCGGGTGCCTTCACCGCTGCCCCGGGCAGCGGCACCGTCCAGCGGACCTTGCGTCCGGCGGTGTCCACGGCACGCAGCTCCCCGCCCCGCGTCACCAGGTAGACCGCCGATGCGTCCGCGGCCAGGATGCGTCCGGTGTCGGCGCCCACCACCGACCATTCCTGCCTGCTGGTGGAGGCTTCGAAGCAGAGCAGCGCCCCGCCGGAGCCCGCGGTCACGAACCGGTTGCCGGGCAGTGCGACGAGTCCGGCGGCCGGCCGGACGTCGGGCAGCCGCCACTTCTCCTTGCCGTCGGTCGTCAGACGCGCCGCGAGGCCGCCGCCCGCGGCCGCGAAGACGACCACGTCGAGTACCGGCAGCGGGGTGGTGACCACGCCGTCGACCGGTCCCGCCGCCACGGGCAGCGGACCCCACAGCTCGCCCGGAGGCGTCCCGTGCCGCCCGACGAGGATCGACAGCGCCTCGGCGTCCCTGGCCGGTCCGGCCGGGGGGATCTCGCGCGGTTCCTCGCGCAGCAGCCACCAGGCGCCCGTGGCACCGCCGGAGGCGGCCAGGACGCCGCCCGCCACCAGCGCGCTGCGCAGCAGCCGCCTGCGGGACGGCCCGGTACCGGCTCCGGATTCCTGCCCGACGACCGCGGCCTGCCGGTCGGCCTCGGCTCCCCGGCGCTCGATGTCCTCGGCCAGGGCTCCGGTGCGCCAGATCCGGTCCGCTCCCGGCGGCGGCGCGAAGGCACCCGCGATCTGCTCGGGGGTCGGGCGGTGCGCGGGGTCCTTGGCGAGGCAGGGGGCGATCAGCTGCCGCAACTCGGGCGGTACGGAGTCCAGTTGCGGCTCCCCGTGCACCACCTCGTACTGCACGGCGGCCACGTGGGTCCCGTCGAAGGTGCGCTGTCCGGTGGCCGCGTACGCCAGGACCGCACCCAGCGAGAAGATGTCCGCGGCCGGGCCGACGCGCTGGCCGAGCACCTGCTCGGGGGCGCCGTACCCGGGGGTGACCGGCACCTGGCCCGTCGTGGTGAGCGTCAGCCCGTGCTCGGGTCGTGCGATGCCGAAGTCGATGACGCGCGGTCCCGCCGAGGTGAGCACGATGTTGGCCGGCTTCAGGTCGCGGTGGACCAGCCCGGCCGTGTGGATGTCCCGCAGGGTGGCGGCGAGCGGGGCGGCGAGCGCGCGTACGCCGTCGGCGCCGAACGGCCCGTACTGGCGCACCGCGTCGTCGAGGGTGGGTCCGGTCAGGAACTCGGTGGCGATCCAGGGCCGGCCGTCGTGGTCGTCGACCTGCGCGTTCAGGACGCGGGCGACGCCGCCGCTGGTGACCGCCTGGGCGGTGTGCGCCTCGCGCAGGAAGCGCTGGACGAGGTGCGGGTCGTGCGCGAGCTCGGGCAGCAGCACCTTGACGGCCGCGGTACGGCCGCCGTCCTCCCGGCCGAAGTACACCTTGCCCATGCCGCCTTCACCGAGGACGCCGAGGACGCGGTACGGACCGAGCCGGATCGGATCACCGGCGCCGAGGGGTTTCATTGGGTGCTGCTTCCTGTTCCTGTTGGTCCGGGCCCGCCGTCCGGGCCCGGGTACGTGCGTGAGTGCCAGAGTGCGCGAGTGAGCGAGTTCCCGGGTTCATGGGCTCACGGGTTCATGGGCTCACGGGTTCATGGGTTCGCGGGGGCGCCCACGTCAGTGACCGACGGGCAGGCCGTTCGGTTCCTTGATGCGCTTCATGATGATCTGCGAGTTGACCTCGGTGATACCGGTGAGGGCCGTCAACTTCTCGATCCACAGGCGCTCGTAGGCCCGCAGGTCGGCGACGGCGATCCGCAGCAGGCAGCCGGGACTGCCGAAGAGGCGGTAGGCCTCGATGACGTCCGGGATGTCCTGGAGGGCCGCCTCGAAGGCCTCGACCGCCTCCCGGTCGCGCCGCACCTCGACCGAGACGAGCACCTCGAAGCCGCGGTCCACCGCGTCGGGGGAGATCACGGCCCGATAGCCCTGGATCACCCCGTCCTGTTCCAGCTGGCGCACCCGGCGCATGCAGGGGGAAGGGGTCAGTCCCACGCGCTGGGCGAGTTCTTGGTTGGTCAGGCGGCCATCGGCCTGGAGCTCGCGCAAGATATCTCGGTCAATGGCATCCATGACGCAATTATCACCCAGTGTTTGTGAACAGGCCTGAGGGAATGCGCAATCACATTGCGCGTAGATCGCTCTATCATTGCTGCTTTGAGTACATATGTACGAGTGACGTACTAGTGACACGAGTGACTCGAGTGAAGGGCGGCCACGGCCGATGGGACGGATCGTCGTGATCAGCACCGGCGGAACGATAGCCAGCCGCTGGCAGGGTTCCGGCTTCGCAGCGGACGCCGACGGGAACGAGGTGATCGCCACCGCACCGCTTCCCGAGGGCATCACCGTCGAACTGGTCGACCTGTTCAGCGTGAACAGCCCGCGACTCACCACCGCGCACCAGCTCACCCTGCTCCGCACCGTGCACGAGGTGCTCGCCGACCCCGGCGTGGACGGCATCGTCGTCACGCACGGCACCGACACCCTGGAGGAGTCGGCGTTCTTCCTCGACCTCCACCACCACGACCCGCGCTCCGTGGTCTTCACCGGCTCGCAGCGCCCCATGGGCACCGCCGACGGGGACGGTCCGGGGAACCTCTACGACGCCCTGCTCACCGCCGCGAACACGCGCGGACTCGGCGTGCTGATCGCCTTCGCCGGTCGGGTGCACGCCGCCCGCGGCACGGTGAAGACCCAGGCCGTGGAGCTGGACGCGTTCGCCGACCCCTCGAAGGAGCTCTTCGGGAAGATCGGCTTCGGCAAGGTCACCATCCTGCGCACCCCGCAGCGCCCGGCGCCGCTCCCGTTGCCCGCGATGCCGGAGCTCCCGCCGCGCGTGGACGTGGTGGTGCACCACGCCAACGGTGACGCGGTCCTGCTGAACGCCGCCGTCGAGGCAGGCGCGCGCGGCATCGTCCTCGTCGGGACCGGCGCGGGCAATGCCACTCCGGAGATCGTGGAGGCCGTCCGCGCCGCCGTCGGCCGCGGGGTCCTGGTCGCGCTGACCACCCGCGTCATGGCCGGACCGGTCACCGAGATCTACACGCACGGCGGGGCGGTGGACCTGGTGGCCGCCGGAGCCGTGCCGACCGGAACCCTGCGCGCCGGACAGGCCCGCATCGCGGTCCTGTCCGCGCTGCTCGCCACCGAGAACCCGGTGGAGCAGACCCGCGTCCTGCGACTCGCCGTGAACGAGGCGGGCCCGGTCCTGGCCGAGGTCTGACCCGCAGCGCGTCTGCCGGTGGCCCGCCGGCGGGGCTGGAAAACCAACCCCGCCGGCGTTTGAGGCGCGGCGGGGGGGGGGGGGGGGGCCCCCCCCCCCCCCCCCCGCCGCCGCACGCACACGGGTCAGGCCCGGCCGAACGCCGCCAGGATCTGGTCCGCCGCAGATGTCGCCGTGACCGTGCCCGCCCGGACCGCGGCCTCCAGGCCCGGCGCGAGTTCCCGTACCGCCGGGTCCGCCCGCAGGCGTTCCAGCAGTTCGTCGCGGACCATCGACCAGGTCCACTCCACCTGCTGCGCAGCCCGCTTCGCCGCCAGCCGGCCCCCCGCCTCCAGCAGGGTCCGGTGCTGCTCCAGCCGGCTCCACACCTCGTCCAGCCCGGTCGACTCCCGCGCGCTGCACGTCAGGACCGGCGGGGTCCAGGCCGCGTCCACCGGGTGCATCAGCCGCAGCGCACCCGACAGTTCGCGGGCCGCGGCCTTCGCGTCCCGCTCGTGCGGGCCGTCCGCCTTGTTCACCGCCAGCACGTCCGCCAGCTCCAGGACGCCCTTCTTGATGCCCTGCAGCTGGTCGCCCGTACGGGCCAGGGACAGCAGCAGGAACGAGTCGACCATCCCGGCCACCGTGGTCTCCGACTGGCCCACGCCGACCGTCTCGACGAGGACCACGTCGTAGCCCGCCGCCTCCATCACGATCATCGACTCGCGGGTGGCCTTGGCGACCCCGCCCAGCGTGCCCGCCGACGGCGACGGCCGCACGAAGGCCGCCGGGTCCACCGACAGCCGCTCCATCCGGGTCTTGTCACCCAGGATGGAGCCGCCCGTGCGCGTCGACGACGGGTCCACCGCGAGCACCGCCACCCGGTGGCCGAGCCCCGTCAGCATCGTGCCGAACGCGTCGATGAAGGTGGACTTGCCCACCCCCGGCACACCGCTGATGCCGATCCGGCGGGCCCGGCCCGTGTGCGGCAGCAGCTCCGTCAACAGCCCCTGCGCCAGCACCCGGTGTGCCGGCAGGGTGGACTCGACGAGGGTGATCGCACGCGCGATGAACGCGCGCTTCCCGTCGAGCACCCCCTTCGCGTACGCCTCGATGTCGATCTTCGGCACCGGCGCCCGCCTACAGCTCGTGGCCCAGGTCCGCGGCCAGCCGCGTCACCAGGTCGTGGGCCGCGTCCGGGATCACCGTGCCCGGCGGGAAGACCGCCGTCGCGCCCATCTCCAGCAGCGTCGGGACATCGGCCGGCGGGATCACCCCACCCACGACGATCATGATGTCCTCGCGGCCCTCCTCCGCCAGCTGCTCGCGCAGCGCCGGTACGAGGGTCAGGTGACCGGCCGCCAGCGACGACACGCCCACCACGTGGACGTCCGCCTCGACGGCCTGACGGGCCACCTCCGCCGGGGTCTGGAACAGCGGGCCGACGTCCACGTCGAAGCCCAGGTCGGCGAAGGCCGTCGCGATCACCTTCTGGCCGCGGTCGTGCCCGTCCTGGCCCATCTTGGCGACCAGGATGCGCGGACGACGTCCCTCCGCCTCCTCGAACCGGTCCACCAGCGCACGGGTGCGCTCCACCGACGGGGACTCGCCCGCTTCGTTTCGGTACACGCCCGCGATCGTACGGATCTGGCTCGCGTGCCGCCCGTACACCTTCTCCAATGCGTCCGAGATCTCACCCACGGTCGCCTTGGCGCGCGCCGCGTCCACCGCCAGGGCCAGCAGGTTGCCGTCGCCGCGCTCCGCCGCGTTCGTCAGCGCCCGCAGGGTGTCCTGCGTGACCGCCTCGTCGCGCTCCTCGCGCAGCCGCCGCAGCTTGGCGATCTGCTGCGCGCGCACGGAGGAGTTGTCGACCTTCAGGACGTCGATCGCCTCGTCGTTCTCCACGCGGTACTTGTTGACGCCGATCACCGGCTGGCGGCCCGAGTCGATCCGCGCCTGCGTGCGCGCCGCGGCCTCCTCCACGCGCAGCTTCGGGATGCCCGCGTCGATGGCCTGCGCCATGCCGCCGGCCGCCTCGACCTCCTCGATGTGCTGCCAGGCCCGCCGGGCCAGGTCGTACGTCAGCTTCTCGACGTACGCACTGCCGCCCCACGGGTCGATTGACCGGCAGGTCCCCGACTCCTGCTGGAGCAGCAGCTGGGTGTTGCGGGCGATGCGCGCCGAGAAGTCCGTCGGCAGCGCGAGCGCCTCGTCGAGGGCGTTGGTGTGCAACGACTGGGTGTGGCCCTGGGTCGCCGCCATCGCCTCGATGCAGGTGCGCGTCACGTTGTTGAAGACGTCCTGCGCGGTCAGCGACCAACCCGAGGTCTGCGAATGTGTGCGCAGCGAGAGCGACTTGGCGTTCTTCGGGTCGAACTGCTTGACCAGGCGCGCCCACAGCAGGCGGGCCGCGCGCAGCTTGGCAACCTCCATGAAGAAGTTCATGCCGATCGCCCAGAAGAACGACAGCCGCGGTGCGAACGCGTCCACGTCCAGTCCCACCGCCTGCCCGGCCCGCAGGTACTCCACGCCGTCCGCGAGGGTGTACGCCAGCTCCAGGTCGGCCGTGGCACCGGCCTCCTGGATGTGGTAGCCGGAGATGGAGATCGAGTTGTACCGCGGCATCTTCTGCGAGGTGAACGCGAAGATGTCGGAGATGATCCGCATGGAGGGTCCCGGCGGATAGATGTAGGTGTTGCGGACCATGAACTCCTTGAGGATGTCGTTCTGGATGGTCCCGGCGAGCTTGTCGGGGGAGACGCCCTGCTCCTCCGCCGCCACGATGTAGAGCGCGAGGACCGGCAGCACCGCGCCGTTCATCGTCATCGACACCGACATCTTGTCCAGCGGGATCCCGTCGAACAGCTGCCGCATGTCGTAGATCGAGTCGATCGCCACGCCCGCCATGCCGACGTCACCGGTCACGCGCGGGTGGTCGCTGTCGTAGCCGCGGTGCGTCGGCAGGTCGAAGGCCACCGACAGGCCCTTCTGGCCGGACGCCAGGTTGCGCCGGTAGAAGGCGTTCGACTCCTCGGCCGTGGAGAAGCCGGCGTACTGCCGGATCGTCCAGGGCTGGTTGACGTACATCGTCGGGTACGGGCCGCGCAGGTACGGGGCCACGCCCGGGTACGTCCGCAGGAAGTCCAGGCCCTCCAGGTCACGCCCGGTGTACAGCGGCTTGACGCCGATGCCCTCGGGCGTCTCCCACAGCAGGTCGGCGGCCGCGGTGCCGGCGGACTCCTTCACCGCGGAGCGCCACTGCTCCTCGGACACCCCGGCGACGGCGGTGGGGTCGAGCGCCAGCTCGGAGAAATCGGGGATGCTCATGCGGGCACTCCCATCCGGTCGAGTACGGAGGACAGCACGGCGACGGCGTCACAGCCGGCGAAGACGTACTCGTCCACGGAAGCCCCAGCCGTGCCCGGCTTGCCGGCGAGGAAGACGGTCGTGGCGCCCGCCGCGCGCAGCGCGCCGGCCACCGCCTCGGCCTGCTCCTCGTACAGCGCGTCGCTGGAGCAGAGCACGGCCATGCCGTCCGCCCCGCTCGCGGCGTACGCCTCGGCGGCCGTCGCCGGGTCCACCGACACCGGGTCGTGCACGGGTTCGATGCCGCCCGCCTGGAACAGGTTCGAGGCGAAGGTGGCGCGCGCGGTGTGCGCGGCCGCCGGGCCCAGCGCGGCGAGGAAGATCCTCGGCCGGGCGCCGGTCGCCGCCAGGTGCGCGTCGCTGCGGGCGCGCAGGGCCTCGTACGCCTCGTCGCGCCGCACGCGCGGCAGCCCGCCGGTGGGGGCCGCGGGCGCGGGCTCGCGGACGACCGGCTTCTCCGAGAGCAGCGGGAACTCGCTGACGCCGGTGATCGGTTCGCGACGCTTGGCCAGCTTCTTGGAGCGCGCGGCCCAGGTGGCGGCGAGCCGTTCGGCGACCAGCCCGGAGCGCAGGGCGGCGGCCTGACCGCCGGCCTTCTCCACGGTCTGGAAGAACTGCCACGCGGCGTGGGCGAGCTCGTCGGTGAGGCGCTCCACGTAGTAGGAGCCGCCCGCCGGGTCGATCACCCGGGCCAGGTGCGACTCCTCCAGCAGGATGGTGGAGGTGTTCCGGGAGATCCGGCGCGCGAAGGCGTCCGGCAGGCCCAGCTCGCTGTCGAAGGGGAGCACGGTGACCGAGTCGGCGCCGCCGACGCCCGCGGCCATGCAGGCCACGGTGGTGCGCAGCATGTTCACCCACGGGTCGCGGCGGGTCATCATCACCGGCGAGGTCACGGCGTGCTGGAGCTGGGCACCCGCCTCCGGGGCCCCCGAGGCCCCGGCGATACGGGCCCACAGCCGGCGCGCGGCCCGCAGCTTGGCGATGGTCAGGAACTGGTCCGCGGTGGCGGCGTAGCGGAACTCCAGCTGTCCGAGCGCCGCTTCGGTGCTCAGCCCGGCTTCGGTCAGCGCGCGCAGGTAGGCGACTCCGGTGGCCAGGGACAGGCCCAGTTCCTCGGCGGCGCTGCCGCCGGCCTCGTGGTACGGCAGTGCGTCCACGGTCAGGGCGCGCACCCCGGGCCAACCCACGGCGGCCTCCACGGCCAGCTCGACCGCGTCGGCCACGTCCAGTGCCTCACCCGTACGGGCCTCGTGGCCCAGGGGGTCGGCGCCCAGCGAGGCCCGAGCGGCCTCGGGGGCCACCGCGCGCTCGGTGAACAGACGCAGCAACGCGCGTGAGGCCTCGGCGTATTGGGCCCCGGCGTCCAGGGTGATGGGGGCGAGGTCCAGGTAGACCCCGTCCAGCGCCCGGGCGAGGCCCTCGACGGGGAGACCGCCCCGGCCCACGGTGAGCCAGAGGGAGGTGACCCCGTTCTCCAGATCGGCGAGGGCCGCCTCGTTCACGCGTACCGGATCCGTGCCCGCGAGGCGCTGGCGCACGTCCCAGCCGTTCGCGGTGGTGCCTTCCGGCCTGCCCCCGCGGACGAACGGGGCGAAGCCGGGGAAACCGGTGTCGGGGGCCGCCCCGTCGGGCGGCGCGGTGTACAGCGGGCGCGTGGTGAGCCCGTCCTCGATTGGGGTGGACAACGCGTCTTCTGCGGCCTCGCCGGAGACTTCCTTGCCCGACTTGCGCAGTACGCCTTCTACAAGGCGCTGCCACTGCTCATGCGTCGCGTCAGGGAACTCGGCGGCCAGGGAGAGCCCGTCGTCAGGCAGGACCGTCATGGCTCGAATGTAGGGGAGCGCGCTCAGGTGGCACCATACCGGTGGGTGTGATCTCGCCCTCTCGGGCCATGCCGAAGGGGTCCTGGAACACCCGGCTGAGCAGCACGGTTGCCGCCGCCTCCGGGAGCACGGCGGGTCCCGCGTGCGGCACCACGATCCGCTCGGGATCGTCGCAGACGTGCGAGAGCTCCACCGCGGCGGCCCGGATCTCCTCCAGGTATCCCTCGTCGAGGACGCTCGCCAGCTCGGTCACGACCATGACCGCCGGATTGAAGACATCCAACAGAAGGGCGGCCGCGCGGCCCACCGCGCGGGCGCGCTCGCGCAGCAGCCGGTCGGCGCGCGGATCGCCGGTGGCGGCCGCGTCCACCAGCAGGTTCACCGACGGGTCCGGCACGATGCCGCGGCGCACGGCCTCGGTGCCCAGCGCGGTGTCGGACGCGGTCGCCTCCAGGCAGCCGGTACGCCCGCACGCGCACGGGGCCTGCGAGCGCGGCACCGGCAGATGGGCCACGTCGCCGGCCGCCGCGCCCGGACCCTGGTGCACGGTCCCCTCGATCCCGAAGGCGGCGTCGACGACCCGGCCGATGAACAGGTGCACGAGGCTCCGGCGGGCCTCGGGCCGGCCGAAGAGGATCTCGGCCCGTGCGACGGCCCGGGCATGGTTGTCGACCCACACCGGCAGCCCGAGTGCGGCCGACAGCTCAGCGGCCAGCGGCTTGCGGTTCCATCCCAGCGCGGGGTGCCGCACGACGGTCCCCTCGTCCGGGCCGACCCATCCGCCGAGGGCCGCACCGACGCCGAGGAGCGGCCGCCCGGAGTCGTACGCGCGGAGGAAGCGGCCGAGTTCGGAGGCGATCTCGGCGGACAGCCCGTCCGCCGGGCGCCCCTCGTGGGGGAAGGACCGCCGGGCGAGCAGCTGCCCCCGCAGGTCGACGAGGCTGAAGGTCGAATGCGGCACCCCGATGTGCAGCCCGGCGGCGACCGGCCCGCCGACGGCCCCGGTGTGCAGGTCCAGCGGGATCCGCGGCCGCCCCACCCCGCCGCCGGGCCCGGGCAGCTCGCGCAGCAGCCCGGCCCGGAGCAGCCCGGTGGTCTGCCGGGACACGGCGGCGGGACTCAGCCCGCACAGCGGGGCGATCGCGCTGCGCGCGACCGGGCCGTGGTCGAGCACCGTCCGCAGCACGGTGGCGGCATTGGCGGCGGCCCGGCTGTCACCGGCCATACGCGTCACGCGGTCTCCTCGGGGGTGAGGGGTGGGGGTGTGTCCCCCGATCATGCCGGTTCCCTTGCGGGGACCGGGCCGTCCGGTCCGGATCGTGCCCGGGCCGTTCGGTGCGTTACGTCGCAAGGCCGGACGGACGAGTCGCAGGGCGTGTGCGCACGGCGCGACGACGCGGTGAGCGTGTGTGGCGGGTCCCGTGGGCCGGCCGCCCGCGGGGCCGGGACCCTCGGGCACGCCCGGGGCCGGCTGGACGGGCCACGGGGCGCGTGCGCACAGCGGCGGCGGCAATGTGTGCGTGGCGCGGCCATGCGGCGAGAGCGCGAGGCGGGTCCCGTGGGCCGGCCGCCTACGGGGTCGGGGCCTTCGGGCATGCCCCGGGCCGGCCGGACGAGCCGCAGGGGGTGTGCGCACAGCGGTGGCGGTCGTATTGCGCGCGTGGCGAGATCTCGCGGCGAGGGTGTCCGGCGGGACTCACGGGCCGGCCGCCCGCGGGGCCGGGGCCTTCGGGTACGTCCCGGGCGGGCGGGACGAGTCATGGAGCGTGTGCGCACAGCGGCGGCAGTCCTGTGCGGGTGGCGGGCCCCGCGGGCGGGGCGCGGGGGCGGATCCCGGCGAACGCGTGGCGGCCGCATTGCGGGGCCATGAAATCCGGCCACGCTTTTCGGCCGTCGAGGTGAGGCCGCGCGCGGGTCGAAGCGCGGGGAAAAGCGCAGGCTGCAGGGGGTGTGCGGGGTGGACGCGGAAACCGGCGAGAGGCGCGTTCGGTGGCTCCGGACGGGGGTTGACCCCGGCCGGGGCCGCTGACACGCTCCGGGACATGTCCGCGAACGCACTCCTCGCCCCGCGGCTCCACACCCCCGGCCTGCGTACCGCGCCGGGTGAGTGTCCGGGCCGCTGTCCGGCCCCCGGCCGCGCCTGACCCCGCCGATCCGGCGCCCCGGCTGACCGGGTCCGCCCGGCCCCGGCCCGGTGCCGTCCCGCCGGTGCCCGCCTCGGTCGAAGCCGCCCGGTCCCGTTCCCGTTCCGGGGCACCCCCAGGGGTGGTGCCCCGGAACACCCCACCGGGCAGGTCCCTGCCGGGGCTCCGGAGCGTCCCCGCCGGGTCCCGCAAGGGCGTCCACCGGGGCGGCCCGTGCCGGGGACGGCGCGTCGTCGCCCTCCGCGGATCCGGGCGGGGCCGAAGCCGCCCGGGGGCCTCCGCGGATCCGGGCGGCCGGTTCCCGCACCACCCACCTGCACCCGCACGTACCCGTACCGCTCGGCGCAGCGCAGCGCCCGGCGCCCTCGTCACGCTGTTTCTTCCGCTGCGGAAATATCCCCCGCGGCCCACACCAGGGAGTCCTCATGGCAACTGCCACTGCCACCGCCACCACCACCGTCACCAAGATCGGCGGCCGCATCGGCGCCGAGATCGGCGGCGTACTGCTCGGCGGCGACCTGCCCGACGCGACCGTCGCCGAGATCAGGGCCGCCCTCCTCGCCCACAAGGTCGTCTTCTTCCGCGGCCAGGACCACCTCGACGAGGCCGGTCACGAGGCCTTCGCCCAGCTGCTCGGTGCGCCCGTCGCGCACCCCACCGTCCCCTCCGCGGACGGCCGTTACGCCCTCGGCATCGACTCTCACCACGGCGCCCGCGCCAACCAGTGGCACACCGACGTCACCTTCGTCCCCGCCTACCCCGCCTTCTCCATCCTCCGCGCCGTCACCATCCCCCCGTACGGCGGCAACACCCTCTGGGCCAACACGGCCACCGCCTACAGCAACCTCCCCGAGCCGCTCCGGGCCCTCGCCGACGGCCTGCGCGCCGTCCACTCCAACGAGTACGACTACGCCGCCCTCAAGCCCGACGCCCTGCCCGAGGCCCTGGCCCAGTACCGCGAGGTGTTCACCTCCACCAAGTTCCTCACCGAGCACCCGGTGGTCCGCGTCCACCCCGAGACGGGCGAACGCACCCTCCTCCTCGGCAACTTCGTCCAGCGGATCAACGGCCTCACCGGCCGCGACTCGCGCGTCCTCCAGGACCTCTTCCAGGCGCACATCGAGAGCCCCGAGAACACCGTCCGCTGGCAGTGGCGGGCCGGCGACGTCGCGATCTGGGACAACCGTGCCACCCAGCACTACGGCGTGGACGACTCCGACGACCACGAGCGCACCCTGCGCCGCGTCACCGTCGACGGCGACGTCCCGGTCGGCCCCGACGGCGAGCCCTCCCGACTGATCAGCCCGGGGGCCGTCCCGGACCCCTCCTTCGGCATCGCCTCCGGTGCCTCCACCACCGCGGCCGTTTCCGCCGCAGCCTCCGTCTCCGCCTGACGACATCAAGGAGCGCCCCCCGTGCCCAACCTGCTCGCGATCACCGGCAGCCCCTCCGCCCACTCCCGCACCGCCGTCGTCGCCGACCACGTACTGCGCCGCCTGTCCCACTCCGGCTTCGAGACCGCGCACCTGTCCGTGCGCGAGCTCCCCGCCGCCGACCTCCTCGCAGCCCGCCGCGGCGAGCCCGAGATCCGTCGGGCGCTCGAGGCCGTCGCCGAGGCCGACGGCCTGGTCATCGCGACCCCCGTCTACAAGGCGTCGTACACCGGACTGCTCAAGGCCTTCCTCGACCTGCTCCCGCAGGACGGCCTCGACGGCAAGACGGTCCTGCCGCTGGCCACCGGCGGCAGCCTCGCCCACGTCCTGACCATCGACTACGCCCTGCGCCCCGTGCTCGCCGCCCTCGGCGCCCGGCACGTCACCGCCGGCCGGTTCGTCCTGGACTCCTCCGTCGAGCGCGGATCGGGCCCCGACCGGCTGCGGCCCGAGGCCGAACTGGACCTCTACCAGGCCGTCGACGAGTTCGCCGCGGCACTTCGCTCCACACCCGCCACCCTCGCCGTCGCCGCAGCCGCCCTCACCACCACCCCGTAACACCGCCGCACACCGCCGCGACCACGCGACCCGCACCGACAAGGAACCGTCATGCCCGCAGCCTTCACCTCGACCACCACCTCCCGACGCCAGTTCCTCGCCCTGCTCGGCATCTCGGCGGCCGCGGTGAGCTGCGGCACGGCCACCGCGCGCGGCGGCGGTTCCGGTGCCCAGGTCAAGACCCTGAAGTACCAGGGCTCGGTCGGCGCCGTCACGCTCCCCGAACTCGCCTCCGACCTCGGATACCTGGGCGACCTCACGCTGGAGTGGGTCGGCAACACCATCAGCGGCCCGCAGGACATCCAGTCCGCCGCCACCGGCCAGACCCACTTCGGCGGCGCCTTCAACGGCGCGATCGTCAAGCTCGCCTCCAGCAAGGCTCCCGTCAAGGCCGTCATCTCCTACTACGGCGTCGACGAGTTCTCGTACAGCGGCTACTACGTCCTGGAGGACAGCCCGATCCGCTCCGCCCGCGACCTCCTCGGCAAGAAGGTCGGCATGAACACGCTGGGCGCCCACTCCCAGGCCGTCCTCGACATCTACCTGAGCCGCAACGGCCTCGCCAAGGCCGACTCATCGAAGGTCGAGTCGCTCGTCGTGCCGCCCGTCAACACCGACCAGGTGCTGCGCCAGAAGCAGATCGACGTGGGCGTGCTCGGCGGGATCCTGCGCGACAAGGCCGTGGCGGGCGGCGGGATCAGACCGCTGTTCAGCGACTTCGACCTGCTCGGCAAGTTCAGCGCCGGCTCCTACATCATGACCGAGCGGTTCATCAAGGAGAACCCGGACACCGTACGGACCTTCGTGACGGGCGTGGCCAAGGCCATCGAGTGGGCCCGCACCACCCCGCGCGAGGAGGTCATCGCCCGGCAGACCGAGATCGTCAAGAAGCGCGGCCGCAACGAGGACACCGCCACCCTCCAGTACTGGCGCTCGTACGGCGTCGCCGAGACGGGCGGCCGGATCGAGGACAAGGAGTTCCAGCTCTGGCTCGACTGGCTCGGCGAGCGCGGCGAGATCAAGCAGGGGCAGCTCAAGGCCGCCGACCTCTACACGAACGAGTTCAACGACTTCGGGAAGGGCTGACCCGACATGGCGAAGATCGTGTTCGAGCACGTGACCAAGACCTTCCCGACCAAGGACAAGAGGAACAAGGGGCGGTTCACCGCGCTCGACGGCATCGACCTGGAGATCGAGGCGGGGGAGTTCGTGGTGGTCGTGGGCCCCAGCGGCTGCGGCAAGTCCACGCTCCTGGACCTGCTCGGCGGGCTGACCCGGCCGTCGTCCGGGCGGATCCTGCTCGACGGGAAGCCGATCACCGGGCCGGGCCTGGACCGGGGCATCGTCTTCCAGCAGTACGCCCTGCTGCCCTGGCGGACGGCGCTCGGCAACGTCGAGTTCGGTCTGGAGGCGACCGGCGTCCCGCGCCGCAAGCGGGCGGCGAGGGCCCGGGAGTTCCTCGACCTCGTCGGCCTCACCGGCTTCGAGGACCGGCACCCGCACGAACTCTCCGGCGGCATGCGCCAACGCGTCGCCATCGCCCGCTCGCTGGCGTACGACCCGGACGTGCTGCTGATGGACGAGCCGTTCGCCGCCCTCGACGCGCAGACCCGCGAGTCCCTCCAGGACGAGCTGCGGCGCATCTGGCAGCGCACCGGCAAGACCGTCGTCTTCATCACGCACGGCATCGAGGAGGCGGTCTACCTCGGTCAGAAGGTGGCCGTCATGACGTCCCGCCCCGGCCGGGTGAAGGAGATCGTCCCGGTCACGTTCGGCGCCCGCGGCGCCGGCTTCCAGGGCGAGGACCTGCGTTCCAGCCCCGAGTTCGCCCGCTACCGCCACGAGATCTGGACGCTGCTCCACGACGAGGTGGCCCGCGCCCAGCAACTGGAGAAGGAGGAGGCCTCCGTATGAGCACCGACATCACCGCGCCCGCCGATGCCGAAGCCCCGGCCGGGCAGGAGACGCTACGGGAGGACCCGGCGCCCGCGGCTCCCGCACCCGCCGACCGGAAGCCCCGCAGCCCCCGTCGTCCCGGCGTTCCGTCCCTGCTGGCACGCCGGCTGCGCCGCGCCGGCCGCTCCACGACCCTTCCCCCGACTTCCGCGGCTACCGCGGCCCCGGACGCTTCGGCCGCGCCTGCGGGCCCAGCGGCCCCTGCGGCTTCCGTCGCTCCGGTGGATCCCGCGGTCGCTCCTGCCGCTCCTGCCGCCCCGGAGGCCCCCGCGACTCCGGCCGCCCCGGACGCCCCTGTGGCTCCGGCGCCTCCCGCCATCCCGGAGGCCCGGGAGGCTCCCGCCGCTCCCGCCGCTCCCGCGGCCCCCGCGGGCCCGGTGGGTTCCGGCGCCGGACCGGATGCAGGGTCGGCGCCGGAGGGTACCCGCCGGGACCCGTCCAGCGTCCGCAAGGCCGCCGGGGCGCTCGGTCGTTGGTTGCGCGCCGCCGCCCTCCGCTCCGCGGCCCTCGTCGTCCTGCTCGCCCTCTGGGAGACCGCCCCCCGCCTCGGCCTGGTCGACTCCACCTTCCTGCCGCCGGTCAGCGAGGTCGCCACGGCCTGGTGGGACCTCCTGGGCAACGGACAGCTCGGCCAGCACACCCGGGCCAGCCTCGCCCGCTCCTTCGGGGGCTTCGGCATCGCCGTCGTCATCGCGGTCCCGCTCGGCCTGCTCATCGGCTGGTACCGGCCGGTCGCCGCGCTGCTCGGCCCACTGCTGGAGGTGTTCCGCAACACCGCCGCACTGGCCCTGCTGCCGGTCTTCGTCCTGCTCCTGGGCATCGGCGAGACCTCGAAGGTCTCGATCGTCGTCTACGCCTGCCTCTGGCCGGTCCTGCTGAACACCATCAGCGCGGTGGGCAACGCCGACCCCACCCTGGTCAGACTGGCCCGCTCGATGGACCTGTCCACCCCGAGGCTCTTCCAGAAGGTGATCCTGCCGTCCTCCGTACCGGCCGTCTTCACCGGCATCCGGCTGGCCGGCGCGGTCTCCATCCTCGTCCTGGTGGCCGCCGAGATGATCGGAGCCAAGGCGGGTCTCGGCTACCTGATCAACGCCTCGCAGTACAACTTCGCGATCCCGCAGATGTACGCGGGCATCATCACCATCTCCGCCGTCGGCGTGGCCTTCAACCAGCTGCTGGTCACGATCGAACGCCGCCTGAGCACCTGGCGCGTCCCCGCCTGAGGCCCGCCCCGCCCCGCCTGACGCCCGCCCCGCTTGACGCCCGCCCGGCCCCGCCCCGCGACGGGCCGGCCGCCACCACACGCAGTGCCACCGAACACAGGGAACAGCCATGACCGCGAACCGCACCCTCCACCTCAACGCCTTCCTGATGAACGCCGGTCACCACGACGCCGCCTGGCGCCACCCCGACAGCCGGCCCGAGCTGATCACCGACCTGCGGTACTTCCAGGACCTGGCCCGCACCGCCGAACGCGGACTGCTCGACTCCATCTTCTTCGCCGACGGGGTCGCCCTCTGGGGCAAGGCCCGCCACAACGCCCTCGGCGGATTCGAGCCGCTCACCCTGCTCTCCGCGATCGCCGCCGTCACCGAGCACATCGGGCTCATCGCCACCGTCTCCACCACCTTCAACGAGCCCTACAACCTGGCCCGCAAGTTCGCCTCCCTCGACCACATCAGCGGCGGCCGGGCCGGCTGGAACATCGTCACCTCCGGCACCGTCGACGAGGCCCGCAACTTCAACCGCGACGAGCACCTGGAGCACCACCTCCGCTACGAGCGCGCCCGCGAGTTCCTCGACGTCGCCACCAAGCTCTGGGACAGCTGGGAGGACGACGCGATCGTCCTCGACAAGGAGCGCGGCATCTACGCCGACACCGACAAGCTGCACCCCGCCGCCCACCGCGGCGAGCACTTCGGCGTCGCCGGACCGCTCAACGTCCCGCGCTCCCCCCAGGGCTACCCGCTGCTCGTGCAGGCCGGTTCCTCCGAGGACGGCAAGGAGTTCGCGGCCCAGTACGCGGAGGCCGTCTTCACTGCCCAGCAGACCCTCGCCGACGGCCAGACCTTCTACAAGGACCTCAAGTCCCGCCTCGCCAAGTACGGCCGCGCCGAGAGCGATCTCCTCGTCCTGCCCGGCATCGCCCCCGTCATCGGATCGACCGAGGCCGAGGCGAAGGCCCTGGAGCAGCAGCTCACCGACCTCCAGGTGCCGGAGTACGGCCTCGCCCAGCTCTCCGGGATGCTGAACGTGGACCTCACCGGCCTGCCGCTGGACGGTCCGCTCCCGGATCTGCCCGAGGAACGGGACGTCAACGGCAACAAGAGCCGCTTCACCCTCGTCGCCGAGCTCGCCCGGCGCGACGGCCTGACCCTGCGCGAGCTGATCGCCCGCCTCGGTGCAGGCCGGGGCCACCGCGTCTTCGCCGGCACCCCCGAGCAGATCGCCGACCAGCTCGAGGAGTGGTTCACCCGGGGAGCCGCCGACGGCTTCAACATCATGGCGCCGGTCCTGCCCACCGGCCTGACCGCCTTCGTCGACCACGTCGTGCCGATCCTCCAGCGGCGCGGGCTCTTCCGCACCGAGTACGCCGGCACCACCCTCCGCGAGAACTACGGCCTCGCCCGGCCCGTCAACCGGCACACCCGGGAGGGCGCATGAGCGACCACGCCACCGACGTCCTCGTCGTCGGCGGCGGACCGGCCGCCACCTGGGCCGCCCTCAAGGCCGCCGAGGCGGGGGCCCGGGGCGTCCTCGCCGACAAGGGTTACTGCGGAACCAGCGGCGCCACGGCCGCGGGCGGCACCGGCGTCTGGTACGTCCCGCCCGAGCCCGCCGCCCGGGAGGCCGCCATGGCCTCCCGGGAGGGCCTCGGCGGGTACCTGGCCGACCGCCGCTGGATGGCCCGGGTCCTCGACGAGACCTACGACCGGATGAACGAGCTGGCCGTGCAGGGCCGGTACCCGTTTCCCACCGGCCCGGACGGGCAGCCGCTCCGGGGCGGGCTGCAGGGCCCCGAGTACATGCGGCGGATGCGCATCCGGATCCGCCGGGCGGGGGTCCGCATCCTCGACCACAGCCCGGTCACCGAGCTGCTCACCGACGCGGACGGGGCCGTCGCGGGTGCCGACGGCTACCGCCGTCAGCTGCGCGAGTCCTACCGGGTCCGGGCCGGCGCCGTGGTTCTCGCCACCGGCGGCTGCGCCTTCCTCAGCGGAGCCCTCGGCACCAACACCAACACCGGCGACGGCGCGCTCTTCGCCGCCGAGGCCGGCGCGGTGCTCTCCGGAATGGAGTTTTCCAACGCCTACGGGATCGCCCCCGAGGGCACCTCCGTCACCAAGACCGCCTTCTACTCCTTCGCCACCCTCTACCAGGAGGACGGCAGCGTCCTGGAGGGCGCGGCCAGCCAGGGCGGCCGCTCGGTGATCGCCCGCGAACTCCTCACCGGGGCCCGGGTCCACGCGCGCCTCGACCGCGCCGACGAAGGAGTCCGGGCCGCGATGCGCCTTGCGCAGCCCAACTTCTTCCTCGCTTTCGACCGGCTGGGCATCGACCCCTTCACCGACCGGTTCGCCGTCACCCTGCTCGCCGAGGGCACGGTCCGCGGCACCGGCGGCATCCGGATCACCGGCGACGACTGCGATACCGGCGTCCCCGGGCTGTACGCCGCCGGGGACGCGGCCACCCGCGAGGAGATCTGCGGGGGCTTCACCGGAGGCGGCAGCCACAACGCCGCCTGGGCCATCTCCTCGGGGAGCTGGGCGGGCCGGGGCGCCGCCGGACATGCCCTGTCCCTCGGCCCCGACCGGGCCGCGGGCCGCCCCGTCACCGGCGCCGGCGGTGCGGGCCTGCGCCCGACGGGGAGCGCGGCCGACGGACCGCACCACCGTGAGGCCGTGGCGCTCGTTCAGCAGGAGGCGCTCCCCTACGACAAGAACTACCTCCGCCGCGGCGACGTCCTGGCGGCTTCCCTGCGCACCCTCGACACGGCGTGGTCGCAGCTGCGCGCGGGCCTGCACGGGGCGGGGGCCGACCTGGTCAGGGCCCGGCAGGCGGCGGCGATGACGGCGCACGCGCGGTGGATGTACGCGGCCGCCCTCGCCCGGTCCGAGACTCGGGGGATGGCCAAGCGCCTCGACCACCCGGACCAGGACCCTGCGCAGCACCACCGGATCCTGGTCGGCGGGCTGGACCGGGTGTGGACCGGGCCGGCGCCGAGGGCGGGGGCGGCGGCGTGATCGAACTCGTCTCGGCGGGGCGCTGCATAGCCTGCGACAAGTGCGTGGAGGTGTGCCCGACGGACGTCTTCGAACGGGGGCCCGAGGGGATTCCGTTGCTCGCACGGCAGGAGGACTGCCAGACTTGCTTCCTGTGCGAGGCGAACTGCCCGGTGGACGCGCTGTTCGTGGCCCCGCTGACCCGCCCCCTTCCGGAGGATCCGGCCGTACGGGACGAAGCGGGGCTAGTGAGCCGGGGGCTGCTCGGCAGCTACCGGCGCCACATCGGCTGGGGCGAAGGGCGGACACCCGGATCGCTGCGGGCGATCGGGCCGGCACTGGGCGGGTCCGCGCCGCCGATCACGTCCTGAGCGGGTGCGCGCCGCCGGATCCCCGTGCTCCGGCGGCGCGCACGTGTGCCGCCGGAGCAGGTCAGCAGCTCAGCAGGTGGGTGTGCAGGCCTTCAGACGGTCAGGACGATCTTGCCGCGGGTGCGGCCCGCGGCGCTCAGCTCCCAGGCCCCGGCGGCCTCGGCGAGCGGCAGCGCATGCGCCACGTTGACCGTGAGCTTCCCCGCGTCGGCCAGTTCCGCCAGGAAGGTCAGGTCGGCGGTGTCCGGGCGCACCCACAGCTGGTGGGCGCCCTTGGCGGCCGCGTCGTAGTCGGCGATGGAGACCACCCGGTGGCGTTCCTTGACCAGGGACTGGAGCGTCTCGATGACGCCGTCGCCGTAGAAGTCCAGGCCCGCGTCGATGCCGTCGGGCGCGAGCTCGCGGATCCGGTCCGCCATCCCCTCCCCGTACAGCACCGGCTCCGCGCCGAGGGAGCGCAGGTACTCGTGGTTGTGCGCGCCCGCCGTGCCGATGACCCGCAGGCCGAGCGCGACCGCGATCTGCACGCCGAAGGATCCGGTGCCGCCGGCCGCGGAGTGGATGACCACGGTCTCGCCGGCCTTGAGGCCGGCGCGGGTGAGCGACTGGTAGGCGGTGAGGCCGGCCAGCGGGAGGCCCGCGGCCTGCTCGAAGCTCAGCTCGCGGGGCTTGCGGGCGAGGGTGCGGACGGGGGCGGACACCAGCTCGGCGTACGTCCCGAGTTCGACCCATTCCTTGCGGACGTAGCCGTAGACCTCGTCGCCGACGGTGTAGTCGAAGGTGTCCTCGCCGACCGCTTCGACGACTCCGGCCACGTCCCAGCCGGGTATGACCGGGTAGCGGACCTCGAGGATCGGGTCGAGGTATCCGGCGGCGAGCTTCCAGTCCACCGGATTGACCCCGGCGGCCTTGACGCGGACGAGCACCTCGCCCGGCCCCACCTTGGGCTTCGGTAAGTCAACGAGCTGGAGCGTGGCGGGAGTTCCGTACGTGCTGTATGTGATGGCCTTCATGATCGTCCCCAACGCGGTTCCGCGGCCGGGTATTCCGGTCCGTCAGGCCGGCAGGGTGTTGCGGTGCGAGCTCCGCCGGGCCGCGCTGAAGAGCGCCTGGATCTGCGTACCGGCCTGCTCGACGTCGTCCAGGGGCGAGGGGAAGGGAAGCCGTACGTCGCGGTGGCCGCGCCGTTCCTCCAGCCGCAGGGTGATCCCGTACCGGTCCATGGCGACCGGCAGCGCGCGGAGCACCGCGGCGGTGGGCAGCGGCCGGACCAGTCGCAGCAGCAGGGTGACCAGGTCGTGGTGGTCGTCGAGGAGGTGCGTGAGCATGCCCGCCTCGTACGGGGACAGCGGGTCGGGGCAGGACGCGTCCAGCTCCTCGAGGCCGACGTGCGAGATGCCTTCCGGCGTCTCCAGGACGGCCCGGTCGAACTCCATGCAGGTGGAGTCGGCGCCGGAGCCCTCGGCCAGGTCCGCGTAGGGGGTGAGCAGGCGGCCCAGCACGGTGACGCGGGCGCGCACCCGGTCCCGCACGGGGGTGGGGGCGACGTCGGTGAACTCCAGCCGGATCGACGGCCGGTACTCGGACTCGCCGCCGGGCTCGGCGGGGTGCAGGTGGAGCCGTCCCATGGGGTCGCTGCCGTCGAGGTGGCGGACCTCGGACCGCTGTCCGTCGGTGATCACGGTCATGGAGTGGGCGGCGGTGAGGATCGACCGGATGCGCTCGGCATCGGTGGGCCGGTCGGCCGGGGTGGCGGGGGCACCGAACAGGCGCATGCGGATCTCTCCTCGTCCGAGTGACTTAGGTATGCCTAACCTAACCTATCTGGCCCGTCGAGAGTACCCGGCGTGCTCGTGTCGTAGTTGGGCTGAACGGGTGAAACGCGAGAGGATGGGGGGATGCACATGAAGCGCACGGCCGAGGCGGCCCGGTGAGCAGGTACGACGTCACCGACGAACAGTGGGAGGGACTCGCGCAGGTGGTCCCCCTGCGCAGTCGCAACGAATGGCCCTCCCGGGTGGACCACCGCACGATTCCGAAGGCGCCCGGCGCGTCGGCGGCGGAGCAGCGGCGCTTCGTGGTGATCAGAGTCCAGATCTTCGCGGACGCGCGGGAGGTGGCGGAGTACCTGATCGCGCAGATCCCGGTACTGCTCGACCTCACCGGGGCGGACAGCGAAGTGGCCAAGCGGATCCTGGACTTCAGCAGCGGCGTGGTCTTCGGCCTGGGCAGCGGGATGCACCGGGTGGACCGGAACGTCTTCCTGCTCGCGCCGGTGGGGACCGAGGTCGAGGGGATCGCGGCCGCGGCCGTCCCCCGATCGTAGGAAGGTCCCCGCGAGGGAACGGTTCGCCGGAGCCGCGGGGGGTCCGGCGGGCCGTACCGTCCCGCGCATGGACGCCACCTTGGACGCGACGGCGGAGCGCACCGCCGTCGTCGTCGCGTTAGCCGACACCCGCACCGATCCCCCCGAGGCCGGACCGGCCGGCGAGCAGCCCGCCGCGGAGCCCCCGGCCGCGCCCGCCCCACCCGAGCCCGCCCCACCGGCTGTGCCGACCGCTTCCGAGACTTCCGAGACTTCCGCGGCCGATACGGCCGATACGGCCGACGCGGCCGGGGCCGTCGGCGGCCCGACCGTGCCGGCGCAGGCGGGCCCCGGCGGCTTCGGGCGCCCTGCCGAGCCCGCGCAGCGGCAGCCCCGGCCCGTCCTTACCGAGCTGCGGCTCTCCGCCTTCGGGACGCACCGCTCGGCGGTCTTCCCGCTCGGCCCCCTCACCCTCTTCGCCGGGCCGAGCGGCAGCGGCAAGTCCCAGGCCCTGGCGGCCCACGAGGCGCTGGCCGGGCTGGGGTCCGGGGCCTTACTGGAGGAGGTCTTCCCGGATCCGCGCGCCCGCATCCCCGACCGGGCCGTCCCCGACGCGCAGCGCCGGCGCGGGTTCCGCCTCGGCTGCACCGTGGACGGACCCGTCGGCCCGGTCCGGCTCGACCTCGCCGTCCAGGCCGAGCCCACGCTGCGCATCGTCGGCGAACGGCTCTCGCAGGACGGGCAGGTCCTGCTCGCCACGGCCCTGCGCGACCCCGGCCGGCGCTCGGTCCAGGCCGCCTGGCTGACCGGCGGCGCCATCGGCGTCACCAGGGCCCCGCTGCCCGACGACCGGCTCGGAACGGCCCTGCTCCCGCTCCGCGTCGCCGGTTCCACCGCGGGCCAACGCCAGGTCCTGGCCGCCGCCGAACAGGTGGTCGTGGCCCTGCGCGCGGTGTTCCCGTGCGACCCCCGCCCGGACCTGATGCGCGCCGCGGTCCCGCCGGGCGAGGGCCGGCTGCTGGGCGACTGCGCCAACCTGGCCGACGTGCTGCGCCGTACCCGCAGCGAATGCGGCACCCGTTACGCGCTGCTGGCGGAGGCGGCCCGCACCGGCTGCGCGGGGCCCGTCGCGGGGCTGGACGTACGGGCTCCCGCGGGCGGCGCACCCGTCGCGGCGGTACTGGACCGGGGCCCCGGCCGGCCCGCCACGGAGCTGGCCCGACTGGGCGCGGGCGAACTCCGCTTCCTCGCGCTGGCGCTGGTCCTGCTGACCGGGCCGGGGGTGCTGGCCGTGGACCCGGCGGCCGAACTGCTCTCCGCGCGGCAGGCGCTGACGGTGCTGGCCGACGACTTCGACCGGGGCCTCGATCGGCGCCAGAGCGCCGAACTGCTGCGCCTCGCCCTGCTGTCCTGCGGCCGCGGTCACATCCGGTTGGTGGCGGCCGTGGGGGAGGGGACCGCAGCCACCGCCCGAGACCTCCCGGGCGTCGCGGTGGTAGACCTGGGGGCATGAACGAGACGCAGCAGCCGCCCCAGCCGCCCCAGCCGTCCGAGCAGTGCCCCGAGGAGCGGCTGGACCGACTGCAGCGCCGGCTCGCGCAGTTCGCGGCGGCGCGCGGCTGGGAGCCGTACCACACGCCCAAGAACCTGGCAGTGGCGCTCAGCGTGGAGGCGTCCGAACTGGTGGAAATCTTCCAGTGGCTGACGCCCGAGCAGTCGGCGAAGATCATGGAGAAGCCGGAATCGGCCCACCGCGTGGCCGATGAGGTGGCCGACGTGCTCGCGTATCTGCTGCAGTTCTGTGAGGTTCTCGGGGTGGATGTGCTGGATGCGCTCGCCGCGAAGATCGAGAGGAATGAACTCCGCTTTCCCGTGCCGGGTACATCGACACCAAATGGTCACTCTTCGGAGTGATGGACTCATCCACAATCACGTTTCTGTCCACATTTTCCGAATACCCCTGGCTTTACTGACTCATTGCCCTCACTCTGGGTAGTGGTGAGGATGGCGGGATGTCGTGCGGACGGGGGACGGCATATGGATGCGGTACGGCTCATCGCGGCCGGCCGGCACGCGCTGGCACAGAGTGGGGCCGCGTGGGACATCGTGGGCGAGGCTTGGCAGGCCCAGGCGCTCGCGCAGGGTATAGGGAGCTATCTGGCGGTCACCGGGCCGCCAGAGCTGAGATCGGAGGCGCGGGGACTGGGGGAAGCGGGAGGCAGAGGCTGCGGGGTGCTCGATCGGGCGGCCCTGAGCGGCGAGGGAAGTGCGCCCGAACATCCGCCGCGGGCAGCGCAGTTGAGCGAGGTGTCGGATGTCCGGCAGGCGCTGCTCGGACTTCAGGAGCTGCTGGGTGAAGTGGGGATAGCGCTGGTCGGGGTGGCCTGCGGGACGGACGACGAGGCCCTCTACTGGCAGTGCATAGAGTCGATCGACGCGGCCGACGAGTCGAGCGACCGGGTACGGGCGATCCTGCGTCGCATGGTGGTTCGTGAGCGGGGATCGGCCTCGGGCGTGGCCTGAGGGCGGCACAGGTGGGGTCCCGCCGTGCGCGGCGGGACCCGAACGGTCAGGAAGACCGGTGGGACGGGCGGCCTAACCCTCGGGCGTGCGGTCCGTGGAGGTCTGGAGTTCGGCATCGAGCTGCGACAGGTCGGCGTTCAGCGCGGCCATCAGGTTCTCCATCTGCTGGAGCGGGCCGTTCGGCGCATCGCCGCCCTGGGCGGCTGCCTCGGGATCCTGACCTGCTCGGTCGCGCGGTGCCTGCGCTGCCCGTCCGGTCGGTCCGGTCGGTCCGGTGTGTCGGCGGGTCTCCGGCACGGCCTCGTGGGACATGGCGGCCTCCTCGGCCCTGTGGCCCTTCCGGGGCGGAAGGGGGAGGTGGACGCACCAGCGGGACGTCGCCGGCGCGCGGGCCGGGCGGTCCGGCTCCGTCCGAGCCAACGATCCCCGTACGGGCCGGTCACTGGCGGGCCCGGGGGTGGGTCGTCCGGTTGACGAAGGTTCACCCTGCCGAGGCGGGAAGTGCAGGATGGGGGTATGGATCTGCGCATTTTCACCGAGCCCCAGCAGGGTGCGAGCTACGAGACCCTCCTGACCGTCGCCAAGGCCACCGAGGACCTGGGCTTCGACGCGTTCTTCCGCTCCGACCACTACCTGAGCATGGGCGCCGCCGACGGTCTGCCCGGACCCACCGACGCGTGGATCACCCTCGCGGGCCTGGCCCGGGAGACCAAGCGGATCCGCCTGGGCACGCTGATGACGGCAGGAACCTTCCGGCTGCCCGGAGTCCTCGCCATCCAGGTGGCCCAGGTCGACCAGATGTCCGGCGGCCGCATCGAACTGGGCCTCGGCGCGGGCTGGTTCGAGCAGGAGCACAAGGCGTATGGGATCCCCTTCCCGGCGGACCGGATGTCCCGGCTGGAGGAGCAGCTGGCCATCGTCACCGGCATGTGGGCCACCGAAGCCGGCGCCTCCTTCGACTACGCGGGCAAGCACTACCAGGTGGAGAACTCACCCGCGCTCCCCAAGCCCGCCCAGACCAAGGTTCCCGTCCTCATCGGCGGCCACGGAGCCAAGCGCACCCCGCGGCTCGCCGCCCGCTACGCGGACGAGTTCAACATGCCCTTCGCGTCGATCGCCGACAGCGAGCGGCAGTTCGCCCGGGTCCGGCAGGCGGCCGAGGAGGCCGGTCGCAAGGCCGATGACCTGCGCTACTCCAACGCCCTCGTCGTCTGCGTGGGCAAGGACGACGCCGAGGTGGCCCGCCGGGCCGCCGCCATCGGCCGCGACGTCGACGAGCTCAAGGCCAACGGCCTGGCCGGCTCCCCGGCCGAAGTCGTGGAGAAGATCGGCGCCTACGGCGCCGCCGGCTCCTCCCGCGTCTACCTCCAGCTCCTCGACCTCGACGACCTGGACCACCTGGAGCTGATCTCCGCCCGAGTGCTCTCCCAGCTCCGTTAGGAAGGCGGCCAACCGATGCCACGCGCGTCCGGCCCGCTCGCCGAAGCCCTGGCCCGCAGGGCCGTGCTCCTGGACGGCGGGCTCAGCAACCAGCTCGCCGCCCAGGGCTGCGACCTCTCCGGCGACCTCTGGTCGGGCCGGGTGCTCGCCGAGCACCCGGACCAGGTGGCGGCCGCCCACGCGGCGTACACCACCGCCGGCGCCGAGGTGCTGATCACCGCCAGTTACCAGGTCGGCTACGCGGCCTTCGCCGCCCACGGCCACGACCGCACGGAGACCACCGCCCTGCTGCGCCGCAGCGTGCACCTGGCCGCCCGGGCCGCCGAGGCCGCCGACCACGAGGTGTGGGTGGCCGCCTCCGTGGGACCGTACGGAGCGGTGCTCGCGGACGGCTCCGAGTACCGCGGCCGGTACGGGCTGGGCGTGCGCGAACTCGCCGCCTTCCACCGCCCCCGCATCGAAGCCCTGCTCGCCGCCGGCCCCGACGTCCTGGCCGTGGAGACCGTCCCGGACAGCGACGAGGCCGAGGCGCTGCTCACCGTCCTCGCCGAGACCGGTGCACCCGCCTGGCTCTCGTACACGGTGGCCGAGGGCCGCACGCGGGCCGGGCAGCCCCTGCGCGAAGCCTTCGCCCTCGCCGCCGCGGCCCCGCAGGTCATCGCGGTCGGCGTCAACTGCTGCGATCCGGCCGATGTCCTGCCCGCCCTCGAAGCCGCGGCCGCCGTCACCGCCAAGCCGCTGCTGGCCTACCCCAACGACGGCTCGATCTGGAACGCCACCACCCGCACCTGGCACGCCCCCGAAACCCCCGCCCCCTGGCCCGCACAGACCTGGTACGCGACCGGCGCCCGCCTCGTCGGCGGCTGCTGCCGGATCGGACCGGACCGGATCGCCGCCCTCGGAGCGCTGCTGCCGGACCGGTCGCGGTGAGCCGGGGGCACCCGCCGGGACGAAAAACCAGGGGCACCCCGAGGAGGTGACCAGCGATAATCGGTCACGTGTTCCTGACGATCTCCACCACCGGCTCCCCCGAACGACCCGCCACCGACCTGGGCTACCTGCTGCACAAGCATCCCGGCAAGACGCAGGCGTTCTCCACCTCCCACGGCACCGCCCACGTGTTCTATCCCGAGGCCTCGGTCGAACGGTGCACGGCGGCCCTGCTGCTGGAAGTGGACCCCGTCGCGCTCGTGCGGCGCGGTCGGGGCAAGGGCCGGGGCGGAGCGCCGGACGCCGCGCTCGCGCAGTACGTGAACGACCGGCCGTACGCCGCGTCCTCGCTGCTGGCCGTCGCACTCAGCGGAGTGTTCCGCACCGCGCTCAAGGGGCAGTGCACCGCCCGCCCCGAGCTCCCGGAGCAGGCCCGGCCGCTGCGCGTCGAGATCCCGGTGCTGCCCGCCCGCGGCGGCGCCGCCCTCGTGCACCGGCTGTTCGGCCCGCTCGGCTGGGACCTCGTAGAAGCCGAGGCCGTAGCGCTCGACGAGCAGTTCCCCGAATGGGGGGACTCCCGCTACGTACGGCTCGTCCTGGAGGGCGAGCTGCGCCTCGCCGACGCCCTGCGGCAGCTCTACGTGTTGCTGCCGGTCCTCGACGACGCCAAGCACTACTGGATCTCCCCCGACGAGGTCGACAAGCTGCTGCGGGCCGGAGACGGTTGGCTCGCCGCCCACCCCGAGCACGGGCTGATCACCTCCCGCTACCTGGCCCGCCACAAGCGGCTGACCCAGGACGCCATCGAGCGCCTGGAACTGGTCCGCCTCGCCGAGGCCGACGGCAGCGAGGTCGAGGAGCTCGACAACGCGGTGGACGAGACCCGCGACACCGAGGAGCGGCCCGTGCCGCTCGCCGTGCAGCGGCGCGAGGCGATCCTCGCCGCCCTGCGGCTGGCCGGCGCCCAGCGGGTGCTGGACCTCGGATGCGGTCAGGGGCAGTTGCTCCAGGCGCTGCTCGGGGACCCGGCGTACTCCGAGATCGTCGGCATGGACGTGTCCGTGCGGGCCCTGCAGATCGCGGCCCGCCGGCTGCGGCTGGACCGGATGGGCGAGCGGCAGAGCGCGCGACTGAAGCTCATCCAGGGCTCGCTCGCCTACACCGACAAGCGGCTGGCCGGCTATGACGCCGCCGTGCTCAGCGAGGTCATCGAGCACCTGGACCCGGAGCGGCTGCCCGCGCTGGAGTACGCGGTGTTCGGTTCGGCCCGCCCCCGCACGGTCCTCGTCACCACCCCGAACGTCGAGTACAACGTGCGCTGGGAGACCCTGCCCGCCGGGCACGTCCGCCACGGCGACCACCGCTTCGAGTGGAACCGCGAGGAGTTCCGGGCCTGGGCCGAGGACGTCGCGCAGCGCCACGGCTACGGGGTCCGGTACGTGCCCGTCGGCGACGACGACCCCGAGGTCGGGCCGCCGACCCAGATGGCCGTCTTCACCCAGCACGACGGCGCTGCCGGCACCGACTCGGCCGGCACCACCCACCCGACCGCCACGGCCGGTACCACCGAAGCGGCCGGCACCACCGGCACGATCCACACCACCGACACCCCGAAGGAGGGCGAGGCAGCATGACCAGCACCGAGACCCCCCGTACGCGCACCCTTCCCGTCACCGACCTGTCCCTCGTCGTTCTGATCGGGGCCACCGGATCGGGCAAGTCCACCTTCGCCCGCAAGCACTTCAAGGCCACCGAGGTCATCTCCTCCGACTACTGCCGGGGCCTGGTCTGCGACGACGAGAACGACCAGAGCGCCAGCCGCGACGCCTTCGACGTCCTGCACTACATCGCCGGCAAGCGCCTCGCCGCCGGCCGCCTGACCGTCGTCGACGCGACCAGCGTCCAGCCCGAAGCCCGCCGGCAGCTGGTCGCACTCGCCCGCGAGCACGACGTCCTGCCGATCGCCATCGTGCTGGACATGCCCGAGCAGGTCTGCGCCGAGCGCAACGCCACCCGCCCCGACCGGGCCGGCCTGCCCCGCGCCGTCATCCAGCGGCACCGCCGCGACCTGCGGCGCTCGCTGCGCGGTCTGGAGCGCGAGGGCTTCCGCAAGGTCCACGTGCTGCGCTCCGTCGAGGAGGCCGAGACCGCCGAGGTGGTCCTCGAGAAGCGGTTCAACGACCTCACCCACCTCGCCGGCCCCTTCGACATCGTCGGTGACATCCACGGCTGTTCCTCCGAGCTGGAGACCCTGCTCGGCAAGCTCGGCTACGAGGACGGGGTCCACCCCGAGGGCCGCACCGCCGTCTTCGTCGGCGACCTCGTCGACCGCGGCCCCGACAGCCCCGGCGTCCTGCGCCGCGTCATGGGCATGGTCAAGTCCGGCAACGCCCTGTGCGTGCCCGGGAACCACGAGAACAAGCTCGGCCGTTACCTGAAGGGCTCCAAGGTCCAGCGGACCCACGGCCTCGCCGAGACCATCGAGCAGCTGGAGGGGGAGCCGGAGGAGTTCGTCCAGGAGGTACGGGAGTTCATCCGCGGCCTCGTCAGCCACTACCTCCTCGACGGCGGCAAGCTGGTGGTCTGCCACGCCGGGCTGCCCGAGAAGTACCACGGCCGCACCTCCGGCCGGGTCCGCTCGCACGCCCTCTACGGGGAAACCACCGGCGAGACCGACGAGTTCGGCCTGCCCGTGCGCTACCCGTGGGCCGAGGACTACCGGGGCAAGGCCGTGGTGGTCTACGGCCACACCCCGGTCCCCGACACCACCTGGATCAACAACACCATCTGTCTCGATACCGGCGCCGTCTTCGGCGGCCGGATGACCGCCCTGCGCTGGCCCGAGCGCGAACTGGTCGACGTACCGGCCGAGAAGGTCTGGTACGAGCCGGTCAAGCCGCTCGTCGCCGAAGCGCCGGGCGGGCCATGGGGGTCCCCCCGGACGGAGTCTGGGGGTGGCCGGCCGCTCGACCTGGCGGACGTGCACGGCCGCCGGGTCGTGGAGACCCGGCACCTGGGCAACGTCAACGTGCGCGAGGAGAACGCCGCGGCGGCCCTGGAGGTCATGAGCCGCTTCGCGGTGGACCCGCGCCTCGTCCCGTACCTGCCGCCCACCATGGCGCCCACGGCCACCTCCCGCGAGGAGGGCCATCTGGAGCACCCGGCCGAGGCCTTCGCCCAGTACCGGAAGGACGGCGTCGCCCAGGTGGTGTGCGAGGAGAAGCACATGGGCTCCCGCGCCACCGTCCTCGTCTGCAAGGACGCCGACGCGGCCCGCACCCGCTTCGGGGTCGACGGTCCGACCGGCTCCGTCTACACCCGCACCGGGCGGCCCTTCTTCAAGGAGCCGGAGGTCACCGAGGAGGTCCTCACCCGGCTGCGCGCCGCGATCACCGACGCGGGCCTGTGGGAGGAGCTCGACACCGACTGGCTGCTGCTCGACGGGGAACTCCTGCCCTGGTCCCTGAAGTCCGGCGGCCTGCTGCGCAACCAGTACGCCGCCGTCGGCGCGGCCTCCGGCGCCGTCTTCCCGGGCGCCATCGCCGCCCTGGAGGCGGCCACCGCCCGGGGCGTCGACACCGGCGAGCTGCTGGAGCGCCAGCGCGGCCGGGCCGCCGACGCGGCCGCCTTCACCGACTCCTACCGGCGCTACTGCTGGACCACCGACGGTCTGGACGGCGTACGGTTCGCGCCGTTCCAGCTGTTGGCGGTGGCCGGGCGGTCGTTGGCCGCGGTGCCCCACGACGAGCAGCTGTTCTGGCTGGACCGGCTGGTCGCCGCCGACGAGGCGGCCGGTACCGGACTGCTCCGGCGCACCGGCCGGATCCTGGTGGACACCGCGGACGAGGACTCCGTACGGGCCGGCACCGACTGGTGGCTGGCGCTGACGGCCGCCGGCGGCGAGGGCATGGTCGTCAAGCCGCTCCAGGCGTACGCCAAGGACGGCAAGGGTCGACTGGTCCAGCCCGGGGTCAAGGTGCGCGGGCGCGAGTACCTGCGGATCATCTACGGCCCGGAGTACACCCGTCCCGACCAGCTGGAGCGGCTGCGCGACCGGTTCCTCGGGCACAAGCGCTCGCTCGCGCTGCGTGAGTACGCGCTCGGGCTGGAGGCGCTGGACCGGCTGGCGGCCGACGAGCCGCTGTGGCGGGTCCACGAGGCGGTCTTCGCGGTGCTCGCGCTGGAGTCGGAGCCGGTCGACCCGCGCCTGTGAGCCGGCGCCGCCGCGCGACCGGGCCGCGTCAGCACGGTCCGTAAAGGGGTGGCCCCCGTACGGCCTCGAATTAGGTCGTATGGGGGAACTTTCGCGGAGAACTCCGGGAAAACCACCGGCGGGATCGTTCATCCAGGGCAGCGGAATGTCCGCGACACTGGAAGGACGGAACGTCACCTATGAAGATGACCGCGCGCGGAAGCATTGCGGCACTCATGACCTGTATGGCTGCGGCCGGAGCGGCCACCCCGGCCATGGCCCAATCGGTGCCGGTCGATCTCCCGCTCGACGCCTTGAAGACCACGCTGGGCGTGGACACCCCGCGCGTGGGCACGGGCGTGCCGATGCCGGTCGTGGGAGCACCCGAGTCGCCCCGCTTCCACAAGGGGAACATGCTCCCGACCCCACTGCTCCCGTCGGTGCCGGTCGGCACCGAGCTCGGCAGCACCCTCGTCACCTCCCCGCTGCCGAACCTGTTGGGCAAGCCGGAGACGGACGGCGAGGGTTCCGTCGAGGCGCCGGCCACCAACCTGCTCGCCCGGACCCCCGGCCTGGTCGCCGGCGGCCTGCTGACGATGCCGGACTCCTCCAACTCCGGGGTGCCGAACCTGACCGCGCCCGAACTGGGCCTGACCACCCCGGAGCTCACCGGCGCCCCCTCGGCGCTTCTCGGCCTCGGTACCCCTCGCTGAGCGGACGCCACGTCAAAAAGCCGTTCGGTCTGGGAATGTGTACGGCATGGGATTCCACGTCGACTCCGAGACCGGGCGGCTTCGCCGCGTCATCCTCCACCGGCCCGACCTGGAGCTGAAGCGGCTCACACCGAGCAACAAGGACGCACTCCTCTTCGACGACGTGCTGTGGGTGCGCCGGGCCCGCCAGGAGCACGACGGCTTCGCGGACGTGCTGCGAGACCGGGGCGTGGAGGTCCACCTCTTCGGTGACCTCCTGTGCGAGGCCCTCGACATCCCGGAAGCGAGACACCTCGTACTGGACCGGGTCTTCGACGAGAAGGAGTACGGGCCGCTCGCCACCGACCACCTGCGGTCGGCGTTCGACGGGCTGACCTCGGCCGAGCTGGCGGAGGCGCTGGTCGGCGGGATGACCAAGCGGGAGTTCCTGGAGCGGCACGCCGAGCCGGTGTCCGTGCGCTTCCACGCCCTGGACCTGGACGGGTTCCTGCTGGGCCCGCTGCCCAACCACCTCTTCACCCGGGACACCTCCGCCTGGATCTACGACGGGGTGTCCATCAACGCGATGCGCTGGCCCGCCCGGCAGCGCGAGACGGTCCACTTCGAGGCGATCTACAAGCACCATCCGCTCTTCACCACCTCCGGCGCCTTCCACTACTGGTCGCAGGGGCAGTCCGACTACCCCTCGACGATCGAGGGCGGGGACGTCCTGGTCATCGGCAACGGGGCGGTGCTGATCGGGATGAGCGAGCGGACCACCCCGCAGGCGGTGGAGATGCTGGCGCGCGGCCTGTTCGCGGCCGGTTCGGCGACGTCCATCGTGGCCCTCGACATGCCCAAGTCGCGGGCCTTCATGCACCTCGACACGGTGATGACGATGGTCGACGGAGATACGTTTACTCAGTACGCCGGGCTCGGGATGCTCCCCTCGTACACGATCGAGCCGGGCGGCGGGCCGCACGAGCTCAAGGTGACCGACCACCCGGAGGACCACATGCACCGGGCCATCGCGGGGGCGCTCGGCCTGGACTCGATCCGGGTGCTGACCGCGACGCAGGACGTGCACTCGGCCGAGCGCGAGCAGTGGGACGACGGGTGCAACGTGCTCGCCGTGGAGCCGGGGGTGGTGGTCGCCTACGAGCGGAACGTGACGACCAACACGCACCTGCGCAAGATGGGCATCGAGGTGATCGAGATCCCGGGCAGCGAGCTGGGACGGGGCCGGGGCGGGCCGCGCTGCATGAGCTGTCCCGTCGAGCGGGACGCGGTCTGAGGCGGGCCGGGCCGGGGGAGGCGTCCCGGGTCCGGGGGGAAGACCCCGGGCCCGGTCTGTATATCAATACAGGGGATCGTATAGACTTCCAACATCCCCTGTCACCGTGACGCTGGAGCGACCCCATGGCCACCGACCTCGCCGGCCGCAGTTTTCTCAAGGAGCTGGACTTCACGGCCGCCGAGTTCCGCGGCCTGATCGAGCTCGCCGCCGACCTGAAGGCGGCCAAGAAGGCCGGGGTCGAGCGGCGCCTGCTCGAGGGTCGGAACATCGCGCTGATCTTCGAGAAGACCTCCACCCGGACCCGCTGCGCCTTCGAGGTCGCCGCTGCGGACCAGGGCGCGCACACCACCTACCTCGACCCCGCCGGCTCCCAGATGGGCCACAAGGAGTCGGTCAAGGACACCGCCCGGGTGCTCGGCCGGATGTTCGACGGGATCGAGTACCGGGGTGACAGCCAGCAGGCCGTCGAGGAGCTCGCCGTCCACTCGGGCGTCCCCGTCTTCAACGGCCTTACCGACGACTGGCACCCGACCCAGATGCTGGCCGACCTGCTCACCATGACCGAGCACACCACCAAGCCGCTGGACCGGATCGCCTTCGCCTACCTCGGCGACGCCCGCTTCAACATGGGCAACTCCTACCTCGTGACCGGTGCGCTGCTGGGCATGGACGTGCGGATCGTCGCGCCCCGGTCCTACTGGCCCGCCGAGTCGGTGGTGGCCGCGGCGCGGGAGCTCGCGGCGCGGAGCGGAGCCCGGCTCACCCTGACCGAGGAGGTCGCCGAGGGGGTCGCCGGGGCGGACTTCGTCGTGACCGACATCTGGGTGTCCATGGGGGAGCCCAAGGAGGTCTGGGACGAGCGGATCGCGGTCCTGTCCCCGTACGCGGTGACCATGGACGTGCTGCGCGCCACCGGGAACCCGGACGTGAAGTTCATGCACTGCCTGCCGGCCTTCCACGACCTCGGCACCAAGGTGGCCCGGGAGATCCACGAGCGGCACGGGCTCGACTCCCTGGAGGTGACGGACGAGGTGTTCGAGTCGGAGCACTCGATCGTCTTCGACGAGGCCGAGAACCGGCTGCACACCATCAAGGCCGTGCTCGTCGCCACCCTCGGTCGACCCGGACGGTCCGGCCAGTCCGGCCAGTCCGGCCGGGGTGACGCATAGTCATACGCCGCGCCGTGCGCCGCGCCCTGCGCGGGCGGGGCGGGGCGATCGCCGCAGTCGCTCGAGGTCGGGGCCTCCGCCCCACAGGGCCCCACGGGGCCGCTGACGGAGCGCATATGTTGCGCTTCTGTGACGGCAGTCACGATCTGGTGATACCGTCGGTGGCGTGAGCCCCTTCACCGGTTCCACACCAGCGACCGAACGGTGGCACCACCTCCGGGTCACCCGGCAGGACGGCGTCGCCACCGTCACCTTCGACCGCCCCGAGAAGCTGAACGCGCTCACCTTCGGCGCCTACGCCGACCTGCGCGATCTGCTCGGCGAACTGTCCCGCGAGCGCTCCGTCCGCGCCCTCGTGCTCGGCGGAGAGGGGCGCGGCTTCTGCTCCGGCGGGGACGTCGACGAGATCATCGGCGCCACCCTCGCCATGGACACCGCCCAGCTCCTCGACTTCAACCGGATGACCGGCCAGGTGGTGCGCGCACTGCGCGAATGCCCCTTCCCGGTGATCGCAGCCGTACACGGGGTCGCCGCCGGGGCCGGCGCCGTCCTCGCACTCGCCGCCGACTTCCGGATCGCCGACCCCACCGCCCGCTTCGCCTTCCTCTTCACCCGCGTCGGTCTCTCCGGCGGGGACATGGGCGCGGCCTACCTGCTGCCCCGGGTCGTCGGCCTCGGCCACGCCACCCGCCTGCTGATGCTCGGAGAGCCCGTACACGCGGCCGAGGCCGAGCGGATCGGCCTGCTCAGCGAGCTCACCGAGGAGGGCAAGGCCCACGTACGGGCCGCCGAACTCGCCGCGCGCCTGGCCTCGGGCCCCGCCCTCGCCCACGCGCAGACCAAGGCGCTGCTCACCGCCGAGCTCGACATGCCGCTGGCCGCATCCGTGGAACTGGACGCCAACACGCAGGCCCTGCTGATGCACGGCGAGGACTACGCGGAGTTCCACGCGGCCTTCACCGGGAAGCGGCCGCCGGAGTGGAAGGGCAGGTAGTCACATGACTCCTGGTGTCATGCGGGTCGCCGTCGTCGGCGGGGGACCGGGAGGGCTGTACGCCGCCGCGCTGCTGGCCCGCCAGGGCCACACGGTGGAGGTCTGGGAGCGCAACGCCCCGGACGACACCTTCGGTTTTGGCGTCGTCCTCTCCGACGAGACCCTCGGCGGCATCGAGCGGGCCGACACCGTCGTCCACACGGCCCTGAGCGCGGAGTTCGTGCGCTGGGACGACGTGGACATCGTGCACCGCGGCCGACTGCTGACCTCCGGCGGCCACGGCTTCGCGGCCATCGGGCGGCGCCGGCTGCTGGAGATCCTGCACGAGCGCTGCGCGGGCCTCGGCGTCCGCCTCCGCTTCCGCTCCGAGGCCCCGCCGGCGGCCGAACTCGCCGCCTCGTACGACCTGGTGGTCGCGGCCGACGGCGTGCACAGCGCGATCCGGGAGGCCGGCGCCGCGCACTACGGGCCGACGCTGACCGGCGGACGCTGCCGCTACATCTGGCTCGCCGCCGACTTCGCCTTCGACGCCTTCCGCTTCGAGATCGCGGAGACCGAGCACGGGGTCATGCAGCTGCACGCCTACCCCTACGCCCGCCCGTCGCCCGACCACCACCCCTCATCGGGGCCCTCCGGGCCGCAGAACCAATTCGGCGCCTCCACGGTGATCGTGGAGATGCGCGACGAAGTGTGGCGGGCGGCCGGCTTCGACCTGTGCGACGAGGGCGAGTCGGCCGCCCGCTGCGCCAAGATCTTCAGCGAGGCCCTGCGCGGACGGCCGCTGCACGGCAACCGCTCCGCGTGGACACAGTTCCGCACCGTCGTCAACGCGCGCTGGTCGCACCGCAACACGGTGCTGCTCGGCGACGCGGCCCACACCGCCCACTTCTCCATCGGGTCGGGGACCAAACTGGCGGTGGAGGACGCGCTCGCGCTCGCCGAGGCAGTCGGCGCCGTGCCGGACGACGTGCCGGCCGCCCTCGCCGCGTACGAGGCGGCCCGCCGGCCGGCGGTCGCCAGTACCCAGCGGGCCGCGGCCGCGAGCCGGCACTGGTTCGAGGAGATCGCCGGTTACGTCGACCAGCCCGCCCGGCAGTTCGCCTTCAACCTGCTCACCCGCAGCCGCCGGGTCACGCACGACAACCTACGGCTGCGCGACGCACGGTTCACACGGGCCGTGGAAAGGGACTTCGGCTGCCCGGACGGCACCCCCGCGATGTTCACGCCCTTCAACCTGCGGGGGCTGACCCTGCGCAACCGGGTCGTCGTCTCACCGATGGACGTGTACTCCGCCGAAGACGGGGTGCCGGGCGACTTCCACCTCGTACACCTGGGCGGGCGCGCCCTCGGCGGGGCCGGGCTGGTGATGACGGAGATGGTCTGCGTGTCCGCCGAGGGTCGCATCACCCCCGGCTGCACCGGCCTCTACACCCGGGAACAGACGGCCGCCTGGAAGCGGATCGCCGACTTCGTCCACGCCTCGGCGCCCGGCACCGCCCTCGGCGTCCAGCTCGGGCACGCCGGCCGCAAGGGCTCGACCCGGGTGATGTGGGAGGGCATGGACGACCCCCTGCCCGAGGGCAACTGGCCGCTGGTGGCCGCCTCCGCCCTGCCCTACCGGCCGGGCGTCTCGGCGCTGCCCCGCGCCCTCGCACACGGGGACCTGGAGGCGCTGCGCTCCGATTTCGCGGCCGCCGCCGTCCGCGCCGCCGACGCGGGATTCGACCTGCTGGAACTGCACTGCGCCCACGGGTACCTGCTCTCCGGCTTCCTGTCCCCCCTGACCAACCACCGTGACGACGAGTACGGCGGCTCCCTGGAGAACCGGCTGCGCTTCCCGCTGGAGGTCTTCGACGCGGTGCGCGCCGTCTGGCCCGAGGACCGCCCGATGACGGTCCGGCTCTCGGCCACCGACTGGGCACCCGGAGGAACCTCGCCCGAGGACGCGGTGCGGATCGCGGCCGCCTTCGCCGACCGTGGCGCGGACGCCATCGACGTCTCGACGGGCCAGGTCGTCGCGGACGAGGCCCCCGAGTACGGGCGCTCGTACCAGACCCCGTACGCCGACCGGATCCGGGCCGCGCTCGGCGTCCCCGTCATCGCCGTCGGAGCCATCTCCTCCTGGGACGACGTGAACTCCCTGCTGCTGGCCGGCCGCGCCGACCTCTGTGCCCTCGGCCGCCCCCACCTCTACGACCCCCACTGGACCCTGCACGCGGCCGCCGAGCAGTCCTACGAAGGCCCCGGCGCGCCCTGGCCGGCCCCGTACCGCGCGGGCAGCCGCACACCGCCGACGGGCCGCGGCTAGGCCGCGGCCCGTACGGGGAGCCGAGTGGTGCGGGGCGTGCCCCTACGGCTGCGGGATCGGGACGAACAGGGCGTTGATGGTCCGGTTCGCGTTCATCGTGAGCTGGTAGTTCGGGTTGTTGCCCTCCAGCTCGATGCCGTCCACCGCCCAGGCGTCGAACTGGAAGCCGGGGTTGGGGACGGCGGTGACGGTGACCTGCGTGCCGGGGTCGTACGGGCCGTACTCGCTGACCCGGACCGTGCCCGCGCCCACGGGGTCGTGCAGCAGGGTGAGGGAGCGGCGGTTGGTCACGAGCGAGGCGCGGTATCCGGCCAGCGTGTCCGCGTTCTGCAGCGCGACGGCGGCGTTGTTGTTCTGGGCGTTGCCCAGGATCTGGCCGTTCCAGGTGCGGTCGGGGGTGGAGTACGAGTTGACCACGTTGCACGCCTGGGGGCAGGCGGTGGAGTACGCCATGAGCGTGCGGTGCTGGCCGTTGGGCGTCACCCAGCCGTAGTTGAACGTGCCCGCGGGAGTGGCGCCGCCCTGGCTGATGACCGTCGCACGGTCGTGCTTCATGCCGAAGTTGTGGCCGATCTCGTGCGCGAGGTTCTCCCAGGCCGTCACGGAGCCGATGCTGGTGACCGAGAACGCGGCACTGTCGGTCGTCGCGGTCGGGCCCGGGTCGGGCAGGCTCGCCGCTCCGGAACTGTCCTCGAAGGGGACGGCGGCCAGGAGCGCCACCAGGTCGCCGCCGTACTGGTTGCGCCGGGCGGCGGCCGTGGCACCGAGGACCGTGTTCGCGGGGTTGCTGATCATGCTGAGCAGGGTGTTGACGTTCTCGTTGGGAACGCCCGTGGCCGCGGTCTGGTAGGTGTGCACGACGTGCACACTGGCCGGCACGTTGTCGGTGGCGAGGGCCCGGTTGAGCTGGTTCACGCCGTAGGAGATGCGGGACTGGACCGCCTGCACACTGCCCATCACCGCGACGGTGGCCGGCGTATAGGCGACGACGATGTCGATGGCGGCCGGGTCGTTGGGCGTGGCGGCCCGCAGACCCGGCTTGTGCGGCTTGTGCGGGTGGTGCGGCTTGTGCGGCTTCTTCGCGGGGACGTTGACCGTGTCGACTCCGATCCCGCTGGGCGGCAGTGCGAGGGAGTCGATCTCCTGCAGCTCGTACCAGCCCGGACGCTCGGCCAGCGGCTGGTAGGCGTACTGGCGGAAACCGATCGTGATGACGCCGGAGAGGGTCACCGGTCCTTCGGTGCAGGCCCCGATGGCGGACACGGAGATGGTGTTCTCCGGGTTCTTCGGGTCGTGGCCGCCCCAGTACACCGTGCCGTCCGGGTCCTGGCGCTGGAAGTCCTGCACCGCGGTGAAGCCCTTTTTGTGGCCGAACAGCGGGAACGTGCGGCGCTCGGGTCTGCCTTCCTTCTGCTCGCCGCACAGCGAGCGGAACGCCTTGGCGTCCGTGCGCTGTGCGGCGGAGCGCACCACCCAGGGCTCGTGCTCGTCCCCGCCCGTTCCGGCGGAGGCGGCGGGTGCGGTGGCGGCGAGTGACAAGGTGGCGGTGAAGGCGGTCGCCGCGGCGGAGGCGGCGAGCAGGAAACGACGGCGCATGAGGGACATTGGCCCCTCTGTGGGGTTTGTCCCGCCGTGTATTCCGTGGCAGGGGCCACGCCACGCCGGTACGACCGCCCCCCGCCCGCCGACCGGGCCGAGGTTCACCCGAATACGGGGCGGGCCCACAAAGGATGCGGCGTCCGGTCAGGCGGCCTGCGCCTTGGGCACCTGCGTGTTCTGGCAGACGGTCAGGAGCCAGCGGCCGTCGTCGTCCTTGGTCATCACGTACGTGGGGACGCCCTCGTCCCCGGGGCCGTCGGCCGAGTGGTAGAGCTGACGGACCTTGACCGCGGCCACGTCCGGGCGGAGGAACTGGAGGTGGGTGACGGTGTAACTGACCCGGCCGTCCCAGCTCGCGCCGGGGAGGACCGCGCGGGTGAACTCGGAGATGGCGTCCAGGCCGATGAGGACCTTGCCGCCGCCGGTGGTCCACAGGGCGTCGGGATGGAAGAGGGAGAGGAAGGCGTCGGGATCCTTGGCCTGCTGGGAGGCCTCGACGGCGGCCACCACCTGGTGAATGGCCTCGATGTCAGCGGTACGGGCCGTGCTTTCGGTCGTCATGTGGATCATCATCGGACCTCAAGGGTGCTTGAGGTCAAGACCCGGCTCGCCCGTCGGTACGGACCCCGCCGCGGGCCGGCCCGTCACGCCGCGACGATCTCGGCGCGGTCCTCGACCGGGGTGTAACCCAGGCGCAGGTAGACGCCGTTGCTGGTGGGGTTGGCCAGGTCCGTGAAGAGGAGGACCTCGGTGGCGCCGGCCGCGTACGCCGCTTCGCTCACCGCGTGCGTGACCCCGGCGGCGTAGCCGCGGCCGCGGTGCTCGGGCGGGGTGTAGACGGGGCCGACGCGGGAGGTCGAGCCGATCGGGCGGGAGAAGCCGGCCAGCGATACGGGGGTCCCGGCGTGCTCCCACAGCCGGAGCCCGCCGTAGGAGATCCGGTCGCGCAGCGCGGCCTCGGAGGGGCTGCCTTGAAGGCCGACCTCCGCTCTGAAGGCCGTGGTCCACTCCAGCAGCAGCGGGAGGTCCGACCCGGTGGCGGACCGGGCCCGTCCGGCCGGAGCGGGGTCCGGGGCGACCAGGCCGGCCAGCCGGTACAGGCGCAGTTCCTCGGCGATCCGGTTGGGGCGCCCCCAGACTTCGGCCAGCGCCTCCGCGTCCGGGCGGCGGGCGTTGAACCGGTGCGTCCCGGCGAGCAGCGGCTCGCCGGCGAGCACGCCCCCGAGTGCCCGGACCGCCTCCCCGGGCAGTACGCCGAGCACGGCAGGGAACGGCGGGGTGCACAGCAGGCCGCCGGCGACGACGCCGTCGGCCCCCGTCCACCAGCCGAAGAAGGGGGTGCCGTCGCCGTAAGCACCGGGCCCGCGGCGCTGCAGCCCGTCGGCCACGGTCAGCAGAAGGGTGTTGGAGACGGGCCGCGCGGCCGCGGCCGGGCCCGCCACGGCCAGATAGGCCGTCAGGTCCGTGGTGAAGGTCCAAGTCATGACCCATCGTGGCGCGGCGCGCGGCCCGCCCGCACCCGGATTTCTCACGCGGGCAGCCACCCCGGCCACCACGGCGGCACGTTGTCCGGCCCGCACCGCTCCAAGTTCCCGGGGTAGCCGTCCAGCGTCCCCTTCGAGGCGAAGAAGACGAGCACCACCACCGCGAGCACGAGCAGGACTGGCACGGGCCGCGACCACAGGGGCAGCGGTCGCGAGAGGAAGGCGATCAGCAGCGCGAGCACGGCGCACCCCGGCACCATCAGCACCAGCAGGAAGGTCATCTCGAACCGACCGCCAGCCTCCCAACCGGCGTCGCAGTACGCGCGGGCGTGCGAAGCGAGTGCGACGGCGGCCCACCCGGCCACGGCTCCGACCAGCGCCGCCGCCACCAGCAGGAGGCCCGTGGCCCGCCGCCCGGCCGGCCCTACCGGTGCCTGGCGCCGGGTCTGCGCCTGGGGCGATGGGTGCCGCGGGGGCGGAGGCGGGGACGGATGCGGGGACGGATGCGGAGGCTGGAACGGGTGCGGAGGGAGATCGGAATGCGCCACACCACCTCGTGACGCGATCCCCTCCGCCTACGGTTGCGCGAACCCGGCCCCGACGTCGCGCAGCCGTTCGTGCAGTTCGGCGAAGACGGCCGCCGCCCGGTCGCCCGGCCAGTCCGCCGGGAGCAGGTCGCGCGGCAGGCCCGGGTCGGCGTACGGCAGCCGACGCCAGGTGTCCAGGGCCCGGAGGTAGTCCCGGTAGGCCTCCTCAGTAGTCGGCTCCGGGCCCGACCGGAGCCGCCGCAGGACGGGTTCGTGCAGGTCGAGGAATTGCTCGTGTTGCTTGGCCAGGGCCGCCAGGTCCCACCAGCGGGCCACCGCCTCGGCGGTCGGGGCGAAACCGAGGTGGGCGCCGCGGAAGAGTTCCACGTACGGGGTCAGGTGCAGCCGCTCCAGGGTGTGCGCGGTTTCCTCGGACAGTCGGGCCGGGGCGATCCACACGCCCGGCGCCACCGCGCCGAAACCGAGCCGGGCCAGCCGTGAGCGGAGCAGGTGCCGCTTGCTCCGTTCCTGCTCGGGGACCGAGAACACCGCCACCAGCCACTCGTCCGTCAGCTGCGGGCTGCCGTAGATCCGTCGGTCGCCGTCGTCCAGCAGCTGCCGGGCCTCCTCGGAGAGCCCGTACGCCGCCGAGCCGTCCGCCGCGCGTTCGGGCAGCAGGAAGCCGCGCCGCTTCAGCCGGGACACCGACGAGCGGACCGACGGGGCGTCCACGCCGGCCGCGCCCAGCAGGCGGATGAGCGCGGCCACCGGGACCGGGCCCTCGAAGGCCCGCCCGTAGGCTCCGTAGAACGTGACGATCAGGGATCGCGGAGTGTGCTGCTCGACCACGGGTTCACTCTAGATCCTGTCGGGCCGGTCGGGTCGGGCTCCGGGATCGCGCAGCCGGAAGCGCTGCAGTTTGCCCGTCGCGGTACGGGGGAGGGCCGGGAGGAAGACGAAGGAGCGCGGGCACTTGTGCGGGGCCAGTTCCGCCCGCATGAAGGTGCGCAGGACCTCCTCCGTCAGCACCGCACCGTCGCGTGCCACGGTGTACGCCACCACGATCTGCCCGCGCCGCTCGTCCGGGAGGCCCACCACCGCCGCCTCCACCACGTCCGGGTGGCGCAGCAGGGTTTCCTCCACCTCGGGGCCCGCGATGTTGTAGCCCGCCGAGACGATCATGTCGTCAGCCCGGGCGACGTAGCGGAAGTAGCCCTCCGGATCGCGCACGTAGGTGTCGCCGGTCAGGTTCCATCCGCCCTGTACGTACTCCCCCTGCCGGGGATCGGCCAGGTAGCGGCAGCCCACCGGGCCGCGCACGGCCAGCAGTCCCGGCTCGTTGTCCGGGACCGGGCGGCCGGCCCGGTCCACCACCCGGGCCTCCCAGCCCGGGACCACCCGGCCCGTCGTACCGGGCCGGATGTCCTCGTCGGCGGCGGAGATGAAGATGTGCAGCAGCTCGGTCGCCCCGATGCCGTTGATGATGCGCAGGCCGGTGCGCTCGTACCAGGCCTGCCAGGTGGCGGCGGGCAGGTTCTCCCCGGCCGAGACGCAGCGGCGCAGCGCCGACAGGTCGTACATGCCCACGTCGTACGGGCCCAGCGCGTCCAGCATCGTCCGGTAGGCGGTGGGCGCGGTGAACAGCACCGTCACCCGGTGCTCCGCGAGGGCGGGCAGCAGCCGGCGCGGCACCGCCTCCTCCAGCAGCAGCGCCGAGGCACCGGCGCGCAGCGGGAAGACGACCAGTCCGCCGAGGCCGAAGGTGAAGCCGAGCGGCGGGCTGCCCGCGAAGACGTCGTCCGGGCGGGGCCGCAGCACGCTGCGGGAGAAGGTGTCGGCGACGGCGAGCAGGTCGCGGTGGAAGTGCATGCAGCCCTTGGGCCGCCCGGTGGTCCCGGAGGTGAAGGCGATCAGGGCCACGTCGTCCGCGGAGGTCGGGGCGGCCGGGAAGGGATCGGGATGTCTGGCGGCCAGCCGGAGCAGGTCCCCCGGGGCCGATCCCCCGTACACGGTGATCCGCAGCCCCGGCACCTCGGCCTTCACCAGGTCGTCCAGCACGTCCGCGTGGCACAGGGCGTGCCCCACCCGGGCCATCGCGCAGACCGTGGCCAGCTCCTGGGCGCGCTGCTGGGGCAGCACGGTGACGGCCACCGCGCCCGCCTTCATCACCGCGAGCCAGCAGGCGGCGAGCCAGGGGTCGGTGGGTCCGCGCAGGAGCACCCGGTTGCCGGGAACCACGCCGAGGTCGGCGGTGAGCGTGTGGGCCAGGCGGTCCACGCGCTGGCGCAGGTCGCCGTACGACCACACCTCGCCCGAGCCGCTGCGGAAGGCCGGGCGGTCGGCGCCGGCCGGGCCGAACCGGGCGATGGTGGCGTCGAGCAGCTCGGCCCCGCAGTTCAGGCGGTCCGGATAGGCCAGCTCGGGCAGCTCGAAGAGGAGCTCCGGCCAGGTGTCCGCGGGTGGCAGGTGGTCACGGGCGAAGGTGTCGGTGTGAGCGGAAGGCTTGAGGTCCAAGGCGGGTCGCCCCCCTTGCAGCGGTCCGGGGTGGGGTGGAGCCGGCCGTGCGGTGGTTCCCCCGGCCACGGCCGGAGGTCCTTCCAGGAGCGTATCGTGATGGTGACGGCAGTCAACAGGACGCGATAGATGCGGGGATGTTCGGATGACCGGATTCGCGCTCGGGGTGGACCAGGAGGAGTGGTGCGGGCAGTTGCGCGCACTGGCGGTGCAGCGGCTGCGGCCACTGGCCGAGAAAGGGGAACCGGGGCGGGTCAACCGGCCGCTGCTGGCGGCGCTGGGGGAGCTGGGCCTGCTGGAGCGGGTGTTCGCCTCGGGCGCGCTGGAACTGTGCCTGCTGCGGGAATCCCTCGCCTACGGTTGCACGGAGGCCGAGACGGCGCTGGCCCTGCAGGGGCTCGGGGCGTACCCGGTCCTGCGGGCCGGGAGCGAGGAGCAGCGGGAGCGCTGGCTGCCGCGGGTGCGCACCGGGCGGGCGGTCGCGGCCTTCGCGCTGAGCGAGCCGGGGGCGGGCTCGGACGCGGCGGCGCTGGCGTTGGCCGCGACAGCCGATGCGGCGGCCGCCGGGGGTGGCTGGCGGCTCAGCGGTGAGAAGTGCTGGATCTCCAACGCCCCCGAGGCGGATTTCTACACCGTGTTCGCCCGAACGGGGGAGGGACCGGGGGCGAAGGGGGTCTCGGCCTTCCTGGTCCCGGCCGACCGCCCCGGACTCTCCGGCGCACCCCTGGACATGCTCTCCCCGCACCCCATCGGCTCCCTCGCCTTCGACGGGGTGCCGGTCGGCCCGCGGGACCTGCTCGGCGAACCCGGACGGGGCTTCCGCGTCGCGATGGACACCCTGAACCTCTTCCGGCCGAGCGTCGGCGCCTTCGCGGTGGGCATGGCCCGGGCCGCGCTGGACGCGACGCTCGCGTACACGGCGGACCGGACCGCGTTCGGCGGAACGCTGAGCGATCTCCAGGCGGTGGCGCACCGGGTGGCCGAGATGGCCACCCGTACGGAGGCGGCCCGGCTGCTGGTGTACGCGGCGGCCGGGGCCTACGACCGGGGGGCCGGGGACGTCCCGCGCCGGGCGGCGATGGCGAAACTGCTGGCCACCGAGACGGCCCAGTACGTGGTCGACCACGCGGTCCAACTGCACGGCGCGGTCGCGCTCCAGCGCGGCCACCTGCTCGAACACCTCTACCGGGAGGTACGGGCACCGCGGATCTACGAGGGGGCGAGCGAGGTGCAGCGCACGATCATCGCGAAGGAGCTGTACGGGGCGGTGGCGGCGCGATGAGCCTGGAGCGGATCAATCCGGCGGAGCTGTCGCCCGCGACGGGTTTCTCGCACGCGGTCGCGGCGACCGGCAGCCGGCTGGTGTTCCTGGCGGGCCAGACCGCCCTGGACGGGGCGGGCAAGGTGGTGGGCGAGAGCCTGCCGGAACAGTTCGAGGTCGCCCTTGCCAACCTCCTGGCGGCCCTGGCCGCGGCGGGCGGCACCCCGGCGGACCTGGCCCGGGTGACGGTGTACGCGGTGGACGTGGCGGCGTACCGGACCCACGCGGCCGAACTGGGCCGCATCTGGCGGCGGTCGGCGGGCCGTGACTATCCGGCGATGGCCGTCATCGGCGTGGTCCGCCTCTGGGACGACGCGGCCCTGGTCGAACTGGACGGGGTGGCGGTCCTCGCCTAGGGGCTCCCGCGGGGGTTGCTGTGCGGTGCGGGGTCGCTGCGCGGTGCTTGGCTGTGGCTGGTCGGGGGTGTTGGGGCTTGGCCCCGTCTCCTGCGCCTCAAGCGCCGGCGGGGCTGGGTGGTGTGGGGCGGTGCCCCGCCGGAGTGTCTCCTCGGCTCGCGCGGTGCGGCATGTCGCGGTGGTGCTCGGTGGTGCGCGCTCGTCCTGCGGGGACACTCCGGCGTGTCCCCGCCCCACGGCAGGGCTCCGACAGTGTCACCCGGACCCACGGACCGCCGGCCTCGTTCCCGGAGCCGGCCCGACGCGTGGGGAGCGGGGACGGGGAGGGGTGTCCCCGCAGGACGAGCGCGCAACCACCGCGCACAGCCGAGACGTGCCCGCCTGGCGCGAGCCGAGGAGACATCCCTCCCCGGCCCCGCGGACCGGCCCACACCGGGCCCGGATCCCGGCCCGCAGGCCGACCCGGACCCGCCCCGCGGAGCGACCCGCACCGGCCTCGCGGAGTGACCCGTCGGTCACCGTTCCAGCAGGTGGCCCATCCAGTCCTCGATGCCGGCCACCGTGCGCGGCAGCGCGCCCGACATCAGGCGGGCGCCGTTCGCCGTGATGACCAGGTCGTCCTCGATGCGGACGCCGATGCCCCGCAGCTCGGCCGGGAGGGTTTCGTCGTCGGGCTGGAGGTAGAGGCCCGGCTCCACCGTCAGGACCTGGCCCTCCTCCAGGACGCCGTCCAGGTAGGTTTCCGCCCTCGCCTTCGCGCAGTCGTGGACGTCCAGCCCCAGCATGTGGCCGCTGCTGCACAGCGTGTACCGCCGGTGCAGGTCGCCCTCCGCGTCCTTCAGGACGCCCCACTCCGCCAGCCCCTCCGCGATCACCCGCATCCCGGCCCGGTGGAAGTCCCCGAAGCTCGCCCCCGGGCGCAGCGCCGCGATGCCCGCCTCCTGGGCGGCCAGGACCAGTTCGTAGACCTGGCGCTGGACGGGGGAGAAGCGGCCCGACAGGGGGAGGGTGCGGGTGATGTCCGCCGTGTAGAGGGTGTCCGTCTCCACGCCCGCGTCCAGGAGGAGCAGTTCCGTCCCGTTCAGCCGGCCGTCGTTGCGGATCCAGTGCAGGGTGCAGGCGTGGGCGCCGGACGCCGCGATCGTCTCGTACCCGGTGCCGTTGCCCTCGGCCCGGGCGCGCAGGCCGAAGACCCCCTCGATCCAGCGCTCGCCGCGCGGGTGCGCCAGCGCGCGCGGCAGGGCCCGTACGACGTCTTCGAAGCCCGCCGTCGTGTGGTCGACGGCCAGCTGGAGCTGCTCGACCTCCCACGCGTCCTTCACCAGGCGCAGCTCCGAGAGGGCGGAGGCGAGTTCGGCGTCGGTGGCCGCGTTGCGGCCGGCCGGTGAGCCGAGTTCGTCCAGGTGGGCGCAGCGGATGCCGGTGAGGCGTTCGGCCTCCGCGAGGTCCGGCCGGCGGCCCACCCAGAACTCCCCGTACCGACGGTCCCGGTAGAACTCCCCGTCCCCGTCCGCCCGCGGCGAGCGCGGCCGCAGGTGCAACACGGCCTCGTGGGCGTGCGGGCCCGACGGCTCCATGACCAGGACGTGGCCCGCCTGGTCCTCGCCGGTGAGGCCGGTCAGCCAGGCGTACGCGCTGTGCGGGCGGAAGCGGTGGTCGCAGTCGTTGGAGCGGACCTTCAGCTCCCCGGCCGGGACGATCAGCCGCTCGCCCGGGAAGCGGGCCGAGAGCCGCGCCCGGCGGGCCGGGGTGACGGCATGGCCGGGGACGCGCGCGGAGTAGGGCAGCGGGGTCGCGGCCCAGTGGCCCGCCATGAACCGGGACAACTCCGGGGACACCGGGCGGTCGTGACTGCCCGTGTTGAGGCGGGTGGACGCGTCGGTCACGAGGACTCCCTCAAGAAAGATGCGAACTGGTGGGCGCACAGGTCTTGTCAGTGCAATTTCACATTACTATGTTACAGCTCACACCGCGGCACGTTAATCCCCGTCAAACGCCGTGTGACGCAGGGCAGTTCACGCACCACCCCCCACCTCGCCTCTCCCTTCAGGAGTCCTCGGTGCTCAAGCACAGAGCTGTGCGCTCTTCCCTCCTCGCCTCCGCCGTGGCCGTGACCCTCCTCGCCACCGCGGGGCAGGCCACCACGCAGGCCGCAGAGTTCGCGGCCCCGGCCACCTTCACCGGCGCACAGGCCGCCCCCGCCACAGCCCCCGGCCCCACGGGGAACCCGTTCGACGAGGTCGACCGCCTGGCCGACCAGAAGGACAACACCCCCGCGCCGGCCCCGGCCCCCGGCGGGCAGGACATCACCGGGCAGGTCCCCGGTGCGGCCACACCCGCCGCCGCGCCCGTCGACGACCTGCAGAAGCGCGGCAAGGCGGTCCAGGCGGCCCCCACCGCGAAGAGCGTCGCCGCGGGCGTCCCCTGCACCCTCGACGGGATCACCGGCCTGACCCCCGAGCAGTTCGCCGACTTCCTCGGCGACCAGGCCGTCCTCGCCGACGGCTGTCTGCGCGGGCTCATCTGGACCTGGGACGCCCGCCTGGCCCCGGTCATGTCGGACGCGCACGTCCAGGCCGTCTCCCGCCGGATATCCGGCTTGGCCGCCGCCCATGACGGGCGCAACTCCTCCCATCTGGAGGAGATGTTCACGTACCTGCACGCGGTCGCCTACCACGACTACTCGCGCTCCGAGATCGACGTCACCGACGCCCCCACCGTCGACGCCATGCGCCGTGCCATCGCCGACTTCGGCGCCGCCGCCCGCACCTTCGACGCGACCCCCAGCAATGCCCGCACCCTGCGCGAGGCCCTTTACGCAGGCAGCGCACCCGGCCTGCGCCAGCACCAGCTCGGCCTCATCAAGAAGGTGCTGGCCACCATGGACCCGGCCCACCCGGCCACCCACCTCGACGCGGGCTGGGCGGGCGCCGCGCTGGCCGCGCTCTCCGTCACCTACCTGGGTGTCTACCCGGGCAACCAGGACGCCGCCTTCCACTCCGCGGTGGCCGCCGACGCCTCCTACCGCGACGCCTTCAAGGCCTTCTCCACCTACACGCACCTCAAGGGCACGGGCAACGCCTGGGTGGTGCGCGACGCGTTGAGCGAGTACGCCCGCTTCGGCCAGGTCGAGGGCCTGCGGGAGCGGGTCGTCGCCGACCTCGGCGCGATGCTCGGCCCCGTCCGCGCCGCCTTCGGCGACGGCAGCGAGCCGTGGGCCAAGGTCGTCTCCTGGCTCAACTTCTACGAGGCCTGCAAACCGTACGGGGTGTGCAAGGAGGACATCGAGAAGCAGCTGTTCCCCTACACCTACTCCTACGACAACGGCGCCATCAAGGTCCGCACCGCCCTGGACCGGGCCACCGTCGACCAGCTGTACTACGCGAGCAAGCAGGTCAAGGCCCAGTACCACCGCGTGCTCGGCACCGACCAGCCGCTCGCGGGCGACCCCAACTCCACGCTCAACATCGTGCTCTACGCCTCCCGCGCCGACTACGTGAACTACCACCCGATCCTGACCGGCTACGGCACCAACAACGGCGGCATCTACATCGAGAACGGCGCCACCTTCTACACCTACCAGCGCCGCGTCCCCCAGGACTCCTCCCTCACCCTCGAGGAGCTCTTCCGCCACGAGTACACGCATTACCTCAACGGCCGCTTCGCGGTGCCCGGCTTCTTCGGCCAGGGCCCCTGGTACGAGGGCGACCGGACGACCGCCATGGACGAGGGCACGGCCGAGTTCTTCGACGGCGCCACCCGCGACAACGGCATCGCCGTCCGCAAGTCCCTCGTCAAGAGCATCATCAGCGACACGGCCGGCGGCGGCCCGCGCATGAGCGTCGAGCAGCTGCTGAACGCCACTTACGACGGCGACGGCTTCCGCTTCTACAGCTACGCGGGCACCTTCTTCGAGTTCCTGTGGACCGAGAAGCCCGCGCTGCTGCGCGAGATGTACGCGCACCTGCGGGCCGACGACGTGGCGGCGTACGACGCCTGGCGCCACCGGACGGGCGCGGACACCTACCTCCAGCGCGACTACGACCGTTTCCTGGACGCGCAGATCGCCAAGGTCGACCAGCTCCACGTGCCGAACACCTCCTTCACCCCGAACGACCGGCTGCGCGACGCGGCGCTCGCCTCGGTGAAGTCCTCCTTCGCCACGGCCACGTACAACACCCCGGACTGCGTGGAGAACGGCGACCCGGGCAAGCGGCGTTTCACCTGCACCGGCCGGATCACCGCGAACCTGAAGAACTGGCGCAGCGACGACCAGAACTTCAAGGACATGTCGGAGACGGTCGACTACTTCATCCTCGACCGGGCGGGCGCGGCCTCGAACAACCTCGCCGACATGAACTGTTCCTTCGGTCCGGTGGAGATCTGGACCAACAAGGTCGCGGGCACCTCCAGTTACAGCTGCGAGGGCCCCCTCCGCAGCTGATCGGCACCCGCCCGGCACCGGACCGGTCCCGCATCCGAGGGGGGTGCGGGACCGGCCCGGGCATCTGGGCAGGCCCTAAAGAATGTGACATATTACTGTCGTGCTCAAGAGACACTCCCTGGACGCCGTGATCATCGGCGCCGGCGTCGTCGGGGCGGCCTGCGCCCACTACGCGGCCCGCGCCGGACTCTCCGTGGCCGTGGTCGACCGGGGCCCCGTGGCGGGCGGCACCACCGGTGCCGGCGAAGGCAACCTGCTCGTCTCCGACAAGGAGGCGGGACCCGAACTCGACCTCGCCCTGCTGTCCACCCGCCTGTGGACCGAACTCGCCGCGGTCCTCCCGCCGGACATCGAGTACGAGCCCAAGGGTGGGCTCGTCGTCGCCCCCGACGAACGGACCGTGAAGGCCCTGCGGCACTTCGCGGAGGGCCAGCGCGCGGTCGGCGTCGACGCGGTCGAAGTGGCGGCGGACACTCTGCACGACCTGGAGCCGCACCTGGCCCCGGGTCTGGCGGGCGGTTTCCACTACCCGCAGGACGCTCAGGTCCAGCCCGCCCAGGCGGCGGCCCGGCTGCTGGCCGCGGCGCGCGCCCCGGGTGCGCCAGGAGCCCCGGCCGCCGAGGTGTACCTCGGCGAGGAGGTGACGGAGATCCTGCTGGACCGGGGCGCCGTCCGCGGGGTGCGCACGCGGCGCCGCGAACTCCTGGCCCCGGCCGTGGTCAATGCGGCCGGCACCTGGGGCGGCCACATCGCCTCGCTGGCCGGGGTCACCCTGCCCGTCCTCCCGCGCCGCGGCTTCGTCCTGGTGACCGAACCGCTGCCGAGGGTGGTCCGGCACAAGGTCTACGCCGCCGACTACATCGCGGACGTCGCCAGCGGCTCCGCCGCCCTGCAGTCCTCGGCGGTGGTCGAGGGCACCCCGTCCGGCCCGGTCCTGATCGGCGCCACCCGGGAGCGGGTCGGCTTCGACCGCACCCTCTCGACGGAGGCCCTGCGCCGCTTGGCCGCCCAGGCGGCGGCGCTCTTCCCCGTCCTGGCCGACGTCCGGGTCATGCGCGCCTACCACGGCTTCCGCCCCTACCTGCCCGACCACCTCCCGGCGATCGGCCCGGACCCGCGGCGCCCCGGGCTGCTGCACGCCTGCGGCCACGAGGGCGCGGGCATCGGCCTGGCGCCCGCCACCGGAGCGCTGATCGCCGCCGCCCTGACGGGGGCCGAACCGCCGCTCCCCGCCCACCCGTTCCGTCCGGACCGCTTCGCCGTGGACCCGGCCGCCACCGACACCCCTGAGGAGCAGCACTGATGCGCAGCCCCCGCGCGCTGGTCGGCGGCAGCCCGGCAGCCGCGCACGAGATCACCTTCGATGGCCGGGAACTGCCCGCCCTGCCCGGCCAGAGCATCGCTGCGGTGCTCTGGAGCGCGGGCGTCCTCGCCTGGCGGACCACGCGGGAGGGCGGCGCCCCGCGCGGAGCGTTCTGCGGGATCGGTAGCTGCTACGACTGCCTGGTCACCGTCAACGGCCGCCCGAACCAGCGCGCCTGCCTGGTCCCGGCCCGGCCGGGGGACTCCGTCACCACCCAGGAAGGAACCGGCCGTGCCGACCTCGCCGTCTGAGCCCGCCGGTCGCGCGGGTCGCGCGGATCCCCCCGCCGCGTCCGCCGCCGTGTCGGAGCGGGCATCTGCCGCCGGTCCCGCGCCCGCCGGCGCGGGTCCGGTCGACCTGGCCGTCGTCGGGGCCGGTCCGGCGGGCCTCGCCGCCGCCGTCACGGCCGCCGGCCTCGGCCTGCGGGTGACCCTCCTCGACGCGGGCGACCGCCCGGGCGGGCAGTTCTACCGCCACCCCGCCCCGGGCCTGGGCGCGGCCCGACCCGAGGCGCTGCACCACGGCTGGGCGCAGTTCGCGACCCGCGAAGCCGCCCTGCGCGCCCACGAGTCGGCCGGCCGGATCACCTACCTCCCGCTCCACCACGTGTGGACGATCGTCCCGGGCGGGGCGGCCGGGGACCGCCGCGGGCACGCCGCGCCCGCCACCGAGTGGATCCTGCACGCCGTCGCCGGTCACGCCCCCGAGGAGCGGGCCGCGACCGTCACGGCCCGGGCCGTGCTCATCGCCACCGGCGCCTACGAGCGGCAACTGCCCTTCCCCGGCTGGACCCTGCCGGGAGTGGTCGGGGCCGGCGGGGCGCAGGCCATGCTCAAGGCAGGGCTGGTCCTACCGGGCCGGCGGGTGGTCGTCGCGGGCAGTGGGCCGCTGTTGCTGGCCGTGGCCGGGTCGCTCGCCGCCGCCGGAGCCGTCGTGCCCGCCGTGGTGGAGGCCGCCGCCTACACCGCGTACGCGGGCCGGGTCCCCGCCCTGCTGCGCAACCCCGGCAAGCTCGTCGAGGCCGCCACCTACGGCGGGGCGCTGGCCCGCCACCACGTCCGGCTCCTCACCCGGCACGCCGTCACCGAGGCGCACGGCACCGACCGGGTCGAGGCCGTCACCGTGGCCCGGCTCGACCGCGACTGGCGACCGCTGCCCGGTACCGGCCGCCGGATCCCCTGCGACGCCCTGGCCGTCGGCCACGGGCTGGTGCCCCAGCTGGAACTCGCCACCGGCCTCGGCTGCGCAACCCGCACCGGCCCGGACGGCACCGTCGCCCTCGTCCTCGACGCCGAGCAGCGGACCTCCGTCCCGGGCATCTGGTCGGCGGGTGAGACCGGTGGCATTGGCGGGGCCCAACTGGCCCTGACCGAGGGCGAACTGGCCGCGCACTCCATCGCGGGTGCGCTGCCCGGGTCCCGGCTCACCCGCGGCCGGGCCCGGCTGCGCGCCTTCGCCGACGTGATGGCCGCAGCCCACCGTCCCGGCGAGGGGTGGACCGGCTGGCTCCGCGACGACGCCGTCGTCTGCCGCTGCGAGGAGGTGTCGGCCGGGCGGATCCGCGAGGCCGTGGGCGACCTCGGCGCGCGGGACGCCCGCAGCGTCAAGCTCCTCACCCGGGCCGGCATGGGTTGGTGCCAGGGCCGGATGTGCGGCCCGGCCGTCGCGGCCCTGGCCGGGGAGGAACCCGTGCCCGACCGGCGGCCGCTGTCCTGCCCCGTTCCGTTGCGCCACCTCGCCGAACTTCCCTGCGCCGAGCACTGATCGGGGCGCCGCGGCCCTTGTGGCCGCGCCACACCCGCTAGTAAAATGTCACACACCACACTAGGGAGCTCTCACATGACCCACGCGCACACCCCCGCGCCCCGCACCCGCCCCTGGCACGGAATCATGGTCGCCACCGCGCTCCCGATGCGCGAGGACCTCACCGTCGATCACGACGCGTACGCCGAGCACGTGGCCTGGCTGATCGCCAACGGCTGCGACGGCGTGGTCCCCAACGGCTCCCTGGGGGAGTACCAGACCCTCACCGACGAGGAGCGGGCGGCCGTCGTGCGCACCGCCGTCGAGGCGGCCGGCGACGGCGCCCGCGTCATGCCCGGCGTCGCCGCCTACGGCAGCGCCGAGGCCCGCCGTTGGGCCGATCAGGCCGCCGAGGCCGGCGCCGGCTCCGTACTCCTGCTGCCCCCCAACGCCTTCCGGGCCGACGAGGACGCCGTACGCGCCCACTACGCCGAGGTCGCCCGCGCCGGGCTGCCCGTCGTCGCGTACAACAACCCCATCGACACCAAGGTGGACCTGACCCCGGACCTGCTCGCCCGGCTCCACGCAGACGGGTCCATCGTCGCCGTCAAGGAGTTCAGCGGGGACGTGCGCCGCGGCTACGAGATCGCCGAGCTCGCCCCCGGCCTCGACCTGCTGATCGGCGCCGACGACGTCCTCCTCGAACTCGCCCTCGCGGGCGCCGTCGGCTGGATCGCCGGCTACCCCAACGCCCTGCCGCGCTCCTGCGCCCAGCTCTACCGGGCCGCCGTCGCCGGGGACCTGGAGACCGCCCTGCCGCTCTACAAGTCCCTGCACTCGCTGCTGCGCTGGGACTCCAAGACCGAGTTCGTCCAGGCCATCAAGCTCTCCATGGACCTGGCCGGGCGCCCCGGCGGCGCCACCCGCCCGCCGCGCTTCCCGCTCACCGGCGAGACCGAGGCCGCCGTCCGCGCCGCTACCGAGAAGGCCCTCGCCGAGGGCCTCAACTAGTCACCGGGGGACCGCACATGCGTACGCGCCACGTCTACCACGCGGTGGACTCGCACACCGAGGGCATGCCGACCCGGGTCATCACCGGAGGAGTCGGGGTGATCCCCGGCGCCACCATGGCCGAGAAGCGACTCCACTTCATCGAGCACACGGACCACGTCCGGACCCTGCTCATGTACGAGCCGCGCGGGCACTCCGCGATGAGCGGCGCGATCCTGCAGCCCCCGACCCGCCCGGACGCCGACTACGGGGTCCTCTACATCGAGGTGTCGGGCCTGCTCCCCATGTGCGGGCACGGCACCATCGGGGTCGCCACCGTCCTCGTCGAGACCGGCATGGTGCCGGTCGTCGAGCCGGTCACCACCGTCCGGCTCGACACCCCGGCCGGGCTGGTGAGCGTGGACGTCCGGGTCGAGGACGGTGCGGCGACCGCCGTCACCCTCACCAACGTGCCCTCCTTCAGCGTCGGCCTCGACCTCAAGACCGAGGTCCCCGGCTTCGGCGCGCTCACCTACGACCTGGCCTACGGCGGCAACTTCTACGCCTTCGTCGAACTCGATTCCCTCGGGCTGCCCTTCGACCGGGCCCGGCGGGACGACCTGCTCGCCGCCGGCCTCGCGGTGATGGACGCGATCAACGCCGGCCCCGACCGGCCCGTCCACCCCGAGAACCCCTCCATCGCCGGGGTCAAGCACGTCTACCTCGCCGCCCCCGGCTCCGACGCCCACCGCTCCCGGCACGCCATGGCCATCCACCCCGGCTGGTTCGACCGCTCGCCCTGCGGTACGGGGACCAGCGCGCGGATGGCCCAGCTGCACGCCCGCGGCCTGCTGGAGCTCGGCGCGGACTTCGTCAACGAGTCCTTCATCGGAACCGAGTTCACCGGCCGGCTGGTCGGAGAGACCACCGTCGGCGGCCTCCCGGCCGTGGTCCCCACGGTCACCGGCCGGGCCTGGATCACCGGCACCGCCCAGTACTTCCTCGACCCCACCGACCCCTTCCCCGGAGGGTTCCTCCTGTGATCACCGTCCGCACGGTGGACTACCACACCGCCGGCGAGCCCTTCCGGATCGTCGACTGCGCACGGGAAGGGATGCCGCCGGTCCCCGGGGACACCGTCGCCGAGCGCTGCGCCACCGTCATCGGCCCGGGCGGTTCCGGGACGGCCCCGCGCCGGGGCGCGCTGGACGACGTACGGCGCCTGCTCGTGCAGGAGCCGCGCGGGCACGCCGGGATGTACGGAGGGTTCGTGGTCCCGGCCGACGACGACGGCGCCCACTTCGGCGTGCTGTTCTGGCACAAGGACGGCTACTCCACCGCCTGCGGCCACGGCACCATGGCCCTCGGGGTCTGGGCCGTGGACACCGGCCGGGTCGCGGCCCCGGACGACGGGGACGCCCCGGTGCGCATCGACGTACCGTCCGGGCGGGTCACCGCCACCGTCCACCGCGGCGGAGGCCGCACCACCGGGGTCACCTTCCGCAACGTCCCGGCCCGGGTCGGGGCCCGCAAGGTGCCCGTCGCCACCTCGTTCGGACTCGCCGAGGTGGACATCGCGCACGCCGGGGCCTGTTACGCCGCCGTCCGCGCGCGCGACCTCGGCCTGGACGTCAACCGGGCGGCGCTGCCCGCCCTGGTGCGGGCCGGACAGGAGATCAGGGCGGCGCTGGCCACCCACCCCGCCACCTGGCACCCGGCCGGCCCGCTGCTCTCCGGGGTCTACGGGGTGATCCTCCACGAGGAGCTGCCCGACACCCCCTTCGGGCCCCACCAGCGCAACGTCACCGTCTTCGCCGACGGGCAGATCGACCGCTCGCCCTGCGGCTCCGGCACCTCGGCGCGGCTGGCGCTGCTCGCCGAGGACGGGCGGCTCGGCCCGGGCGAGGACCTGCTGCACGAGTCGGTCACGGGCACGGTGTTCACCGGGCGGATGCTGGACGGCGGGGTCACCGAGGTCACCGGAACCGCCCACCGCACCGGCGAACACGCCTTCGTGGTCGACCCGCACGACGCCCTCGGCACCGGATTCCTCCTGTGACGGGCGTCCCCCAGCTCGCCGCCGGACCGATGGCCGCCCTGCTCGGTCCGGCGGCGGCCGCCGACGCCGTGGCCGCCGCCCTGCACGGCGGCCTCGACCCGGAGAGCTGCCCGCCGCGTTCCGCGATCGACGTGCCGGGCGGGGGCGAACTGCTCCTGATGCCCGCCGCGTCCGGCGCGTACGCCGGGGTGAAGATCGCCGGGGTCGCGCCCGGGAACCCTACGCGCGGGCTGCCCAGGATCACCGGCTCCTACCTCCTCCTGGACGGGCCCACCCTGCGCCCGCTGGCCCTGATGGACGGCGCGGCGCTGACCACCCTGCGCACCCCGGCGGTCTCCGCCCTCGCGCTGCGCCACCTGGCGCCCGCCGGGCGGCCGCTGCGCCTGGTGCTCTTCGGGTCGGGGCCGCAGGCGCACGGGCATCTGGAAGCGGTGCTGGCCGTGCGGGAGTTGGCCGAGGTGGTGGTGGTCGCCCGAGACCCGGGGGGCGCGGAGCGGCTCGCCGCGTACGCCCGCACCCTGGGCCCGGCCGCCCGGACCGGCACCCCGAAGGCGGTGGCCGACGCCGACCTGGTGATCTGCTGCACCACGGCCCGGGAACCGCTCTTCGACGGGCGCCTCGTCGGGCCGGAGGCCACCGTCGTCGCCGTCGGCTCGCACGAGCCGACGGCCCGGGAGACGGACACCGCCCTCGTGCGACGGGCGGCGGTGTACGTGGAGTCCCGGGCGGCGGCGCTGCGCGAGGCGGGGGACCTGCTGGTCCCGGAGGCCGAGGGGGCCATCGGGCCCGGTCACATCACCGGCACCCTCGCCGATCTGGTGGGCGGCCGGATGCCGGTGGGCGGGCCGCGGAGTTGTCCACAACTCTTCAAGAGCGTGGGCATGGCCTGGGAAGATCTCGCTGTGGCGGTCGCGCTGTACGAGGCCGCCGGAGTGTGAGCAGCGCAACGTGACATTGTACGCTGGTCCTCTCCTCGTCGGCGGTGTACGGGGGTCTCGGAGGAAATGCAATGGGTGACCTGAAGCAGCACAGTCTCATCAAGGCCCAGGAACGCCTCCGCGACCAGGTCGGGCACGCCCTGCGGGCCGCGCTGATAGCGGGTGAGCTGCGCCCCGGGAGCGTCTACTCCGCACCGGGCCTCGCGGCCGAACTCGGCGTCTCGGCCACCCCCGTCCGCGAGGCCATGCTCGACCTGGCCCGGGAAGGGCTGGTCGAGCCGGTCCGCAACAAGGGCTTCCGGATCACCGAGGTCAGTGAGCGCGACCTGGACCAGTTCACCGAGCTGCGCACGATGATCGAGGTGCCGACCATCGGCCGGATCACGAAGATCGCCACGGCCGAGCAGTTGGAGGCGCTGCGTCCCGTCGCCGAGGAGATCGTCACCAGCGCGCGCGAGCACAACCTCATCGGCTACCTGGAGGCCGACCGCCGCTTCCACCTCTCCCTGCTGGCCCTCGCGGGCAACGACCGGCTGGTGGAGACGGTCGGCGACCTGCGCAAGCGGTCCCGGCTCTACGGACTGACCGGCCTGGACGAGGCCGGCAAGTTGGTCTCCTCGGCGGAGGAACACATCGAGCTGCTCGACCTGATGCTGAGCGGCGACGCCGAGGCGGCGATGGAGTGCATGCTCCGCCACCTCGGCCACGTCCGCTCCCTGTGGGCCCAGGGCCGCGACGAACCGGTCGGTCGCGTCCCCGGAGGCCTCGGCTCCGGTCTCCAGTAGCCTCCCGGCGCTCGGCGCCGGATCAGCAGGGCGGGCGGCCGCCGCCGCGGGCCGGAAGCGGCCGGTCCGCCGCGATGATCGCCGCCTCCGGGCGCGGTACCGGGGTGCCGTCGGGCAGGAGCAGCACCGGCGGGTCCACCACGGCGCCCACGTCGGCCGCCGCGGCGCCCGCGTTCGCCGCCGTGACCCGCCCCCTGGGCTGCGGGGCCAACACCCCCGCCTCCCGTACGTACGCCACGAAGCTCTCGAAGTCCCGTTGGTGCCGGTAGGGCTCCTGGAACTCGGAGAGGGCCGGATAGCCGTCGCTCGCTAGGAGCGTGTACGAGGGGGCCGCGAGCCGGTAGCTGCGGCCGAGGTCCAGCGGGAGGCCGTCGATGAAGACCTCCGCGGGATCCACCCGGTCCCCGACCGCCCCCCGCGCGTCGAAGCTGTAGCGCACGTTCCGCGAGACGGCGAGGGGAGCGAAGCGCAGTTCGCCGCCCTCCGCCGTCGTCCACTGCTCCTCCAGCGCGTCGTGGATCCGCTGTCCGGTCACCCACGCGCTGACGATCGGATCGCCGAACCCGATGGCCCGCCAGGCGTTGCCGAAGGTGACGGTGCCGCCCGACGCCGCGTCGAGGACGAGGTCCCCGGCGATGACCGCCTGGCCGACGCGGGGCGCCGCGGCGATCACGGCGAGCTCGGCCGGGACGTTGGGGTGGACGTTGGCGTCGTTCTCGGGGTCGGTGGGCCTGCTGCCCGCCCACAGCGCCCAGTCGGCGGCCAGGTTGCCCATGGTGCTCTCGCCCGCCGAGTTCCGGGTGCGCAGGAAGGAGCCGCTCTGCTGCCCGATCCGGGTCCGGTCGCGCGCGGCGGCCTGTCCGGCCCAGTAGGTGACGACCCCTTGCAGCTCCGGATGAGGGGCGATGTCGCGCGTGTTGGGATGGTTGGTGGACACCGTCAGTTCCCGGACCACCCGGCCGGTGAGCGGGTCGAGCCGCAGGTTGATCTCGTTGATGACCTGGCCGTAGCAGCCGGCCTCGACGAACGGGCGGGGGACGCCGTTCGGGTCGGGGACCATCATGTTGAACCGGGTGTGCCAGTGGCCGGTGACGATCGCGTCGATGTCCGGCGAGACCCGCAGCGCGAGGTCGAGGGCCGGGCCCGAGGGGTCGACGCCGCTGTTGAAGTCGGCTCCCGCCACCGCCCCGTCGTGCAGGCTGAGCACGATCGCGTTCACGCCCTGGCTCTTGAGCAGGGCCGCGTAGTGGTCGGCGGTGGCGACCGCGTCGAGGGTGGCGAGGCCCGGCTGGTAGGAGCCCGGGAAGCGTTCGCTGCCCACGGCGGTGAGGTGGATGAACCCGAGGGGCAGTTCCCGGCCGTCGGCGGTGGGGACCCGCTCGACGTGGTAGGCGGGCAGGACCGTCGTCCCGTCCTGGACCCGGACGAGGTTGGCGCTGTAGTAGCGGAAGTCGGCGCCGTGGAAGCGCAGGCCGGAGGAGTCGGTGAAGGAGGTGTCGCGACCCTCGACCGGGAACGGGACGCCCTGCTCCATGTGGCGCCGGAGCATGGCGGGGGACTTGTCGAACTCGTGGTTGCCGGCCGTCGCGAAGTCGAGCCCCATGCGGTTGAGGGCCTCGATGGTCGGCTCGTCGGCGAAGGCCGCGGCGTCGAACTCCCAGCCGGAGAAGGCGTCTCCGGGGGTGAAGAACAGGGAGTTGGGGTGTCCTTCGCGGAGTCGTTCGAGGTGGGCGGCCATGTACGCGACGCCGCCGACGGTGTAGCTGCGGCCGCCGTTGCCGACGATGACGGAGTTGCTGCCGGGTGCGCCCTGCAGGTAGCCGTGCAGGTCGGTGATGTCGAGGAGCTGGACGTCGACGTACTCGGCGGCGGTGGCTGCGTCCCGGGCATCGGCGGTGGCCCGCGCGGGGACCCCGAGCGCGAAGGTCGCCGCCACGGCCCCCACCGCGGTGAGGAAGTCCCGCCGCCCCGGTTCCGACGGTCCCGGTTGCCGTCGTGAACTCCTGCTCCGCTGCGTGGCCTTGGCCTGCGTGATCACACCCGGCATGTTCCCGCCCGCCGGGTCGGCTGTCGTGCCGACGCGCCGCGACCGGCCGCTTTGGACACGGCTGGATAACGGCGGCACCAACCCCTTGTCAGTGCAATTTCACATTACTATGTTACCGGTCACATCCTAGAGCGCGGCCCTTCACTGGAGTGACCATGACCAAGCGCACCCAACTCGCCCTCGCCACCGCCCTGGTGGCGGCTCTCGCACTCGGCGCCTCGGGCTGCTCCGACACCAAGAAGGGCCCGTCCGGTGCGGGCGGCGTCAACCCCGCCGCCGCCAACGACGGCAAGGTCCTCGGCGGGACCCCGGTCAAGGGCGGCACCCTCACCGTCCTGTCCAACCAGGACTTCGCGCACCTCGACCCCGCCCGCAACTGGACCATGCCGACCATGGACTTCGGCACCCGGCTGCTCTACCGCACGCTCGTCACCTTCAAGGCCGAACCCGGCAAGGCCGGCAGCGAGCTGGTCCCCGACCTCGCCACCGACCTCGGCACCCCCTCCAACGGCGGCCGCACCTGGACCTTCACCCTGAAGGAGGGCGTCAAGTACGAGGACGGCACGCCGGTCAAGGCCCAGGACGTCAAGTACAACGTCGAGCGGTCCTTCAGCCCCGACCTCACCGGCGGCCCCGACTACGCCGCCCAGTACCTGGCCGGGACCGAGGGCTACAAGGGCCCGCTCCAGGGGCAGCACCTGGACTCCGTCAAGACCCCCGACGACCGCACGATCGTCTTCGAACTGAAGCGCCCGGTGGCCGAGTTCTCCGCGACCGCCACCCTGCCGACCTTCGCGCCCGTGCCCCCGGCCCAGGAGAAGGGCACCCAGTACGACGCCCGCCCCTTCTCCTCCGGCCCGTACAAGATCGAGTCGTACGACCGCGACAAGAAGCTGGTCCTGGTCCGCAACGAGCACTGGGACCCGGGGACCGACACCGTCCGCAAGGCCTACCCGGACCGTTTCGTGGTGGTCATGGGCCTCAAGGGCGGCCAGATCGACGACCGGATCATCGCCGGCGAGGGCGCCGACGCCTCCACCGTCCAGTACGCCGACATGCGCCCCGAGAGCGCCCCCAAGGTGCTGCCCAAGCCGGAGATCAAGGCCCGGCTGCTCGCCGAGTCCCAGGGCTGTACGGAAATGCTGCACCTGAACAACTCCCGCGCCCCCTTCAACGACCCGAAGGTCCGCGAGGCCATGCAGTACGCCGTCGACAAGGAGGCCGTCATCACCGCGGGCGGCGGCCCGGCCCTCAACGAGATCGCCACCGCCTACCTCCCGCCGGCCCTCTCCGGAGGCAAGCAGGCCGACGTCCTGAAGATCGCCCCGGCCGGCGACCCGACCAAGGCCAAGGAACTCCTCAAGGCCGCCGGCAAGGAGTCCCTGAAGGTCTCCCTCTCCGTCTCCACCGGCGACAAGGGCAAGGCCGAAGCCATCCAGCAGGGCCTGTCCCGCGCCGGCATCGAGGTCGTCATCGACACCGTCGACCCGGGCGCCTACTACGACGTCATCGGCGACCTCTCCACCACCCCCGACATGACCCTCACCGGCTGGTGCCCCGACTACCCCTCCGGCTCCACCTGGATCCCGTTCGTCTTCGACGGACGCACCATCAAGGAGAAGGGAAACCAGGGCAACTACAGCCAGTTCCGCGACGAGGCCACCACGAAGCGGATCGACGAGATCAACGCCATGGCCGACGCCAAGGAGGCCAACCGGGCCTGGATCGACCTCGACGCCGCCCTGATGGCCAAGTCCCCGAACGTCCCGCTCCTCCTGGAGCGCAAGCCCCTTCTCGTCGGCACCAACATCGCGGGCGCCTTCGGCCACCCGGTGTGGACCGGCACCATCGACTACGGGACCGTCGGCCTCAAGGACCCCTCGAAGAGCCAGGGCTGAGGGCCCGAAGGATCCCCGCGGCCATGACCACCACAGCACCGGCACCGGTCCCCGACCCCGCCCCGGCCCGGCCCGCCGCAGCGCCCGGCAGCAGCCCCTGGCAGCTCGCCCGGCGCGAACTCCGCCGCCGCCCCGCCGTCCGCGTCAGCCTCGGCGTCGTCCTCCTCTTCGTCCTCATGGCCGTCACCGCCCCCTGGCTGGGCGCCCTCGGCGGCTGGTCCCCCAGCGAGTTCGACAAGACCGCCATCGACCCCTACCTCGGGGGACAGCCGCTCGGCACCCTCGGCGGGATCAGCCCCGAGCACTGGCTCGGAGTCGAACCCGTCACCGGCCGCGACCTGTTCGCCCGCGTCATCCACGGCGCGCAGGTCTCCCTCCTGATCGCCTTCGCCGGCACCGCCATCGTGGTGGTCGTCGGCACCGCCGCCGGGATCGCCGCCGGCTACTTCGGCGGACGCACCGACGCGGTCCTGTCCCGGCTCATGGACCTGACCATGTCCTTCCCCTCGCTGATCTTCATGATCGCGATGCTGTCCGTGGCCAAGGACGTCAACCGGATCGTGCTGATGACGGTCGTCATCGGGGTCTTCGGCTGGCCCGGCGTCGCCCGCGTGGTCCGCGGCCAGACCCTCTCCCTCAAACACCGCGAGTACGTCGACGCCGCCCGCGTGCGTGGCTCCGGACCCTGGCGGATCCTGACCCGCGACATCCTCCCGGGCGTCTCGGGCCCGGTCATCGCCTACACCACCCTGCTGATCCCCGGAATGATCAGCACCGAGGCCGCCCTCAGCTACCTCGGCGTCGGCGTCCGCCCGCCCACCCCCTCCTGGGGCCAGATGATCGCCGAGTCCGTGGCCTACTACGAGACCGACCCCATGTACTTCGTCATCCCCAGCGTCTTCCTCTTCCTCGCCGTGCTCGCCTTCACCCTGCTCGGCGACGCCCTGCGCGACATCCTCGACCCGAGGGGCGGCCGCAGTTGATCCTCTACCTCGCCCGCCGGCTGCTCGCCCTCGCCGGCGTGCTCCTCGCCATCGCCGCAGTCACCTTCCTCATCTTCTACGTCCTGCCCGCCGACCCGGCCGCGGCCGCCTGCGGCAAGACCTGCAGCGCCGAACGCCTGGCCGACGTAAGCGCGTACCTGGGCCTCGACCAGCCCCTGTGGCGCCAGTTCACCGACTTCCTCACCGGCATCTTCACCGGCCGGACCCTGGGAACCGGCCAGTACGCCGTCGCCTGCGACTTCCCCTGCCTCGGCTACAGCTACGAGAACTCGCTGCCCGTGTGGGACCTGCTGATGGACCGGCTCCCGGTCTCCGCCTCCCTCGCCGTCGGCGCCGCCGTGCTGTGGCTGCTCCTCGGCCTCGGCGCCGGGGTCACCGCCGCCCTGCGCAAGGACACCGCCACCGACAAGGCCCTGATGGTCGGCGCCGTCGCCGCCGCGTCCCTGCCCGTGTACTTCACCTCCGTCATGCTCATCTACGGCGTCATCCGCATCGCCGGCCTGCTGCCCTACCCCACCTACCGGGCCTTCACCGAGGACCCGCTCGCCTGGGCCACCAACCTGACCCTGCCCTGGATCGCGCTCGCCCTGCTCTACGCCGCCATGTACGCGCGCCAGAGCCGCGGCTCGATGATCGAGGCGATGGCCGAGCCGTACATCCGCACCGCCCGCGCCAAGGGCATGCCCGAGCGCACGGTCGTCGTCAAACACGGGCTGCGCTCCGGCATGACCCCGATCCTCACCATCTTCGGCATGGACCTCGGCGGACTGCTCGCCGGAGCCGTCATCACCGAGTCCATCTTCGGACTCCCCGGCATCGGGCGGCTGTTCTACGGAGCCCTGGTCAACTCCGACCAGCCCGTGGTTCTTGGCGTCACCCTGCTCGCCGCCTTCTTCATCGTCGTCGCCAACCTCCTCGTCGACCTCCTGTACGCCGTCATCGACCCGAGAGTGAGGTACTGATGGCCACGGCCGCTCCGCTCCTCGACGTACGCGACCTGAGCGTCACCTTCACCACCGGGCGCGGGACCGTGCGGGCCGTCGACTCGATCGGCTTCACCGTCGAGGCCGGCCGCACCCTCGGCATCGTCGGCGAGTCCGGCTCCGGCAAGTCCGTCACCTCGCTCGCCGTCATGGGCCTGCACCGCGGCCCGGTCGAGGTCAGCGGATCCGTGGCGCTGGCCGGACGCGAGCTGACCGGGCTGCCGGAACGGGAACTGTCCAAGGTCCGCGGCCGCCGGATGGCCATGATCTTCCAGGACCCGCTCTCCAGCCTGCACCCCTACTACACGGTCGGCGAGCAGATCGCCGAGCACTACCGCGTGCACTTCAAGGCCCGCCGGGCCGCCGCCCGCAGGCGCGCCGTCGACATGCTCGGCGAGGTCGGCATCCCGGAACCGGCCCGCCGCGCCGGGGAGTACCCGCACCAGTTCTCCGGCGGCATGCGCCAACGCGCCATGATCGCCATGGCCCTGGCCTGCGAACCCGACCTGCTGATCGCCGACGAGCCGACCACCGCCCTGGACGTCACCGTGCAGGCGCAGATCCTGGAACTGATCGCCCGACTCCAGCAGGAACGCGGACTCGGCGTCGTGATGATCACCCATGACCTGGGCGTCGTAGCCCGCGTCGCCCACGAGGTGCTCGTCATGTACGGCGGCCGGGCCGCCGAACGGGCCCCCGTGGACGAGCTGTTCGCCGACCCCGCCCATCCCTACACCCGGGGCCTGCTCGACTCGCTGCCCCGCCTCGACACCGCCGACGACGTTCCCCTGCCCTTCATCCCCGGCTCCCCCCCCTCCCTCCTCGCACCCGCCCCCGGCTGCGCCTTCGCCCCGCGCTGCCCCGTGGCCGCGGCCGGCCCGGACGACCGGAGGGCGCGCTGCTCGGCCGAGCGGCCCGCACCCGTCCCGTACGGCGCGTCGGGGCGGCTGGCCGCGTGCCATTTCGCGGGATCCGCCGCGACACCACCGGGCGACCCCGCGCCCGTGTTCCCTACGACCGCCCCGGGGGTGTCCCGATGACCGTCGGAGCCGATCCTTCCGCGAATGCCGCAGATCAGGCAGCAGATCAGGCAGCAGCTCAGGCCGCAGTCCGGGCCGTAGCCGAGGCCGCCGCCGGACCCGACCCGGCCGCGCCGCTGCTGTCCGTACAGGACCTCACCATGACCTTCCCCGGTCGACGATCCGTGACCGGGCGCCGGGGGGCGCCCGTGCGCGCCGTCGACGGGGTCTCCTTCGACCTGGCGGCCGGCCGGACCCTCGGCCTGGTCGGCGAGTCGGGCTGCGGGAAGTCCACCACCGGCCGGATGCTGGTGCGGCTGCTGGAGCCCACCTCGGGCCGAGTGGCCTTCGAGGGCAGGGACATCAGCCGCCTCTCCCCGTCCGCCATGCGCCCGCTGCGCAAGCACGTCCAGATGGTCTTCCAGGACCCGCACTCCTCCCTCAACCCCCGCCAGACCGTGGCCCGGATCATCTCCGACCCGCTGCTGGTGCAGGGCTGGAGCGCGGGGGACGCCCGCCGCCGAGCCGCCGAGCTGATGGAGCTCGTCGGCCTGATCCCCGAGCACATCGACCGCTACCCGCACGAGTTCTCCGGCGGCCAGGCCCAGCGCATCGGCATCGCCCGCGCACTGTCCACCAGCCCCCGACTGATCGTCGCCGACGAGCCGGTCTCCGCACTGGACGTCTCCGTCCAAGCCCAGATCGTCAACCTGATGGAACGGCTGCGCGCCGAACTCGGCCTCGCCTACGTCTTCATCGCCCACGACCTGTCGGTGGTCAAACGCGTCAGCGACCGGGTCGCCGTCATGTACCTCGGCCGGATCGTGGAAATCGGGGACAAGAAGTCCCTCTACGAGAACCCGCAGCACCCGTACACCCGAGCGCTGTTGTCCGCCGTCCCGCTGCCCGACCCGGCGGCGGAGCGGCGGCGGGAGCGGATCGTGCTGCTCGGCGACCCGCCGAGCCCGGCCGCTCCACCCCCGGGCTGCACCTTCCACCCGCGCTGTCCCAAGGCGCAGCAGATCTGTCGCACCGACCGTCCGCTCCTGCGACCCGCCGCCTCCCGCGAGGTGGCCTGCCACTTCCCTGGTGACTGACGGGGACCCATGGGAAGCGGCGGTGCCCCGGGGCCGAAGGCGTCCCCGGGGCACTGCCGTACGGTGCCGACCGCGTGGTTAGGGTCTTGGCCATGACTGCTGATCCGGAGTCCGGGAGGGTCCACCGCAACCCGCTGCGCACGATGACGGCCGCATCGGCGGTCCTCCTGCTGGCGCTGCACACCGTGGCGGGCTTCTTCCTTTACAGCGCGCTGCTCACCGAGTCCGAGGGGCCCTGGGATCGGTCGGTGACGCAGACCGTCCGGCTGATGGCCGTGCTCGGCCTGTCGGTGGAGCTCCTGGCCGTCGCGGTCACGGCGGTCTGCGTGAACACGGGCCGGCTGCGGCGCTGGTGGTACGCGCCGGTGGCAGCCGTGGCCTTCACCGCCCTGATCCGGATGGTCTTCGCCCCGCGGCCCTGACCGTCCGGCCGGCCGGCGGGGCACAAGAGACCGTGCTCAGGACAGTTCCCGACGGAAGAACTCCAGTTCCAGGGCCATCAGCTTCTCCCGGGTGCCGCCCGGGGTCATGTGGGTGACGCCGGGGAGGGCCAGCAGCTGGTGCGGGCGGCCGGCGTCCGTCAGCGCCCGGGAGAGGCGCAGGGTGTGGGACGGGTGGACGTTGTCGTCGGCCAGGCCCGTGATCAGCAGCAGCGGGCGGGACAGCTTCGGCGCGTCGGGTAGCAGCGAGTCCCGCTCGTAGACCTCCGGGTGCTCCTGCGGAAGGCCCAGGTACCGCTCGGTGTACGCCGTGTCGTAGTGCCGGAAGTCGGTCGGCGCGGCCCCGGCCGCCGCCGCGTGGAAGACGTCGGGGCGGCGCAGCACGGCCATGGCTGCGAGGTAGCCGCCGTAGGACCAGCCGCGCACCCCGACCCGGCCGAGGTCGAGGTCGCCGTGGCGGGCGGCGAGCGCGTGGAGCGCCGCGACCTGGTCCTCGAGGGTGACCTCGGAGAAGCCGCGGTACATGGCGTGCGTGTGGGCGGGGGAGACGTAGGGGGTCCCGCGGTTGTCGACGGTGACCACCGCGAAGCCCTGGTCGGCCCACCACTGGCGGTGCTGGCGGCGGCGCGGGTCGGCGGTGACGTCCTGCATGCCGGGGCCGCCGTAGCCGTCGACCAGGACGGGCAGCCGCCGGCCGGGGACGTGATCGCGGGGCAGTACGAGGGCGGTGGGGATGCCGCGCTCGGTGACCCGCTCCAGGACCGCCTCCACCCGGTAGGGCAGCGGCTCGGACAGGTCGGCGGGGGAGAACTCCCGCCCGTCGGGGGTGCGTACCGTGCGGCGTACCCCGTCGGCGTCGGCGGTGGTCAGCAGCAGGGTCCCGGCGGACGCGGACACGGAGTGCACGCCGGGCCCGTCGGCGACCGGGGTCAGCTCCCCGGTCGCCGGGTCCAACAGCAGCACCTGCTGCTCGGACGGGTCGCGCAGGCCCGCCTCGATCAGCAGCCGGCCCTCGTGGACCCCGGCCACGGCGCGGACCTGGATCCCGTCCCCGGTGAGCAGTTCGCCGTCCACCGCGAGGGCGCGGGCGGCGCCGCCCGGGGTGTCGGCGGAGGTCAGCATCCGTCCGTCGGAGAGGCGGGCCGGGGTGCCGGGGACCAGCGGGTCCACCCACTGCGGGTGCGTGGTGCGGGACAGCTCCCGGGTACGGCCGGTGGCCGGGTCGGCGGAGAGCAGCAGGACGCACTGCTGGAGCTGGTCCTGGACGGTCAGCAGGATCTCGTCGGCGGACTCCCAGCCCGCTTCGGAGACGTACGGGAAGGCGTCGGCGTCCCAGTCGAGCCGTATCCGGGTCCCGCCGTCGCCGAGCACCCACAGCTGGACGTCGGCGTTGGGCCCGCCCGCCTCGGGGTAGGCGAAGTCCTCGGCCGGCAGCTCCGGGTGCGCCGGGTCGGCGAAGTAACGCCGCTGGAGGGCGGATTCGTCGACCCGGGCGGCCAGCAGGGCGAGCCCGTCCGGGGACCACCAGTGGCCCCGGTGGCGGCCCAGCTCCTCGGCGGCGGCGAATTCGGCGAGGCCCCAGCGGGCCCCGTCGTCCGGGCTGATCCGGCCGCCCGGGGCGACGTACAGGACGTCGTCGGCGACGTACGCGGTGCGCGAGCCGTCGGCGTTCGGCCGCGGGTCCAGCGCGGGTCCGGCGGCCGGGATCTCCTTCGGGGTTCCGGCGCCGCCCGCGGCGACCTCGAAGAGCCGCCCGTACAGGGCGAAGGCGGCGCGCAGGCCGTCGCCGGACAGGGCGTACGAGCCGATGCCGGCGGCGACGAGCCGGGTCCGCTCGCGCAGTCGGCGCTCGGCCGCGGGAAGGGGACCGGGCTCGGGGCACAGTTCGCGGGGATCGGCGAGCCGGGTCTCGGCGCCGGTGGTGGTGTCGAGCACCCAGAGCGAGTCGAAGGCGTCGGCGGGGCCGGTCGACCGGAGGAACCAGAGCAGCCGGCCGTCGTCCCCGAAGGCGAAGGCGCGCGGGGCACCGTAGGTGAAGCGGGCCGTGCTCGCGGAAAGCCTGAGGAAGTCATCCATGATCGTAGTGTGACATGTGAAATGTCACTACCACTAGGCTGTTCGAGTGGTGACCCCAGAGACGCGGGCTTAGCGTCGAAAAGGTGGATCCGAACGCATCGCCGAGCAACAGCGGGACCGAAGGCAAGGTCCGGGGAAGCGGCAGCGGACTCGCCCTGTTCGTCATCGCCTCCTGTCAACTCATGGTCGTCCTCGACATCACGATCGTGAACATCGCACTGCCGCACATCCAGACCGCCCTCAACTTCTCGACCGAGAGCCTTTCCTGGGTGGTTAACGCCTACACCCTCGCCTTCGGCGGGCTGCTGCTCCTCGGCGGCCGCACCGGCGACATCCTCGGCCGCAAACGGGTCTTCATCTTCGGCGTCCTGCTCTTCGGGCTCGCCTCGCTCCTCGGCGGACTCGCCCAGAACGAAGGCCAGTTGATGGCCGCACGCGCCCTCCAGGGCGTCGGCGGCGCGATCGCCTCCCCGACCTCCCTCGCGCTGATCACCACCACCTTCCGCGAAGGCCCGGCCCGAAACCGGGCGTTCGGCGTGTTCGCCGGCGTCTCGGCCGCCGGCGGTGCGATCGGGCTCCTCGCGGGCGGAATCCTCGTCGAATGGCTCGACTGGCGCTGGGTGCTCTTCGTCAACGTCCCCATCGCCATCGTGATCGCGGTGCTGGCCACGAAGGTCCTGCACGAGTCCGAACGCCACCCCGGACACTTCGACTTCGCGGGCGCGCTGCTGTCCACCCTCGGCATGGTCTCGCTCGTCTACGGCTTCATCAGGGCATCCCAGGAGGGCTGGCGAGACCCGGTCACCCTCGGCTCCTTCGGCGCCGCCGTGGTCCTGCTGACCCTCTTCATCCTCAACGAACGGCGCTCGCCGCAGCCGATCACCCCGCTGCACATGTTCGCCGACCGCAACCGGGCCGGGACCTACGGCATCATGCTCATGCTCGCCTGCGCGATCTTCGGCATGTTCTTCTTCCTGACCCTCTTCGTGCAGATCGTGCTGGGCTTCAGCCCGATCCAGGCCGGCCTCGCCTTCCTGCCGGTCAGCGCGGTGATCGCGGTCGGCGCGGCGACCACCGCGAAACTGCTGCCGAAGTTCGGCCCCAAGCCCTTCATGGTCACCGGTGCGCTGTCCTCGGCGGCCGGCCTCGCCTGGCTGACACAGACCGACGTCGACTCGACGTACCTCGGCAGCATCCTGGGCCCGATGCTGCTCTTCGCCCTCGGCATGGGCCTGCAGTTCGTCTCGCTGACGCTGATGGCCCTGTCCAACGTCACCGACCGGGAGTCGGGAGCGGCGTCCGGACTGCTGAACACGATGCAGCAGGTGGGCGGCTCGCTGGGCCTGTCGATTCTGGTGACCGTCTACGGCACGGCGAGCCGCAACGAGGCCAAGGAGCAGATCCCGGAGTTCCTCAGCACCGCCGGCCCGGTGCAGAAGGCCTTCTTCCAACGCACCGGGCAGCTCCCGAAACCGTGGGGCGACCAGGTCCTCACCTCCGGCATCAGCGCGGCCTTCGTCGTGGCCTCCCTGTTCACCCTGGTCGGTGCGCTGATCGCACTGTTCGTCATCCAGGTGCGCCCCTCGGACCTCGCTCGCCTCCAGGGCAACCACAAGCCGGCGGCCGACCGGACGTAAGGGGCCCGCTACGCCGCTACGCCGCGGTGACGCGGGCCGCGAAGGCGTCCAGGTTGTCGGACATGCGGGCGAGCCGCTCGTCCAGCGTCAGGGACTCCTCGTACTGCCCGGCCCGCAGCTTCGCCTGGCGCTTGCCGCGCACGTACAGGGGGCAGGCGAGGTCCGCGCAGATGTAGGTGCCGACCGTGTTGCCCTCGCGGCCGCGGGCACCCGCGAGCGGCGCGGCGAGCAGGGTGACCCCGGAGGAGGCGTGACCCGTCAGGCAGATCTGACACAGGCTGGACTTCACCACACTGGTGCGGCCGACGGCCGGGACGCGCAGTGAGATCCCCAGCGGACCGTCACGGTCTTCCCGGGGCAGCACGAGATGGGCCCGCAGGGGCGCTCCCGGGTCCACCCACCCCAGGAAGTCCAGGTCCTTCCAGGGCAGTTCGGCGAAGTCGAGCGGCAGGCGCAGCCGCGCCGCCTCGCCCTTCGTGCAGTTCACGAAGGACGAGCGGATCTGTTTCTCGGTGAGTGGTTCCACGGGCATCGACACTATGGCCTGCCCTGACCTGCCCGCATCCCGTATATCCGTGACAAGGGACTACGAGAGGGTGTCCGGGCGTCGGATCCGGCAGCGCGCCGGGCCGGTCGTCCGCAGGGTGATCCCGGCGCCGACCGGGACCTCGGTGTCCACGGCCTCGAAGGCGTAGGCCCGCAGGATCATCGCCAGCGCGATCACCGACTCCAGCATCGAGAAGTGCTGCCCGATGCAGGCGCGCGGGCCCCCGCCGAAGGGGAACCAGGCGTAGCGCGGACGGGCTGCCTCCGCTTCGGGCGTGAAGCGCTCGGGATCGAAGCGGTCCGGGTCCGGCCAGTAGGCGGGGTGGCGGTGCGTCACCCAGGGCGCCAGGATCACGTCCGCGCCCGCGGGGACGGTGTGCTCGCCGATCCGGGTGGTGGCGACGGCCTTGCGCCCGATGACCGGCGCGGCCGGATAGAGCCGCATGGCCTCCTTGAGGACCCGGGTGAGGTACGGGAGCCGCTCCAGGTCGGCGGCGCCGGGCGTACGGTCGCCCAGCACGCGGGAGACCTCCTCGCGGGCCCGGTCCTGCTCCTCGGGGTGGCGGGCCAGCAGGTGCAGGGCGAAGCAGAGGGAGGTGGCGGTCGTCTCGTGCCCGGCGAGCAGGAAGATCAGCACTTGGTCGCGGAGCTCGGCGGCGTCGAACTCCCCGTCGCCCGCACTCCGGGCGGCGGCGAGCAGCGTCAGCAGGTCCTCGCCGGGAGTGCCGGTGCCGGCCCCGGTGCCGGCCCCGGTGCCGGTCTCGGCCCCGGTCTCGGCGCCGGGGCGCCGGCGCTCCGCGATGATCCTGTCGCAGACCCCGTAGAGCTCGTCCATCGCGGCCGCCGCGCGCCGGTTGCCGGGGGTGGGCCATTGGCGCGGGACGTTGGCGGGTGAGTAGCCGCGGCGCAGTACGTAGTCGGTGATGACCGGGAAGCATTCGGCGACGACGTGGGCGGTGGCCTCGACGTCGGTGCCGAAGAGGATGCGGGCGACGGCGCGCAGGGCGAGGTGCGTCATCTCGTCGGAGACGTCCACGATGCCGCCCGGGACCCCGCCCCAGGCGGTGATGACCGCTGCGGTCTCGGCGGCGATCGCCTCGGCGTAGCCGTCCACCCGGCGCCGGGTGAACAGCGGCTGCACGAGCCGGCGCTGGCGCAGGTAGTTCTCGTCCTGACTGGTCAGCAGTCCGTTGCCGACGGACTCCCGGACCTCCTGGTAGAAGCGGTTGTCCTTGCGGAAGCGGGCCGCGTCGGAGGCCAGCACCTGCTGGGCGCCCGCGGGGGAGAAGACGCAGTACAGCTCGGCGCGCATCCCGGGCGGACCGGCCGTGATCCGTACCAGGTCACCGTGTTGCTGCTGGGCCCGTAGATAGGTACCGAGGGAGTCGGACTTCAGGTCGAACAGCGACCCGACCAACGGCACCCCGGCGAGCCCGGGCACCACCTTACCGGTCCCCGCTGCGGAGTTCGTTCCCACGGCCACGGCAGCCCCCTCGTCCTACGGACGCCCGATTCTGCCGCGCGAGCGCCCGCCTGGCCAGGACCGCGTCCCATCGAGCCGCAGAGTGGCCTGATGACCACCTTGCCGCTGGTGGCCCGGCCCGTTCCGCGTGGCGGTCAGCAGGGGGCGCGGCCACAATGGAGGGGTTATCTGCGTTGCACCCCCGAGGTGATGGCTCATGTGCCGATGGCTCGCGTATTCGGGAACACCCCTGCTGCTCGAAACCATCCTCTACAAACCGGCCCACTCGCTGATCGACCAGAGCCTGCACTCCAGGCTGGGTGTGGAGACGACGAACGGCGACGGCTTCGGCGTCGGGTGGTACACGCAGGAGGCCACCGCCACCCCGGCGACCTTCAGGGACATCGGGCCCGCCTGGAACAACCGCAACCTGCGGGAGATCGCGGACCACGTCCGCTCCCCGCTGTTCTTCGCCCACATCCGGGCATCGACCGGCACGGCGGTGCAGCAGACGAACTGTCACCCGTTCCGGCACGGCCGCTGGCTGTTCATGCACAACGGTGCCATCACCGAGTTCCACCGGATGCGGCGGGACCTCACCCTGCTCGTCGACCCGGCGCTGTACCCCGACGTCGAGGGGACGACGGACTCCGAGGTGATGTTCCACCTGACGCTCACCTTCGGCCTGGAGACGGACCCGCCGGGCGCAGTGGCCAAGATGGCGGGCGTCGTGGAGCGCGTCGGCCGCGAGCACGGTGTGGAGTACCCGCTCCAAATGACCCTCGCCATCAGCGACGGCGAACGCCTCTGGGCCTTCCGCTACTCCAGCCAGGGCAAGTCGAGGACGCTGTTCTACAGCAGCCGGGTGGACGCGTTGCGCAGGCTCCACCCCGACATGGAGTTCCTCCAGGAGGTCTCCGACGAAACCCGCCTGGTCGTCTCCGAACCCCTCGGCGACCTCCCCGGCGCCTGGAACGAAGTTCCGGAGAGCACCTTCGGCATCGTCGAACCGGGGAAGGACTCCCTCCACCCCTTCACCCCCCAGGCGGCGTAGGGCCCGTCGGCGGGCCCCACGACGGTCGACCGTGGGCGGGCGGTCAGTAGCCCCAGCGCTGACCCACGCTGTCGTCCTTCCGGCAGTGGATCGTGCGCCCGCCCGCGTCCCGCCCGGACGTGCCGACGTCGGCCTTCCGGCATATCTGACCCGCCTTGTAGCAGTTGCCGGCGTTGGAGCGGGGATAGCAGTCGGTGCTCGCCTTGGTGGGCTCCGGCGCGGGTGCCTGGGTGCGGGCACGGGTGGGAGCCGGCGGGGCGGGGGCGGCCTTGGTGGGTGCCGGTGCCGGCGCCTGGGTGGTGGGCTCGGCGACCGGTGCCGCGGTGGTCGGCGCCGCCGTAGTGGGGTCGGCGCTCGGGGTTGCGCTGGCGCTCGGACTCGGGCTGGTCTGCGCCACGGAGGGGCTGGCGCTCGCGCTCGCACTGGCGGTGACGGTGGCGCTGGTGCTCGGCGTGGTGGCCGGTGCGGCCGGGTCGCAGGCGGCGAGGGACAGAACGGCGGCGATGACGATGAGGGTGCCTCTGTAGCGCTTCTTCGCCGTCATCGACGTGGTGCGGGGCGAAATGGCCATCGGTAACTCCTGGGTAGCGAGTGCTCGTTGAACGGCGTTCAAGATACCCAGAAAGTTGAATTCGATACCAGTATTGACGAGGGGTGAGATGGAGGCGAGTGGTTTCGGCACATCGGTGTCCGTCGCGCCGCTTCAAGTCGGTTGCTGCCGCGCGGGACTCTGTAAGACGCTGGCCACCGGCGTTCGCGCGAGGCCGCGGATGCGTACCCGCCGGCGCGACTCGGATGTCGAACGCCTCGGAGCGAAGAGAGAGAATGCCGCCGATGACCGAGTCCCCGCTGGTCCGCCCCGTTCCCGTCAGCGGATTTCCCGAATGGCTACCTGAAATCCGCAGGGTCGAGCAGCAGTGGCTCGACCTCATTCGGTCGGGCTTCGAGAAGTATGGATTTTGCTCGATCGAGACGCCGTCGGTGGAGCCCCTTTCCGTACTCACCGCCAAGGGCGAAACGTCCAACGAGGTGTATGCACTGAGAAGGTTGCAGGAAGATGCCGATGACGCCAGTGATTCCCGGATCGGCCTGCACTTCGATCTGACCGTGCCGTTCGCGCGCTACACGGCGCAGCACTTTAACGAGCTCGTGTTCCCGTTCAAGCGCTATCAGATGCAGCGAGTATGGCGCGGCGAGCGGGCTCAGGACGGGCGATTCCGTGAATTCACCCAATGTGACATCGACGTGATCAACGTCGACCACCTGCCGCTGCGCTTCGACGCCGAGCTGCCGCGCTTGATCCACGAGGTCATGACCGGCCTGAACCTGCCCGCCTGGACGATCAACGTCAACAACCGCAAGGTCCTCCAGGGCTTCTACGAGGGACTCGGCATCGATGACTCCTTGGCCGTGATTCGTGCGGTCGACAAGCTGGACAAGGTCGGCCCCGAGGGCGTCGCGAAGATCCTCTCCGGTGAAGTCGGCCTGTCCGCGCCGACCGTCGACTCCTGCCTCGCGCTCGCTCGGACGCGCGGCACCGGCTCGGCCGTCGTGGACGACATCAAGGGCCTGGGCGTGACGTCCGAGTTGCTCACCGAGGGCCTGGGCGAGCTGAGCCACGTACTGGATTCCCTCGACGACCTGCCGGCCGGCAGCGTCGTCGCCGACCTCTCGATCGCTCGACTACTACACGGGAACGGTCTACGAGGGGAAGTTCGTCGACTGGCCCGACTACGGCAGCATTTGCTCCGGCGGGCGCTACGAGAACCTGACCGGATCCTTCATCCGGCGCAGCCTTCCGGGCGTGGGCATGTCGATCGGACTGACGCGCATCTTCGCCAAGCTACTGGCGGAGGGGCTCCTGGAGACCGGCGCGAAGTGCCCCACCGACGTCCTCGTGGTCGTCCCGCGGGCCGATCGCTGGAAGGAGGCCGAGACCACGGCCGCGCGCCTGCGCGGGCGGGGGATGAACGTCGAGCTCTACCACCAGGCCGACAAGGTGGCCAAGCAGGTCCGCTACGCATCCCGGAAGGGCATCCCGTTCGTCTGGTTCCCGCCCTTCGAGGAGGGGGCGGCGCACGAGGTGAAGGATCTGGCAACGGGCGAGCAGACGGCGTCCGACCCCACGAACTGGACTCCGACTCCGACTCCGTGACGGCCGCGGCGGCGAGCAGGCTCATCGCCGCGACCGGATCCTCGCAAGGGGAGTGGTCCACGTTCACGCTGTTCAGGCGGCGCTGGTCCGCCTGCGTTGCGCGGTGACGGCCAGCAACGGGATCGGCGTGATCAGGCAGAGCAGTACGACCTGGCTGGGCAGGGAGTCCATGAGGTACGGCTGCGTCAAGATCGCCGTGGTGCGCACGATCGAGAACGCGGCGACGGGGACGAGCCACCGGTGGTCGCCGGTGGCCGCCGTGACGCCCCACGCAGCGATCAACGCGGCGATCTCGATGGCGAACTGGCCGCGCTGGAACCACGGATCACCCGAGGTGAGGTGCAGGGAGCCCGCCACGAACAGGGCACCCGCCAGCGGGACGAGCCAGTCGTAGGAGCGGCGGCGCAACCGGCCCGGCCGGCCGGCCGCCAGTACGGCGCACGTCAGGAGCAGGAGGCCCGAGAGGACCAGGTCGTGGGCCCGCAGCGGAGCGCCCAGCCCGTAGTAGCCGATGCCCACTACTCCCTCGTCACCGAAGAGCGTCGTGCCGGCGAGCCCGGACCCGACACAGAACATCGCGGCCGAGGCCGGCAATGCGATCCAGGCCTTCCCGCGCAGCAGCGCGATCAGACTGACGAGGGGGAGCAGGCCGTAGGGCAGGAGCCTCGTGCGGGTGTCGGGACCCTGCGTCCAGGGGAACCAGCCCGGGTGCTCGAAACCGGTGGTGTGGCCGCCGGGCTCGATGCGCAGGGCCCAGTGCCATACGTCCTGCAGGTACGGCACCAGCGCCAGGGCGGCCAGGGCGAGGGCGGCCAGGTGGAAGCCGTCGAGCCACCACGGCCGCGCCGGGTCCTCGGACACGGCGCGGGCACGGGCCCTTACCCCACCGCGCGCCAGAGCGAGGACCTCCCGCGGCGGTGGCCAGGAGCGGCCCGGGTACGCCTCGTCCAGGCAGTCGAGGATCTCCTTCCCCTGCTGGGCGCGGTACTGCTTGGGGTAGGCGGCGAGCAGTACACGGTTCATGCCTGGACCGCCTTGAGGGAGTGGCGTCCGATGACGACCGCCGCCGCTTTCTGCATGCGCAGGGCCTCCTGGCGGAGCGTGCGCCCGCCGTCGTCGGTGAGCCGGTAGTAGCGCCGTGCCCGCCCGTCCACGATCTCCTCGTGGTCGGCCGCGACCCACCCGGAGCGTTCCATCCGTTCCAGTGCGCCGTAGAGGGTGCCGACGGCGAGGGTGAGCCGTCCGTCCGTGACCCGCTCGGCGGCCTTGATGATGCCGTAGCCGTGCAGGGGGCCCTCCTGGAGGGCCGCCAGGATGAAGTACTGCGATTCCGTCAGCGACGGCGATCGTTTCGTCATGTTGCCGAGCATATATCGCCTGCCGATATATATGTGACGGAGGGTCGGCTCCGGGCCGGGCCGGGGCGGACGGCGGGGACCGGGGGACATCCCCACCGTGATCGGGCCCGCTACCCGGATGGTCGGGCGGATCGAGGACGAACAGGGTGGATGCGTCCGGATCGACGACTGGAGGACCCTGGATGCTCAGCTTGAAGTCCCTGCGCCGCGGCGCGGCGCGCACGGCCGCCGTCGGCGCGCTCGCCGTCGCGGTGTGCGCCACCGCGATGACCGGCAGCGCCGGCGCGATCGTCAACGGGACCGATCCCACGGAGCGTTACCCGTTCATGGCGACGATCCCGGAATCGGCGCCCGAGCTCGGTCTGTACGACGGCACGTGCGGGGCGTCGCTGGTCGATCCGCAGTGGGTGCTGACGGCGGCCCACTGCGTGCAGGGCGACGGCCTCGAACTGGAGGGAACCGTCCGGATCGGCAGCGAGCGCCGGAAGTCCGGGGGAACCGTCCGCGCCATCGAGCGGACCGTCGTCCACCCCGGCTACGCGAACGGTGACGGGAAGGCCGCCAACCGGGACGACCTCGCGCTGGTGCGCCTGGACCGGCCGGTCACCCAGAAGCCCGTCCGGATCGCGGAGCGGGCCGGGCGGCCCGGCACCCCGACCCGGATCCTGGGGTTCGGCACCACCGTCGACACCGAACTGAAGTTCGCTGAGCGGCTGCAGGAGCTCGCGACGCGCAGGGGCGCCGACGCCGAGTGCGCCCCCGGCTATGCGGACCGGACCCGGCTGTGCACGATCAGCCGCGTGCCCGGCGCCATGGCGTGCTTCGGGGACTCCGGCGGGCCACAACTGCGCGAGGGCCGGCACGGGCGGTGGGAACTCATCGGGGTCACCTCGGGCCCGGGCGCCCCGGGCCTCGCGTGCTCGGCCGGGCCGGGCCTCTACACCGACGTGCCGGCCTACGCGGACTGGATCCGGAACACCATCGGGCGCAACGCCTGATCCCTGACGGACTCCCACCCGCAACGGCATGGCCGAGGGCGTGCCCGCGTACGTCGTACGAGATCACGAAGGCGCCCGTGGCCGTGATCCGCGAGACCTGCGACGGCCGGTCCGGCCGTGGGGCCGTCTCCTCAAGGACGGCAATGTCTCGGCGTGTGTGTCACGGCAGTACACGGGCACGGCGGGCAAGGTCACCAACTGCCAGGTGGGAGTTTCGCTGCACCTGGCCTCGAATCATGCTGCCCACTTCGAGGGCCGCACCTGGAACGGGTAGCAAGTGGTCAGACCAGGGACGGCAGGATGCCGCGGGGCCACTGCCCGAGCCAGAACGCGGCGGCCGACGGTTCGTCCTGGCCTTCGGTGGAGCCGTCGTGCAGGAGGTACTCGGTGGGGGCCATGTAGCCCTCTCCGGGGGAGAGGCGTATTCGGATGATGCGGATGGGGCGACCGCTGGCCACGTATTCGCGGTAATCCTGGGTGTGGGGGTAGCGGTGGGCGTGCTCGTCGGGGTGGACGGCCCGGCAGACCGCTTGAGCGTCGATGGCGCCGAGGATGATGTACCGGTTTCCGGGGCCGAGGTTGAGGCAGATCCGGCGGCGTCCGGTGTGTTTGTCGGCGTACGGGAGCTTGTCCCAGTTGTCGAGGTGCAGCCCGAGCAGGCGGCCGTCCTGGTAGTTGTCGGTGGTCGTGGTCATGTGGGGCTTGGCGAGGGCCTGCCCGAGGTACACCGCGTCCGGGTCGCCCAAGGGGCGCGTGAGGTTTTCGAGCGGTTGCCCTTCCGAATAGGGCGGCCGGACGATTTCCACGAGCGTGCTGTCCAGCGGCCTGCGCGGCGCCGTGACGGCCTTGACGTCTGCTTCGGTCATGGGACGCCACTGCCCGGCGGGGACGACCGAACCGGGCTCGTAGGCCGTCTCTTCGGGGCGGGTGGTCCGGACGGTGGCGACCTCGCAGCGGGCGCGGAGCGCGGACGGGTCGCCGTAGGCGATGTGTAGGGGCACGGGGTCCTCCTGGTCAGTCGTCCCCGATGGTGATGTCGAGTTCGTTCACGAGGGCCTCGGCGAGGTCGGTCTGCTGCCCGGGGGCGATGTGCACCTTGGCGAGGTTCGCGACGCCGCGAATTGCCGACAGATCGTTCTCGCGAAGGTCGGTGCTGCGGTAGCGGCCGGCGCCGAACTCGGTCAGTCGGAGAATGCAGTCGGTGAATACGGCGCCGGACAGGTCGCAGTCGGTGAACGTGGCCTCGGTGAGGACGCAGCCGATGAAGGCGACGGGTCCGGTGACGCGGACCTTCTCGAAGGTGGCGAAGTCGAACTTGCAGCCCTCGAACAGCACGTCGTCGAGCACCAGGGCGTCCAGGGCAGCGCCCATCAGCTTGCAGTCCCGGACGTGGACCCGGGTCAGCTTGCTCTCGGTCCAGCGGGCAGAGCCGAGGTCGCTTCCGGTGATCTCCACGCCGTGCAGGTTGACCCCCACGAACTCGACCCGCTTCGCGTGGATGCCCGCGATACGGCCGGTGATGAGTTGGGTGTCCGCGAGGTCGAGTGAGCGCAGGTCGGCGTCACCGTACGCGAAGTCTTGGACGGTTCCGCGGGTGCTGTCGAGGGTGTCGACGTTGCTCAGGTAGAGGCCGGGCTCGTCCAGCTCGGGCAGGGTGACGGTGACGTGGCCGAACGTGCGGGTGGCCATGGTGCTCCTTGTCGTCGGGGTGGGGCGGCCCCGCGTTCTTGCAGGACCGCCCCCGGTTCGGTGTGCGCTACTTGTTCTTCCAGTTGTCCCAGGTGGGCCGGTTGTCGAACGTCGCGGTGGGGTTGTCCCACGTGGGCCGGTTGTCGAACGCGGCGAGCGGCTGGGTGCTGTACGTGACTTGGTTGTCGAACTCGTGGTTGCTCCAGTCGTCGTCCCAGCGGGCGACAGCCGTGGAGCCAGCGGCCTCCAGGAGGGACTCGAATCCCTCCGCCGAGTCCATCACGAGCGTGGTGGCGTCAGTGGGCGTGTGCGCGAGCATGTTGTGTCACTCCTTCGAGTAGGGCGATCTTGGCGGTGGCGCAGTACCGGGTCCTGGTGCCGTCGAACCGGCCGTCGTGCTCGAAGTACCGGTTCGCGGCGTGGGCGCCCCCGCAGAATGCGAAGGCGGGGCAGGTGGCGCGGCATGCGTCCACGCCCTGCCAGAACTCGGGGATCCAGGGGGTGCGCTGCTCGGCTTCAGCTACGAGGACGTCCAAGCCGTCCCTTAGCACGTTGCCGGTGGTGAAGTCACCGAACCGGGCGTCGGTGAATCCGGCCAGTTCGGGGGAGAGCATGACCACTCCGCCGTCGTAGGCGATGGTGGGCATCGGGTCCCACGGAGCGGTGGCGGGGCCGGGTGCGATGTCGTGTCCGACGAGGACGGCGCCGGCGAAGTTGATGACGCGCTGGATCTCCCGGAGCCGGGTGACGGGGTTGGCCCTCCAGGCGTCGGCGAGGGCGGTCCAGAACTCCGCCGTGCGGACAGGATCGGTTTCCTTGGCCACGCGGTTGACCCCCTCCTGCTCTTCGACGTTGACGCCGAGGGTGGTCACGCCCAGCTCGGCGAAGAAGTCGTAGAAGCGGGCCGCGTTCTCGGGCGCCGGGTCGGATACGACGGCGATGGCGGAGAACGGGATGCCGTGACGGCGCAGGCGCTCGATGCCTCGCACGGTCACATGGAATCCGGGGTGGCCGGCGAGCGTCACCCGGTGGGTGTTCATGTCCTCGGGGCCGTCGACGCTTACTCCGACGTGCATCTCGTGTTCCAGCAGGAATTCGCACCAGGCGTCGTCCACGAGGGCCGCGTTCGTCTGCACGGAGTGCTTCACGCCCTTGAAGGGCGCCATGAGGGCGGCCAGATGCTCGCGGCCCGTTGCGAGGGGTTCCCCGCCGTGCCAGACGACCTCGAACGCCGGGTCGTCGGCGGCCCACGGGTTGACGGACGCGGCCACGGCCTCGGTGACGTCCACCGCCATGAGGTGCTTCATCTTCCGGAACGGCAGGTAGCAGTACGTGCAGTCCATGGGGAGGCATTGCGTGGTCGGCTGCATGATTACGGAGCGGGGCCTGGCCGCGAGTCGTAAGGCGCGGTGCATCGTGCTCCTCTCGATCGGTTCGAGTGGTGCGCCCGCCCCGAGCGGTGGCGCTGTAGGAGGTGCGGGGCGGGCGATCAGGGGGTCTACGTGGGCGGTTCGATGTCCGGCGCGGTGGTCGGAAGGGGCGCGTTCGCCTGGACCAGGTCGAGGGCGTGGCCGCTGAGGACCACGGCGGGACCGGTAAGGCCGAGTGCGAGGAGCGCCCCGATCATGCCCCAGCCGGGTTCGGGTAAGTGGCTGCGGTCGGTCATCGGGGGGCCGCCTCGCGCAGGGCCTGGTGGTCGGGGACGATCCACTCCCGGCCGCCGCCCTCGGGGCGCAAGAACACCACTTCGGGGACGATCCGTCGGGTGGCGGGGTCCTCCCACTCGCCGATGAACTGGATGACCCCCTCACGGTCTTCGGGGTCCAGGACGCGGGCGCCCTCGTGAATCCAGCCGGGCAGCCTGTTCATGCCGCACCGTCCGCGCCGGTGTCCCGCAGGAATTGCTGCATGCCGCGCTCGGCACGGGCGCGCAGGGGTGGGCTGGGGTCGGGGGTGCCGAACGGACCTTCCCCGGGGGCGTACTCGGGCTGCTGCACCGTGCTGCCCGGGGTCCGGCTGGGGAGCGGGGGCGCGCCCTTCGGGGGCATGAGGGTGTCGAAGCGGGCGTTCCAGCCCTCCTCGCCTCCGCCCTCGGGGCACAGGCGGTAGACCGTGGTGCCGGTGTCCCCGGGGACGTCGATGACCACGCCCGTGCGGGAGGTGGCGGTGTCGTATGCGAGGTCGCCGCGCAGGGGCCAGTGGGGGTCGGGATCGTCCGCCTGCAGTCGTACGCGGTCATGATCAGTGCGACGCGTAGAGGTCATGTAGCGGAACGTATGCGCTCCGCTACGCACGAATATGAATCCGCGGAATACGTACAGATCAGTCGAGCGAAAAACGTCCGGTCATGCCGCGCAGGCGCTGCCGGGTGGCGACCCGCTCGGCGTAAACGATCTTCCGCAGCGTGGCGCGTGCGACGGGGTGATTACGGACGAGTTGCGGGGCGATGCGCTCGGCGGTCTCCAGCTCGGTCAGAGCCTGGTCGCGGTTGCCGTCCCACAGCCATGCGCGGGCGAGATCCATGTGGTGGTGCCCGAGACGGGAGTTCGGCAGGACCGCGATGTGCGCCGGGTTCGCCTCGCGGTTGAGCCGGAGCGCCTTCGTCTGGTCGCTCATCTCCAGGGCGGCGCTGACGGAGTGGATGATGACGTTGCCGAGGCTGAACGTGACCGAGTGCCGGTCATGGATCTCGGGTCCCACGTAGGCGTTGACCCGCTCACCTGCGGTACGGGCCAGGGCGAGGCGCTCGTCCGAACCGGCTGCGTTCCCACTCCGGGCGCACGAGATCGCGGCCCTCAGGTGCAGGGCGCCCCACATGCGCAGGGCCAACGGATCGCCGATCTCATACTCGGCTTCGATGCTGGCGAGGGCCTTGTCCCCCAGGGCGAGCGCGTCGTCCCAGTCGGCGGAGGCCCACGTGTCCCACATCCGCATCCACAGCGCCATCGCGGGCATCACCGGGTCGCCGGAAAGCTGTGCCGACCATGTTGCGCGCTCGCAGGCCATGGCGACCAGCTCGGGATGTCCGAGGGCGTGGGCGGCGGTGTGTGCGAACTTGCAGGCCACTGCGTAGATCGCGTACGCCTCTTCGCGTTCGTGGCCGGTGGACACCTCGGCGAGGGCGCGGGCCTCGCGCAGCATGTCCGGCAGCTCGCTCAACACGGCACCGTTGGCAGCGGCGTCGCGCAGGCGCAGCAGGCGCTTCATCTCATGCCACAGCACTCTGGAGGGGCGCGGGGTGCCGTCGAAGACCGGCGCCAGGTCGTAGCGGCGCAGCTCTCGCAAGATGGAGGCCGCAGACACCTGCCACTTGGTCTCGGCGCCACCTCCTGTGTACGGCCGGTCGATCAGAGTGTTCGGGTGGCAGTGCAGGGCGGCGGCCACGGCGTTGATCAGCCCGGCCCGGTCCAGTTCGATCCGACCCTTCTCCAGCTTGGACACCCAGCCCTGCGTTCGGCCCAAGGCGGCGGAGAGGTCGGCCTGGGTCATGCCCACGGAGAGCCGCTGGCGCCTGACCCGCTGCCCGATCCGCTCTTGCTCCTCGATGTACCCGCTCACGCCTACCACCCCGATCTGCGACGGCTTCTGACGGGACGGTACCGCCGGGGAGCGGCTGGTGACGGCCCTTGGTCAAGGGATCTCAGAAAGCGGAAGGCCCCGTGGAACCGGAGGGTTCACGTATGCCCGTGGCTCTCGAAGGCCGGCGTTCGTACCCTCGCGAGATGGCCATGGACCAGACGTGCCTGAAGCTGGGCTGCGACCGTCCCTGGATGCTCGGGCCTTTGCGTTGTCGCGGCCTTGGGCGTCGTGCTACTGGTGTTTGACACTGGGCTGGCCGAGGGTAGGTGTAGGCATCGCGCAGCAACTCGGTTGCGCGCCCCAATTGGTGGGATGCCCGTGCGGCCACGCAGGCGAACGTAAGACACGCGACGAGTGACCGCCAAACACCCTGTTGGATCCCAGGCCGTAGCTCTGGCTTGGACTTTTGGTGGCAAAAGGCATGAAGCAACTGAGACCCTGTCACCCTCCGTAAGGGGTGACAGGGTTCGGATCGACACTCGAGGGCTGATGGAGTGTCAGCTAGCCGCCTGTTCGTTGCCCAGTTCTTGCGCAAGGTGACGGAAAGCGCCGGAAGATGTCGAGAGGTGCCGAAAGGTGTTTTCGCAGGTCAAGGGCTAGTTTCCAAGCCTCCAGGCTATGCCCTGATTGATCCCCACGTGTCCGGCTTCCTAGATGTCCCGGAAGATCTCGATCTGGGCGCCCACCGAGTTGAGGCGCTCGGCCAGTTCCTCGTAGCCGCGGTTGATCACGTAGACGTTGCGCAGCACCGAGGTGCCCTCGGCCGCCATCATCGCCAGGAGGACGACCACCGCGGGGCGCAGGGCCGGCGGGCACATCATTTCCGCCGCGCGCCAGCGCGTGGGGCCCTCGACCAGGACGCGGTGGGGGTCGAGGAGTTGGAGGCGGCCGCCGAGGCGGTTCAGGTCCGTCAGGTAGATGGCCCGGTTGTCGTACACCCAGTCGTGGATCAGGGTCTGGCCCTGCGCCACGGCGGCGATGGCCGCGAAGAAGGGGACGTTGTCGATGTTCAGCCCGGGGAACGGCATGGGGTGGATCTTGTCGATCGGGGCTTCGAGCTTCGAGGGGCGGACCGTGAGGTCGACCAGGCGGGTGCGGCCGTTGTCCGCGGTGTACTCCGCCGAGCGGTCGTGGTCCAGGCCCATCTCTTCCAGGACCGCGAGCTCGATCTCCATGAACTCGATCGGCACCCGGCGGATGGTGAGTTCCGACTCCGTGACGACCGCGGCGGCGAGCAGGCTCATCGCCTCGACCGGGTCCTCGGAGGGGGAGTAGTCCACGTCCACGTCGATGCTCGGGACGCCGTGGACGGTGAGCGTGGTGGTGCCGATGCCGTCGACCCGGACGCCCAGGGCCTCCAGGAAGAAGCACAGGTCCTGGACCATGTAGTTGGAGGAGGCGTTGCGGATGACGGTCACGCCATCGTGCCGGGCCGCGGCCAGCAGCGCGTTCTCGGTGACGGTGTCCCCGCGCTCGGTCAGCACGATCGGGCGGTCCGGGGAGATCCCGGGGACGACCTTCGCGTGGTAGATGCCCTCGGTCGCGGTGATGTCCAGGCCGAACCGGCGCAGGGCGATCATGTGCGGCTCGATGGTGCGGGTTCCGAGGTCGCAGCCGCCCGCGTAGGGGAGCCGGAAGGTCTCCATCCGGTGCAGCAGCGGGCCCAGGAACATGATGATGGACCGGGTCCGGCGGGCCGCGTCCGCGTCCATGGCCTCCATGTCGAGGCGGGCCGGCGGGATCAGCTCCAGGTCCACGCCGTCGTTGATCCAGCGGGTGCGCACGCCGATGGAGTTCAGGACCTCCAGCAGGCGGTAGACCTCCTCGATGCGGGCCACCCGCCGCAGCACCGTGCGGCCCTTGTTGAGCAGCGACGCGCAGAGCAGGGCGACGCAGGCGTTCTTGCTCGTCTTGACGTCGATGGCGCCGGAAAGGCGGCGGCCGCCCACCACGCGCAGGTGCATCGGGCCGGCGTAACCCAGGGAGACGATCTCGCTGTCGAGCGCTTCGCCGATTCGGGCGATCATCTCAAGGCTGATGTTCTGGTTGCCGCGCTCGATCCGGTTCACTGCGCTCTGGCTGGTGCCGAGGGCGTCGGCGAGCTGACTCTGTGTCCAGCCCCGGTGCTGCCGGGCGTCACGGATGAGCTTGCCGATGCGTACGAGGTAGTCGTCTGCCATGGGGGCACGCTATCTCAGATATGAGATGACCCTTGCGTTGGGTGCGGCAAATGGGTGAATTGAGTGGAAGTTACCGGCCATCAGATCCCATGACGGGGTCTCCGTACGCGTGATGGTCGACGATGCGGCCCAGTAGGCGGGTGAGCTGCTCGCGCTCCTCGATTGACAGCGGGGCCAGTAGTTCCTCCTGGGCCGCGGCGAGGATCCGTTCCAGTGTGCGCAGGTGTCGCCGACCGGGCGGTGTGAGGGTGATGACGTTGCGCCTGCGGTCCTCGGGGTCGGGGGTGCGCTCCACCAGTTCGCGCGCGGCGAGTTCGTTGATGACGGCGACCAGGTCGCTGCGGTGGATGCCGGTGCGGGCGCTGAGGGCGGCTTGGCTCGCCGGGCCTGACTCTTCGAGGGCGACCAGGGCCGCGTAGTGCCATTTGCGGGCATCTGCCCCACTTAGCCCCTCGGTCACGAGTCGCTGCGCGTGGGTGGACGCCTGTCCCAGCAGTCGGCTGGGTAGTTCGCGCAGTCGTGCGGGGACGAGGGGTCCGTTCTCTTCCGTGGTCATGGGGTGATGCTACCCGTTGCGTTAGTGACACTAACGATATAGCTTCGTTTGTGTTGCAAACGTTAGTCAGGCCAACGATTACGGAAGGGGCCTTCCATGCCCACGATCGACGTACTCGACTCGACGATGTACTACGAGGACCTCGGTGACGCCGGCGCGCGCTCCGGCGGCGTCCCCTTCGTGTTCCTGCACGGCAACCCGACCTCCTCCCACCTCTGGCGGGGCGTCCTGCCCCGGATCGGGGGCGGGGTCCGGGTCCTGGCCCCGGACCTCATCGGGATGGGCCGCTCCGGAAAGCCGGGCGGGGAGTACCGCTTCGAGGACCACGCCCGCTACCTGGACGCGTGGTTCGACGCCCTCGGGCTCCACGAGGTGGTGATGGTCGGTCAGGACTGGGGCGGGGCGCTCGCCTTCGACCGGGCCGCCCGTCACCCCGACCGGGTCCGCGGCATCGCCTTCATGGAGACGATCGTGCGGCCGCTGAGCTGGGCGCAGTACCCGCCCGCCGCGCGAGCCCGGTTCGAGGCGATCCGCACCCCGGGCGTGGGGGAGGAGATGGTCCTGGACCGGAACGTCTTCATCGAGGACAGCATCCGGCAGACGGTGCTGAACCCGATGGGCGAGGCGGACCGCGCCGTCTACGCCGCCCCCTACCCGACCCGCGGGAGCCGGCTGCCCATGCTGCGGTGGGCCCGCTCGCTGCCGATCGACGGCGATCCGGCCGATGTGCACGCCGTCGTCGAGAGGTACGACGCCTGGCTGGCCGACAGCCCGGACGTGCCCAAGCTGCTGCTCACCTTCGACGGCTCACCGGCCCTGATGGTCGGCCCCGAGACGGTCGCCTGGTGCGAGGAGAACGTTTCGGCGCTGGAGAGCGAGTACTGCGGCCCGGCCGCCCACCTCTGCCCCGAGGACCGGCCCGAGGAGATCGCCGCGGCACTCAACTCCTGGGCGGCCCGCCACGGCCTCGCGGTGGGCTGAGCCAGGCGGGGCGCCCCATCGGCGCCCCGCCGGCCCCCGCTCAGTGCTTGCAGGCGTGGTGGCGCCCCCCGGCGTGCACCGTCGCGTACGAGGCCGGGCGCGGGCCCGAGGCGGCGCCCGCAACCCGCGCCGAGGCCGCCCTGCCCGACGCCGAATCCGCGTCGTGCACCACGCGGCCGCCGACCAGGGTCATCCGTACCCCCGTCCCGCTGATGTCGGCCACCGGGCAGCGCGTCACGTCCCGGTCCAGCACCACCAGGTCCGCCGCCCGGCCCGGCTCCACCGTGCCCGTCAGCTCCTCCTGGCGCAGCTGCCACGCCGTCCCCGACGTGTGCATCCGCAGGACCGCGTCCCGGCCGAGCCCCTCCAGTTCGCGGTAGAGCGGGCCCGCCCCGAAGGCGCCCTGGCGGTCGATCGCCGTCCGCAGCTGGTTCCACACCTGGAGGGCGTCCACCGGCCAGTCGGAGCCGCCCGACAGCCGCGCCCCCGCCTGCTCCAGGCTCCGCGCCGGGTACATCCACCGGTGCCGCTCGGGTCCGATGTAGGGCAGGAGCGCCTCCATCGTCCAGGTGTCCTTCGCCGCCCACTGGAGCTGCATGCACGCCGTGACCCCCAGCTGCGCGAAGCGCCGCAGGTCCGCCGGGTCCACGAGCTGCAGGTGTGCCACGGCGTTGCGGGCGTCCCGCAGGCCCGTCACCCGCTTGGCGTACGCGTACCCGTCCAGGGCCGTGCGCACCGCACGGTCGCCGAGGCCGTGGGCGTGCATCTGCCAGCCCGCCCGGTTGAAGGCGGCGCTGAGCCGGCCGTAGTCCGCCGCCGAGGTGTAGAGCTCGCCCCGGTTGCCGGTCGGCCGGCCCTGTCCGTCGAGATAGGGCTTCAGCAGCGCGGCGGTCTGCGCCGGGTACTCGATGACCCCGTCCAGGAACACCTTGACCATCCCGAACCGCAGCCCCCGTACACCGGCGAACTCCCGCCGCAGGCCCTGCGCGTACGCCAGCGATCCCGCCGGGTCCTTGGTCTGCTCCGCCTCCAGCCGGATCGCCGGGACGATCCGCTGCGGCAGCTTCCCCGCCGCCGACAGGGCCTGGTACAGCTCCAGTTCGTGCCGTCCCACCAGGGCGTCCATCATCGTCGTGACCCCGGACGCGGCCGCCAGCTCCAGCACCTTGGCGCACGCCGCGACCAGGTCGGCCCGGGTGGGCTCGGGGACGTGCCGCCGCACCAGGCCCTGGGCGTCGTCCTTCAGGACGCCCGTCGGTCGCCCGTCCGCGCCCTTGACCACCTTGCCGCCGACCGGGTCGGGCGTGGCCGCCGTGATCCCGGCGATGTCCAGGGCCCGCTGGTTGGCCCACAGGTTGTGCCCGTCACCGCCGACCAGGGCGATCGGCCGCCGGGTCGGGAGCGCGTCCAGCATCGTGTGGTGGGGGTTGGTGCCCACGGGGAGCAGCCCGACCGGGTTCCAGTCCTCGACCACCAGCCAGCGGTCGGGCTCCGCGCCCGCGCCGCCCGTGTCGGCCAGGAAGCCGGTCAGGATCTCCTGGAGCTCGGCCAAGGTGGTCTCCGCGCCCTCCAGCGAGGGGGACAGCGAACGCTCGCCCGCGCCGAGCGGGTGGACGTGGCCGTCGTGGATGCCGCTCATGACCGTGTTGCCCCGGGCGTCGACGACCTCGGTGTCCCGGCCCACGTACCGGCGCAGCGCCGCGTTCGTGCCGGTGGCCCAGATCTTGCCGTCCCGGCCGACCGCGACGGCCTCGACGGGCGCCCGGCCGCCGGTCCCGGTGAACACCGAGGCGTGGTGGACCACCAGGGCCGCCGAACCGCGCCCGGGGGAGGGAGCGGCCGAGGGCGCCGGGGAGGCCGCGGCCGGAGCGGCCCCCAGCAGGCCCGTGGCCCCGGCGACCCCGGTGATCCCCGCGGCGGCGAGGAGTCCCCGGCGGGAAAGGTGCGAAGAAGACGTCATGCCCACTCCAAACGTTGGTGTGGCCAGGACACTGTTTGATTAACCGCTTAACCAGAAGCCGCCTCCGGCGACGAAATCCGTACGATGGCCGCGTGCCAGAGCACCCACCCGCGCCGGGACCGACGCCGGGACCGACGCCAGGACCGACCCTCGCCGACATCGCGCGCGCCGCAGAGGTCTCCACCGCGACCGTCTCGCACGCGCTCAACGGCACCGGCCGCCTCGGCGAGTCCACCCGGCGACGGGTCCGCGAGGTGGCGGGCGCGCTCGGCTACGGAGCCCGCCGCGGTCCGCGCACCCGCACCCTCGGGGTCGCGGTGACCACGTACGCGGGGGACGCCTGGGACTTCGTGCGGATCGCCTACTTCTCCCGCTGGCTCACCGCGGCGACCTCGGCCGCGCACGCGCACGGGTACGCCCTGACCACCCTGCCCGCCGACCGGGGGGCCGAGCCGCTGTGGCACACCCTCGCCGTGGACGGGATGCTGCTGCTCGACAGCCCGGCCGGCGACCCGGTGCTGCGGGCCCTGCGGGCGCGGGGTCTGCCGGTGGTCTTCGACGGGCGGCCGCCCGACCCCTGGCCGGGGGACGTGTGGGTGGACAACGACCACACCGCCACCACCCGGGAGGTGCTCGACCATCTCGCGGGGTCCGGGGCCCGGCGGATCGCACTGCACTCGGGCTACGGCCGGGAGTTCTACACCGGGGCCGTCACCTCGACCTACGAACAATGGTGCGCGGAGCGGGGCCTGGCTCCCCTCCTGATCCCCTTCGACCCGGACGACGCCGCGGGGCACGCCTTCGACTCCGCCTTCGCCGGGCCGGACCGCCCCGACGCCGTCTACTGCGTGTACGACCCGGGGGGCCGGCAGGTGCTGGCCGCCGCAGCGCGCCACGGCCTGCGCACACCCGGTGCGGCCGGCGCGCCCGGCAATCCCGGCATACCGGGATTCCCCGGCAACCCGGGGCACGACGGGCTGCTGCTCGTCTGCGCCAGCGAGGATCCGGCGTACGCCGAGACCGAACCCGCCGTGACCACCGTCACCCTCGATCCCGAGCGGATCGCCGCTTCGGCGGTGTCTGTCCTGGTCAACCTGATCGAATCCGGGCATGCGGAATCGCCTGGTCAGCTGACGGTCCCGGCAGGACTGCGGGTGCGCGCCTCGTCCCTCCCCCCGGACATGTACTAGAGTTATCTCGACATCGAGATATCTGCCAAAGGCGTACCGCAGCCGCCCCCGCTGGTAAGGGTTACCTAACTTAGCCCTACCTTAGCGGATTGGCCAAGGGGCGTGGCGGCAGGATTGCGGTAATACGCGCGAATTCATGCATGAAGGAGACTGTCGTGTCGGCGAACAGCTTCGACGCCCGCAGCACGCTGCAGGTGGGCGACGAGTCGTACGAGATCTTCCGGCTGGACAAGGTCGAGGGCTCCGCCCGCCTGCCCTACAGCCTGAAGGTGCTGCTGGAGAACCTGCTCCGCACCGAGGACGGCGCGAACATCACCGCCGACCACATCCGGGCGCTTGGTGGCTGGGACTCGCAGGCCCAGCCCAGCCAGGAGATCCAGTTCACGCCGGCCCGCGTGATCATGCAGGACTTCACCGGCGTCCCCTGCGTGGTGGACCTCGCCACGATGCGCGAGGCCGTGAAGGCGCTCGGCGGCGACCCGGCGAAGATCAACCCGCTCTCGCCCGCCGAGATGGTGATCGACCACTCGGTCATCGCCGACAAGTTCGGCACGAAGGACGCCTTCGCGCAGAACGTCGAGCTGGAGTACGGCCGCAACAAGGAGCGCTACCAGTTCCTGCGCTGGGGCCAGACCGCCTTCGACGACTTCAAGGTCGTCCCCCCGGGCACCGGCATCGTCCACCAGGTCAACATCGAGCACCTGGCCCGCACGGTCATGGTCCGGGGTGGCCAGGCCTACCCCGACACCCTCGTCGGCACCGACTCGCACACCACCATGGTCAACGGCCTCGGCGTGCTGGGCTGGGGCGTCGGCGGCATCGAGGCCGAGGCCGCGATGCTCGGCCAGCCGGTCTCCATGCTGATCCCGCGGGTCGTCGGCTTCAAGCTGACCGGCGAGCTGCCCACCGGCACCACCGCCACCGACCTGGTGCTGACCATCACCGAGATGCTGCGCAAGCACGGTGTCGTCGGCAAGTTCGTCGAGTTCTACGGTGAGGGCGTCGCCGCCACCTCCCTCGCGAACCGCGCCACCATCGGCAACATGTCGCCGGAGTTCGGCTCCACCGCCGCGACCTTCCCGATCGACGGCGAGACCCTGAAGTACCTGCGCCTGACCGGCCGCTCCGAGCAGCAGGTCGCGCTCGTCGAGGCGTACGCCAAGGAGCAGGGCCTGTGGCTGGACCCGGCCGCCGAGCCGGACTTCTCCGAGAAGCTGGAGCTCGACCTCTCCACGGTCGTCCCCTCCATCGCCGGCCCGAAGCGCCCGCAGGACCGCATCGTCCTCGCCAACGCCGCCGAGCAGTTCGCCGTGGACGTGCGCAACTACGTCGAGGACGACGACGAGGCGGGCAAGGAGTCCTTCCCGGCCTCCGACGCCCCGGCCGCCACCAACGGCGTGCCGACCCGCCCGACCCTGGTCACCCTGGCCGACGGCTCCTCCTTCGAGATCGACCACGGCGCCGTCACCGTCGCCGCGATCACCTCGTGCACCAACACCTCGAACCCCTACGTCATGGTCGCCGCGGCGCTCGTGGCCAAGAAGGCGGTCGAGAAGGGCCTGTCCCGCAAGCCGTGGGTCAAGACCACCCTGGCCCCGGGCTCGAAGGTCGTCACCGACTACTTCGACAAGGCCGGCCTGACCCCGTACCTCGACAAGATGGGCTTCAACCTCGTCGGGTACGGCTGCACCACCTGCATCGGCAACTCCGGTCCGCTGGACGAGGAGATCTCGAAGGCGATCAACGAGCACGACCTCGCGGTCACCTCGGTGCTCTCGGGCAACCGCAACTTCGAGGGCCGGATCAACCCCGACGTCAAGATGAACTACCTGGCCTCCCCGCCGCTGGTCGTCGCGTACGCCATCGCGGGCTCCATGAAGGTGGACATCACCAAGGACGCCATCGGCACCGACACCGACGGCAAGCCGGTCTTCCTCGCGGACATCTGGCCCTCCGAGGCCGAGGTCAACGACGTCGTGGCGAACGCCATCGGCGAGGACATGTTCAGCAAGTCCTACAGCGACGTCTTCGCGGGCGACGCCCAGTGGCAGGCGCTGTCGATCCCGACCGGCAACACCTTCGAGTGGGACCCGCAGTCCACCTACGTCCGCAAGCCCCCCTACTTCGAGGGCATGACGATGGAGACCACCCCGGTCTCCGACATCGCCGGCGCGCGCGTGTTGGCGAAGCTGGGCGACTCGGTCACCACCGACCACATCTCCCCGGCCGGTGCGATCAAGGCCGACACCCCGGCCGGCAAGTACCTCACCGAGCACGGCGTCGAGCGCCGCGACTTCAACTCGTACGGTTCCCGCCGAGGCAACCACGAGGTCATGATCCGCGGTACCTTCGCCAACATCCGCCTGCGCAACCAGATCGCGCCGGGCACCGAGGGCGGCTTCACCCGCGACTTCACCGTCGACGGCGCGCCGGTCTCCTTCATCTACGACGCCTCGCAGAACTACCAGGCCGCCGGCATCCCGCTGGTCATCCTGGCGGGCAAGGAGTACGGCTCGGGCTCGTCCCGTGACTGGGCGGCCAAGGGCACCGCGCTGCTCGGCGTCAAGGCCGTCATCGCCGAGTCCTACGAGCGCATCCACCGCTCCAACCTGATCGGCATGGGCGTCCTGCCCCTGCAGTTCCCGGAGGGTGCCACCGCGGCTTCCCTCGGCCTCACCGGCGAGGAGACCTTCGCCTTCACCGGTGTGGAGGAGCTGAACAACGGCACCACCCCGCGCACCGTCAAGGTGACCACCGACACCGGTGTGGAGTTCGACGCGGTCGTCCGCATCGACACGCCGGGTGAGGCGGACTACTACCGCAACGGCGGCATCATGCAGTACGTGCTCCGGAACCTCATCCGCGGCTGAGCCACGGCATAGGCGCCGAAGGGCCGTACCCCCGTCCAGGGGGTACGGCCCTTCCGTTCGTCCGGCGGCGTGTCCATGTGACGGACAGGTCTCAACTCGGAAAAACTGGTGGCCATAAATGTGCATGATCTTGCTCACACGAGCGCAAGTGGACTATACCTGTGCCCGTCCGGATCACCGCGAGACGAGTGGTTCCGGGCCGGGGGACGGGCGGGGCCCTGTGGTGATGTCCGCGTGCACGGCCACCACCGTGAATCTCCGGCCTCCTTCACACTTCTGACGAAGGCGAGGACAAGAGCATGGGATCCACTGGTGAGGGCCTCGGACGCCGCGACCTGATCAAGCGCTCCGCAGCACTCGGACTGATCACGGTACCGACGATGAGCTTCCTGTCCGCCTGTGCCTCCGGCGGTGCGGAGAACTCCACGAAGGGCCCGGACAAGGCGGCGGTGACCAAGGAGAACCCCTTCGGCGTCGCCAAGGGCGGCAAGCTGGACGTCGTCGTCTTCAAGGGCGGGTTCGGCGACGACTACGCGAAGGCCTGGGAGGCCGCCTTCGACAAGAAGTGGGGCACCACCAGCTCCCACCTGGGCACCCAGGAGATCACCGCCAAGCTGCAGCCCCGCTTCAACGGCGGGACCCCGCCGGACGTCGTCGACGACTCCGGCGCCCAGAAGATCCCGCTGGACGTGCTCGGCAAGGGCGGCCAGTTGGCCGAGCTCAACGCCGTCCTCGACGCGCCCTCGCTCGACGACCCGAGCAAGAAGGTGCGCGACACCCTGGTGGACGGGGCCGTCGAACAGGGCATGCTGGGCGGCAAGTACCTCGTCCTGAAGTACGTGTACGCCGTGTTCGGCTTCTGGTACTCGGGCAAGCTCTTCAAGGAGAAGGGCTGGGCGCCGCCCAAGACCTGGGACGAGTTCCTCGACGTCTGTACGAAGGCCAAGGACGCGGGCATCGGCGGCCTCGCCCACCAGGGCAAGTTCCCGTACTACATCAACGTCGTCATCATGGACCTGATCGCCAAGAAGGGCGGTCCGGACGCGGTGAAGGCGATCGACAACCTCGAACCGAACGCCTTCGAGGGCAACGCGGCCGCCCTCGCCGCGGTCGAGGCGGTCTACGAGGTGGTCGAGAAGGGCCTGCTGATGCCGGGCACCAACGGCCTCACCCACACGGAGTCCCAGACGGCCTGGAACCAGTACAAGGCCGCCTTCATCCCCTGCGGGTCCTGGCTGGAGAACGAGCAGCTCAAGCAGACCCCGGAGGACTTCGACATGAAGTTCCTGCCGGTGCCCCTGCTCGCGGACAGCAAGATGCCCCTCGCAGCCATCCGGGCCGGCGTCGACGAGCCGTTCATCGTCCCGGAGAAGGCCGCCAACAAGGCCGCGGCCCTGGAATTCCTCCGTTCGATGCTGTCCCGGGAATGGTCGACGATTTTCGCCCAGCAGGCCAACTCGCTCACGGTGGTCAAGGACGGCGTGGACCCGGGCGTCAAGCTGCGGCCCGGCACCCAGGCGGCGGTCGAGGCGCTCAAGGCGGCGGGCACCAACACCTTCAGCTATCGCTACCCCGACTGGTACAGCGAGATGGACACGGAGATCCAGAACGCGTCCAATGAGCTCATGGCGCAGCGGATCCAGCCCAAGGAGTGGATCAAGCGGGCACAGGCCGCGGTGAACAAGGCGGCGCAGGACCCGAACGCCAAGAACAACAAGCGCAGCTGACCACTGCGGGGACGGACACCATGAGCCACGTAGCCCAGGGGAGAGGGAAGTGCGGTTTCATCGCCGGCTTCCTCTTCGCGCCCCTCGCACTGTACCTGACCTTCGTCATCTGGCCGTACGTGCAGACGTTCGGCTACTCCTTCACCAACTGGACCGGGCAGTCACCGACGTTCGACTTCGTCGGCACGGACAACTACGCGGCCCTGCTCAAGGACGAGGTCTTCCGCGGCGCGCTCTGGCACAACCTGCTGCTCCTGGTGTTCGTCCCGCTCGTCACCATCCTCCTCGCCCTCTTCTTCGCTTTCATGGTGAACGCGGGCGGGCGCGGCGGGGCCGGCGGAGTGCAGGGGGTCGGCGGCTCGCGCTTCTACAAGGTCGTCTACTTCTTCCCGCAGGTCCTCTCCCTCGCCATCCTCTCCGTGCTCTTCGGCGCGATCTACCGCAGCGACGAGGGCGGCCTGCTCAATGGCTTCCTGACCGGGCTCGGCCTGATCGACGCGAACCACCCGGTCGAATGGCTCAACGAGCCGAACCTCGTCCTGTGGTGCCTGCTCCTCGTCGTCGTCTGGCACGGCGTCGGCTTCTACCTCGTCCTCTTCTCCGCGGCGATGCAGTCGGTCCCCAAGGACGTCTACGAGGCCGCGCTCCTCGACGGCGCCGGGCGCGCCCAGACCTTCTTCAAGGTCACCCTGCCCCTGCTGTGGGACTCCGTGCAGACCTCCGCGGTCTACCTGGGCATCGCCGCGATGGACATGTTCGTGCTGGTGTCGACCATGACCTCGGGCCAGTTCGGCGGCGGCCCCGACCACCACAGCGAGGTCATGTCGACCGTGCTGATGCGCAACTTCCTCTACTTCGGCAAGAGCGGATACGCCTGCGCCATGGGCGTGGTCATGCTCGCCCTGACCATGATCCTCTCCGTCATCACGCTGCGCGCCACCCGCCGCGAGCGCATCGAGTTCTGAGGGGAGTTCCACGATGACCACACCGTCCACAGTGATCAAGGCTCCGGGCGAGCAGGCCCCGGAGCGGTCCGGCGCCACCGGACGGCCGGGGAAGCGGGAGGGGCGCCGTTCCGAGGGCACGACCCTCAACGTCTTCTCGCACGGCTTCCTGGTCGTCTGGGCCATCATGATCGTGCTGCCCCTGCTCTGGCTGGCGCTCGGCGCCTTCAAGACCGACGCGCAGATCGGCGGCTCGGCCCTGAGCTGGCCCTCCAACTGGCACTTCGACGCCTTCGGGCGGGCCTGGACGAAGGGCATCGGGGGCTACTTCGCCAACACCCTCATCGTGCTGGTGTTCTCGGTCCCGCTGACCATGCTCTTCGGCTCCATGGCCGCGTACGTACTGGCCCGCTACCCCTTCACGGGCAACCGGCTCATCTACTACTTCTTCGTCAGCGGGGCGATGTTCCCCGTGTTCCTGGCGCTCGTACCGCTCTTCTTCATGGTCAAGCGCTTCGACATGCTGAACACCTACCAGGGCCTGGTCCTGGTGTACGTCGCCTACTCGATGCCCTTCACGGTCTTCTTCATGCACTCCTTCTTCCGGACGCTGCCCACCGCGATCCACGAGGCGGCGGTCATCGACGGGGCCTCCGACACCCGGATCTTCTTCCAGGTGATGCTGCCGATGGCCAAGCCCGGCCTGATCAGCGTCGGGATCTTCAACGTCCTGGGCCAGTGGAACCAGTACATCCTGCCCGCCGTGCTGATGCAGCCGCAGAGCAGCGCCGACCCCGAGCGGTACATGCTCACCCAGGGGCTCATCCAGCTCCAGTACCAGATGGGCTACGAGACGGACCTGCCGGTGCTGTTCGCCGGCGCCACCATCGCGATGGTCCCGATGCTGGTGGTCTACCTTTCCTTCCAGCGTCAGATCCAGGCGGGCCTCACCTCGGCGACGCTGAAGTAGCGCCCCCGAACCCGGGGCTGTCGGAGGCCTTGTCCAGCCTGTAGAGATCTCCGGAACCCGGGCCGCCGATGTGCTGGATGATCCGGGGGTCCTCGGCGGTGCCGCCGACCTCCCAGGCGGGCCAGTTGCAGCCCGGGATGTCTATGTGGACCCTCTGCGTCCGGACGTCCCGGCCGCCCTCGTAGACCCAGGTCCCGGAGCCCCAGCAGCCCGGCGACGGGTCGTTGGGGTAGTCGGAGGCGAAGCGCCTGCCGACGCCGGTGGCGGCGACCCGGCCGTCCGAGGTGAAGACCAGGTCGTGGCCCATGCGGTCGTTCCAGAGGCCGACCATGGTCTGCGGTCCGATCGCCGGCGGCTCGTACGCGGGCAACAGGCCGACGGCCAGCCCGAGCGCGCCGAACATCCCCGTCCCCACCACCACCCCCGTGCCCCACCGCGCCACCCGCCCCAGCAGCCGGTCGCCCCGGGGCAGGGCGATCAGTGCGCCCGCCGAGAGCGAGGCCGTGGCCGAGACCCAGAAGAGCAGCGTGGCCCGCGTCTGCGTGTCGTTGTACGCCGCGTAGCCGAAGACGGGGGGCGCCAGCAGGGCCGCCACGATCAGCGGCGCCGACCACCAGGCCGCGTGCCTGCCGAGCCATCGGCCGAGGAGGTCGGCCAGCGCGACCGCCGGCAGGACGAAGACCAGCGACAGCAGGAACGAGATGAAGCCGATGAGGGGCACGGTGGCGACCAGGTCCGCCCCGATCTCGACCCAGTCCGGGGCCCTGTCCGGCGGCGGCTGCGTCCGCACGTACAGCACGACCACCACGACGGTGAGTGCGACCTCCAGGAGTCCCACCAGCGTCGAGACCACCAGCACGACTGCGTACGACCGTTTCTGATGCACGATCAACCCCCCCTCGTGGCACGGCGGACCCACGGTCCGCCCGGCTGGCGACGTCCTGGATCCATAGTGCCAGCCGGGCTGAACGTGTTCAATTAATTCTGCGCGTTCCGCCCTCTCCTACAGCCAGGTGCCGAACCGGCGGACGTACCAGGTCTTCACGAGCTGGGTGAGCGTGCAGTACGCGAGCAGTACGCCGATCAGCCACGGGAAGTAGCTCGCCGGCAGGGCCACGAAGCCCAGCGAGGGCGCCAGCGGCGAGAAGGGCAGCCAGAGCCCGGTCAGCACCGCGAGGGCGGTCATCACCATCACCGGCCAGGAGGCGCGGGACTGGATGAAGGGGATCTTCCGGGTACGGATCATGTGGACGACCAGGGTCTGCGAGAGCAGGCCCTCGATGAACCAGCCGGACTGGAAGAGGGACTGGCTCGCCTCGCTGTTCGCCGCGAAGACGTGCCACATGATCAGGAACATCGAGATGTCGAAGATCGAGCTGATCGGGCCGATGGTGACCACGAAGCGGCCGATGCCCTTGGCGTCCCAGTTGCGGGGCTTGCGTAGGTACTCCTCGTCCATCCGGTCCCAAGGGGTCGCCAGCTGCGCGATGTCGTAGACCAGGTTCTGGACGAGCAGCATGATCGCGAGCATCGGCTGGAAGGGGATGAAGGCGCTCGCCACCAGGACCGAGAAGACGTTGCCGAAGTTCGACGACGCGGTCATCTTGATGTACTTGATCGTGTTGCCGAAGGTGGTCCGGCCCTGGACGACGCCCTGCTCCAGGACGGTCAGGTCCTTCTCCAACAGGATGATGTCGGCCGACTCCTTGGCGATGTCCACCGCAGTGTCCACCGAGATGCCGACATCGGCGTCGCGCAGCGCGGCCGCGTCGTTGATGCCGTCGCCGAGGAACCCCACGGTGTGTCCCTCGGCCTGCAGGGCCCGGACGATCCGGGCCTTCTGGACCGGGTTGACCTTGGCGAAGACCGTCGTACGGGCGGCCAGCCGGCGCAGTTCCGCGTCGTCGAGGGCGTCGGTCGCGGGGCCGAGCACCACCTGCCCGACGTCGATGCCGACGTCGGCGCAGACCCGGGCGGCGACGAGGTCGTTGTCGCCGGTGACGACCTTGACCGCGATGCCCTTGTCGGCCAGGCCCGTCAGGGCCCGGGCGGCGTCGGCCTTCGGCGGGTCGAGGAAGGCGAGGAAGCCGACCAGCGTCAGCCCGTCCTCGTCCGCGACCGAGTAGGTCTCGCGCGGGGTGTCCATCGTGCGGGTGGCGACGGCGAGGACCCGCAGGCCCCGCCGGTTGTTGTCCTCGGCGATCCGGGTGACGTGCCACCGCAGCTGTTCGGTCAGCTCGACCTCCGCACCGCGGTCCCTCATGTGGGTGCAGAGGTCCAGGACCTCCTCCACGGCACCCTTGGTGATCATGATGTGCTCGTGGCGGCCGAAGTCGCCGACCACGGAATTGCGGTCCAGGACCACGGACATCCGGCGCCGGGCGAAGTCGAAGGGGATCTCGTCGACCATCGAGAACCGTGCGTCGACGACAACCTCCTCGGCCTCGTCCACGCGGTCGATGACCGCCTGGTCCATCAGGTTCTTCAGGCCGGTCTGGAAGCGCGAGTTGAGGTAGCCGTACTCCAGGACCTCGCCGTCCTCGTTTCCGTGCACGTCCAGGTAGCGGTCCAGGACGATCCGGTCCTCGGTGAGGGTGCCGGTCTTGTCCGTGCAGAGCACGTCCATCGCGCCCAGGTTCTGGATCGCGCCCAGCCGCTTGACGACCACCTTCCGCCGGGACATGGCGACCGCGCCGCGCGCCAGGTTGGCGGAGACGACCATCGGCAGCATTTCGGGGGTCAGCCCGACGGCGACGGCGATGCCGAAGAGGAAGGCCTCGTCCCAGTCGCCCTTGGTGAAACCGTTGATCATGAAGACGACGGGGACCATCACCAGCATGAAGCGGATCAGCAGGAAGCTCACCCGGCGCACGCCGGTGTTGAAGTTGGTCTGCGGGCGCTCGCCGACGAGCGAGCCGGCCATCGAACCGAAGTAGGTGTCGGCGCCGGTGGCGACCACGACCCCGACGGCGGTGCCGGAGGTGACCGAGGTGCCCATCAGGGCCAGGTTGTCGGCCTCCACGGGGTCGGTGGTCTCCTGCTGGCCGAGGTCCTGTGCACGGGTGTCGGCCTTGGCCACCGGCAGGGACTCGCCGGACAGCGCGGCCTGGCTGACATTGAGGTCCTTGGCCGTGACGATGCGCAGGTCGGCCGGGATCAGGTCGCCGGCCGCCAGCTTGACCACGTCGCCCGGGACCACCTGGTCCATGGGCACCTCGAACGTGGCGGGAGCGGAGCCGCTGCCGGGCCGGCGCTGCACCTTGCACGTGGTGGTGACGAGCTCCTTCAGCGCGTCGGCGGCGCGGCCCGAGCGGAACTCCTGCCAGAACCGCAGCAGACCGCTGATCCCCACCATCACGGAGAGGATGACGACGCCCGGGTCCGCGGGGTCCTGCCAGTACATGACCGCCGCCAGGAAGACCAGGACGGCGATGAAGGGGTTGCAGTAGGCCCGTGCCAGCTGGAGGTGCCAGCGGGGGGCACGCTCGTGCGCGACGGTGTTGGGGCCGTGCCGCTCCAGGCGCAGCGCGGCCTCATCGTGGGTGAGGCCGGCCGGGGAGGTGTCCACCTCCTGGAGGACCTGGACGCCCGAGCGGGCGCTGATCGCGGCCAGCCGCTCGCCGACGAGCCGGGTGCGGGCCTGGAGCTCGGCGGCCTTGCGCTCGCGACGGGTGGGGCCCGGCGGTGCGAGCGTGGTCGGGGTACGGGGGGTGAGCATGGTCATGGCGAATACCTCCCTCCACGGTGTCCGGGCAGCGCGGAGCCGATCGGTCACGTGGAGTGATCAGGGGTCGGCGCACGGGGACCCCGAGGGGCCGCGTCCACGCCGACGAGCACGGATGACGCACGCCCGGCGGAGTTGGCAGGGCATGCGGAAGGAAGGGAGTGTGGAAGAAAGGAACGCGCAGCAACGCGAGCGCGCACGGGGACAGCGGTCCACCGCTGCCGTGCGTACGCAGGGAAAGGTCAGCCGGTCACAAGGTCAACCGACGAGAGCGCTGCAAGGACTTCGATCGGGACTCATCCCGAACACCTCCTTGTGTAGCGCGGTCATTACGAAACGCCCGATCCGGCCGGAAAGGCCACAGAAGATCGGCGTCCCAGTGACCGTAACACGATCCAGGGGGCCGCTTCTCTCCCCTTTTAGGTCAGTAGTGGCCGTTTCATGCCGCGTCAGCCTCTTGACGTCTGGATGTGCAAAGGCTCGACTTAAGGTTCACAAGTTGGAGAGATGCCGGGTCTCGGAGCGTGAAGCCGTGACGTGCCCCGGCCGGGGGGCGACGGCTGGCCGTCGCTAATGGGCAGGAGTGGATGAGTCGTGCAGACTCCCGGATCGCAGTCGTCGCTGCACCGCGCGAATCTCGAACGGGTCGTGCGGGCGGTGCGGCTCGCGGGATCGCTGACCCAGGCGGAGATCGCCCGCGCCACCGGACTGTCGGCGGCCACGGTCTCCAACATCGTCCGGGAGCTGAAGGACGGCGGGACCGTCGAGGTCACCGACACCTCGGCCGGCGGTCGCCGGGCGCGCAGCGTCTCGCTCAGCGGCGACGCGGGCATCGTCATCGGTGTCGACTTCGGCCACACACACCTGCGGGTGGCGGTGGGGAACCTGGCCCACCAGGTACTGGCCGAGGAGACCGAGCCGCTGGACGTCGATGCGTCCTGGGCGGACGGCTTCGACCGGGCGGAGGCCCTGGTCGGACGGCTGATCGCGGACATCGGCGTGGGGCTGGAGAAGGTCATCGGCGTCGGACTCGGCGTGCCCGGCCCGATCGACGTGGAGTCCGGGACCCTGGGCTCGACCGCGATCCTGCCGGGCTGGGCGGGCATCAACCCCCGCCAGGAACTCTCGCAGCGCCTCGGGGTGCCCGTGTACGTGGACAACGACGCGAACCTCGGCGCCCTCGGCGAACTCGTTTGGGGGAGCGGCCGGGGAGTGAAGGACCTGGCCTACATCAAGGTGGCCAGCGGCGTGGGTGCGGGCCTCGTGATCAACGGCCAGATCTACCGCGGACCCGGCGGCACGGCGGGCGAGATCGGGCACATCACCCTGGACGAATCGGGCCCGGTCTGCCGCTGCGGCAACCGCGGCTGCCTGGAGACCTTCGCGGCCGCCCGGTACGTACTGCCGCTGCTCCAGGGCACGCACGGCCCCGAGTTGACGATGGAGAGGGTGGTCGAACTGGCCCGTGAGGGGGACCCGGGCTGTCGCCGGGTGATCACGGATGTGGGTCGGCACGTCGGCAGCGGGGTGGCCAGTCTGTGCAACCTGCTGAACCCCAGTCGGGTGGTGCTGGGTGGCTCGCTGGCGGAAGCCGGCGAACTCGTCCTCGCCCCCATCCGCGAATCGGTGGGAAGGTACGCGATCCCCAGTGCGGCCCGGCAATTGTCGGTGCTGACGGGGAACCTCGGCGAGAGGGCCGAAGTGCTCGGCGCGCTGGCGCTCGTCCTCAGCGAGATGGGCGATTCGACACTTTTGTCAGACCATGGAAGTGGAGTGCGAGCTCCAGCCGTCTTGCCTTCAGGTAGATAACGAATGGCACCGTTGTCATCTCGTTAAGAATTCACTCCTTGACGGCAAAACGCGGCCGGGGTTGACTCACATCCACCTCGGCCGCGCCGCTGCGGCCTCGTCAGGGAGGTTCAAGTAATGAACACGCGTATGCGCAGAGCCGCCGTAGCTGTCGCCGCTGGTGCCATGGCCGTTTCGCTCGCCGCTTGTGGCAGTGCGAAGGAGGCCGGCGACACGACGAAGGCGTCTTCCGGCGCTGCCAAGGGCGATGCGATCAAGGTCGGTCTGCTCCTTCCGGAGAACCAGACCGCGCGTTACGAGAAGTTCGACAAGCCGCTGATCGAGAAGAAGATCGCCGAACTCACCGGTGGCAAGGGCGAGGTCGTCTACGCCAACGCCAAGCAGGACGCGACCACGCAGAACTCCCAGGTCGACACGATGATCACCAACAAGGTGGACGTCCTGATCATCGACGCGGTGGACTCCAAGGCCATCGCCGGCTCGGTCAAGAAGGCCAAGGACGCCGGCATCCCGGTCGTCGCTTACGACCGCCTGGCCGAGGGCCCGATCGACGCGTACACCTCCTTCGACAACGAAGAGGTCGGCAAGGTCCAGGGCAAGGCCCTGCTGGAGGCGCTGGGCGACAAGGCCAAGGACGGCCAGGTCGTCATGATGAACGGCTCGGTCACCGACCCGAACGCCAAGCTCTTCAAGTCCGGTGCCCACTCCGTGCTCGACGGCAAGGTGAACGTCGGCAAGGAGTACGACACCGTCGAGTGGAAGCCGGAGAACGCCAACACCAACATGGCGGCCGCGCTCTCCGCGCTCGGCAAGGACAAGGTCATCGGCGTCTACTCCGCCAACGACGGCATGGCCGGCGGCATCATCACCGCCCTCAAGGCCGCCGGCGTCTCCCCCCTGCCGCCGGTCACCGGTCAGGACGCCGAACTCGCCGGTGTGCAGCGGATCGTCGCGGGCGAGCAGTTCATGAGCGTCTACAAGCCGTACGCCCCCGAGGCCGAGGCCGCCGCGAAGATGGCCGTCGCCCTCGCCAAGGGCGGGAAGGCCGAAGGCTCCACGTCCACGGTCGACAGCCCGACCACCAAGGGCGTCGCAGCCGTCCTGATCCCGGTCGTCTCGCTCACCAAGGCCAACATCAAGGACACCGTCGTCAAGGACGGCGTCTATTCGGTGGACGAGATCTGCACCGACAAGTACGCGGCGGCCTGCGCCGCCGCCGGCCTGAAGTAGCGGCCCCCGCCGCCTCCCCGAGGCGGCCCCCGTGCCTGACCGGCGCCCCGCCACTTACTCCCCGCCACCCGGCGGGGCGCCGGGCAGAAACGTTCCCCCATTCATCCCGCTCCTGCTCTTCTGCACGACATCCCCGCCGGTCAGGCGGCGAAGGAGATGGTTCATGTGTCCGCTGCGCCCGTGCTGGCGTTGCGAGGGGTCTCGAAGCGGTTCGGCGCCGTTCAGGCCCTGACCGACGTAGAACTCGAGATCCACTCCGGTGAAGTGGTCGCCCTCGTCGGCGACAACGGCGCCGGAAAGTCCACGCTGGTCAAGACGATCGCCGGCGTGCACCCCATCGATGAAGGTGTCATCGAGTGGGAAGGGCGTCCGGTCTCCATCGGCAAGCCCCACGACGCCCAGAACCTGGGCATCGCGACGGTCTACCAGGACCTCGCGCTGTGCGACAACATCGATGTCGTCGGCAACCTCTTCCTCGGCCGAGAGCTCAAGAGCTTCGGCATCCTCGACGAGGTGGAGATGGAGCGGCGCGCCCGCGAGCTCCTGACCACCCTGTCCATCCGGATCCCCAGTGTCCGGATCCCCATCGCGTCACTCTCCGGCGGTCAGCGCCAGACCGTGGCCATCGCCCGTTCCATGCTGGGCGAGCCCCAGCTCGTCATCCTCGACGAGCCCACCGCCGCCCTCGGCGTCGAGCAGACCGCACAGGTCCTCGACCTGGTGGAGCGGCTGCGCGAGCGCGGCCACGCCGTCATCCTCATCAGCCACAACATGGCCGATGTGAAGGCCGTCGCCGACAAGGTGGCGGTCCTGCGGCTGGGCCGCAACAACGGTGTCTTCAACGTCGCCGACACCTCGCAGGAAGAGATCATCTCCGCCATCACCGGTGCCACGGACAACGCCGTGACCCGCCGGGCGGCCCGCACCTCGGAGGCCGGCAAGTGAGCACCCAGAACCCCCTGGATAAGGGCTCCGTCGACCAGCAGGAGCACATCGACCCGGTCAACCCGGCGGCCGCGCACGACGCGATCCCGGCCGTGGACCCCCGCCTGCTCGTGCGGGAGGAGGGGCTCGCCGGCTACTGGGGCGAGTTCAAGCGCAAGATGAAGGCCGGCGACCTGGGTTCCCTCCCGGTCGTCATCGGCCTGATCGTGATCTGGTCGATTTTCCAGGGGCTGAACTCGAACTTCCTCTCCCCGGAGAACCTCACCAACATCGCGATCACGATGACCGGCACCGGCATGATCGCCATCGGCATCATCTTCGTGCTGCTGCTCGGCGAGATCGACCTCTCGGTCGGCTCGGTCAGCGGTGTCTCGGGTGCGATCGTCGCCGTCCTCGCCGTCACCCACGGCGTGAACGAATGGCTGGCCATCCTCGCGGCCATCGTCGGAGGCGCCCTGATCGGCTCCATCCACGGCTTCTTCTTCGCCAAGGTCGGCGCCCCGGCCTTCGCCGTCACCCTGTCGGGCCTGCTCTTCTGGCTCGGTGCGATGCTGCAGATCCTCGGCAGCAACGGCACGATCAACATCGACTCCGACGGCGTGGTCGGCCAGCTGACCACGTACTTCTTCTCGGACGTGGCCGTCGCCTACGGGCTGGCCGCGCTCGCGGTGGCCGGCTACTTCCTCGCGGCCTTCCTCGACGCGAGGCGTCGCGAGGCCGCCGGGATGCCCTCCCGGCCGCTCGCCGAGATCCTGCTGCGCACCGGCCTGCTCGCGCTGTGCACCTTCGGCCCCGCCGTGCTGTTCAACCAGTACAAGGGCCTGCCGCTCGCGGTGGTGCTCTTCCTGCTGGCCCTGGTCGTCACGGACTTCCTGCTGCGCCGCACGACCTTCGGGCGCAACGTCTTCGCACTGGGTGGCAGCGTCGAGGCCTCCCGCCGCGCGGGCATCAACGTGACCCGGATCCGGATCACGGTCTTCGCGATCTCCAGCACCTTCGCGGCGATCGGCGGCCTGTTCTGGGCCTCCAAGATCGCGGCGGCCAACCAGAGCGCCGGCGCCGGCGACCTGCTGATGAACGTGATCGCGGCGGCCGTCATCGGCGGCACCAGCCTCTTCGGTGGCCGGGGCCGGACCTGGAACGCCCTCCTCGGCGTCATGGTCATCGTCTCGATCCAGTACGGTCTGGCTCTGGAAGGCATCGCGACGCCGATCCAGTACATGATCACCGGCGCGGTGCTGCTGGCTACCGTGGTGATCGACTCGGTGACGCGCAAGACCCAGAAGACGGCCGGACGCGCCTGATCGCGCGCCCGACCTCGCGCCGGAGTGACGTCCGGCGGTAAGACCGGTCACAGTGCCCGGCGCCACTTCTCGTGGCGCCGGGCATCCGTGCGTGCATGTACGGGGTACTCATGTACGGGTATACGCCCGTATGTGATGTGTGGCCGTCAGGCCGTGCGTACATGTATGACAAAGGTGTGACGCCCCCGGGACGGCCCGATGACCGCGGCCGGGGACGGAACATTAGACTCGACAGACCAGCAAGCAACTGCAAGGAGGCACGGGTGCTGCTGACCCGCATCAAGGGACCGCGCGATCTGGACCGGCTCAGCCAGGAGGAGCTCGACCAGCTCGCGGCAGAGATCAGGTCCTTCCTCGTCGACGCCGTCTCCAAGACCGGCGGGCACCTCGGCCCCAACCTTGGCGTGGTCGAACTGACGATCGCCCTGCACCGGGTCTTCGAATCGCCCAAGGACAAGGTCCTCTTCGACACCGGCCACCAGGCCTACGTCCACAAGCTGCTCACGGGCCGCCAGGACTTCGGCAACCTGCGCTCCAAGGGAGGCCTGTCCGGCTACCCCTCGCGCGCCGAGTCCGAGCACGACGTGATCGAGAACTCGCACGCCTCCACCGTGCTCGGCTGGGCCGACGGCCTCGCCAAGGCCAACGAGGTGCTGGGCCGCGAGGACCACCACGTCGCCGCCGTCATCGGCGACGGCGCGCTGACCGGCGGCATGGCCTGGGAGGCGCTGAACAACATCGCCGCCGCCAAGGACCGCCCGCTGGTCATCGTCGTCAACGACAACGAGCGCTCGTACGGCCCCACCATCGGCGGCCTCGCGAACCACCTGGCGACCCTGCGCACCACGGACGGCTACGAGCGCTTCCTGGCCCGCGGCAAGGAGATCCTGGAGCGCACCCCGGTCGTCGGGAAGCCGCTCTTCGAGACCCTGCACGGCGCCAAGAAGGGCCTCAAGGACTTCATCGCCCCGCAGGGCATGTTCGAGGACCTCGGGCTCAAGTACATCGGGCCCATCGACGGCCACGACATCGAGGCCCTGGAGTCCGCCCTGCAGCGCGCCAAGCGCTTCAGCGGCCCGGTCATCGTGCACTGCCTCACCCAGAAGGGCCGCGGCTACACCCCGGCCCTGGAGCACGAGGCGGACCGCTTCCACGCGGTCGGCGTGATCCACCCGGACACCGGCCTGCCGGTCAGCACCGACGCCGCCAGCTGGACCTCCGTCTTCGCCGACGAGATGGTCAAGCTCGGCCAGGAGCGCAAGGACATCGTCGGCATCACCGCCGCCATGCTCCAGCCGGTCGGCCTGAAGAAGTTCGCGGACGCCTTCCCGGACCGCATCTACGACGTCGGCATCGCCGAGCAGCACGGCGCCACCTCGGCGGCGGGCCTCGCCACCGGCGGCGCCCACCCGGTCTTCGCGGTGTACGCGACCTTCCTCAACCGCGCCTTCGACCAGGTCCTGATGGACGTCGCGCTGCACAAGTGCGGGGTCACCTTCGTCCTGGACCGTGCCGGCATCACCGGCACCGACGGCGCCTCCCACAACGGCATGTGGGACATGTCCATCCTCCAGGTCGTCCCGGGCCTGCGGCTCGCCGCTCCGCGCGACGCCGAGCAGCTGCGCGCGCAGCTCCGCGAGGCCGTCGAGGTCAAGGACGCACCGACCGTCGTGCGCTTCTCCAAGGGCGTCGTCGGCCCGGCCGTCCCGGCCGTCGGCAAGATCGGTGGCATGGACGTGCTGCGCGCCCCGGGCGCCGAGGTCACCCGGCCGGACGTACTGCTCGTCTCGGTCGGTGCGCTCGCCCCGATGTGCCTGGAGATCGCCGATCTGCTGGACAAGCAGGGCATCTCCACGACCGTGGTCGACCCCCGCTGGGTCAAGCCCGTGGACGAGGCCCTGGCCCCGCTCGCTGACCGGCACCGCGTGGTCGTCACCGTCGAGGACAACGGCCGTACCGGTGGTGTGGGCGCCGCCGTCTCGCAGGCCCTGCGGGACGCGGGCGTCGACGTACCGCTGCGCGACTTCGGCATCCCGCAGCGCTTCCTCGACCACGCCCAGCGCAAGGAGATCATGGCCGAGATCGGCCTGACCGCGCCGGACATCGCCCGGCAGGTCACCGGCCTCGTCGCGAAGCTGGACGGCCGCTACGAGAGCGAGCCGGCCGCCGCCGTCGACTAGTCCGGATCTCGCCACGCGCGCCGTTCGTAGATCGACGCGCGGTTGCACGTCACGGGCCGGGAGATCACTCTTGAAGAGTGGGCCTCCCGGCCCGTTCGTGCGTCGTCACCTCTCGGAGGCGTCGGTGAGCAAGGATCTGAACAGCCCATTCCGTACCAAGACGGTGGAGCAGTCCATCCGCGACACGGAGGAGCCGGAACACGCGCTCCGCAAGTCGCTCTCCGCCTGGGACCTCACGGTCTTCGGTGTGGGCGTCATCATCGGCACCGGCATCTTCGTCCTCACGGGCATTGCCGCCCGGAACAACGCCGGTCCCGCCACCGCCCTGGCCTTCGTGGCCGCGGGCATCGTCTGCGCCCTGGCGGCGCTCTGCTACGCCGAGTTCGCGTCCACCGTCCCGGTGGCCGGGTCGGCGTACACGTTCTCGTACGCCTCGATCGGTGAGTTGCCCGCCTGGATCATCGGCTGGGACCTGGTGCTGGAGTTCGCGCTCGGCACGGCGGTGGTCGCGGTCGGCTGGTCCGGGTACGTGCGCCACCTCATGGACACCAACCTCGGCTGGACCCTGCCGACCTCCCTGTCCGGCCCCGATGCCGGCGGCCACTTCGACCTGCTGGCGTTCCTGCTGGTCCTCGTGCTGACGTGGATCCTGGTCGTCGGGACGAAGCTCTCGGCCCGCATCACCGCGGTCGTCGTCGCCATCAAGGTGACGGTCGTCCTGCTGGTCATCGTCGCGGGCCTGTTCTTCATCAAGGCCGACAACTACTCGCCGTTCATCCCGCCGGCCCAGCCGCAGGCCGAGGGCGTCAGCGGCTGGCACTCGCCCCTGGTCCAGTTGCTCTTCGGCTACGAGCCCACGAACTTCGGCGTCATGGGCATCTTCACGGCGGCCTCGCTCATCTTCTTCGCCTTCATCGGCTTCGACGTGGTGGCGACGGCGGCCGAGGAGACCAAGAACCCCCAGCGCGACATGCCGCGCGGCATCCTAGGTTCGCTGCTGATCTGCACCGTGCTCTACGTCGCCGTGACCCTGGTGGTCACGGGCATGCAGAAGTACTCGGAGATGTCCCCGACCGCGCCGCTCGCCGAAGCCTTCAAATCGGTGAACCAGCCGTTCTTCTCGGGCGCCATCAGCCTCGGTGCGGCCGTCGGTCTGATCACCGTGTGCATGATCCTGCTGCTCGGTCAGACCCGCGTGTTCTTCGCGATGAGCCGTGACGGACTGCTGCCGCGCGTCTTCTCCGTGACGCACCCGACGTACCGCACCCCCTACCGGGCGACCCTGCTGCTCGGTGGGATCATCGCGGTCGTCGCCGGTTTCACCAGCCTGGAGACCCTCGCGGAACTGGTGAACATCGGCACCCTGTTCGCCTTCGTGGTGGTCGCGCTGGGTGTGATCGTCCTGCGCAAGACCCGCCCCGACCTGCACCGGTCCTTCCGCACCCCGTGGGTGCCCTTCATTCCGATCGTGTCGATCGCGGCCTCGTTCTGGCTGATGCTCAACCTGCCGGCCGAGACCTGGCTCCGCTTCGGCATCTGGATGGTCGTCGGCGTCATCGTCTACTTCGCCTACGGCTACCGCAACAGCCGCCTGCACAAGGTCGGCCAGGACGCGGAGTTCTAGGACGCGAAGCACCAGGACGCGAAGTACCAGGGCGTGAAAGCCGGAAGCCGGCCGTACGGGTCATCCGTACGGCCGGCTCCGTGTGTGCGTGGCCCGTCAGCCCGTGGCGGGGGACTTCTTCGCCGAGGCCGGGATCTTCTGGTCGTTGCGGAGGGCTTCCCACAGCTGGGTCGCCTGCGGCTCCGCCGTGATCACGCGGTTCGGGTCCACCTTGTCGTAGGCGACCGGCAGCATGATCGTCTCCATGGTCTCCGGGTCCACGCCCTTCATGCTCCGCGCGAAGTCGGACAGCGCGGTGAGCGAGGCGAGCTCGGAGTCGGTGGTCAGCGACTTGGTCCCGGCGTCGGCGAGCTTGTACAGCCGCGCCGGGTTGCCGAAGGCGTCCTGCTTCTTGATCTCGGACAGCATCGCCATCATGAACTGCTGCTGGAGGCCTATGCGCCCGAGGTCGCTGCCGTCGCCGTAGCCGTAGCGGGTACGGACGAACTTGAGGGAGTCGGTGCCGTTGAGCTTGTGCTCGCCGGCGTCGAGCTTGAGGCCGCCCTTGGCGCCGCTCATCGGCTTGTCGAGGGTGACGGTGACCCCGCCCAGTGCGTCGACCAGACCCTTGAAGCCGGCGAAGTCCACCTCAACGAAGTGGTCGATGCGGACCCCGGACATCGTCTCCACGGTCTTGACCACGCAGGCCGGGCCCGCGAGCGAGTAGACGGAGTTGAACATGACCCGGTTCGCGGACTTCACGGTCTTGCCGTCGCCGTCCTTGCACTCGGGCCGGGTGATCAGGGTGTCGCGCGGGATGCTCACCGCGGTGGCCTTGGCCCGGCCCTCGGGTATGTGCACCAGCATCGCGGTGTCCGAGCGGGCGCCGCTGACGTTGCCGTGGTCGAGGTCGCCGTTGGCCCCGGCCCGGGAGTCGGACCCGAGCACCAGGATGTTCTGGGCGTTCGCGACGACCTTCTGCGGGCGGTCGTCACCGATCGCCTTGTCCAGGTCGACGCTGGAGATGTTGCCGTCGAGGCTGCTGTACAGCCACCAGCCGGTGCCGCCGACCGCGAGGACGAGGACGGCGAGGGTCAGCAGGAGGACCCGCCTGACGCGCTGTCCGCGGGTCCGGGCACGCTTGCGCCCGCGCCCCTCGGAGGGGCCGCGGGGAGTCTCGCGGCCCGGTGTCATGACGTCCTGGCTCATCCTGTGAGTCCTCAATGGTGGTGGTCGGCACGGGCGTTGGCGGGCGCGACGTCCGGGCGCGGGAGAGGCCGCTCCGGGATGCCCGCGCTGGCCGTGCATTATAGACAGTTAATGAGATGAGTGTGCGACTTGATGTCCTGAATCGTACGTCCACCTGTCGCACTATCATTCGCCTCGATGGTGGCCCCCCGGGCCGGTCAAGCAGGTCTAGGGAAGGGTCGCGGCACGGTGAGCGAATTCGTCGTCGACGGGCGCTGGCTCGCCCTGGGCAAGGACGGGCGGCTCACGGCCTTCGTCCGTACCCGCGGCGGTCTGCTGCGGTGGACGGAAGAGGCTCCGGGCGGACCGAAGTGGACCGGCCCCGACTTCGTGGAGACTCCCGAGCTCAGCCACGTGACGGTGGTCCAGGGCGCCGACCGCTACCTGCACCTGCTGGGCCGCCGTACCGCGCACGGCGCCGACGGGACGCCGGTGGTCGACTTCGTCCAGGCGACCCAGTTCCAGACGGGCCGCCCGCTCACCGACTGGCGTGCGCTCGGCAGCCCGTCCAAGGACCCGGCGCGCGCCGCGATGGCGGGCCCGCCGGCCGGCACGGTCTCGGCGTCCGGGGCGGTGTACCTGTTCGTCCGGCACGCCGGCGGCGGAGTGTCGATGCGCCGGGAGGGCCGTCGCGGGGCCTGGGAGTCGTGGAAGAACCTCCAGGGCCAGCGGGGCCTCGACGGCCTGGCCGCGGTGACCGCGTCCACGGGCCTCATCGAGCTGCTGGCCCCGGCGGACAACGGCCGCACCATGCACTGGACGCAGTCCGTGCCGGACGGTGACGTCGAGCGCCGCCCGAACATCCGCGTCGCCCCCGCCGCGGGCAGCCCCGTGGCGCTGGAGACCTCGCCGGGCCGGGTCACCTACTACTGGACCGACGCCGAGACCGGCGGCATCCTCGCCCACCGCATCGGCGACTGGATCATCCCCCTCGGCGGGGCCCCCGCGGAGGGGCGGCTCGCGGCCGTACGCGCCGTCCTCGACGGGTACGACTGCACGGTGCTCGCCCACTGGGGGTACGACGGCCAGGTCATGCTGGCCGCCTGCGGCTCGGAGAACGAGGGCGCGGGCGTGTGGTGGTCTGCCACCGGCGAGACCACGGTCTGCCCGCCCGCACTGGCGCTCGACGGCTACGGCCGCGTCGTGATCGGCACGGTGGACCAGGCCGGCCGGCTGCGGATCGTGCGGCAGAGCGACGAGCCGGGCCTCGTGATGAATCCTGCGATTCAGTTGTAAATCCGCAAAATCTCCACCTATCGGGCTTCGGGTGGCCGAAACTCATCGAAAGGATCTTGTGAGCTTGTTCACAAGGTGTTTGCGAAAGCTTGAACATGTCCCGAATGTGGGCCTGTTGACGTGTCCGGGCGACGGACGGCAGATGGACAACGCGTGGCCTCAAGTGTGAAGATCCGATAGGCGTCCGGGGGGGCGTGGAACGGGGGAGGTTCGCGGCGCGGCATACCGAGTCCGGAGCGACCGGTCGGATATGGCCACTTGCGATGTGGACGGATGCGGATACGTGGTGAGCAACCCAGAGGCCAGTAATCTCGTGGCGGGCTACCGCTCGCTGGTTCCTGTTCAGGCCCGCAGGCGCATCGTGCGCTCGGTACCCAAGCCCATGCGCACCGGCGTGATGAAGAGCATGACCCTCGTCGACTCGGCCCGCTCGGCCGTCGTCGTGCGCGCCATGGGGGGCAGTGCGGACCGTGCCGGCAAGGCCGACGACGCCTCCCTGCGCGTCGTCCGCGTCCAGGGCAAGCACGTACACGCGATGGTCGTCGCCGGCGCCACGGAATGGGCCGCGCAGGCCCGCAACCTCCACCTGCTCGTCGGCGTGCTCGAAGAAGCCGGCATCGACCACTTCTGCGTCCGCGGCACCGGCAAGCCCAATCCCTGCGTCGCCGTGCCCGCGAGCCAGCGCGACGAGGTCGAGGACGTCCTCGAGTACTCCTTCGGGATCAACCCCGGCTACGTCGCCGACGCCTCCGGCGGTCACCACCGCCCGGGCTCCGCCGCCAAGACCTGGCGCCGCAACCGCTCGCGCGACGTCCTGCGGCTGTTCTGGATCGTCTGCGACCCGACGGGGAACCTGGTCTTCGGCCAGGACTCCGGCGTCGACCTGGAATTCTGGGACGAGTCCGACGGCCGTCTCGTCGCGCCCCGGCCCAACAGCGTGGTCACCGAGGTCCCGGCGGACGGCCCCCGCACCTGGGCGCCGCAGCAGCTCTTCAGCCCGGTGCCCGCCCCCTACTGGAGCGGCGAGGCACGCACCCTTGCCGAGTTCACCGCCCCGCTGCCCTCCGACCACCTCTTCCCGATCGACGTCGTCTACACCTGGGTGGACGACTCCGACCCGGTGTGGCGCGCAGGCAAGGACGCCGCCCGCCGCGGCATCACCTCCGGACGGACGACCGCCCCGCTGCACGAGCAGGCGGCCAACGATGCGCGCTTCACCAGCCGCGACGAGCTCCGCTACTCGCTGCGCTCCATCCACCAGTACGCGCCGTGGATCCGCCAGATCTTCCTCGTCACCGCCGGCCAGGCGCCGGGCTGGCTCAACACCGAGTACCCCGGTCTGCGGGTCGTCGACCACCGCGAGATCTTCTCCGACCCGGCCGCGCTGCCGACGTTCAACTCGCACGCCATCGAGAGCCAGCTGCATCACATACCGGACCTTTCGGAGCACTTCCTCTATCTGAACGACGACGTGTTCTTCGGCCGCCCGGTGCGCCCGGGGCACTTCTTCCACTCCAACGGGCTGTCGAAGTTCTTCATGTCCAAGGCCCTGATCCCGCCGGGCGGAGTCAGCCCCGAGGACCTGCCCGTCAACGCGGCCGGCAAGAACAGCCGCGGCCTGATCGCCAAGCAGTTCGGCACCTTCATCTCCCAGAAGATGAAGCACACCCCGCACTCGCTGCGGCGCAGCGTCCTCTCCGAGATCGAGCACGTCTACGCGCGCTCCCACTGGGTCACCCAGCACTCGCGCTTCCGCTCCCCGCACGACGTGCCGATCGCCTCCTCGCTGCACCACTACTACTCATACCACTCGGCCCGCGCCACGATCGGCGACCTGCGGTACGTGTACATCGACATCGGCCACAACGGGGCGCAGCAGCGCCTCGACCGGCTCGTGGCCCGCCGGGACTTCGACACCTTCTGCATCAACGACACCGTTGCGCCCAAGGACAAGGACGCCCAGGCGCGCATGGTCGAGCGGTTCCTCGACTCGTATTTCCCCGTACCGAGCCCCTACGAGCTGCCGGACGCCGTGGGGACCCCCACCCGGCGCACCGCCGAGCTGGGAAGCACGCACTACCGATGAAGAATTTCCTCAAGAGGCTACTGCGTTCGCGCGAGACGTTCGTGGCCGCCCTGGCCCCGCGCCTCGTCGTCATCCGCTCCTGGCTGATGGTGCACGTGTTCCTGCCCCGGCGCATCGGCCGGGCCGCCGTGCTGCAGTACGCGCAGGTCCTCGACGGGCACACCATGAACCTGCACGCCGAGCTGCCCGACTCGGCCCCGCTCGGCGAATCCGCCGAGCTGGAGCTGAAGCACGGCCGGCGCACCTACCGGACGACGGTGCGGCTCTACGAGGACCGCGAGGACCGGCTTCTGATGGACGCCGCCGTGCTCCTCGGGGCCGGCCCCGGCGGCCTGCCCGTCACCAGCGGCCGCTGGAAGACCACGCTGCTCGTCCAGGACGGCCGCAAGACCCGCAAGTACAAGCTGCTGCTGGTCGAGCCGCCCGTGCCCTACGCCGGACCGACCAAGCCGATGAACGCCTCGCCCGTCGACGGCCTGCGCCACCGCCTCGGCCGTACCGTCGCCGGCAGCCTGACGGTGGTCACCTCGAACCCCAAGCCGCTGGCCGAGGTCATGCGCATCGACCTCTCGCACTCCTCGATGGTCCTCGACTTCCGGATGCTCGGCGCGCGGCTCGAGGACCCCTGGGCCGAGTTCACCGCCTCCCGCCGCCGCATCCAGCGACCGCTGGAGGCACTGCCCGGCGGGGCCTGGCGGGTCGTCGTACCGCTGGAGGAGATGCCGCCCGCGCGTGCCACGGACCACTGGGACGTGGCCGTCGCCTCGAAGGGGTCGCGCACCCTGCGCATCGGCCGCCGGCTGCACGACGTCCGCAACCCGATGCGCGTGTTCACCATCAACAAGGCCGTCGTCGCCCCGCGCGGCCTCGCGCCCATGATCGTCCATCCCCGTTACACCCCCGCGGGCAACCTCCGGGTCACCTGCAGCCGTATGCCCGAAGCCGGGCGGAGAGCCTGATGAAGATCACTTTTCTGCTGACCACTGCCGACGCCGTGGGAGGCACCGAACGAGCTGTCTTCAACCAGGCCGCCGAGCTGGCGTCGCGCCACGACGTACGGGTCCTCAGCATCTTCCGCAGCCAGCCCGAGCTGTTCTTCCCGCTCGACGAGCGGGTCCGGGTCGACTACCTCATCGACCAGACCGGTCCCGTACCCCGCCCGGTACGCGGGGTCGAGCTGGGCGACGACGCGTACGCCGTCCTCTCCAAGCAGTCCAGCAGCCTGGTCGACCGGGCCTGGGAGGCCGCGTTCAACCGGCTGTCGGACATCGAGCTCGAACTCGCGCTCCAGCACACCGACACCGACATCCTCATCACGACCACTCCGGCCCTGATGGCGCTGGCGGTCCAGCTCGCCCCCAGCCGGGTCATCACCGTGCACCAGGAGCACCGCGTCTCCGAGCTGCGCGGCACCAGCGGCGAGCCGCTGCTGAAGTACTCGGCGCGGCTCGACGCCCTGGCCGTGCTCAGCGGCCGCACCCGTGACTGGTTCGCCGAGACCCTCGGAGCCAGCGCGCCGCGGATCGAGGTCATCCCCAACGCCCTGCCCACCGGGTTCCGGCCGCGCTCCACCCTGGAGACCCGAACCGTCGTCACCGCCGGGCGGCTCGTCGGCGAGAAGCAGCTCGACCACGCGATCAACGCCTGGGCGCAGATCGCCCCCCGCCACCCCGACTGGATCCTGCGCGTCTTCGGCGACGGCCCGCTCTCCGGAGTGCTGCGCCGCCAGATCAACCAGCTCGGCCTGCACGACAGCATCCAGCTCAACGGCAACACCCCGCACCTCGCCGAGGAGTGGGCCAAGGCCAGCATCGCGCTGATGACCTCCCGCAACGAGGCCTTCCCGCTCGTCCTCATGGAGGCGCAGGCCGCGGGCGTGCCCGTGCTCTCCTACGACTGCCCCAACGGGCCCAGCGAGATCATCCTGGACGGCCGCTCGGGCATCCTCGTCCCGCACGGTGACGTCGAGGCCCTCGCCCTGCAGCTCAACCGCCTCATCGAGGACCAGCAGCTGCGCCACCGGATGGGCGCCGAGGCCGCGCACACGATCCACCGGTTCGACCCGCCGCAGATCACGTCGCAGTGGGAGAAGCTCTTCAAGGAACTGGCGGGCCACCGCGAGAGCGGCCGCCGCGACGCCGTCAAGGCCGACCGCCTCGCCCTGCACGCCGTCCACAGCGGACTCACCGGCGCGGCGACCGCCGCCGCCCCCGCCCCGGCCAGCCAGTCGCGCTCGGGCAACCAGCGCCAGCTGGAGCAGCAGGTCGCCAAGCGCCGGCGCGAGCTCGTCCGCGACGGCGGTCAGCTCTGCCGGGTCACCGACTCCGAGTCCCCGTTCGACGTCGTGCAGGCGAACCTGGCGCTGGCCGCCGACGCCCTGGAGGCGGCCGGGGTCCCGTACCTCCTCACCCGCGACACGATGGTGCGCAAGACCATCGCCGTCCACGCCTCCTACCGCGAGGGCGTGCTGAAGGCGCTGGCCGCGGCGTACGGGCAGGAAGCCGTCTACGCGGCGTTCCTCAACGAGCGCCAGGACGCCATCACCACCGTCCTCGCCGGACTGTGCGAAGACCACCTGGCGCTGCCGTGCACCGGTGTCCGCGTCTACCAGAGCGTCGTCACCACCTCGCGCACCCTGCGCATGGGCGCCGTGTACGGCTGCACCATCTCCTTCTGGGAGACCGACCCCGAGGAAGAGGAGTTCGTGCGGACCCCCGCCCGCACCCTCATCGGCGACCGGATCTCCCAGTACTCCATGAGCCGGGTCCCCACGGTCCTCGCCGGACGCACCTACCCGACCATCGCGCCCTTCGCGCAGCCCCTGCACGCCGACGTCAACTTCCCCATCGACGCCGTCTACACGTGGGTCGACGGCTCGGACGTCAACTGGCTGGAGCGCAAGAACCAGGTGCTGTCCGGGCTCGGCCTGGAGACGGTCGACGCCGCCGCCAGCGCCGCGCGCTTCCGCAGCCGCGACGAGCTGCGCTACTCGCTGCGCTCGATCGACATGTACGCGCCGTGGATCCGGAACATCTACATCGTCACCGACCGGCAGGTGCCGGCCTGGCTCGACACCAACCACCACCGGGTGCGCGTCGTCGACCACACGGAGATCTTCGGCAACCGCGGCGCGCTGCCGACCTTCAACTCGCACGCCATCGAGAGCCAGCTCCACAACATCGAGGGCCTCGCCGAGCACTTCCTCTACTTCAACGACGACTTCTTCATGGGCCGCACCGTGCTGCCCAACCTCTTCTTCGAGGGCAACGGGCAGGCGAAGCACTTCCTGTCGCCGACCGCCATCCCGATGCTCCCCACCCGCCAGGACGACGACTTCAACATCAGCGCGGCCAAGAACAACCGCGCACTGATCGCCGGATCCTTCGGCCAGGCCCTGACGCACGGCTTCCTGCACGCGCCGTACCCGATGCGCCGCAGCGTCATGGCCGACCTGCACCAGACCTACCCCGAGGTCATGGCCCAGACCGCCGCCAGCCGGCTGCGCTCCCACAGCGACGTGTCCGTCGCGTCGTCGCTGCACCACTACTTCGCCTACCAGACGAGCCGGAGCATTCCGGGCCGCATCGCGTGCGGATTCGTCAACGTCGGCCTGACCGAGCACCGCACCCGGCTCACCCGCCTGATGACGGCCCGCCCGCACGACGTCTTCTGTCTGAACGACTACCACGACGGCGACGTACCGGAGGAGGAGCAGGACGCGATCCTGGCCGCCTTCCTCCCGAGCTACTTCCCGGTGGCGAGCCAGTTCGAGTACGGGGCGCCGAGGAACCAGCGCTACCACGCCGGACGGATGCCCGAGTGGCCGCTGTAGGGCACAGCGGAAGGCGTGGAGACATGAGCGTGAAAGAGGAGAAGTCGTGACCAAGCTTTGCATCATCGGGAATTCCGTCGCGGCGTCGAGGACGCCCAAGGAAGCGCCGTTCGCCGGCTGGGGCCAGTTCCTCGGCGAGTACCTCACGCCGTACTTCGAGGTGAAGAACTACGCGCGCGATGCGATGACGGCTCGCTCCTACTACACCGAGCGCTTCCTGACGCTGCTCAACCAGCTCACCCCCGGTGACGTGGTCGCGGTCGACTTCGGCGGCGTCGAGCAGCGCATCGACAAGCCCGGCCTCTACCACAGCCACCGCGAGCTGCGGGAGTTCCTCCACCTCTACCTGGCGGCCATCCGCACCGAAGGCGCCGTGCCCGTCCTCCTGACGCCCGCCGTGCGCTGTGTCTTCGAACCCGACGGCACGGTAGCCGACACCCGCGACGGCTACCCCCAGGTGGTGCGGGAAGTGGCGGCGGAGACCGGCACGCCCCTGGTCGACCTGAACCTGATGACCGCGCGGATGTTGCACGAACTCGGCCCGCAGCGGGCCCGGCAGTACTACCGCTGGGTCGACGCGGGCGAGCACCCGAACCACCCCGACGGCCTGATCGACGCGTCCCACTTCAACGAGGCCGGTGCCCGCGAGGTCGCCCGGCTCGTGGCGATCGGCCTGCACCAGGCGGCGGGCCTCCCGTACGGGATGGTCAACACGGAGGCGGTCGCCGTCGCCCCGGGATATCCGCCGCTGCTGACCGAGTTCACGGTCGAGTCGCCCGAGCGTGCCCTGCAGAGCCCGGGCGGCGTCGTCGCCGAGCCCGTCTTCGCCGGACCCAGGCCCGGCCAGGCCGTGAGCGCGATGCAGAAGTTCTGGGGCACGGCCGCGCCCGGTACCTCGTACCTCCTCTTCTTCGAGCAGGGCGTGTACATCGGCGGGACACGGGTCAACGCCGAGGGCAAGTGGACCTGGCGCCGTGCGGTCAAGTGGGTGGCGGGCGAGCGGGTCATCCAGGCCGTCGGCATCACCGACCAGGGCCTGTCGGCGGTCGCCACGCTCCCCTTCGCGGTGTGGGACAGCGTCCCGCCGCCCATCGTCCTCGGTCCCCGTGAGGGCAACATCAGCGGTCCGCGACCCCGGTTCTCCGGTACGGCCGTGCCGGGGGTCTCCCAGGTGATGATCATGGAGGGGGACCGGCTGATCGCCGCCGCCCCGGTGCAGAAGGACGGCACCTGGAAGGTGACCCACCAGCACGACTGGCGGCCGGGCAGCTACTCCCTGGAGTTCGTCGCGATCTTCAGCGCGATCCACTCCAAGCCCGCCCCGTACACCCTGCGCGTGCACGGCGTCCCCGAGGGGAACTGGATCCGGGAGTCGACGATGTCCCGCGTGCCGTGCGACGACAAGTGCGACCACATGCCCTTCGCCGGCCGCTGGTGAGCGGACGCCGCCGGCTCTCAGGGGCCGACGGCGGCGCGTGTCCTCACTTGGTGATCCTGACCGTCGCGTAGACGGGGGCGTGGTCGGACTTGCCGTTGGGCGGCGTGTCCTCCTCGTTCGGCGTCGTGTCCATCCGCGTACGGTCCACCCCGCACGAGGAGAATCCCGCCCGGGCACCGCCGGCTTCCGGGCTCGCGAAGATGTGGTCGAGATTGCGGTACACGTGCTTCTGGGCCTTGATGTCCCACGCGTGGTGCGTGGTCTCCTGCTCACGGGTCAGCTGCCGGCACTCCGACAGCGCGGACGTGAGCGGCGCGAGCTCGGCGGACTTCGAGTTCCGGTTGAAGTCGCCCGTCAGGATGTACGGCTTCCCGTCCGTCGCCATCCGCAGGGCGATGCGCGCGGCCTGCTCGGCGCCCCGCTTGTCACTCGAGGGCACCAGGTGCGCGGTGCACACCCGGTGGGACCAGCCCTCCACGTCCACGCACAGCAGCGGCGACACGCGCTCACCGCTCTGCGGGGGCTGGTCCGAGAGCGTGTTGCTGTCCGAGGACGCCGTGATCTTCCCGCGGACCGCGATGGCCACCCCCAGCTCCCCCTTGAGTGAGCCCCGGCACTCCGCGGCGCCGTCGGGCCGCGTGCCGCGTGCCCGGACGAAGCTCCAGCCGTCGCCCAGCTCCCGTTCCAGCAGCGCCAGATGGCTCCCCGCCGCCCCGCCGCAGACCTCCTGCAGGGTGACGACGTCGGAATTGCGCTCGGCGACCATCTCGACGATCTCGGCCACCGTCAGGTCGGGCCGGTTGCGGTTGGGGCAGAAGCCGCGCTGACCGCGCAGCCCGCCAGCCTCCCCGCAGATGTTCCAGTCCAGCACGTTGAGGTGGCCGGGCCCGGTCTCCGGGGCGGGGGCCGGCTTCGGCGCCGGGTCCGCGCGGGTCATGGCGTACACCGCGACCCCCAGCAGCAGGGCGACGACCGCGCTCAGCACCGTCACGACGACCGCCGTCGGGATCCGGGGGACCCGGGGGGAAGGCCGTGGACTGCTGTTTCGCGGGTACATCCCTTGATTATCCGAGGTCGCACGCGGTGTTCGAACAGCGGGGCCGGGAAACCGGAACGCGGAAACGGCGGCGGCGCCCGCCCTCACGTACGAGGACGGGCGCCGCCGGTTCCGCGGTGCTGCGTACTGCCTCAGACCGGGATGCTCGCCAGGCCGGGGGCGAGGAACTTCTTGCCGTTCACGCGCTCCGAGACGCCTTCGCGGTCCAGGTACGGCGTGATGCCGCCCAGGTGGAAGGGCCAGCCGGCGCCCGTGATGAGGCAGAGGTCGATGTCCTGGGCCTCGGCCACGACACCCTCCTCCAGCATCAGGCCGATCTCCTGCGCCACCGCGTCCAGGACGCGGTCGCGGACCTGCTCCTCGGTCAGGACCGAGTCGCCCTGCACCAGGAGGGCGGCGACCTCGGGGTCCAGCTCCGGCTTGCCGGAGTCGTAGACGTAGAAGCCGCGCTTGCCGGCCTTGACGACGGCCGCCAGGTTCGGGGAGACGGTGAAGCGCTCCGGGAAGGCGCGGTTCAGGGTCTCGGAGACGTGCAGACCGATCGCCGGGCCCACGAGCTCCAGCAGCACCAGCGGGGACATCGGCAGGCCGAGCGGCTCGATGGCCTTCTCCGCCGTGACGACCGGGGTGCCCTCGTCGATGACGTTCTGGATCTCGCCCATGAAGCGGGTCAGGATGCGGTTCACGACGAACGCCGGGGCGTCCTTGGTGAGGACCGCGGTCTTCTTCAGCTTCTTGGCGACGCCGAAGGCCGTGGCCAGCGAGGCGTCGTCGGTCTGCTCACCGCGGACGATCTCCAGCAGCGGGAGGATCGCGACCGGGTTGAAGAAGTGGAAGCCGACCACGCGCTCCGGGTGCTGGAGCTTGGAGGCCATCTCGGAGACCGACAGCGAGGAGGTGTTGGTGGCGAGGATCGCGTGCGCCGGGGCGACCGCCTCGACCTCCGCGAACACCTTCTGCTTGACGGACATCTCCTCGAACACGGCCTCGATGATGAAGTCCGCGTCCGCGAAGCCCTCGGCCTTGTCCAGGACGCCGGTCACCAGGGCGGTCAGGCGGTTGGCCTTGTCCTGGTTGATGCGGCCCTTGCCGAGCAGCTTCTGGATCTCGGCGTGGACGTAGCCCACGCCCTTGTCCACGCGCTCCTGGTCGATGTCGGTGAGGACCACCGGCACCTCCAGGCGGCGCAGGAAGAGCAGCGCCAGCTGCGAGGCCATCAGGCCCGCGCCGACGACGCCGACCTTGGTGACCGGACGGGCCAGGGACTTGTCCGGGGCACCGGCCGGGCGCTTGGCGCGCTTCTGCACCAGGTTGAAGGCGTAGATGCCCGAGCGCAGCTCGCCGCCCATGATGAGGTCGGCCAGCGCCGCGTCCTCGGCGTCGAAGCCGGCCTGGAGGTCACCGGACTTGGCCGCGGCGATGATCTCCAGCGCGCGGTAGGCGGCCGGAGCGGCGCCGTGCACCTTGGAGTCCGCGATGGCGCGGCCCTTGGCGACGGCCGCGTCCCAGGCCTCGCCGCGGTCGATCTCCGCGCGGACGACCTCGGTGGTGCCGTTCAGGACGTTCGCGGTCCACAGGAGCGACTGCTCCAGGAAGTCCGCGCCCTCGAACAGCGCGTCGGCGATGCCCAGGTCGAAGACCTGCTTGCCGCGCAGCTGCTTGTTCTGGTTGAGCGAGTTCTCGATGATCACCGAGACCGCGCGCTCGGCGCCGATCAGGTTCGGCAGGATGGCGCAGCCGCCCCAGCCGGGAACCAGGCCGAGGAAGACCTCGGGCAGCGAGAAGGCCGGGATGGCCTTCGAGACGGTGCGGTAGGAGCAGTGCAGACCGACCTCGACGCCGCCGCCCATGGCCGCGCCGTTGTAGTACGCGAAGGTCGGGACCGCCAGCGCCGCGAGGCGCTTGAAGACGTCGTGGCCGCCCTTGCCGATGGCGAGCGCCTCGTCGTGCTTCTTCAGCAGCTCGACGCCCTTGAGGTCGGCGCCGACCGCGAAGATGAACGGCTTGCCGGTGATGCCCGCGCCGACGATGGAGCCGGCGATGGCCTCCTGCTCGACCTGGTCGATCGCCGCGTTCAGGTTGGCGAGCGACTGCGGGCCGAAGGTGGTCGGCTTGGTGTGGTCGAAGCCGTTGTCCAGCGTGATGAGCGCGAAGCGCCCGGCGCCGAACGGCAGGTCCAGGTGGCGGACGTGCGCGGACGTGACGACCTCGTCCGGGAACAGCTCGGCCGCGCCCTTCAGGAGCTCAGCGGTGGTGCTCACTTGGAGTCTCCCTCGGCGTTGAAGTTCGGGTTCTCCCAGATGACCGTGGCGCCCATGCCGAAGCCCACGCACATGGTGGTCAGGCCGTAGCGGACGTGCGGCTGCTCCTCGAACTGACGGGCCAGCTGCGTCATCAGGCGCACGCCCGAGGAGGCGAGCGGGTGACCGAAGGCGATGGCGCCGCCGTACTGGTTCACGCGGGCGTCGTCGTCGGCGATGCCGTAGTGCTCCAGGAACGCGAGGACCTGGACCGCGAAGGCCTCGTTGACCTCGAAGAGACCGATGTCCTCGATCGTCAGGCCGGCCTGGGCCAGGGCCTTCTCGGTGGCCGGGATCGGGCCGTAGCCCATGACCTCCGGCTCGACACCCGCGAAGGAGTACGAGACGAGGCGCATCTTGACCGGGAGGTTGTTCTCCCGGGCGAAGTCCTCGGACGCGATGATCGCGGCGGTGGCACCGTCGTTGAGACCGGCGGCGTTGCCCGCGGTGACCCGGCCGTGCGTACGGAACGGGGTCTTCAGGCCGGCCAGGTTCTCCAGCGTGGTGCCCGGGCGCATCGGCTCGTCGGTGGTGACCAGGCCCCAGCCCGTCTCACCGGCCGCCTCGTTGGTGTTGCGCACCGAGATCGGGACCAGGTCCTGCTGGATCTTGCCGTCGGCGTACGCCTTGGCGGCCTTCTCCTGCGAGCGCACGGCGTACTCGTCGGCGCGGAGCTTGGTGATCGTCGGGTACCGGTCGTGCAGGTTCTCGGCGGTCATGCCCATGAACAGGGCGGACTCGTCGACCAGCTTCTCGGAGACGAAGCGCGGGTTCGGGTCCACGCCCTCGCCCATGGGGTGGCGGCCCATGTGCTCGACACCGCCTGCGAGGGCGACGTCGTACGCACCGAAGGCCACGCCGCCCGCGACGGCGGTCACGGCGGTCAGCGCGCCGGCGCACATGCGGTCGATGGAGTAGCCCGGGACGGACTGCGGCAGGCCCGCGAGGATGCCGGCCGTGCGGCCCAGCGTCAGGCCCTGGTCACCGATCTGGGTGGTCGCGGCGATGGCGACCTCGTCGATCTTCTTGGGGTCCAGGTCCGGGTTGCGGCGCAGCAGCTCCCGGATCGCCTTCACGACGAGGTCGTCGGCGCGGGTCTCGTGGTAGATGCCCTTCGGGCCCGCCTTGCCGAACGGGGTGCGGACGCCGTCGACGAAGACGACGTCCCTGACGGTACGAGGCACGTTGGCTCTCCTCCAGGTGCGGGGTGGCACTGCTGCGCGGGGGCGCATTCGGCACAGGTAGCTGAGCGCCCGCTCACCCGACCATGCTACTTGCGGGTAACCAATGTGCACACCCCCTCCCGGAGGAGCGGCGAAGGTCACACTCGGGCCGTGGCGCCACGGCCCCGCGCCCCCACCGATCGGACCCCTCCGGCCAACCCGTTCAGGTCACGCGCACCCGGCCCCCGGCCGTGATCGTGGCGCCGCCCCCGGCCAGTCCCGATCCTGACCGGGCCGGAGCGTCCCCTCCGGCCCGGTCGACGGAGGATGCGAGCAATGGCCACCACCACGCCCACGGACCACAAGGTCCCGCACGTCTCGACGGTCCCCGCCAACGCGGGACAGAACGTCCACCTGTACGTGCGGGAGTACGACGGCACCCCACCCGGCCCCAACGCGCAGCGCAAGGTCGTCCTGATGCTGCACGGCCGGAGCGTTCCCTCGGTCGTGGCCTTCGACCTCCAGCACGACGGCGGCAAGTACAGCTGGGCGCAGCACCTGGCCAAGGCCGGGTTCGACGTGTTCCTCATGGAGCTCACGGGCTCCGGCCTGTCGCCGCGTCCGGAGATGGACAAGCCCTGCAACGCCAACCCGCAGCACCAGGAGATCCTCGACCCGAACCCCCTGACGTACACCTGCACCCCGCCCTACCCGCACGAGCTCGGCAACTCGGAGAGCGAGTGGGGCGAGGTCGACGCGGTCGTCGAGTACATCAAGGCGAAGAAGGGCGTCACCAAGGTGGCCCTCGTCGGCCAGTCCGCCGCCGCCTTCGTGTTCGGGCCGTACGCGATCCAGCACCCGGGGAAGGTCGAGAGCCTGCTCCTCCTCGCGCCGATCTACCCGCCCGCCGGCCGGGCCAGCGTGCCGCCGAAGAGCTTCGGGGCACCGGTCGCGTCCTTCCCCGTGTCCGCCCCGGCCTCCCTGTTCGGCTTCCCGATGAACCTGTCGAGCCGGACGGGTCTGGAAAGCGCCTGGGACAAGGAGGTGCGCTCCCCCAAGCAGCGGGCGGCGGGCATGGTCGACGCGGTGTGGAAGGAGCTCATGGCCGTCGACCCCGTCGGCAAGGCCTGGGGCGGCCCGACGGCCGGGGCACCCGAGGGCGTGCTGCGGTTCCGCAACTCCTACTGGTGGGGCTGGAACCAGGACACCGTCCCGCTCGGCGGCGTGCTCGGCGACAAGGTTCCGGTGATGATCGTCTACGGCGAGCACGACGCGACGGCGAATTCACCCACGTTCTCGGTCCCGGCCTTCTACGACGCGGTCCCGGGCGTGCGCAAACTGATGTTCCGGGTGTCCTGCGCCGGCCACTCCATGGTCTGGGAGCGCCAGTCCAAGGTCCTGCACCGGCTGTCCACGCAGTGGCTGGGGCACGGGAAGGTCGACGACCTGGAGAAGGGCAGCTTCTCCGTGGACGAGGACGGCGCCTACGCGGACACCATTTAGGCGCGCGCCCTCCCGGCGGCGGTCGGCGAACGGCGAGAGCCCCCGGCACCGGGCCGGGGGCTCCTACGGGTGGGACCGGATCCCGGTCCGCCGGTTCAGGCGGTCGCGGCCAGTGCCGTGACCAGCACCGGGGTCACCAGTTGGACCTGCCAGGGCCGGGCGCCGTAGCCCGCCAGGGCTTCCGCCACCGCGTCCGCGTGCAGCCGCTGCGGCGGCTCCCAGCACAGCCGACGGACCGTGTCCGGGGTGATCAGGTTCTCCTGGGGCAGGTTGAGCGACTCCGCCAGCGCCGAGACGGCGGTACGGGCCGCCGAGAGCCGGGCCGCGGCCGCCGGGTCCTTGTCGACCCAGGAGCGCGGCGGCGGGGGACCGGCCGGGGTCGCCCCGGGCTGCGGCAGCTCGTTCTCGGGCAGGGCCTTCGCCCGGTCCACGGCGGCCATCCACTGGTCCAGCTGGCGCCGGCCCATCCGCTGCCCGTAACCGGGCAGCGCGGAGAGGGTGTGCACGTTGGTCGGCAGGGCGAGGGCGGCCTCGACGATCGCGGCGTCGCCCAGCACCTTGCCCGGCGACACGTCACGCCGCTGAGCGATCCGGTCCCGGGACTCCCACAGCTCCCGTACGACCGCCATCTGCCGGCGCCGGCGCACCTTGTGCATGCCCGACGTACGGCGCCACGGGTCCTTGCGCGGCGGGGCGGGCGGGGCGGAGGCGATGGCGTCGAATTCCTGGTGGGCCCATTCGAGCTTGCCCTGCCGGTCCAGTTCCTTTTCCAGTGCGTCCCGCAGGTCCACCAGCAGCTCCACGTCCAGCGCGGCGTAGCGCAGCCACGGCTCGGGGAGCGGGCGGGTGGACCAGTCGACGGCGGAGTGGCCCTTCTCCAGTGCGTAGCCGAGCACGCTCTCGACCATCGCGCCGAGTCCGACCCGGGGGAAGCCGGCGAGGCGGCCGGCCAGCTCGGTGTCGAACAAGGAGGTGGGCACCATGCCTATTTCCCGCAGGCACGGCAGGTCCTGGGTGGCGGCGTGCAGGATCCATTCGGTGCCGGACAGGGCCTCGCCCAGTGCGGACAGGTCGGGGCAGCCCACCGGGTCGATTAGCGCGGACCCCGCACCCTCACGGCGCAGCTGCACCAGATAGGCGCGCTGGCCGTAGCGGTACCCGGAGGCCCGTTCGGCGTCGACGGCGACGGGCCCGGTGCCCGCGGCGAAGGCCGCGACCACTTCGGCGAGGGCGTCCGCGTCGGCGACCACCGGAGGAATCCCCTCGCGGGGCTCCAACAAGGGAGTCGGCAGCCCACCGGGCGGAACAACGACGTCGTCCGGGGGGCCGCCCCCGGTGGTGGTGCGCAGGTCTGCTGCGGGATCTTGGGCGTCGGTCACCGGTCAAGGGTATCCGTGTATACGACGCGCCCGTCGCCGGAACGTTCCGTCGACGGGCGCGAGCGGTATGCGGGGAGTTTTCCCGGGGTATTCCGGGGGTATTCCGGCAGGTTTCCCGGCAGCGGTTCCCGAGGTGGATATCCGGGGGCTGCGGCCCGCGGTCAGTGGATGATCCCGGTGCGCAGCGCCACGGCGACCATTCCGGCGCGGTCACCGGTGCCCAGCTTGCGGGCGATCCGGGCGAGGTGGGACTTGACGGTCAGGGCGGACAGGCCCATCGAGACGCCGATGGCCTTGTTGGACTGGCCCTCCGCGACGAGGCGCAGGACCTCGACCTCGCGGCCGGAGAGCTCTCGGTAGCCGCCCGGGTGGCTCGGGGCACCCGGGGGGCGGCGGTGCATGCGGGCGGCGGCAGCGCCGATGGGGGCGGCGCCGGGCCGGGTGGGGAGCCCGATGTTGGTCCGCGTACCGGTGACGACGTAGCCCTTGACGCCGCCCGCGAGGGCGTTGCGCACGGCGCCGATGTCGTCGGCGGCGGACAGGGCCAGGCCGTTGGGCCAGCCGGCGGCCCGGGTCTCGGAGAGCAGGGTGAGACCGGAGCCGTCGGGCAGGTGTACGTCGGCCACGCAGATGTCGCGCGGGCTGCCGACGCGGGGGCGGGCCTCCGCGATGGACGACGCCTCGATCACGTCACGTACTCCGAGGGCCCACAGATGGCGGGTCACGGTGGAACGGACGCGCGGGTCGGCCACGACGACCATGGCCGTCGGCTTGTTCGGGCGGTAGGCGACCAGGCTTGCGGGCTGCTCGAGAAGAACGGACACCTAGGCCTCCTGGGGGAGTGGCGGGACGGCCGGCTCGGGGAAGGAAGCCGGTGCGAACCGTGCGGATGGTCACCCACTCCTTCGGCACGTCACCCGCCCGGCTTTAGGGAATGATCACGATTTGGTGAGTAACAATTCGGGCAATTCGGACGCACGATCGATCATCGGTTGATCAGAAGCCCGCAAGGGACGCCGTCTTTCGACAGCCCGCCCAGTTCTTCGATCAGTCGTTCTGCGCCGGACGTCGATTCCGGCGGCCGTCCGGCCCTGCGGCTACGGGTGGTGCGGACCGCGACGCTGTGGCAGGGAGACCACGCCCGTCGCCGTGTCCGTCGGACCCACCGGCGGCAGTCCGGCGATCTGGCACAGCAGTTCGCACCACGCCGACAGGTGCGCCGAGGTGTCCGGCACCCCGCCCACACCCTCGCGCGGGGTCCACGAGGCCCTGATCTCGATCTGCGTGGCGGGCCGCCGCTCCGCGAGCCCGCCGAAGTAGTGCGAGCCCGCCATGGTCACCGTGCCGCTCGCCTCCCCGTACGCCAGCCCGCGCGCCTCCAGCGCCCCCGTCAGCCAGGACCAGCACACCTCGGGCAGCAGCGGGTCGGCGGCCATCTCCGGTTCCAGCTCCGCGCGCACCAGCGTCACCAACCGGAAGGTGCCCTGCCAGGCGTCGTGCCCGGACGGATCGTGGAGCAGGATGAGCCGGCCGTCGGCCAGATCGTCCTCGCCGTCCACCACCGCGGCCTCCAGCGCGTAGACGTGCGGCGCCAGTCTCTGGGGTGGTTTCGTGGGATCGATCTCGATCCCCGGACGCAGTCGGGCCTTCTTCAAGCCGTCGACCGCCCGCCGGAACGGGAGCGGGACGGAGCTCTCCTTCGCGCTGTCCGTACCCTCGGCGCCATCTGAAAATCGTCCCTGAGCCGCAGCCATGCGGGGAAGACTAGGCGGAACGAGCGCCCGTGCGGCGCAGGGACACCCTCGCCGGGTCGGACACTTCTTCGTACGTGCGAAGATTTGGGTCGTGAGCGCCAATACCCGCCCCACGGGCCAGCCGAGCCAGACGTACGATTCCGCCTTCATGAAGGCGTGCCGGCGGGAGCCGGTGCCGCACACGCCGGTGTGGTTCATGCGGCAGGCAGGGCGCTCGCTCCCGGAGTACCGCAAGCTGCGCGAGGGCACGCAGATGCTGGAGTCCTGCATGCGGCCCGACCTGGTCACCGAGATCACGCTGCAGCCGGTGCGCCGCCACAAGGTGGACGCGGCGATCTTCTTCTCCGACATCGTGGTCCCGCTGAAGGCCATCGGCGTCGACCTGGACATCAAGCCGGGCATCGGCCCGGTCGTCGCCCAGCCCATCCGCCGCCGCGAGGACCTCGCACAGCTGCGCGACCTCACCCCGGAGGACGTCTCGTACGTCACCGAGGCGATCGGCATGCTCACGGGTGAACTGGGCTCCACGCCGTTGATCGGATTCGCGGGCGCGCCTTTCACCCTCGCGAGCTACCTGGTCGAGGGCGGTCCCTCGAAGAACCACGAGCACACCAAGGCCCTCATGTACGGGGACCCCCAGCTGTGGGCCGACCTCCTGGACCGCCTCGCGGAGATCACCTCCGCCTTCCTGAAGGTTCAGATCGAGGCCGGCGCCTCCGCGATCCAGCTCTTCGACTCCTGGGTGGGCGCCCTCGCCCCGGCGGACTACCGCCGCTCGGTGATGCCCGCGTCCGCGAAGGTCCTGGAGTCCGTCGCCTCCTACGGAGTCCCGCGAATCCACTTCGGCGTGGGCACCGGCGAGCTCCTCGGCCTGATGGGCGAGGCCGGCGCGGACGTCATGGGCGTCGACTACCGCGTCTCGCTGGACGAGGCCGTGCGCCGGGTCGGCCCCGGCAAGGCGCTCCAGGGCAACCTGGACCCGGCCGTGCTCTTCTCCACCCCGGAGGCGGTCGAGGCCAAGACGGACGAGGTCCTCGCGGCCGCCGCCGGCCTGGAGGGCCACGTCTTCAACCTGGGCCACGGCGTCCTCCCGACGACCGACCCGGACGCGCTGACCCGCCTGGTGGACTACGTCCATACCCGCACGCAGCGGTAGCGACCCCTGCGGGCCGTCCGCTGGGGAAAGCGGCCCGCAGGGCTACACCCCCGCCGAGCGGACCGCGGCGACCGCCTTGCGGGCCGCCACCAGGACCGGGTCCCAGACCGGGGAGAACGGCGGGGCGTAGCCCAGGTCCAGGGAGACCATCTGGTCCACCGTCATGCCCGCCGTGAGGGCGACCGCCGCGATGTCCACCCGCTTCGCCGCGCCCGCGCCGCCGACGATCTGGACCCCCAGGAGCCGGCCCGTACGGCGCTCCGCCAGCATCTTCACCGTCATCTCCGCCGCGCCCGGGTAGTAGCCCGCCGTGTTGGTGGAGGTGATGGTGGCCGTCACGAACCGCAGGCCGGCCTCCAGCGCGTCCCGCTCGCGCAGCCCCGTGCGGGCGATCTCCAGGTCGCAGACCTTGCTGACCGCCGTGCCCACCACCCCGGGGAAGGTGGCGTAGCCACCGCCCACGCCCGCGCCGATGACCTGGCCGTGCTTGTTGGCGTGCGTGCCCAGCGGGATGTGCCGGGTGCGGCCCGCGACCAGGTCCAGGACCTCCACGCAGTCGCCGCCCGACCAGATGTTCTCGTGGCCCCGGACCCGCATCGAGAGGTCCGTGAGGATGCCGCCCGAGGGACCGAGCGGGAGGTCGGCCGCCCGGGCGAGCGCGGTGCGCGGTTCCACGCCGATGCCGAGCACGACCACGTCCGCCCCGTACTCCTCGCCCGCCGAGGTGGCCACCGCCCGGACCCTGCCCTCCTCATCGGTGAGGATCTTGGTCACCTCGGCGCGGGAGACCGTACGGATCCCCATCCGGTTCATCGCGCCGTGCACCAGGCCGCCCATGTCCGGGTCCAGCGTGGCCATCGGCTGCTCGCCCCGGTGCAGGACGGTGACCTCGTACCCCCGCGCCACCAGGGCCTCCGCCATCTCCACGCCGATGTAGCCCGCGCCCACCACGACCGCCCGGCGGCCCTCGGTGCGCCGCAGGGTGTCCATCAGGCGCTGGCCGTCGTCCAGGCTCTGGATCCCGTGGACCCCGTGCGCGCCGATGCCGGGGAGCCGGGGGCGGACGGGGCGGGCGCCCGTCGCCAGGACCAGCTTGTCGTAGTCCGTCCAAGATTCGGATCCGGTGTCCAGATCGCGGGACCGGACCCGGGAGCCGGCGAGGTCGAGCTCCACGACCTCCGTACGCATGCGCAGATCGATGTCCCGGGCCCGGTGCTCCTCCGGGGTACGGGCGATCAGGTCGTCGCGCTCGGCGACCTGACCGCCGACCCAGTACGGGATCCCGCACGCCGAGTAGGAGGTGAAGTGCCCGCGCTCGAAGGCGACGATCTCCAGTTCCGCCGCGGCCCTCAGCCTGCGGGCCTGTGACGCGGCGGACATCCCCGCCGCGTCACCGCCCACCACCACCAGTCGTTCCGTCGCCATCGTCCGTACCGCCCCTTCACCACCATCGGATGGTGAACACGCTACGGCCGAACGCGCGTTCAGTCCTGCACGTCGGCCTCGGCGTCCGGAGCCGTCCGGGCCGCCGGCACCGTCGCCCGCCACGGCACCGGGGCCGTCTTCGCCGGCGCCGGCCGCCACCGCCGGTACAGCCGGACCAGCAGCAGCACCACCGCGGCCGTCAGCGCGAACGGCAGCACCGCGCCCACCGCCACCGTCAGGTAGCGCACGACCTTGGTGAAGACGTCCCAGCCCCCGCCCAGGGCCCCCAGGAAGGTGGGCTCCTTCTTCTCCTTCTTCTCGGCCGCCGGCTTCACGGCCGGCTCCGAGACCTCCAGCGTGATCGTGCCCAGCGAAGTCTGGTCCTTCAACGCCGTCTGCTGCGCCAGCAGCGACTCCAGGTCGGACTGGCGGCGCGACAGCTCGCTCTCCAGCATCACCACCTCGCTCAGCGCCGAGGCCTTGCCCATCATTTCCCGCACCCGCGCCACGCTGGCCTGCTGCGAGGCGACCCGGCTGCCGATGTCGGCGACCTTCTCCGTGACGTCCTGCGCCTCGACCTTGCGGTGCAGGAGCTTCCCGCTGCCCTCCATCTCGCCGAGCACGGCGTCGTAGCGCTCGCCCGGCACCCGCAGCGTCAGCGTCGAGGTCATCCGACCGTCCCCGCCGCGCTTGGTGGACTCGTTGCCGACGTAGCCGCCCGCTCCATCGGCGGCCGTGCGGGCCGCGGCGAGCGTCTTTTGGACGTCCGCCGTCTCGATGCCGAGCGTCGCCGTCCGGATCACGTTCGGGCGGACCACGGCCGGCGGCGCGGCGTTCTTGCTCGCGGAGGAGGCCGAGGAGCCCGCGGCACCCGCGGACCCGGCCGGCGCCGGGGCCGCCGCGGCGCCCTCCGGGGCCTTGCCGTCGGCGGCGGGAGCCACCGCCGCCTTGTCGGTCGCGGAGCCCTGGCCGCTCGCGCCGCAGCCGGTGAGCGCGAGCGCCCCGGCCAGTGCGAGGGCGGCCAGGGCCGCCGCGGAACGGTGTCTGTCGAAACTGCGCATCGCTGCAAACCCCCGAGGATCGGCTGGTGTTGCCGGTTCGACGTCCAGAGTCCCGTCGCGGGTTTCGAATCCACGGTCCCGGGGTGATCCCGATGCGGTCACGGTCCGGCCTCGGAGATCGGTCTGAGACGATGTGTCCATGCACGAAGCGGACATGCGTACGGATCGGCCGGGCCCTTCGACCCGGTCCACCGGATCCCAGCGGCACGCCGTCGTCATCGGCGGCGGCATCGCGGGCCTCGCGGCGGCCCACCGGCTGCTCGCCGAAGGCGTCCGCGTCACCCTGCTGGAGGCCGGACCCCGGCTCGGCGGCAAGCTGTACGCCGGTGAGCTCGCCGGAGCCCGCGTCGACCTCGGCGCCGAATCCATGCTCGCCCGCCGCCCCGAAGCCGTGGCCCTGGCCGAGGCCGTCGGCCTCCGCGACGCCGTGCAGGCACCCGCCACCGCCACCGCCCACCTGTGGACCCGCGGCGCACTGCGGCCCATGCCGCGCGGCCACATCATGGGCGTCCCCGGCGACCTGGGACCGCTCGCCGCCTCCGGAGTGCTCTCCGCCGAGGGACTGGCCCGCATCGAAGCCGAGCGGACGCTGGCACCCACCGAGATCGGCGACGACGTCGCCGTCGGCGAATACGTCGCGGCCCGCCTCGGCCGCGAGGTCGTCGACCGGCTGGTGGAACCGCTGCTCGGCGGGGTCTACGCGGGCGACGCCTACCGCATCTCCATGCGGGCCGCCGTGCCCCAGCTCTTCGAGGTCGCCCGCACCCACGCCCTCCTGGGCGACGGCGTACGGGAACTGCAGCGCCGGGCGCAGGCCTCGCCCCAGCAGGCCGGTCCGGTCTTCGCCGGCATCGACGGCGGCATCGGACGGCTCCCGATCGCCGTGGCCGACGCCTGCCGCGCCGCGGGGGCCCGGCTCGTCACGGACGCCCCCGTCCGCGAGGTCGTCCGTACGGCCAAGGGCTGGCGGGTGGTGGCCGGCGCCGAGGCCGTCGAGGCCGACGCCGTGATCCTCGCCACCCCGGCCGGCGCCGCCGCACGGCTGCTGGACGGGCTCGCCCCGGCCGCCGCGACCGAGCTGCGCGGGGTCGAGTACGCCTCGATGGCCCTGATCACGATGGCCTTCCGCCGCTCCGACCTGCCGGCGGCCGTCTCCGACGGCGGCGCCAGCGGATTCCTCGTACCGCCCGTCGACGGCCGGACCATCAAGGCCTCCACCTTCTCCAGCAACAAGTGGGCCTGGGCCGGTACGGATCCCGACCTCTTCCTGCTGCGCACCTCGGTCGGCCGCTACGCCGACGAGGGCGACCTGCAGCGCGAGGACGGCGAGCTCGTCGACATCTCCCTGGCCGACCTCGGCGAGGCCGTGGGCCTCGCCGCCCGGCCGGTCGCCTCCACCGTCACCCGGTGGGACGGCGGACTGCCCCAGTACCCGGTCGGCCACCTCGACCGGGTCGCCCGGATCCGCACCGCCGTCGCGGCCCTGCCGGGCCTCGCGGTGTGCGGCGCGGTCTACGACGGAGTCGGCATTCCGGCCTGCGTCGCGAGCGCCGGCAAGGCCGCGGACGCGGTGATCGCCGCCCTCGGTGCGCGTACGGCACCCCTGGCACCGACCACTGATCAGCGCACGGGACAATAGGCACATGACTGCACCAGAGAAGATTCCCAACGCGGGGAAGAAGGCGAAGGACCTCAACGAGGTCATCCGCTACACCCTGTGGTCCGTCTTCAAGCTGAAGGACGTTCTTCCGGAGGACCGCACCGGCTACGCCGACGAGGTCCAGGAGCTCTTCGACCAGCTGGGCGCCAAGGACATCACCGTCCGCGGCAGCTACGACGTGTCCGGCCTGCGCGCCGACGCCGACGTCATGATCTGGTGGCACGCCGAGACGGCGGACGAGCTGCAGACCGCCTACAACCTGTTCCGCCGCACCAAGCTGGGCCGCGCCCTGGAGCCGGTGTGGTCGAACATGGCCCTGCACCGCCCGGCCGAGTTCAACAAGTCGCACATCCCGGCCTTCCTGGCCGACGAGGTCGCGCGCGAGTACGTCAGCGTGTACCCCTTCGTGCGCAGCTACGACTGGTACCTGCTGCCCGACGAGGACCGCCGCCGCATGCTCGCCGACCACGGCAAGATGGCCCGCGGCTACCCGGACGTGCGCGCCAACACCGTCGCCTCCTTCTCGCTGGGCGACTACGAGTGGATGCTGGCCTTCGAGGCGGACGAGCTGTACCGCATCGTCGACCTCATGCGTCACCTGCGCGCCTCCGAGGCCCGTATGCACGTCCGTGAAGAGGTGCCCTTCTACACCGGGCGCCGCAAGTCCGTCGCCGATCTGGTGGCCGGGCTCGCCTGATACCTCCCCTGGGGGGAAGGACCGGAGGACGACCACACCGTCAGGTGAGTTCCTCCGGTGGATCGGGAGGCTGGTCCGAAAGACGGCCCCTGCCCCCGAAACGACGCAGCCGGAGACCCCGCCCGGAAGTTCAGACGACTGGCGGCAGCAGCACCCTGTGGGCGCTCGCTGCCCGGTCGTCCAGCGACACCGGTGCGGGCTCCGGATGCGGCGCACATACGACCCGCCACCCCGGGGTGGCGCACACGGCGCCGAGGTGGGTGCCGTACGAGGCACCCACGAAGCTCGGCTCCCGCGTTCCCGTTGCCGCGGATTGCGCCCCCGGTTGCCGTACGCCCGCCGGTCAGGAGCTGCTGCCGCAGCTGGAGCTGGACGAACTGCCGCAGCTCGACGAACTGCCGCAACTGGAGCTGCTGCTGGAACAGCTGGAGCTGCTGCTCGAACAGCCGGAGCCACCGCTGGAACAGCTGGAGCCGCTGCCCGAGGAGCCGCAGCCGCCACTCGAGGAGCCGCAGCCCGAACCGCCGCCGCAGCTCGAGCCGCCGCCACCGCCCCCGTCGTTCCCGGCGCACCAGACGATCGGCAGCACCTCCGCCCCCGACGTGTGCGAGGAGCCGCCCGTGCCGTGGAAGCGCGTGCGCGACTGGGCCGCGGCCAGCCGGGTACCGCGCACGGCGGGCACCAACTGCTGTCGCAGGTACGGGTCCCGCAGACCCCGGAGCCCGAACAGCGCGGTCTGCACGTGCGGGGTCCGGTCGTTCAGGTGGGCGGCGCGGATCGCGCGCAGCGCCCGTGCCCCGGCCCCGGTGACCCGGCTCTTGGCCCGGGACGCGCAGATCAGGCCCACGACGATGCCGCCCACCAGGACGACCGCCACCTTCCCGATGAAGGGCACTCCGGAGCCGGGATCGAGGGCGAGCGCCACGACGGTCAGCACCAGCGACACCGGGAACAGCAGCAGCGCGCAGACGACGGCCTGGACCAGCCCCCAGCGACGCAGACGGCGCTGCCCGGATCCGGGCGGGGTGATCAGCCCGCGGTCGGCCAGCCCGTCCCCGATCTCCTGGACGGCCGGGTCGCACATGGCGCCGTAGCGCACTTGGTAGAGCCACCCCGAGGGCGCTCCCTGGTGGGCCTGGAGGACGGCCCGCTCGGCGGGGTCGGTGGCCCGTGCCCCGGGGCGTACCTGGACGATGCCCGGGCCGCCGGCCACCAGCCGGCCGTCGCCGAGCATCGAGACGAGGGCGGCGTCCACGACGGTGCCGGGGCCGCCCACCACGAAGGCGGCTTCGGACAGGTCGTGCAGGGCGGGCGAGGGGCCCGCGGACGAGGAATGGGACCGGCGGAGGCCGACCACCAGCAGGAGGGAGGAGACGAGGACGGCGATCCAGATCGCCAAGGCGAGGAGGTTCACGCGGCTCTCCCCGCCAGCGTCCGGGCCCAGCGCACGATCCGGCGGGGCGGCCTGGCCCCGGCCCGGTCCCGCCACCAGGTGGTGAGCCGGCGCCGCGCGGCCGGATCGGCCGGCAGGTCCCGGATCAGCAGGTCTTCGGCGAAGTCCAGCGCGTCCCGGCGGTATCCCGAGGTCATCGGGCGGCCCTTGGCGTAGGAGAGGAAGGCCTCGCGGTACGGGTCCGGGCCGCCCAGGATCACGGGCAGCTCGGGAGCCAGCTTCGCCACCACGTCGGCCCGCTTGGCGGCCAGCGCCCGGGCCTGCACCCGGATGCGCCGGCGGTCGAAGCCCTCGGGTACGGGGGTCCCGGCCACCAGCGCCGACAACAGCGCGGCCTGCCCGAGCGCGACCCGGGTCCGGACCGACTCCTGGACCGGGCCCGGGTCGGTGCCCTGCTCGACGTGCCGCTCGGCGCGCTGCTCGGTGCCCGGCGCGGTGCCCTGCTCGACGCCCGCCGGGTCGGACCCGGCGCTGGTCGCCTCCCCGGGCGCGGCCGGTCCGGCCGTCACCACGGCCCGGATCGCGGCCAGCTCGCCCGCGAGCTCGGCCTCCGGCGGGAAGTCGTCGTCCCGCTCCAGCAGGACGCCCGCCGGTTCCACCCGGGAGCGCAGCTCGGCCAGCAGGTCGAGCACCACCGGCGGGACCGGGTGCGCGTGGGTGTCGTGCCAGACACCGTTCCGCTCGATGCCGCCCGCCACGTGGACGTACGCCAGCGCCTCCAGCGGTATCGCGTCCAGTACGGCGGCCGGGTCCTCGCCCCGGTTGACCCGGTTGGTGTGCAGGTTGGCCACGTCGATGAGCAGCCGGACCCCGGTCCGCTCGACCAACTCCGTGAGGAACTGCCCTTCCGTCAGCTCCTCGCCCGGCCACGAGAACAACGCGGCGATGTTCTCCAGCGCCAACGGGACCGGCAGGGCGTCCTGTGCGATCCGCACGTTCTCGCAGAGCACGTCCAGCGCATCGCGGGTGCGCGGTACCGGCAGCAGGTGCCCCGCCTCCAGCACCGGCGAGGAGGTCCGTACGAAGGCGATGTGCTCGGTGACGAGCGGCGCCCCCAGCGCCACCGCCCGCTCGGCGAGCGCCGCCAGCTTCGCCTGATCGGGGCGGTCCGCGCCGCCGAGGCCGAGCGAGACCCCGTGCGGCACGACGCGCGTGCCCCGCTCGCGCAGCCGCACCAGGGACTCGGGCAGGTGGCCGGGGCATACGTTCTCGGCCACCACCTCGACCCAGTCCAGGCCGGAAAGCCGCTCGATGGCGTCCGAGATCTCCGGCCGCCAGCCGATGCCCACCCCCAGGTGTGCCATGGGTTTCATGTCCCCTCGCCCCCTCTCTTCGCACCGTGTGCGGATGTCATGGCCCCGACGGAGTCCCGCCAATCGCAGGAGGGGACGTTCAGAGGAACATTTGAGGTTCCCGCCGGCCGGGAAGCGCGTCAGAGCCGGGCCCGCAGCGCCGGGTGGTCGGCGACCACCGTCGCGCTGCCCGGCGCGATCTCGGTGAACCCGGCGTCCCGGACCACCGGCAGCCCGCTGCCGCCCAGCTCGGCCCACCGCTCGCGCGGGGCCGTCCGTACCGCCAGCCGGAAGCCGGAATCCTGCCAGGCGGTCCGCTCCGCCTCCGTCAGCTCCCACCACGCCAGCTGCGCCGCGTGCCCGGCCTGGGCCATGGCCTTGCCCGCCGACATGTCGAGGCCGGGGTTGAGCCACAGCACCGGCAGGCCCGGCTCCGCGGTCGTGGCGACCGGCTCCGGATCGTCCAGATCGGTCCCCGACACCTGGAGCTTGGCCAGTTCCTTGGGCCAGCCGTCGAGGGGCACCGGCGGGAAGACCCGTACCTGCGCGCCGTCCCCGTGCACCGTGACGCCCGGCAGGGTCTCCGCCTTGCGCCACTCCGCCCCGCGCGCCCGCCGGACCACCTTGCGGATCCGGGCGTCCTGCCAGTCGCGGACGGCCCCGGCCCACTCGCCCTCGCCGTGCGCCCGCTCGTCGGTGAGCAGGACCAGCACGGCACGGGCCGCCGTCTCCAGGGCGTCCGTCCGGGCGGGCGGCTCCGCCTTCTCGATCCGCACCACCAGCGGCAGCACGAACTGCGGGGCCTCGTCGCGCAGTACGTGCTCGGCCCGGAAGGGGCTGTCCGCCCCGACCGCGGGGACGTCGGAGATGTCGTTCGTGTGCTGGCTGCTCATCCTGCCAAGGATGCCAGCCTCCGCCTTCAGGATGATGCCCCGGGTGGCCGGCCCGGGCGAGGATCGAAGCCATGAAGAGTGATCTGTTCGCGTCCGAGAACCTGGCCCGGGCCGCCGTCGTCCCCGGCATGACCCTGCAGAACGCCAAGTCCGTGAAGTACAACGTCAACGGCGAAATGCTGGCCCGCCAGGGTTCGATGGTCGCCTTCCGCGGCAACCTCCAGTTCGAGCGCAAGGGACAGGGCATAGGCGGCATGCTCAAGCGCGCCGTGACGGGCGAGGGCCTCGCACTCATGTCCGTACGCGGTCAGGGCGAGGCCTGGTTCGCCCACCGGGCGGACAACTGCTTCATCATCGAGTTCGAGCCGGGTGACGCCCTCACCATCAACGGCCGCAACGTGCTCTGCTTCGACCCGACCCTGTCCTACGAGATCAAGATGGTGAAGGGCGCCGGCATGACCGGCGGCGGCCTCTTCAACAGCCTCTTCACCGGCACCGGCAAGCTCGCCGTCGTCTGCGACGGCCACCCGATCATCATCCCGGTCACCGCCCAGACCCCGGTCTACGTGGACACGGACGCGGTGGTCGGCTGGAGCGCCCAGCTGGAGACCGGCCTCCACCGCTCCCAGTCGGTCGGCTCGATGATCCGCGGCGGCTCCGGCGAGGCCGTCCAGCTGAAGCTGAGCGGCGAGGGCTTCGTCATCGTCCGCCCCAGCGAGGTCACCGAGACGGCGGCCGCACACTGAACCTGACCGACGTGGGCCGCCGCTACGGACGGCGCCGACCCTGGGTGCTGCGCGGAATCACGCTGGAACTCCCGCGCGGCGCCCTCGTCCGCGTCGAAGGCGGCAACGGCGGCGGCAAGTCCACCCTGCTGCGGCTCGTCGCCGGGATCGAGGCCCCGTCCGAGGGTCGCGTCACCGGCCGCCCGCCCCGCACCGGCTACGTGCCCGAACGCTTCCCGGCGGCGCTGCCGCTCACGGCCGCCGACTACCTGACCCGGCTGGGCCGGGTGCACGGGCTGCCGCGCGCCGAGGCGGCCCGCCGGGCGGCCGACCGGCTGGAGCGGTTCGGCGCCGCCGCGTACGCCCGCACCCCGATGGCCGAACTGTCCAAGGGCAGCAGTCAGAAGGTCGCCGTCGCACAGGCCCTGCTCGCCGAACCGGGGCTGCTCGTCCTCGACGAGGCGTGGACCGGGCTGGACGGCTCCGCCCGGGCCGAGCTGGACCGGGCCGTCGCCGAACGCACCGCCGCCGGAGGCACGGTGGTGTTCGTCGACCACGACCCGCGGCGGCTCGCGGGCGCGGCCGACGCCCACTACCGGGTCGAGGGCGGTGGACTCGTACCGGCGTCCACGGTGGCCGGGCCCCGCGTACGGATCCACGCGGTCGGCCCGCCCGGCCACGTACTGCCCCCGCACCTCGCCGCTTCACCGGCAGCCGGCGGGGGAGTGCAGCTCACCGTGGACGCCGCACGCTCCGACGCGGTCCTGCGCGACCTGCTCACCGCTCGGCCGCCCTGGCACATCCGCGCCGTGGAGGAACTCCCGTGACCGCCCTGCTCCGTTACCAGGGCGCCCTGCTGCTGCGCTCCCAGCGCTGGCTCGCGCCCCTCATCACCTACGCCGCCCTCGTGGCCGTCGGCATCCGGCCGGGCGACCCGGTACTGGACTCCCTCGGCCTCGTGGCCGCCGGCCTGGTCCCGGCCACCGCATGGCTGGTCCGGATCTGCGTGAGCGTCGAACCGGACGCGGCCCGCGACTGCACGGCCGCCGCGGCCGGTCCCGTACGGGTCCACGCGGCGGCCCTGCTCACCGCGTTGGCCGGGGCGCTGCTCGCCGGCGCCGCGGCGGCCGCGGTCGCCCTGCTGACCGGTGACCGGGCCGGCGCCGACCCCGGCGCGGCAGCCCTCGCCGGAGCCCTCGCGGTGGCGGCCTGCGCACTGACCGGGGCGGCCGTGGGCGCCCTGTGCAGCAGGCCGTTGCTCCGGCGTCGGGGCCATGCGGTCCTGGCCGGGACCCTCGGCTCCCTGCTCGCCCTGGTCCTCGCGGTCTCCCCGGCCCGCGGCGCGGTGTCCGCCCTGGTCACGGCGGGCCACTCGGCAGCGGTGCCGCTCCCGTTCACGGCCCTGGCCGGCGCGCTCCTCCTGGCCGCCGGAGCAGGCACCACGGCCAGCCTGGCGGCGGCACGACGGCGCTAGTCGCTTCGCCAGCACGGGCCCCGGGTGCCTTCCCACCCACCGGAAGGCAGTCCGCTCAGCCCCGGTCGGAGCTGGAGCGTCCCGTCGGCCCGTCACGGTGATGGTCCTCGGGGCCGTGCTGTAGCTGGCCGCGGCGTCGCTGTTCCTGTGCGGCACGGAGCATCTGGACGCGGTGCCCTTCCGCTTTCCGGACGGCAGACGCGTTGCTCTTCTCGTAGAGGGCGGCAAGTGTCGCGAGCTCCTTGCCGATGTCGTCCAGCTTGTCCTCCACCCTGCGCAGAGGACTGCTGAGGATCAGCGTCTCGGCGTACGTGCCGAAGTCGACCACGTGCTCCATGTCTTCCACCGGGCCGTACGGCCCTTCGCACCGGACGGTGAAGGCGTAGGCCGTCGGAAGGTCGGTGTTCTGGAAGCGCTCCTGCTCGTCGAGAAGAAACTCAAGTCGTCGTCGTGGCGGAAGCACGGGAAACGTCCGGGAGAACACCCGAGCGAGCGCCTCCGTCAGGTCCTCGCCCCATCCGGATTCCAGCGGGGGATCGACCTCGATCCGTACGTTGCGGGCGATCGTGGAGCCGATGTTCTCGACGACGATCACGAGGGTGCCCGACGCGCCCGGCTGGATGTCGACGAGGACGTGGGGTTCGTTCTTTTCACGATGGACCGCCTCGGCATGCTCCAGCTGCTGCCGTGCGACACGAACCTGCTCTTGAGCAGCCGCCACCTGGCCGCTCGCGTGCCTGGCCCGTCTCGTGCTGATGCCGGCTGCTGCCACGGCCACAGCCCCGGAGCAGACGGCGATCCAATCTCCTACGTCCATGGCGGGAACCTAGCGCGAGGTCCTGCACCTGCGCCGCGGGGGTCGACCCAGGACCCGCCGCAACCTCGCCGGGGTGAGCTGCTGCGTGTGGCGTCAGCGTGCGAACTTTTCGATGGCCGCCGGGGTGACGGGGGTGAAGAAGTTGACGAGATTGCCGTCGGGGTCGCGGAACAGAAGCGACCGGTTGCCCCAGGGCATCGTGGTGGGCTCGGTGACGAAGTCGGTGACGAAGCCGGTCAGGTTCTGGTGAACGCGGTCCACGTCATCGACGAGGAACTCGGTGATCACGCTGTGATTGTCCGCCGGGCGGGCAGAGCCCGGGGCGAACAGCGGGACGGTGCGGGTGCCGGCGATCGCGAGGGTGGCGCCGGCGGCCTGGAGTTCGGCGAAGTCCTCGGTGGCCCACGTCGCCCGCGCCCCTGTGGCTCGCTCGTAGAAGTCGACGAGGCGTGCGACGTCGCTGGTGATGATGCGGATCGAGACGAAGTCCATGGGAATCTCCTTGGCTGTGCTGGCGGCGTGCTCGTCGCAGGCTAGGAGAAATAGTGGACAGAATCGGTCCTGTATTCGCGTTAGGCTGCCGACATGCCTCGACCAACCGGCCGCGTGCTGACACTCCTGGAGCTGCTGCAGTCGGGCGGCACCCGGACGGTGGCCGAACTCGCCGACCGGCTCGGCGTCGAAGGGCGCACCGTGCGCCGGTACGTGGACCAACTGATCGACCTCGACGTGCCCGTGGAATCGGTGCGCGGCCGCTACGGCGGGTACCGGCTGGCTCCCGGGTACCGCCTGCCTCCGCTCATGCTCAGCGACGACGAGGCGCTGGCCGTGGTGCTCGGCCTGGTCGCGGGCCGCCGAGCAGGGCTGACGACGGCGGGGCGCACGGCAGGCGAGACTGCGTCGGCGAAGATCCGGCGGGTGCTGCCCAAGCACGTCGCTCGTCGGCTCGACACGCTCCTGGAAGCCCTCGCCTTCACGGAGCAGCCCGGCGAGTTCGACACCCCGGACGCCGGGGTCCTGCTCACGATCGCCGATGCGGTGCGCCACCACCGACCGGTCTCGATCCGCTACACCGACCGTGACGGACGGCGCAGCGAACGCACGCTGCACGCGTACGGGATCGTCGCCCATGCGGGCCGGTGGTACGTCACGGGCAAGGACGCCCAGATCGGCGAGGACCGAACCTTCCGGTTCGATCGCATCGCAGACGCGCGGACCCTGCCCGGCTCGTTCGAAGCTCCAGTGGGTCCCGGTCCGGAACGGCGCGTGTTGTCAGGGTTCGCCACGGCCGAGTACCAGCACGAGGTGACCTTGCGGATCCACGGGACAGTCGAGCAGATCCGCGCCCGCCTTCCGGCCAGCGTCGCGAGCCTGGAGGAGCACGAGTCCGCGGCCGGCGAGGACCGCGCGGCCGAGCGCTGGCTGCGCGTCGAGCTGCGGGCGGAGCGGCTCGACTGGTTGCCCCCGGTACTCGCCTCGCTCGACCGGCCGTTCGTCATCGAGCGCCCCGATGAACTCCGCGACCTCGTCATCGCGCTCGCCGATCGCCTCACGTCCTACGCCGCCGAGCCCGACCCCGAGGAACCAACGTCATGAGACGGCCTAGCCCCTTTCAGCGCACGGTCGCGGGGGAAGAGCCGTTCGGGACGAGGAGGGCGGGCTCGCCCGTGCCGTCCGCGCGGGTCGACCAGATGTCGCTCGTGCGGCCGCCTCGGCCCGGCAGGGCGTAGGCCAGGGTCGTGTCGTCCAGCCAGGCGGCCTGGTCGTCGACGCTCTGCGACTCGGCCAGTGGGTGTTCGCGCAGCGACGCCAGGTCGAGGACGTACAGCCGCCAGGGGGCCCGGGGGTCGTCGGAGACCTTCTTCTTGAAGGCGATGCGGGCGCCGTCCGGTGACAGCGAGGGGCATTCGACGTTGTCCCGCAGCGTCTTCGCCGACCAGGCGCGCAGGTCGCCCTCGACGAGGTGGGTGGTGCCCCGGGTGGAGACGGTGGCGTAGAAGCGGTTGTCGTCGGCGGCGAAGGTCACACCCCAGTAATTGACGTCCGAGTCGTGGTGGCGGGCCCCGTCGAGGGTCAGCGGGATCTGCTCGATCGACTTGATCAGATAGCCGGTGCGCAGGTCCAGGACCGCCGTCCGGGTGGAGAACGCGGTGGTGTTGTAGGAGTCGCCGGTCGTGAACGTGGTCCACGACAGCACTTGGCCGGAGGGCGAGACGCGGGCCCGGTTCGGGATGCCGGGCACGGTCACCTTGCGGACCTCCCGCATGCGCCGGTCGAGGACGAGGGCCTGCGTGCGGGCCGGGACCCCGGGTAGCCCCCGCAGGCACAGGGCGTGGTCCCCGGCGGTGTGGAAGCGGTCGCAGGACGGGCCGCCGGTCACCCGCGGCAGGCCCGGGCTGCCCTGGCGCGCGACCCGCCCGCCGACCGCGTCCCGGAAGTAGAGGCCCGGCTCCGAGGTGCCGAAGGAGGCGTCGGCCTGCTGCTCGGACGGCCGTTCGCGGTGCCGCGCGTGCAGGACGTAGCCCAGCGAGCCGCCCGCCAGCAGCAGGACCGCGGTGACGACGAGGGCGAGGCGCAGCCGGCGGGACGGGGGGTTCACGGGGCCTCCGGAGCGGCGGTCGGGGCGGTCGGGGGAGCGGTGGGCAGGATGCGCGCGGCGGCCACGAGCGCTCCGGCCAGCGCGAGGGCAGCGGCCCAGAGGGCGGGCCGCTGCCCCCAGAGGGTCCACGCCGCCCCGAATCCGGCGGCGCCCAGCAGCCGGGCCAGCGCCTGGCCGGTCTGCAGCACCGCGAGCCCGCCGGCCCGCCCGGCCGCGGGCAGCGCGGGAGCGGCGAGCGCCATCAGAACCCCGTCGGTGCCCGCGTAGAAGAGGCCCAGCAGGGCGAGCACCCCCACGACGGTCGGCGGGGAGACGGGGGCCAACAGCAGGACGTACGCGCCGAGCAGGGCGCAGTGGCCGAGCAGGAAGGCCGTCCGGCGCCCGGCCCGGTCGGCGGCGCGGTCGGCGAGCCGGCCCACGGGGACGGCGAGCAGCAGGTAGACGGCGGCGGCCCCGAGCGGCAGCAGCGTGAACAGGGCGGGCGGCAGGTCGAGTCCGCGCAGGAGCAGCAGGTAGAGGAAGGCGTCGCCGATGGTGGTGGCGCCGAGCAGGGCCGAGGCGCAGAGCACGCGGCGGAACGCGGGGTCGCGCAGGACCGACCGGCGCGGCGGGTGGGGCCCGGCCGCGGGAGCGGGAGCGGCAGCCGGCCCGGGCACCGCCGGGACGTACACGACGAGCAGCAGCACACCGAGCAGGCCGGTGCAGAAACTGACGGCGAACACCGCGTCGTAGGCATCGGCGGTCGCCCAGAGCACGGCGAACGCGGCGAGCGGCCCGAGCAGGGCGCCCGTGGTGTCCATGGCACGGTGCACGCCGAAGGACCGGCCGAGGCTCTCCGGGGGCCCGCTGAGCGAGATGAGGGCGTCGCGCGGGGCGGTACGGATGCCCTTGCCCAGCCGATCGGCGGCGAGCGCGGCGGCGATCGCGCCCGTGGCGCCCCCGGCGAGGAGCAGCCCGAGCCGGGAGAGCGCGGAGAGCAGGTAGCCGGCGCCGGCGACCCGCTTGTGGTGGCCGCGGCGGTCGGCGAGCCGCCCGCCGAGCAGCCGCACGAGGGCGGTGGCCCCGTTGAACATCCCGTCCAGGAAGCCGAACTGGAGGGGGGTCAGGCCGAGGCCCAGGACGAGGTAGAGCGGCAGTACCGCCGCGACCATCTCGGAGGAGACGTCGGTGACGAGGCTGACCGCGCCGAGCGCGAGGACGGCGGCGGGGACGCGCCGCCGGGCCCCCGGGAGGCGGGGCGGCGCGTCCGGGCGGCCGTTGGCGGCCAGGTACATCAGTGGCAGCTGTACTTCGGGCTGGTGTCCTTGACCTTGCCGTCGGTCGCCACGTAGGTCCACCCGAAGCCGGAGTCGGTGAAGTCCAGCTTCACCACGCCGTACGGTCCGCTGATCCGCTTCTGGCTGTTGGGCTGGACCTCCTCGATCGGGTAGGGCTCGGCGCCGCCCATCCCGCCGACGATCTCCACGATCCCGTCGGCGGTCGCCCGGCCCTCGGGGTCCTGCGGGGCGAACCGCTCGTAGTGGTGGTCGTGCCCGTTCAGGACCAGGTCGGCCTTGGCGGCGTAGAGGATCTTCCAGACGGGCTTGGAGACGGGGTCGTTGCCGTGCCCGCCGGAGGAGTACAGCGGGTGGTGCCAGTAGGCGGCGAGGCACGGCTTGGTGGTGGCGGCGAGGTCGGCCTTCAGCCAGTTGAGCTGGGCGGCCTGGTCGAAGGAGTTGGAGTCGAGGGCGACGAAGTGCCAGTTGCCCTCGTCGAAGCTGTAGTAGCTCTTGCCCTGCGGGTAGGCGATGCTCCCGAAGTACGACTTGTACCCGGCGAGCGGGCCGGCCGGGTCGTACGTCTCGTGGTTGCCCGGGACCGGGCGGGTCTTGGCCTTGAAGGCGCCCCAACTCTTGTCGTAGTAGGCGCGGTAGTCGGAGAGCCGGGCGTCGTCGTACTGGTTGTCGCCCATCGTCAGGTAGAACTTCGGGTCGATCCGCCGGGCGAGCGCGGCGGTCTTGGGGTGTGCGCAGCCGCTGTCGGACGCCGTGCACTGCGCGGCGATGTCACCGGCGGCGACGACCGTGAAGGAGCCGCCCGGCGGCGGCCCGTCCCCGGCGGTTCCGTACACCTCGGCCTCGAAGAGGGAGTAGCCGTACGAGGTGCCGCGCGCGGTGGCCTGGACGCGCAGGTAGCGGCCCTTGCCGGACAGGCCGGTCCAGTCGTCGACGCCGCCGTTGCCGGCGCTCTCGCTGGCGAGCACGGTCCAGGCGGCGCCGTCGGCGGATACCTCGACGCGGTACGCCTTGGCGTGGGCCGCCTCCCAGGTGAGCCGCACCCGCGAGACGGTGGCCCCGGCCCCGAGGTCGACCCGGATCCACTGCGGGTCCTTGCCCTCGGCGCTGGCCCAGCGGGTGGCCGGGTCGCCGTCGAAGGCGTTCTTCGCGCCCAGCGAGGAGGACTCGGTGGAGGAGGCGGTGGCGGGCATCCCGCGGGATATGAGGGGGTCGGCGGCGGCCCCGGCCCGTCCGGGCCAGGCGAGGAGGAGCCCGCCGACGAGGGTGAGCGCGGCGAGGCCGGTGAGGGCCGTGAGGAGGAGGGTGCGGAGTCTGCCGCGTAACAGAGGGGGGTGAGCGGAGGCGTTCAGGCGGTTCGGGCGCATACCTGGGACTCCCTGCCTTGAGGGGCTGCGAGAGCTGGACACGGGCGCGGGGCGCCGACCCGCCCGCGGGACGGGCAGGGGGCGGCCGCGCGGCGGCCGGGTCAGAGCTCTCGCTGAGCGCGTCATGCCCGTGGGAGCGGGCACCGCGCCAAGCCGCCGCCCGGGACACTAACAGGAAGGAAAGTTTCCTACCAGTGTTCCGGCAGCATTCCGGCGAGGAACGGGCCCGGGCCCGCACTACTTGCCGATCAGCTCGGACACCTTCACGAAGCGGTAGCCGCGCTTGCGCAGTTCGGGGACGATCCGCTGGACGGCTTCGTCGGTGACCGGGGCGGCGCTGCGCGTGCAGTGCATGACCACGACCGAGCCGGGCTTCACGCCGGCGAGCACCTGTTCGGCCACGGCGCCCGGGTCCTTGGCGAAGGCGTCCCCGCTGACCACGTCCCACTGGACGGCCGTGACCTTGGCCGTGGACAGGGCCCGCAGCGCCTGGTCGTCGTAGCAGCCGCCGGGGAAGCGGAAGTACGGGACGGTGTTGACCGCGCCCGCCTGCCGGAAGGCGGCGAAGGCCCGGTCCACGTCGGCGCGGCCGGCCGCGGCGTCGAGCGCCGGTAGCCCGTAGCAGGGGGACTTGAAGGCGTGGTGGCTGTACGAGTGGTTCGCGATCTCGAAGTTCGGGTCGGTGTCGATCGACTTGACCTGGTCCGGGTACTCCTCGGCCCAGCGACCCGTCATGAAGATGGTCGAGGGCACCTTGAGGGTGCGCAGGGTCGAGATCAGAGCGGGGTTGTCGAAGCGTTCCCCGTCCGCGGCGCGCGGTCCCTGGTCGGAGGTCATGTCGGCGTCGAAGGTCAGCGCCACGGTCTTGTCCGTCTGCTGCTTCGCCCGTTCGAAGACGGGGGTCAGGCCGTTCGGGCCGGGCGCCATGGTCGGGGGCTTGGCGGGCGCACCGGCCTGCGGGGACGCGGCGGGTGCTCCGGAGGAGGCGGGCGCTCCGGGGGCGGCGGCCGAGGCCGAGGGGGCGGGGGAGCCCATACGGGCCTCGCGGCCGGCGTCCGGCGCGCCGGCGCCGCCCCCGCCCCCGCATCCCGCGAGGGCGGCGCCGAGCACCGCCGTGGCAGCTGCGACAGCTACTTTTCGTACGGAATTGGTCACGTACGCAAAATATATGACTAACTGATGAGAAGAATGCGCGACAGGCGGTGGGGCGTCTTCCGGTGCCCGCGCAACGGTGCTGCCCGCGACACCCGCGACACCCGCGACACCCGCGACCCGCGACGCCCGCGACCCGCGACGCCCGCGACCCGCGACGCCCGCGACCCGCGACACCCGAGATGCCCGCGCCACTGCCGGGCCGTGGACGAGCGGGACGCGCATGAAGTCCCACGGGCGAGGGGAGGGACAGGGGGACCGCAGGGGGGACCATGGACAGCACGTCACCCGAATCGCGCACCTTGCTGAGCAGATTCCGCATCACCCTGGCGATTTGCATCCTCCTGGGGGGACTGAGCCTGGCCCTGGTCTCCAACGGCCGTGACGGGTTCGGCTGGTCCGTGCTCAACGAGCTCGCCGTCTTCGCCGCCGCCGGTGTCGCCATCCCCTTCTACTACGACCTCTTCCTGCGGGACGCCGAACGGCAGCGGTTCCTCGCCGAGATGAACCAGCTGCTCGATGACCGGTTGCCCGTTGGTGAGGGCGACCGCGGCCTGACCGTTCACGCCCAGGGGCGTCCTTCGCCGACCGAGAAGGCGGCGTTCATCGCCGGCGCGAATTCCGAGATCGTCGAAGTCGGAATTTCGCTGCGCAGCCTGGCGAGCCTGTTCGTCTCACGTCCCGAGCGGGACTTCACCGGACCGGTACGCCGACTCCTGAGTCAGGGCGTGAACATCACCTACGTGATGGCGGACCCCGAATCGGTGCTGCTCGGGGAGTACGGCCGGAGCATAGGCGACCCCCACTTGCCGCAACGGGCGGCCGAATCCGCCCGCCAGCTGGTGGAGATCGCCCGGGGGTTCGAGTCCGAAGGACACCCCGGAGCGCTGAGGGTGCGCTTCACCCGGCAGCTGCCCACCGCCTACATCAGCATCGTGGACCCCGAATCGGAGACGGGCCGCTGCCGGACCTCCCCCTATCTGGCGGGCGTGCGCAGGTCCGACTCGCCCGTGCTCGACATCGCGCGGAGCACGCAGCCCGAGCTGTTCGAACGCTATGCGACCTATGCGCGGACCGCCCTGGGCGACAGCACTCCCGTGGACTTCCCCTGAGCGGCCGCACGGTGGTCTTCCGCTACGCGCCGGACGGTGCCCGGTGCCAGGGGCCCGTCACCGCGAACGTGGTTCCCGGGGCGTAGGCGTTCACGTACATCGTCCGCCCGTCGGGGGAGAAGGTGACCCCGGCGAACTCCCCCCACTCCGGGGCCCCCGGCGCTCCGATGTCCTCGGCGTTGCGGGCCATCGGGTAGACCTCACCGCCCACCGTCACCCCGAACACGTACTGGGCGCCGCCGCCGTCCTCGCACACCATCAGTCCGCCGTCCGGCGCCAGGCAGATGTTGTCGGGGGAGTCCCCGGGCAGCGCGGTGTCGGCGGCCGGGCCGAAGAGCACGTCCAGGCGGATCGTGGAGCGCCGCGGGTCGTGGAACCACACCTGCCCGTGGTGGTCGGCGGCCGCGCCCTCGCCGCTGCGCGCGAAGCTGGACACGAAGTGGACCCCGCCGTCGCCCCAGTAGCAGCCCTCCAGCTTCTGCGCGTGGGTGATCCCGCCCGGCCCGAAGTCTTGGAGCCGGATCGGCGTCCCGGCCGCCGACGGGTCCGGTACGGGCACCCACTCCACCGGGAACACCGCCCCGGGCTCGTCCACCACCGCCAGGTCCGCGAGCCCCGGCACCCGCAGGGCCTCCAGCCGGCCCCCGGCCCGCAGCGAGCCGAGTCCGCCGAGCGGCCGCTCCGGCAGGAACCGGTAGAACAGCCCGAAGGGCCGGACGAAGGCGTCCTCGGTCTCGTAGACGACCCCGCGGTACGGGTCCACGGCGACGGCCTCGTGTGCGAAGCGGCCCATCGCGGTGAGCGGGACCGCGCCCGAGCGGTGCGGGTCGGCCGGGTCCACCTCGAAGACGAAACCGTGGTCGCGGGCGTAGCCGGAGGTGCCCGCCCGGTCCTCGGTCTCCTCGCAGCTCAACCAGGTGTTCCAGGGGGTGCGGCCGCCCGCGCAGTTGACGGCGGTGCCGGCGAGGGCGACGCGCTCGCCGGTGACCCGCCCGGCCGCGTCCAGCTCCAGGGCGGTGCAGCCGCCGAGTGCCCGGGGGTCGTAGGTCAGTCCCGGGACGGCGGGGACGCGCAGGGCGGCGGTGGTGCGGTTCTCGTGGTTGCGGACGAGGCGCACGCGTCCGCCGCCGGCCCCGAAGGCGGCCATGCCGTCGCAGTTGGCGGGCACGGGCCCCTCACCGGAGCGCAGCGGCCCGCCGGCCCGGGAGAGCACCCGGTAGGTGAACCCGGCGGGCAGGTCGAGCAGCCCGCGCGGATCGGCCACGAGCGGCCCGTACCCGCGGTCGGTGCGGGGGGTCCGCGGGGCCCGGGCGGCGGCCCGCGAGCCACCACCGGTGAACAGCGCGCCGAGCGCCCCGCTGAAGGCGATCGCGCCCGTGGCGAGCAGACCGCGCCGGGTGACGGGCCCCGCCTGCCCCCGGGGCGGCATCAGAGCGACGGCTTGGGGCGGGTGGTGCCCGGAAGGCAGGTCACCGCCCGGTTGAAGGTTTCGAACAGGCCGTCGGGATTCTTCTTCCAGAGCCACAGGTGCAGGGCGTAGTGCACCGGCTGACCGGGGAAGTTGCCGGGCTTGGGGCCCTTGAAGGGGATGCCGAACATCGTGGGGCGGTCGTCGTCCGTCGTCAGCTTCTGGTCCCGGTCGTAGCGCAGCCACTGGACCGCGACGAGCCGCTTGCCACCGCGCCCGTCATCCTCGTAGAACAGCGCGGCGGGCTTGGCCGGGTCGAGGGAGTTGTCGTACTTGTGATTGAAGTGCGGGTAACCGAGCGCGCCCGGGCCCGCCTTGTCGACGACGCAGTACTGATCGGGCTTGTAGCCGTCCGCCACGGCATTGGCGTGCACCTGATACCGGGCGGTCGCCGCGTACGTACGGGCCAGGTCGCCCTGGGCCCGGCCGGGGCCCGAGTCCGCGGCGGCGAGCGGAGCGGTGGCGGCCGCCAGGGTGAGCGAGGCGGCTGCGGTGAGGGCCAGGGCGAGACTACGGGCCATGCGCGGGCTCCTTGTGACGGGCTGGCGAGGGGCACCAGCAGCCCTTCCCCGGGCCGCCGGGCCCGCCACACACTCGGCCCGGACGGGTGACCGCCGATCGGCTGACGGTCGGCCGGACCCGCATCCGGGCCCCACCCGGGCCCGCTCCGGCACCCGGCGCCACCGGCTCACTCGAACGGGAAGGGTGCCGTTTCGCGACGCATCCGCGCGGGGAACCGGTGTTGTCCCCAGGAAGCGAGTGCGACGGAGGGTGCGGACCATGGCGCAGCAGGATGCGGCACCGGACGGCGGCGGAGCGCTGCACGAGATCGTGTCGGCCGTGTCCAGGGGAGCGCCGGAGTACCGGCAGTGCCCCCATCCGATGTACGCCGCCCTGCGCGAGCAGGACCCGGTGTGCCGGCTGACCCCTCCCCACGGGATCGAGACGTACCTCATCACCCGGTACGACGACGCCCGCGACGCGCTGTCGGACCCCCGGTTCAGCAAGAACATGCACGGCGCCATCGACACGTACCACGCCGTGTACGGCAGCTTCTTCGACGCGCTCGACGACAACGTGCTCTTCTCGGACCCGCCCCGGCACACGCGGCTGCGCCGCGTCCTGCGGAGCGCCTTCACCCCCCGGCGGGTGGAGCAGATGCGCCCGAGGATCACCGAGATCGCGGAGAACATCCTCGGCGCATGCCGGAAGGCGGGCACGGTCGACCTCATGGCCTCGTTCGCGTTCCCGTTGCCCGTCGCGGTCCTGTGCGAACTGATGGGCATCCCGCAGGAGGACCGCCCGGAGATCCTGGAGCAGTTCGCAGAGGTGACCCGCTCCCGGTTCGACCCCAGCAGGAGGGCGGAGCTGAAAGCGGCCGAGGAGCGCCTGCAGCACCGGCTGGAGCGGCTCATCTCGGACACCCGCGCGCACCCGTCGGACTCCTTCCTCAGCGACCTCCTCCAGGCGGAGGAACGGCTGGAGGATCCCGAACTGGTCGCGTCGCTGTGGGTCCTGTTCTTCGCCGGCCACAAGACCACCGCCTACCAGATCGGCAATTCCGTCCTCAACCTGCTGCACCGCCCCGATCAGGCGGCGCTGCTGCGCAAGGACCCCGCGCTCATCCCGCGGGCGGTCGAGGAGATGCTGCGCTTCGAGGGATCGGTGGAGACGTCGACCTTCCGGTACGCGGCACGGGACGCCGAGATCCGGGGCACGCAGATCCCCGAGGGCTCCCTCGTACAGATCGCGATCTCCTCGGCCAACCGGGACCCCGAGAAGTTCGAGTTCCCCGACGAGCTGGACGTGACGCGCGAGGGACTCCAGGGCACGCACCTGGGCTTCGGGCACGGGACCCACTACTGCCTGGGGGCGCCGCTGGCGCGGCTCGAACTCGAGATCGCGCTGGCCACCCTCCTGCGGGAGTTCCCGGACATGGAGCTCGCGGACGCACAGGAGACCGGGCGGGCATGGCTCAAGGGCCCGGTGCCGGCGTTCCGGGGCCTCGAACACCTCCGGCTCGTCCTGGAGCCGCGCCGCCCCGGCGCCGACCCGGGCGAGGCGTCCCTGGCCTCCGTGGCCTCCGGCAGGTAACCCAGACCCGATGGGCGGTGGATCGGCATGACGGATTCCGTGAGCACCTCCGCACTGCGCCTCCTGGGGACGCCGGCGGACGAACTGCGGATCGCCGCGGTGGGCACCAGCGCGGTCATCCGGGTCGCGCGCGGTTCCTCCGCGCCGGGCACGGGCGCGGCGCGCGCGGCCCATTCGAAGATCGACGTACATCATCACTTCTGCGCGCCGCAGTGGCGCGACTGGGCCGCGCACCACGGACTGGTCAAGCCGGAACGGCTGCCCCCGTGGACCCGGCTCGGCACCGACGCGGCGATCCGCTTCATGGACGACGTGGGCATCACGACCGCCGTCCTCAAGCCGATGCTGCCGGCGCGCTACCGGTCGTCGGCGCAGCTGCGCGAGGCCATCAACATCACGCTGCAGTCGATGATGGAGGTGGCGCAGTCGCATCCGGGACGGTTCTCGTACTACGTGCCGCTGTTCCTGGACGACCCGGAGGCCTCGTCCTGGGCCGTGCGCCGGGGGCTCGGGCAGCTCGGGGCCGTCGGGGTGAACGTGACGGCCAACTACGGGGGCGTCTACCTCGGTGATCCCGCCTACGACCGGCTGTTCCACGAGTTGAACGAGTTCTCCGCCGTGGTGGACACCCACCCGCACAACCTCCCTGACGGCCCGTCCGGTCCGCCCGGCGCCTCCGGTCCGCCCGGGGGGTCGACGGTTCCGGGCATCCCGAACTTCATGTGCGACTTCCTGCTGGACACCACGCGGGCCGCCGTGAACATGATCAGTCGGAGGACGCTCGACCGCTTCCCGAACATCTCCGTGGTCCTGCCGCACGCCGGAGGCTTCCTGCCGTACATCGCGACGCGCTTGCAGGCCCTCGGCCGGTTCTGCGAACCGCGCGTCGAACCCGCCGCCGTCCGCGACCACCTGAGCCGCTTCTACTACGACACCGCAGGCCCCATGGCACCCGCCGCGACCCTGCTGGAACACGTCCCGGCCGACCACGTCCTCTTCGGCACCGACTGGCCCGCCGCCCCCGCCGACACGGTGACGGACCTGGCGCTCCCCGCCCTCGAGGCCGACCCGGCCTTCACCCCGGAGCAGCTGCGGGGGATTTACCACGACAACGCGATGCGCCTGATCCCGCAGTTGGCGACCGCCTGACGGGTGGGCGTCGCGATGTGGGGCGGTGCGGGGTGCCCGGGTGGGGCAGGAACACGAAAGGGGCGCGGGCCGCACGCGCGGCCCGCGCCCCCCCTCGCCGTAGCGGCGCCGATCAGGCGAGCTTGGCGCTCAGCGTGATCGTGGTACCGGTCAGCGCCTGGCTGACCGGGCAGTTCTTCTTGGCGTCCTCGGCGGCGGCGACGAAGCCGTCGTTGTCCAGCCCCGGGACCTCGCCCTCCACCGTGAGGTGGATGCCGGTGATGCCCTCACCGGGCTGGAAGGTGACGTCCGCCTTGGTCTCCAGCCGGGTGGGCGGGGTGCCCGCGCCCGCGAGGCCGTGGGACAGAGCCATCGAGAAGCAGCTGGAGTGGGCGGCGGCGATCAGCTCTTCCGGGCTGGTCTTGCCGTTCGGGGCCTCCGAGCGCGCGGGCCAGGAGACGTCGTACGAACCGATGCCGGAGGAGTCGAGGGTGACGACACCCTTGCCCTTGAGCAGGTCGCCTTCCCAGACGGTGTGCGCTTGACGCGTGGTGGCCATGGTGATCCCTTCGAAGATGTGGGAAACGGCCGGGCTCCCGAAGGGACCCGGCGTCCCCAAACCTACTGGGAGACCAGGGGCTTCGCGTCGCGCGCCAGCGCGGTGAGCCGCGATATGGCGCGGAAGTACTTCTTCCGATAGCCGCCGTTCAGCATTTCCTCACTGAACAGTCGGTCGAAGGGGACCCCGGAGGCCAGCACCGGGACCTCACGGTCGTACAGCCGGTCGGCCAGTACCACCAGGCGCAGCGCCGTCGACTGGTCGGGCACCGGGCCGACGTCGGTCAGGCAGACCGCCGTGAGGCCGTCGGTCAGCGCGCCGTAGCGGCTCGGGTGCACCCTGGCCAGGTGTTCGAGCAGGCCGGGGAAGTCGTCCAGGCTCGCGCCCTCGGTCGCGTACGCGGCCTTGGTGACCTGCTCGTCCGAGAACGGCGCCGGAGCCTCCGGCAGACCGCGGTGGCGGTAGTCCTGGCCGTCGATCCGCAGCGGCCGGAAGTGCGCCGACAGCCCCTGGATCTCGCGCAAGAAGTCGGCGGCGGCGAAGCGGCCCTCGCCGAGCTTGCCGGGGAGCGTGTTGGAGGTGGCGGCCAGCGCCACGCCCTGCTCGACCAGGCGGCTGAGCAGCGAGGACACCAGTACGGTGTCGCCCGGGTCGTCCAGCTCGAACTCGTCGATGCACAGCAGCCGGTGTCCGCCGAGGGTCTGCACGGTCTGCTGGAAGCCGAGCGCGCCGACCAGGTTGGTCAGCTCCACGAAGGTGCCGAAGGCCTTGAGCGCGGGTTCGGCCGGGGTGGCGTGCCACAGGGAAGCCAGCAGGTGGGTCTTGCCGACACCGTACCCGCCGTCGAGGTAGACCCCGCGCGGGGCGGTGGGGGCGGCCGGCTTCTTGGAGAACCAGCGCTTCTTGCCGGCGCCGCTGGCGTGGGCACCGCCGAGCCCTGCGGCGAAGCCGCTCAACACGGTGACGGCCTCGGACTGGCTGGGCTGGGTCGGGTCCGGGTTGTACGTGTCGAAGCGCACCGAGTCGAACCGGGGCGGCGGCACCATCTCGGCCACCAGTCGTTCGGCGGGCACCCGCGGCTCGCGCGCGCAGAGGGCCTGGGGCCCCGCGTCGGCTATGGGGGGCCGGCCGGAGGTGTAACCGGAGGTGGAGAGAGATGTCGACACAGCTCTCAACTCTACGGGGCGTGGCACACTGCACCGATGCGACGCCTGTTCCCTGTGACCGATCAGACATCAGCCCCGCCCCGGGACCGGGCCGACCGGGAGTGGTCGCTCGACGAACTGGCGGATGCCTACGCCTACCCCGCACTGGCGGCGGACGGCCACTGGCTCCGGGCCAACATGGTCTCCACCCTGGACGGCGGTGCCCAGCACGAGGGCCGCTCGCAGCCGATCTCCAGCGAGAGCGACATGCGGATCTTCGGCACCCTGCGGGCGCTGGCCGACGTGGTGGTCGTCGGCGCGGAAACGGTTCGCCAGGAGGGCTACCGCCCGGCCCGCGCCCGGGAGGCCTTCGCCGCCCGTCGTGCCGCCTCCGGACAGGGCCCCGCCCCCGCCATCGCCGTGGTCACCGCCAGCATGGACCTGGACTTCTCGCTGCCCCTGTTCACCTCCCCGCTGGTGCCGACCCTGGTGGTCACCGGGGCCGCCGCGCCCGCCGCCCGGGTGGCCGAGGCGGCGCGGGCCGGGGCCGAGGTCGTGGTGGCCGGTGACGGTGCGGGCGTGGACGCCGCCCGGGTGGTGCGGGAACTCGCCGGGCGGGGGCTGCGCCGCCAGCTCACCGAGGGCGGGCCCCGGCTCCTGGGCCAGTTCGTGGCTGCCGACGCCCTGGACGAGCTGTGCCTGACGATCTCCCCGATGCTCGTGGCGGGAGGCGCCCAGCGGATCGCCGGCGGCCCGTCCGTCACGGTTCCGCACCGGCTCGCGCCCGCCTGCGTACTGGAAGAGGCCGGGTTCCTCTTCACCAGCTACCGTCGGATCTGACAAGGCGCGGAATTTGTCGTTCCGCTTCGCTTCCGCTGGGCACATAACTGGGCAGGAATGTCTGCGCAGGGCCCCGTGCGACAGCGGGGCAGGATGGTTTCCGCAGGGGTCGGCCGGCCGGCCTCGGCCCATGAAGGAGAGGGCGTCCGTGTTCACGAGCGTATTGATGATCGAGCAGCCGCTGACCGCGGTGGACGTGGACTTCGTCACCAACCTGCACGGGGACGACGCGGTTTCCTTCATCGTCCTCATGCAACCCCGGGGCGACCAGGACCGACTGCTGCGCGCCATCGACGACGTAGCGCTCGGTGAGCTCCCGGAGGCCATCCGTGAGGGCGACGAACCCGAGGGCGAGGACGCCCTCGGCCCTGCCGCGCACGCCCTCGCGCACTCCCTGAACGCGCTGCGCGCCAAGGGAGCCAACGCGGTGGGGCAGATCGTCGAGGACCACCCGCTCGACAAGCTGAAGACCATCGTGGACGAGCACGACGCCGACGAGGTGATCGTCTTGACCGCCCCGCACTTCGTCGAGGAGTTCTTCCACCGGGACTGGGCCTCGCGCGCCCGCCACAAGGTCGGCGTTCCCGTGCTCAAGCTCTTCTCCCACAACGAATAGGCTTGGGGCCAGTCAGAGTCCCACGCGCACCCGCACGACACACGATCCTGGAGCGACCTGAATGAAGCCCGGCCTGCCGACCGCCATGGAACGGCCCCACTTCATCGGCATCGGCGGCGCCGGCATGTCCGGCATCGCGAAGATCCTGGCCCAGCGCGGAGCGCAGGTGGCCGGCAGCGACAGCCGGGGCGACTCCGAGACCGCCGAGGCGCTGCGCGCCCACGGCGCCACCGTCCACGGCGGACACGCGGCCGAGAACCTTGCCGCCGGTTCCACCTGCGTGGTCGTCTCCAGCGCCATCCGCGCCGACAACCCCGAGCTGGCCCGGGCCGCCGAGCTCGGCATCCCCGTCGTGCACCGCTCCGACGCGCTGGCCGCCCTGATGGACGGGCTGCGGCCGATCGCCGTCGCCGGCACGCACGGCAAGACCACCACCACCTCGATGCTGGCGGTGTCCCTCTCGGCCCTGGGCCTGGACCCCTCCTACGCCATCGGCGGCGACCTGGACGCCCCCGGCTCCAACGCCCACCACGGCGAGGGCGACATCTTCGTCGCCGAGGCGGACGAGAGCGACCGCACCTTCCACAAGTACACCCCGCAGGTCGCGATCATCCTCAACGCGGAGCTCGACCACCACGCGAACTACGCCTCCATCGACGAGATCTACGAATCCTTCGAGACCTTCGTCGGCAAGGTCGTGCCCGGCGGCACCCTCGTCGTCGCCCACGGCCAGGAGGGCGCGGCCGAGATCGCCCGCCGGGTCGCCGGCAAGGAGGGCCTCACCGTCGTCACGTACGGCGAGGAGGAGGGTGCCGACGTCCGGATCACCAAGATCACCCCGCGTGGCCTGACCAGCGAGGTCACCGTGGTCCTGGACGGCCGGATGCTCACCTTCACCGTCTCGGTCCCCGGCCGCCACTACGCGCACAACGCCGTCGCGGCCCTCGCCGCGGGCGTGGCGCTCGGCATCCCGGCGCACAACCTGGCGAGCGCGCTCGGCAAGTACACCGGCGTCAAGCGCCGCCTCCAGCTCAAGGGCGAGGCCGCGGGCGTCCAGGTGATCGACTCCTACGCCCACCACCCCACCGAGATGACCGCCGACCTCGAGGCCATCCGCGGAGCCGCCGGCGACTCCCGGATCCTGGTCGTCTTCCAGCCGCACCTCTTCTCCCGCACCCAGGAGCTCGGCAAGGAGATGGGCCAGTCCCTGGCCCTCGCCGACGCTTCCCTGGTCCTGGACATCTACCCGGCCCGCGAGGACCCGATCCCCGGCGTCACCAGCGAGCTGATCATCGCGGCCGCCCGGGCGGCGGGCGCCGACGTCACCGCCGAGCACGACAAGGCGGCCGTCGCCGACGCCATCGCGGGAATGGCGAAGCCCGGTGATCTCGTTCTCACCATGGGCGCGGGCGACGTCACGGACCTCGGTCCGGCCATCCTCGCCCGGCTGTCGAGCTGAAGGTACGAGGGAGCGGGAGAACCATGTCCTACGAGGTCGAGAAGACGGACGAGCAGTGGCAGGCGGAGCTGACCCCGTCCGAGTACCAGGTACTGCGGCTGGCGGGCACCGAGCCGGCCTTCCGCGGTGAATACACGGACACCAAGACGGAGGGCGTCTACTCCTGCCGCGGCTGCGGGTCCGAGCTGTTCCGCTCGTCGGAGAAGTTCGACTCGCACTGCGGCTGGCCGTCCTTCTTCGACCCGAAGGACACCGACGCGGTCGAACTGATCGCGGACACCTCGCACGGGATGGTCCGCACGGAGGTCCGTTGTGCCAAGTGCGGCTCGCACCTGGGCCACGTCTTCGAGGGGGAGGGCTACCCCACCCCGACGGACCAGCGGTACTGCATCAACTCGATCTCGCTGCGGCTGACCCCGACGGAGGGCTGACAGGCCCGCACCCGAGCCCCGGACCCCGACGGGTCCGGGGCTCGGGCGCACCCGCCGGCAACCGCCTGTGCCGCGCGGACTCCGACGGGGCCGCGGTCACGGGGCGGTCGGCCGTACGCCGGTGTCGGTGCGGTGCGGCAGCCAGAAGCAGGCCGCGGCCAGGAGCGCCGCCGTCGCGGCGCCGGTCAGCACGGGGACGTTCCCCAGCCAGGCGGCCAGCGCGCCCGCGGACAGGGCCCCGACCGGGACGGTGGTCAGCAGCGCAGCCTGGGCGAAGCCGGCTACGCGGCCCTGGAGGTGGGGCGGGGCGATCAGCTGCTGGGTCGTTGTCATGGAGATCGCCCACACGGTCGCCGCGATGCCGAAGACCAGTTGGTAGGTGAGCAGTAGGGGGAAGGCGAGCCCCAGCGACGCCGCCGGGACGAGGAAGATCGCCAGGGCTGCCACCACCGCGCAGATCCGCGTCGCCCGGTACAGCTCGACGGACGTCGCGAACCGGCCGGCGAGCAGGACTCCGGCCACGGTGGCCACGCTGAAAGCGGCGTACACCATCCCCAACTGCCATGCGGGCAAGCTGAGTTCGCGGTTCGCGTACACGACGAAGAGTGCGTCCGCAGCCCCGCTGCCGAGGTTGAACCCGGCGCCCGCGAGCACCTGTCGGCGCAGTACCGGTTCCGCCCGGACCACCGCCAGCCCTTCACGGAGCGCGGCGAGCCGGGGGCCCCGGCGTCCGGCGGGCTCGGCCGGCTTGTTCAGCGAGGCGGGCAGGGCGAACAGCAGCACGGCCTCGACCGCATAGGCGGCGCTGCCGGCCAACAGGGCGGAGGACGCCCCGACGAGACCGACGAGGACGCCGCCCAGGGCGGGGCCGCCGATCATGCCCGTCGTACGGGCGCCGGTCAGGGCGGAGTTGCCGGTCAGGAGCTGCTCGGGCCCGACCACTCGGGGCAGCGCCGCCTGCAGCGCCACCGAGAGGGTCCAGGTCAGCGCACCCGAGAGGGCGGCCACCAGGTACAGGTGCGGCAGACCGAGGCTCCCGAGCGCCCCGGCGAGCGGCACCGAAGCGACGACCACCACCTGCAGCGAGGTGAGCGTGACGGCCAGGGTGCGCAGCCGGGCCCGGTCGGCGAGCACACCGGCGAGGGGGCTGAGCACGGCGCCGGGAAGATAGGTCAGGGCCAGCAGCGCGGACGCCCCGAACGGGCCCGCGTCCAGTTGGGTCACGGCCAGCATCGCCAGGGCCAGCGCGGTGATCTGCCGTCCGACGGAGCTGGCCGCCTGTTCGCCGCAGAGCAGCAGGAACGGGCGGTGCCGCCGCAGCGCACCCCACGGCGTGCCGCCGCGGACGGCGGCCGCGGCGGGGGGACGGGTCGGCGACGAGGTCACGGGTCAGACGCTCGTGCAGGGGACGGGCCAGCGGTTGAGGCGCGGTGGCAGTGCCACGGCCCACCCCTGCGTGACCAGGACGAGACGTTCGTCCGCGAGCAAGGACACGGCCTCGCGGTGCGGGGCGTCGAGCGCGTCGAGGGCCGTGGGTTCCTGCACGGTGAGGAAGGCGCCGAGCAGTGAAGGCTGGTCGATGGTGAACCGGGCCGAGGCCGAAGGGTCCCTGCGGTCCATGACCGTCACGAAATCCGGCCCGCGGCGGTGGTACAGCAGGCCGTACGCGTACCGGGACCGCCACACGGCCGCCCCGTCGGACCCGCCCGGAGGGGCGGTCCGGGGAGCCGGTGGCGGGAGGTGGTGCAGCAGCCCGGTGTCGAACGGCAGGACGTCGTCGTCCGGGACCCAGCGCACCGTGAGCGCCTGACTCTGGCAGTCGCGCAGGAAGCGCACGGCGTCCGCCGCGCCGCGTCCGCCCGCGCCCAGCGGCAGCGGCTGGTCCACCACCACCTGCCCGCCGGTCACAGGGCCGCCACCTCGGGGTCGGCCCCGGCCCCGGCCCCGTCCGTGACGGCGACCGTGCGGACCGGAGCGTTCCGCAGGGGCAGCGACACGTACGACCGTCCGTCGAAGAACAGCAGCCCCCGGGACACGCCCTCTCCGAGCCATTCCGTGAGCCGCTCGGAAGCGACCGGACGTCCCTCTTCGGCGAGGAGCCGGTGCAGGGCGGGCCCGGAGCGGCCGTGTTCCAGGTGCCGGAAGGCGGCGGCCTCCCAGCCGCTGAGCCGATGCGTCCGGGCCGGCCATCCGCGCCGCCGGTCGTGCACCAGTAGCTCACCGTCCGCGCCGGGTTCCATCAGCAGCGTCGAACCGGCGTGCCCGGCCCGCCACTCCGCGACGGCCGTTGCGAGCCGTTCCTCCGCCGGGCCGCCGATTCCGCGGGGCGGGGTGTCGAAGAGGTACACCAGGTCGGCCAGTTCCTCCTCGGGGAGGTCGTACACGTGGCCGTACATCTCGGCGGGGGTCCGCTCGGCGAACCCGAGGGCGGGATCGGCGAAGTGCGGGCTGAACCGCTCCAGCTGGATGCGGAACGCGCCGCCCGGTGGCTGCAGGTGGACGAGTGCGGGGATCTGGTCGACGACCGGGTCGTAGTCGTCCGCCGTCTCGCCCGGGAACCCGTACAGGTAGTTCCACGTGCACGTGAGCGACCGGTCGGCGCATTCCCGGAGCGTGCGGACGTTGCGGGACCCGGTGACGCCCTTGTCCATGAGGCCGAGCACGCGGTTGTTGAGGCTCTCGATCCCCGGCTGGATGTGCACCGCTCCTGATCGGGCCAGGAGCGCCAGTTGGTCCGCGGTGAGGTTGGACTTGACCTCGTAGTGCATCAGGAGGTCCCAGCCGCTGTCGGCGGCGAGCGGCAGGAAGTCCGTGAAGTACGCCATGTCGATGATGTTGTCGACCGTGACGACGTCGAGGATCCGGTGCCGCCGGACGAGCCGGTCGACTTCCGCCCACAACTGCTCACCGGGCTTGGCGCGGAACGCCATCGCCGAGCCGTTGAGACCGCAGAACGTGCAGTGGTGCTTCTCGCCCCACCAGCAGCCGCGTGCGCCTTCCACGACCAGTTTCGGACGGACGTACTCGGCCACCGGGGAGGCGTCGAGCTCCGCCTGCCAGATGTCGTAGTCGGGCGAGGCGATGTCACGCGGCGCCACCGTACGGCGGGTCTCCTCGTTCGCCCGCGAGGTCCCGCCGTCCCACCAGCACAGGCCCGGTACGTCGACGGGCGGGGTCCCGGAGTCCAGATGGGCCAGCAGGGCGGGGAACGCGTACTCCCCCTCCCCGCGCACCACGTGGTCGACGAAGGGATGGTTGCGGTGCAGGGCGTGGCCCATCGGCCCGTCGCAGTTGCTGCCACCGAAGACCACGGTGAGGCCGGGCCGGCGGCGCTTGAGCTCGGCGGCGAGCGCGAGCGAGGACACGTTCTGCATGAACGTACTGGTGAACCCGACGACGTCCGGGTCCTCGTCGAGGATCTCCGAGGCGCTGCGGGAGACGAAGTCCGCCGCGTGGACCCGCATGGCGTGCGCCTTGTCCACCGGGATGCCCCGCCGCTCCGCGTACGCGCCGAGCCGTGCGACGCCCCAGTCGGGGTCCCCGTAGAGCACGCCCGAGAAGACCCAGTCGCCGAGTCCGTCGAAGATCGAGTCGCTGCCCACCTCGGCGTGGTCGGCCGGGCGCAGCAGTCCGTCCGTCCGCTCCAGCAGGAACTCCGCCCAGCGCAGCGAACCGTGGAACTCCCGGACCTCGTCGAAGGGCCGGGTGCGGGTCAGGAGCGAGTGCAGCAGGCCGATCTGGAGCGAGGGCAGGTCGATCGACTGCCAGGGCATGGTCACCAGATGAACGCGCATGCGGTCCTCCCCGCCCGGCCGCGGCCCGTCCGCCGGGCCGGCCGATCGCCCGTCCCGCGGGGGACCCCGGCGCCCGGTGTCCGCACTGCCGCGCCGGGCGCCGGCTCCCGCCCGGTCAGGACGACGGTCGCTTGTCGATGGTGAGCCGGTCGCGCTTCCTGGTCTCGTCGCGGACGGCCACCTTCTTGATCTCCGGCTTGGTCCGGGTGTCGTCTTCTGGTGCCCTGTCGTTTTCCACGGTGCCTCCCGTTCCTCAAGTCCGCCGACCCTAAAAGCCGTTACTCGCGGTACGCAAGGGGTGATTTCGGCCGACGGGGCAGTGCGCCCTCCTTCGGGGCCTCGAGTTCGCCGAGGCGCCGGGCCGGATTCGAACCTGCGTCCAGCCGGAGGTTGCGGGCAGTCCTGCAGTCCCATCTCCCTTTGTCCCCACGGTCGTTAGCATGTGAGATCAGGGCTCGGCCCGGTGATCGCAGGGGGATGAGGACAGGTGTGGCTCAACAGGTCTTCGGACGGCAGGCCCCGCAGCCTACGCAAGGCGCTGAAGGCGGTGGAGCAAACCTTCCGGCCCGCACTGCTGACCGGAAGGGATCTGGACCTGGCCGCCGAGGCCTTCGGCCGGGCGCTCGTGGAGGCGCTCGACCATGACCCGGCGCTGGCGGCCGACCTGCTGGAGCGGCCGGGCCGTCGACTGCCCGCCGAGGGGTACGCGGCGGCCCTGGGGCCGACCCGACGGGCAGCGCTGCACGAAGCCGTCGGGCACGGGGACCGTACCGTCCTCACCGTGATCGCCGAGGCGGCGGGCCGCGCCGGAGACCTCGCGCTGGAACGTGAGGCCGGGGGCCGGCTGACGGCGCTGGCGGGTGAGCAGGACAGCGCCGACGGCCTCGTCTCCCTGCTCCGGCGCCGCCAGGACGCAGGTCTCCTCGACGTCGGCATGACGACGCAAGCCTTACGGGCGTACACCGCGAGGACCTCGCTCGCCCAGGACGCCGCGCTGTGGAGCACCTTCTTCGACCACCTCGCCGACCCCCTGGTGCCGGACCTGTACCCGGTGAAGCTCTTCCTCGGCCGCGGCGGCGATGCCGTGCGGCTCGCGGACAATCCCGTACGCAAGCGCGAGGCGCTCGACTGTTGTGCGACCTCGCAGCGCCTCGACGACGTCATGGCCGCACTCGAACTGGCCCGGACCGAAGGCTTGTCCGAGCGGGTTCGGGACTTCCACGAGCGGGCCGGTGAACTCCTCCTCGCCGCGGGCCGGCCCGCCGAGGCACTCGCGCACTGCGAACAGGCCGGCCGACACGATCTGGTGAGCCGCTGCCACGAGCAACTCGGCGACTACCTGGCCGCTCTCGCGACCTGCCCCGCGGAGGAGCCCGACCGGCTGGCCTCCCTGGCCGCCGCCTGCCGCCCGTACATCGACGACCAGGTGCAACGGGGCGACCGGATCGCCGCCCTCGGGCTCGTCTCGGACATCCTCGGCCAACTGGAACGTGCCCCGGGTCCGACGGACCTGATCGTCGACCGGAAGGCCGAACTGGAGGGGGTGCGCGCGGCCGTCGTCGCGGTCGAGCGGCGTCGTCTGGACGATCTGCTGCGGCAGGCGCCCGCGCCGGACCGCCGGGCCGTGCACCTGGAGTGGAGCCGGTTCGAGGAGGCGGCCGGGCAGACCGCGGTAGCGGCGGGGCACGCCGAGGACGGCGGTGATCTCTACCGTGCGCACACCCTCTTCCGGAAGGCCGAGCGGTTCGGCGACGCCGACCGCGTCCTCAAGAGCGAGGACTCGGCCGAGGGCCGGGCGGCTCGCGCCGCGGCCCGCGAGGCCGGCGGCGACCTGCTCGGCGCGGCCCGCCTGCACGAGCAGGACGGGCGGTACGAGGAGGCCGTCGCCCTCTACGGCCGGGCGGACGACGCCTCGGCGGCCGCCCGCTGTCTGATCCACTGGAAGGGCGGGGAGGCGATCGAGGACCCGCGGCTCGCCCCGTTCCTGCGCCGGACGGGCGACATCGCCGAGCTCGTCGAGCGATGCCTGGACGCCCTGGAGCACAGGGGGCGCGACTCGGCGGCCGCCGGGATCCTGAAGTCACTGGTCGAGCAGGACGACGCGGCCGTCCCCGAGCTGCAGCGGGAACGGGTGGGCCGGGCCCTGCAGGCGATCGGCGCCGTCGGCCGCAAGGTGTTCGAGGAGCGGGTGGCCGAGTGGGCGCAGCGGGCCCGCGCCGAGACGGACGCCCGCTTCGCCACGGTCTGGGGTCTCGACCTCGGCACCCACTCGTGCGTGGCCGCCCTCTACGACGCGCACAGCGGGCAGCCGGTGATCTGTCCGGACGGAGTGAACCCCCAGTTCGCCTCCACCTTGACGGTGACCAAGGGGGGCGAGGAACTCGTCGGACTGACCGGCGACCAGATCCTCGCCTCCTGGGTGGTCGGCCACATCAGCGCGTCCAAGCGGCGGATGGGCGACGGCATGTCCTACACCATCCTCGACCGCTCCTACCGGCCGGAAGAGGTCGCCGCACGCCTGATCGCGCACGCCCGTACGCTGGTGGAGAAACACCTCGCCGGGCAGGTACGGGAACGGCTCGGCGAGCTGGCCCGCGAAGCGCTCGGCCAGGTCCGCGACGAATGGCTGGAGTGGGCGGCCGAGCACCACGACCTCACGCTGAAGCGGGACGAGGTGATCCTCACCATCCCCGCGTACTTCCTCAACAACGCCAAGCACGCCACCCGCAGCGCGTGCGAGATCGCCGGGGTGAAGGCCAGGCGCCTGATCCACGAACCGACGGCGGCCTGCCTGGCGGCCGCCGCCCAGCGGCGGTTGAGCGGCGAGGTCACCGTCGTGGACCTCGGCGCGGGCACCCTCGACGTGAGCGCCATGGAGGTCTGGGGCAACCGCTACCAGGTCCGGAACATCCTCGGCGACAACGAGTACGGCGGGTACGACTTCGACCGCATCGTGGCCGACGAGCTCGCGCGGCGGCTCCGCGCCCGCGGACTCGAGGTCCCGGCGACCGGCCGGGCCCGCCGACGGCTCGAACTGGCCGCCGAGCACCTCAAGATCGCCCTCTCCTCCCAGCGCGAGGCCGAATACATCCTCAACGCCTACCTCGGGCAGCCGGAAGTGCGCCTGGAGCTGACCCGCGACGAGCTCGCCGTCCTGCTCGCCGACTCGCTGCGCACCCTGCGCGACGTCTGCGAGCGGATGATGGACGAGCGCGGCCTCCCGCCCGACCACCTCGTCCTGGTCGGCGGCCCGATGCTCTCGCCGCTGATCAGCGGGACCGTGGAGGAGGTCTTCGAGGCCGAACGCACGGTCCTGTTGGACGCCCGGACGGCCGTGGCCCGCGGTGCCGCGCTGGAAGGGGCGGTGCTCTCCGGCCTCCTCGAGGACGTCCAACTGGAGGACGTGACCCCCTTCGACCTCGGGATCGCGGTCGCCGAGGCCGACGGCACCACGGGCTTCTCCGTCCTGATCGAGCGGAACACACCCATTCCGACCCAGGCGGCGAAGACCTACACCACGACCCGGGACCTTCAAACGGAGGTGGAGGTCAAGGTCTACATCGGCCGGATCGAGCCACGTGCGCTGGTGGGGGTCCTGCGGCTGACGGGCATCCCGCCGGTCGCGCAAGGAGTACCGCAGATCGAAGTGACCTTCGGCTTCGACAGGAGCTGCGTCCTGACCGTCACGGCGCGCGATACGGTGACCGGGAACAGCAGCTCGGCCGAGTTCACCGAGACGACCCTGCTCGCACCGAGCGAGATCGAGACGATGTCGCGGCGGCACTCCGTCCAGCGCGAACTGGAGGAACTCGGGCGCGCCCTGCGCCGGCTGGTGGAGGAGGCGATCGAGCTCGGCGACTGCGAGCCGCTCTGCCACGAGTTCCGCGAGCGCCTGCGCGCCCACCGGCCCTCCCGCCAGGCCCTGGACCCGGCCGTGCAGGGCATGCTCGCCGAGATGTACGGCCCGCAGTCGGCCGAGCTGGAGGGCGAACTCCTCTCCCTGCGCGCCCCGTTGCGGGACCTGCTGACCACCGCGCAGGACCACCTCGCCCAGCCGGTCCTGGCGGAACGGGCGGCCGCGGGACAGCACCTCGCCCACCAGCTCGGGGTGCACCTCGACGCCATGCGGCAGGGCATGGCCCGGCTGAGGCGCTGGAACGGCGTGCTCGCGGCACTCGCCGCGGTGGACAGCGACCCGCTGACGCGCTTCCGCGCACTGCACGACGCCGGTGACCACGGTCGGGCGCTCCAGGCGCTGGAGGAACTGACCGAGCCGCTCACCGCCCCCGACGATCTCCGGCGACGGCTGCACTGCCTCGCCGGCGCCGGGGACGTAGCGGGCTACCGGCGGACGCTGCTGGCCGACGCGGCTCGGCTGCGCGCGGTCGTGCTCGATCCGGAGGAGCTCGGGGCGTTCGTGGCGTCGGCCAGGTCCGCCCTGGTACGGGTGGCGGACGGCAGCGGCCAGGAGGGCAGCGGGTTCCTGATCTCGGACCGCCACGTCCTGACCAGCCGGCGGTGGTCGGCGCAGGACCCCCAGGGGATGACGGTGCGACTGGTCGAAGGGGAGCGGGCCGTGCGCCGGGTCTTCCTAGCCGACTCCTCCGCCATCGATACGGCCGTGCTGCTCCTGGCCGAGCCGGTGCAGGCGGCGCCGCTGCGCCTGGGCTTCCCCCGGCTCGTCCACATCGGCGACCTCGTCTGGGCCCCCGCCCCGGACGAGGCACTGCTGCCCGGCATCGTCGAGAAGTTCGAGGTCTTCCCGGAGCATCGGCTCCAGTTGTTCAAGACCGATCTGGGACTGCCCCCCGAAGCGTCCGGCGGCCCCCTGCTCAACGAGCTCGGCGAGGTGATCGGCACGCTGGTCGTGCGCGCGGAGACGGAGCCCGCCTTCGCCGTCACCACCGACTCGCTGGCCGCCCTGCTCGCGAGCGCCGGATTCGGTCTGACGGGCGCGGCCGGCGGAGACGGGAGGTGAGTGCGGTGACCGGCGCCGCGGACGGCCGGCTGCTCGACGGGCGCTACCGGCTGCGCGCGGCGCTGGGGGCGGGCGGGATGGGCGAGGTGTGGCGCGCCCACGACGAGCTGCTCGACCGGGAGGTCGCGCTCAAGCTGATCCACCCTGCCGCGGCGCAGGACATGCACTTCCGGGCCCGGTTCGAGCGCGAGGCCAGTTTCACCGCACGGCTGGCCGGAGACCCGCACATCGTCACGGTCTACGACTTCCGGAAGGACCCCTGCTACCACGTGGTGATGGAGCTGGTCGAGGGCAGCTCGCTGGACACCTTGGTCCGCGACGGGGCGCCGCAACCCCTGATCGACGTACTCGCATGGGCCCGCCAGATCTGTGCCGCGCTGCACACCGCGCACGCGAAGGAGATCGTCCACCGGGACCTCAAGCCGTCGAACGTCATCCTGACCCGGACCGGAACCGTCAAGGTCGTGGACTTCGGCATCGCCGCGCTGCTGCCCGGAGCCGCCCCGGGCAGCCGGGGCCTGACCAAACTGACGGAGATCGGGCACTTCCTCGGCAGCCCGCCCTACGCCTCCCCGGAACAGATCCGGGGCGTGGCGGTCGACGCCCGCGCCGACCTCTACTCGCTCGGCTGCCTCCTGTACGAACTGGTCACGGGCGCAACGCCGTTCGGAACCGGGGCGGTCCATACCGTCCTCGCCCGACACCTCCACGAACCTCCGCCCTCACCGACGGAGCTCCGTCCCGACCTGCCCGCCGGCCTGGAACGGCTCATCCTCGACCTGTTGGCCAAGGACCGCGAGGCCCGGCCGCCGGACGCCGCGGCCGTCAGCGGCCGGCTCCGGCAGCTGGAGGCGCCCCGTGGCTACACGCCCACGCGGGCCGACCCGCTCGCCGACCCGCTCGCCGCAGCGGCGGCCCCGCGATCGCCGGACGGCGGGACGTCCCCGGCCACCGCGCTGCACCTCGCGCGGGTCTTCGACTTCCGGGGGCCCGACGGCGAGCCGGCCATCGCACCCGACCGCGAGCACGTGACCTCCGCCGAGGAGTGCGCCGCGCTGCTCAGGTTCCTCCGGGAGGCTCCCGTGGCCCTGCACGGCCTCGTACCGGAACCGGACCGCCTTGATCCGGCCCGGAGCAGGGTGGTGCCCGCCGGTTTCCGCACCGACGGCCTCTGGGTCTGGTCCGACCAGATCGCCTACTACCTCGAACGCTACCGGTGCGCCCCGGACCCGGCCCTGCGCCACCACCTCGCGCAGCGCGCCCCGCAGCGGCCGGACGTTCCGGTACGGCTCCTGAGCGCTGCCGGGAAGCTCGTACGGGGCGAGCCCCGGGGATCGCTGACCGGCCGACCGGCCGCCGATGCCCGGTAGTCCGCCGCCTCGACCCGAAGGACCCGGGCTCAGGTCCCCGGGCGGCTGCCGAGGGCGGCGGCCAGGGCCCGGGCCTGGTCCGGCGTGATGCCGAGGGCGAGCGGTACCCGGCGGGGGCTGTACGGGGACGAGCAGACGGCGATCGGATGGTCGCCGGTCACGGTCCACCGGGGTCCGCCGGCCGGGTCCGGCTCGCCGAGCAGCATCGCGGCCAGAGCGCCGGTGGCCTCCGGCCGGATCCCGCAACGGGACAGCGCGCGGGCCACGGTGTCGTATGCCTCGCCGGGCAGGTCGGCGTCGCCGAGCACGGGCAGCAGCAGGAGGAGGCGCTCGGACGGATCGGTCAGCCCCGCACCGCCTTCCCTGGTGCTCGTGGCGAGCGCGAGGAGCTCGGTCCAGGACAGGCCCGGGCCGGCCCCGTCGGCACCGCACTGGCCGAGATGGCCGAGGCGCCCCCACTCTGGATGGTGGACGAAGAAGTCGACGTCGTTCTGGTCCTCCTCGTTGGCGTAGACGGCGTAGACCGTGTGCCCGCCGTCGCAGCAGACCCTCAGGACGGGCCAGGGCTGCTCGGGGTCGCCGAGCCGCTCCACCATGGCGTCGTAGGCCGCCGCGTCCACCCCGTACGGTTCGACCGGTTCACCGGGATCGCCCATCGTCAGCAGGACGTGAGCCAGCCAGAACGCGGGGTCCTTCGCGAGGTCCTCACTCGCGACCAACTCGCTGCCTTGCAGGTACTCGGGGACGTGCACGCCGATGCTCATGCGAGGAGGGTAGGCCGACGCGGGGTCAGACGATGACCCGGACGGCGTCCGGTTTGGGGAAGGGCATCCGCACCCAGCCCGCCGGCCAGCCCCCGTCGTAGGAGTCCCCTGGTTCGATCCCGAGCAGTCGGGGGAAGCGCCACAGCCACCACTGCTCCTCGCCGCCGCGGCCGGGCCACTCGATGGTCGCCGCGCGGAACCGCCCGTCGAGTTCGTCGAGCACCGGCTGCCGGGCCGGTCGGAACTGCGTGGGCAGGAGGGGCCAGACGCGGGCCAGTCTGGTCCGGCACCAGATCTCGTAGTCGAAATCGTCGAGGCACCACGCGTAGCCCTCCTCCACGCCCGCCACCTGGTGGGCCCAGTGATCGAGCAACGCGGAGAACGTGCAGGGCTGGCCGCCGTCCCAGCGGTCGGCGTCGGCCGCGACCATGGCCGCGTGCACGGCCGCGTCCTCGTGCTCCTGCGTGGCCATGCGCATCCCGTCCGTGCGTCCGAAACCGGTGAAGCAGGTGAAGCAGGTGAGGGCGGCGAGGGCAGGATTCGAACCTACGTCCACCCGGAGTGCGAGCCGGGCGCTCCTCCACAGAGCTTCCTCGCCGCCGGCCCCGATCATCCGTACGCCACGGCTCCCGGGTCAACGGGATTTCGCGGCCCCGGGAGTCACAGCCATTCCTCGGCCGCCGCGCGCTTGCCGCGGCCCGAGAACACCCCCGCCGACCGCATCGCGCTCGCCATCAGCGGGTCGGCGACGGCCACGCCGTGCACCAGCTCCGGCGTGCGCTGGAAGCGAACGGCCTCCGCCGTCGGGCGGGGCGCGGTCCAGCCGCCCGAGACCGGATCCACACCGTGCCGGGCGCAGGCCGCCTCCACCAGCGAACGCGTGCACTCCTTCTCGCCCCGCAGGACCTCCCAGGGCCGCGGCAGATTCGCCCACACGTACGTGTCGGGGTGCAGCCCGCCGCCGCTCCTGCGGTGCCAGGCGGCCACGTCGGCCGCCATCAGCCGCGGGACCTTGCCCGGGCAGACCCGGTCCAGGACCTCCTCCTGGCCCAGTTCGGTCATCAGGGCGAACCAGTGCGCGCGGGCGGTGCCCCAGGCCTGCGCCGCCTGGTTCCACGTCGAGGAGTCGTCGCCCCGCCGCACCACCATGCTCGCCGCCTCGAAGCCGGAGCGGTTCCACGCGTCCTCCAACAGCTCGGCCACCTCGCGCAGGAAGCGGTTCCACCGCACCAGCAGCCGGATCAGCTCCTGGTCGGACAGGTGCCCGAGCACCTCGCGGGTCGGGTGGACGTGCGCCACGGCGAACCAGTCGGTCCGTTCGGGCGCCGCGCGCAGGCGCCCCAGGAGCGCGTCGGCGACCTCGTCGTACGGGCGGCGCTGCGCGGTGTTGGTGAAGACGCTGCGCATGTGGGCGCGGGCGGTGAGGTACGCAATGAACGCGGCGGTGTCGGGGTCCGCGCCGAACACCTCGTACGGCAGCGCGTGCGCGAGCGCGCCCTTGCCGGTCATCGTGATCTCGCGGCGGCGTTGTTCGTGCAGGAGCCGGGCCAGCTTCGCCTCCATCCGCCGCAGCAACCGGAACCGTTTGTTGTACTGACGCTTGGACAGCTCGCCGATGCCGACTTCGTCCCGCTCCATCCGGTTCAGCCGGTCCAGGCCGAAGTCGTTCTCCCCGTACCGGCGGTGGATCTCCTCGCCGGCCCGGCGGATGACCGCCTCGATTTCGGCCGGATCGTCCCCGGCCCCTTCGGGGAGTTCGGGAACGGACGCGAACAGCGTCGTGGCGCGGGCGAGCTGGCGCTGCGCGCCGACGGGCGCGGCGAACTCCTCCAGCATGGAGGTGTATCCGTGCCAGATCCTGCGCAGGGAGTGCTGGGAGGCCTTCTCCAGGGCCTCGGAGGTGGCGGGATCGGGAGCGACCTGACGGGCGGCGAACAGATCCTGGATCAGCTGGGCGATGTCCTCGGGGCGTCTGCGGAGCCCCAGCGAGGCGTGCAACTCGCGGACCAACTGCTCGGCACGGTGCGACGGCATGGGCCTCACCCTGCCACCGGACACCCCGTGACCTCCACCGGTTAACCGGCGGCCGCGACCCGCGGCAGCGGCCTTGGTGTCGAGTACGTCGCAGTTCGATTCCGATCCGATCTCTGGCCTGCGATGATTTCCCGGAACTAGCACGCTTCGGCCCCTGCAGACACCTATCCGAATCTCCGCCGTGTCTGGTTATGATCGGCCTCCCGCCGTCCCCCGCTCGCGAGGACCGATGTCTCCCATGGAACCCGAAGGCATACGTCGGCAGTCGACGACCCGTCGGCGGCGTACCGTGCGCCTGCGCACCCTGCTGATCTGGCTGGCGGTGGTCCCCACCGTCGCGATGGGCACCCAAGTGACGGTGACCGCGGAACGGTTGCTGGCCCAGGCGGACAAGCTGCGGTCCGACGTGGCGGCCGCCGAACAGGTCGGCGCGCCGCTCTACACGCTCATGGTCGACATGCAGGCCGAGCGGACGGCCACCGCCGCCCGGTGGGCGGGTGCCGACAGGTCCGAGGGCGAACTGCGCGCCCGCCGCGATGCCACGGACCTGGCCGCGGCCGAGTTCCGCCGACTCGCGGTCGATCCCTCGCGGTCCTTCGTTGACGTGACCAGGCTGTTGGAGAAGCTGGCCGATCACCGGCAGCGCGCGGACACCCGCAGCGGTTCCGCCGACAGCACCCTGGCCTACTACTCCGATGTGATCGGCAAGGTCATCCAGGTCTACCAGCAGGAGTTCAGCCACGCAGAGGACGCCGAACTCGCCCAGGCGAGCCGTCCCGTGGTGTCGATGCTCCAGGCCACCGAGATGGTGGCGCGCGAGGACACCGTCCTGGCGCTGGCCGGGCCGTCCGGGGACCTGAGCTACGTCGGCTACGACCAGTTCGTCAGTGCCCTGGGCGCCCAGCGGTACCTGCACGAGGCGCTGATCGTGCCGCACCTGACGGCCCGGGACCAGCGGTCCTACGAGCGGGTCGTCGGCTCCCCGGACTGGCAGACCAAGACGCGCATCGAGAGCGCGGTCCTCTCCGGGCACAAGGACATCGCCACGGGCATCAGGCTGCCCGCCGAGACCAGCGGCTGGTCCCCCGCGCACGCGACCTTCTCGGTGCAGATGACCACGCTCAACATCGACCTGGCGCGCTCGGTGCTGGCCCGCGGCGAGGCCAAGGCCGACGACCTACAGGCCGAGGTCGCCTGGCTGATCCTGGGCAGCGCCGGCGGACTGCTGGCCGTCGTGATCGTGGTCGTCTTCACCACCCGGTCGGTGCTCCGCCGCATGAACGACCTGCACGAACGCACGGTGACCGTGGCCGAGGAGACCCTTCCCGAGGTCGTCGCCCGGCTCCGGCGCGGGCAGTCCGTGGACCCCGGGGCCCTGCCGACCGTGACCGGCGACCGGGACGAGGTCGGACGCATCAGCGACGCCTTCGCCCGGGCCGTGGCGGTGTCCGTCGACGGACACCGCGAGCTCGCCGCCGAGCGCCACGGATTCGGCCTGTTCGCCTCGGGCATCGCCTCGCGCACCGGGAACCTGGTCAGCCGCCAGCTGAGCCTCACCGAGGACCTCCAGGACACCTTCGGCCACGACGAGGCACTGCTCGCCGAGCTGATGCGGGCCGACCAACTGACGGTCGGCATGCGGCGGCAGATCGAGAACCTGCTCATCCTGGCCGGCGGCGAGGTCCCCGACCCGCACACCGAGCCCATGCGCGTCGCCGACCTGCTGCGCGAAGCGGCCGCGGAGGTCGAGGACTTCCGGCGCATCGAGCGGCAGGCCCTGGACGAGACCAGCGTTGAACCGAGCGCGATCAGCCAGATCAGCCACTTGCTCGCGGAACTACTGGACAACGCCACCCGGTTCTCCCCGCCGAAGTCCAAGGTGGTCATCCGCGCCGAACTGGTGACGGACGGGCTGTCGGTCGAGATCGAGGACCGGGGTCCGCGGGTGAGCCCCGAGCGCTACGAGGAGATGAACGGGCGCCTGCACGAGGCCCCGCCGTACTCCGTGCTGGCGCAGAACGCGCACCGGCTCGGGCTCTTCGTGGTCGGGCACCTCGCCGACCAGCTCCGCGCGACCGTGACCCTGCGCCGCTCGGTGTACGGGGGCACCACGGCGGTGGTGATCCTGCCCAGGCAGCTGCTGGTGGCGACCGATGAGCAGGCTCCCCGCGAGATCGAGCCGCAGGCCCGGGTCCTGGAGCTGCTCCCGGCTCCGGCTCCGGCTCCGGCTCCGGCTCCGGCTCCGGCTCCGGCTCCGACCTTGGCCCTGGCCGCCGCCGTGCCGAGCCTGCCCGCGGCGCCCGAGCCCGCCCCGGCGCCCGAGCCCGCCCCCGAGCCCGAGCCCGAGCCGCTCGTACACACGAGCGCCGGGCTGCCGAGCCGTCGTGCGAAGGCACCCGCGGCCGTGCCCGCAGCGCCCGCGGCCGTGCCCGCACTCGTACCCGCACCCGCGGCCCGCCCCGCCCTCCCGGAGCGCGTCCCGCAGACCCACATCGCCGAACAGCTGCGCGAGCCCCGCGCGCAGGAAAGCGTCGTCCGGCCCGACAACGCGACACCCGAAGAGGTGGCCGATGCCTGGGCGGACTACGAACAGGGGACCCAGACAGTGGAAGAAGAGCTCCGACGGGATCAGCCATGACCACCTCACCGAACACCACGGCAGCCAACGACGCGATCTACAGCGTCCTCGACAACAACCTGAGCAGGATCGCCGGCGTCCAGGGAGCCGTGCTGCTCTCCAACGACGGCATCAAGCTCAGCGCCTACCTGCTCGACGAGCCCCAGGCCGAGCGCATGGCGGCCGCGGCCTCCGGCATCGCGTCCACCATGAAGGCGATATCCCGGGAGATCGACGGCGGTCGCGTCATCCGCCAACTGGTCGAGATGGACGACCGGTACCTCTGCATCGTCGGATGCGGCGAGGGCAGCACGCTCATCGTGGTGACCTCCCGCAAGGCGCGGCTCGGGGAGCTGGGCGGCGAGGCCGTACGGACCGCCCAGGCGCTCGGCGAGTGGCTGGGCACCCCCGAGCGCGGCCAGCCGTCCGCGTAATGCCGCAGGACGAGCCACGATCGCAGCCCCCGGTCCGCCGCCGGACGCGGCTGTACGCCCTGACCGACGGGCGTACGGCCGCCGCGCACACCGTCCTCACCATGGACACCACCATCACGGCGGCGGCCGACGGCGAAGTGGACGGGACCCTGCCCACCGAGTGGCAGGAGATCCTCGCCCTGTGCGCGCCGCCGGGCGGGCGGGCGGTCGCCGAGATAGCGGCACGGATGCACATCCGCCTCACCCCGATGACGCTGCTCCTCGGTGAACTCGCCGACCGCGGGCTGATCCACCACCGGCCGCCCCTGGCGGTCGCCGAGACCACCGACGTCCACCTGCTCATGAGAATCAGGGACAGCCTTGCCCGGATATGACACGACCGCCCCGCAGGAACCGGCCCCGGTCAAGATCCTCGTCGCCGGTGGGTTCGGGGTCGGGAAGACGACCCTGGTGGAGACGATCTCCGAGATCGAGCCGCTGCGCACGGAGGAACGGCTGACGTCCGCCGGCATCGGCGTCGACGATCTCGACGGCATCGAGTCCAAGACGGTGACCACCGTGGCGATGGACTTCGGCCGGCTCACCCTCACCGACGCCGGTGTGGTCCTCTACCTGTTCGGCACGCCCGGCCAGGAACGCTTCTGGTTCATGTGGGACGACCTGCTGAACGGGGCGCTCGGAGCGATCGTGCTGGTCGACACCCGGCGCCTGGACCGCAGCTTTCCGGCCGTGGACTTCTTCGAGAGCCGCGGACTGCCCTTCGTGGTCGGCGCCAACTGCTTCCACGGCGAACAGCCCTACACCGCCGAGGAGATCGGAGCGGCGCTGCACCTGCGGGATCCGAGCACGCCCGTCCTCATGCTCGACGCACGCTCCCGTACGGACGTCCGCGGCTCCCTGCTCGCCCTGCTCGACCTGCTCATCACCAAGGCGCAGGCCCCGGCGGGCGTCAGCGGCTGAGCCCCGACCGGGCTCCGGTCACCGAGGCCAGGTGGTCCGCCAGGTTCCGGTGCGGGGCCCAGCCCTGGGCCCGGGCCCGGGCGAGGTCCAGGACCACCGGGTGCGCCAGCTGGTCCACCGCGTACCGGCTGAGGGCCGGTTCGGACCCGGACACCGCCGCCACGGCCTCCGCGACCCGGGCCGCCGCGGCGGCCAGCGGCAGCGGGAGGTGCCGGATCCGGGCCCGGACGCCGTGGGCGCGCAGGACCGCGGCGACCGCCGCGTCGCGGCCGTACGGCTCCCCGTCGGCGATGTTGTACGCGCCCGGCACCCAGCCCGCCGCCGTCAGGCAGGCCCGCGTCAGGTTCTCCACCGCGGTGAGGCTGAGCGGCACGTCCGGGCCGGGCAGCAGCAGGGTGCCCGCCCGGACCCGGGAGAGCAGCCGGGGCAGCAGCGTGGTGTCGCCCGGCCCGTAGACGGCCCGGGGGCGCAGCACCACCGCCCCGGCGGCCAGCGCCAGGGCCTCGCCCGCCGCCTTCGTCCGGCCGTAGGCGTTCAACTGCCCGGCGCGCGGGTGCTCCTCGTCGACCAGGCCGCGGCCCGGCCGCGGATCGTAGACGCTCGCACTGCTCACCCACACCACGGGCCGCCCGCCCGCCGCTCCGAGCAGCCGCTCGGTGCCGTCCACGTTGACCGCGCGCATCAGCGCCGCGGCCCGCGAGCCGGGGGCCGGATCGCCGACGGCCGCCGCGCAGTGCACCACCAGGTCCACGCCCGCCAGGTCCGGCGGCTCCGCGGCGGCGTCCCAGAAGCGGTGCGTGCCCACCGGGCCCGGTCTGCGGCCCAGGCACACCACCTCGGCCCCGGCCGCCGCGGCGGCCCGCGCGACGTGCCCGCCGCAGAAGCCGCTCGCACCCGTGACCGCGATCACGCCCCGGCCCCGTAGGCCCCGGCCCCGTAGGAACCGGCCGCGCGGCCCCCGGCCCGTACGGTGAGCACGCGCCAGCCGGGCAGTGCCGCCCCCCGGTCCACCCGGGCCCGCGTCACCACCGGCCGGTACGGGGCCAGCGCACCGAGGACGTCGGCCAGTTGGGCCCGGGCCAGCCGGGCCCCGGGACACGCGTGCGGTCCGGCACCGAACACCAGCCGGTCCACGGCCGGACCGGCGGGCCGCAGCGCGTCCGGGTTGCGGCGGTGCGCCCCGGCCGCGTGCCGGGCCACCAGCACCAACCGGTCGCCGCCGCGCACCGGGCAGCCGCCGACGGCGCCGTCCGCCGCGGCCACCCGGGGCAGCAGCGGCGAGGCCGCCGTGACCCGCAGCAGCTCGTCGGCGAGCACCGGCCGCAGGGCCCCGTCCGCCGCCTGCTCCCACAGTCCCGCGTCGGCGCACCAGGCCACCGCCCGGGGCAGCGCGGCGACGGTGGTGTTGACGGCGGCGACCGCCAGCATCGCCGGCAGGGCCTCGCCGCCGGGCCCCAGCAGCAGGCGGAGCCGATCGGCGGCGCGGGCCGCGGCGGCCTCGGCGCGCGGGCGGCGCGGCCCCGGCAGATGGCTGCGTACGGCGGCTGCCGCTGCTTCGGCCGCGGCCCCGGCGACCTCCCGCGGGTCGGCGCCGGACCCCAGCAGGGCGCACACCACCGACCCGGAGAGCTCCCGCGCGAGGTCGACGAGGTCCACCTCGCCGCCCCGGTCCAGCGGCGCGAGACGGCGTACGAGCAACGGCTGCCAGAGCGAGCGGAGGTCCTCGACCACGGCACTGCCCAGCGAGCCCGCGAGGCCCCGCCGGTCCATCCGGTGCCCGTCGCCCTCCTGGTCGAAGAGCACGCCCCCGGACCCGGACCCGGACCCGATCCCGCCGTCGCGCAGGGCCGTCCGCGCGGCGGCGCCCGTCGTACCGGCCGCCGTTCGGTCGAGCGGCAGCCGGGTCAGCGCCTGGCGGTAGGCCTCCGGGCCGTGCACCAGCAGGGTCCGGCCGAGCCGGCGCACCGGACGCCCGCGGGTGGCGGCGAGCAGCCCGAACAACAAGGGATGGCTGTGCAGATAGACCCGGCGGTCCCGGCGGCGGGCACGGGCGTGGGCGTGGGCGGTGGTGCTCATCGGGGGGCGAACCTCCGTGGAATCGGCGGACCGGGTAGGAGCGGTCGGGGAGGGCTCCGGGGGCGCGGCCCCGGAACCGGCCGTGACGCGGGTCCCCGGCCCGGCGGCGCGGGCCGTCACCGCGCGCGGCCCAGTCGGCGCGCCGCCAGCGCGGCCGTCGCCGCCCGGTCCGGTTTGCGCGAGCGCCCCGACAGCGGGATCCGAGTGAGTAGCAGGGCGTCGGGCCGGGCCGTGCCCATCCGCCGGACCGGCTCCGACAGGGCGGCGCGCAGGGCCCGTTCGTCCGCGCCGCGCTGCGGCTGCACGACGGCGACCAGCCGTTCGTCACCGTCGCCGGCCGGGATTCCGACGAGCACGGCCAGTTCCACGCCCGGCACGTGCAGGGCGGGCTCGTACAGCCCCGGGTAGATGTTCTCGGCCCGGCGCAGCACCATGTCCTTGCTCCTGCCTTCGAGGACGATGCGGCCCGCGCCGTCCAGCCGAGCCCGGTCGCCCGTACGCACCCACGGGTCGGGCTCCTCCCCGAGGTAGCGGTGGCGGGCCGCGGGGCCGGACAGCAACAGCTGTCCGTTCCCGTCCGGCTCGGCGCGTACCCCGGGGAGCGGCGCCCCGACCAGGTCGCCGGACTCCCCGGCCGCCTCGAACGCGGACTTCTCCCGCGCCTCGACCGCGGCGGCCGGGAACAGCTCGGTCAGCGCGTACACCCCCCAGGCCTCGGCCGCGCCCGCCGCGCGCACGCGTTCCAGCAGCCCGGCGCCGGCCGGTGCCGAGCCCGTCCACACCCGGCCGTGGAAGCGGGCGCCCGCGCCCAGCGCGTCCCGCAGCCGGGGCGGGGTCAGATAGGTGTCCTCGGGCCGCAGCCGGTGCAGCTGACGGGCCAACACCCGGGAGTCGCCCGCGGGGAGGGCGACGGCCGCGCCGCGCGCCAGCGAGGGGACGAGGACGAAGAAGGTGCCGCCGAGCACCGGCCGGTCCCCGCACGCGTCGAAGAGGGTGGAGACCGTGCTCATGCCGGCGGCCAGGCTCGCCCGGGTGTGGACGACGGCCCGCGGCAGGGAGGTGGTCCCGGAGGTGAACACGATCACCGCGTCGGCGTCCCCGTCCAGGTCGGCGCCCGGCGCGGGCACGCCCCGGCGGGGCGCGCCCAGGTCCAGCGCGGGCGCGCAGCCCGGCAGCCGGGGCCCGACCGTGGCCACCGGGCCCAGCCCGGCCAGGTCAGGCAGCGCGAGGTGGGCCCGGCGGGCCAGCGGCCGGGCCCAGCCCGCCACCGCCTGCGCGGTCGCGTCGGCCAGCACCAGCGCGGGCCGGGCCAGCGCGAGGCGGGCGCGCAGCACGTCGGGTCCGGCGCCCGGGTCCAGTACGGCCCCGCGCAGCCCGAGCCGCCACAGCGCGAGCAGGACGGCCAGGGCGCGCGGCCCGGGGCGCACGGCGACGCCGACGGTGTCCCCGGCGCGCAGCCCGCGCGCGTGCAGGGCCGCGGCGAAGGCGTCCGCCAGCCCGGCGAGTTCGCCGCGGGTGGCGCGCACCCGGGGCGCACCGGTGCGGGTGGCGGTGAGCACGGCGGGCCGCTCGGGGCGGCTGCGCAGCGCGCGGTCGAGGTGGTCCAACATCAGCGGGGGTCGTCCGTTCCGTGCGTGCCGCTGCCCTGGTCGAGGTACCAGCGGGCGGTGCCGGCGATCCCGTAGGCCCGCAGCCGCCGCGTGGAGTTCTCCACGACCATGTCCCGGCAGTGCGTGATCCGGTCGCTGTGGCGGCGTACGGCATTGAGGAAGAGCCGGTCGGTCGGTGAGGGGCGCCGGGGCATTCCGCCGACGCCCAGGTACAGCTCGGCGGTGATGGCCATGTTGTTCCCGGCGTGCATGCGGTACGGCGCCCGGTAGCCGCGCCGCCGGGCGTGCTCGGGCCGCAGCCGGCCGAAGAGCGCGGCGAGGGCCACCAGCGCGCCGAACCCGGCCCGGCCCAGCGGTCCGTGCTCGTCGCGGCGGGCCACGATCCGCCCGCACACCAGCCCGGGGCTGCGGTGCAGCGCGCTGCGGGCGGCGCCGGTCCAGCCGGGCCGCGGCAGGCAGTCGGCGTCCGTCCGGGCGAGCAGGGCCGCGCCGCGGCCGATCGCGTACCGGAACCCGGTGTCCACCGCGGAGCCGACCCCCTTCTCCGGCTCCTCGATCACCTCCACCGGGAAGGGCGCGCCGGCCGCGAACGCGCGGGCCACCGCGCCCGTACCGTCCGTCGAGGCGTTGTCGACGACCAGCAGGGTGAAGTCCCGGTCCCGCTGGGCGGCGAGCGCCCGCAGGGTGTCGGCCAGCCGGGCCTCTTCCTCGTGCGCGGGCACGACCACCCACATCGGCGCGGTCGCGGCGCTCACGACTTCTCCCAGACCATCGTCATGATGCTGATGCCGCCGCCGAGACCCACGAACAACACCCTTTCCCCGGGCACGAGTTCCCCGAAGACCCGGTCCAGCTGGAGGCCGATGCTCGCGCTCGCGACGTTGCCGAGCTCGGGCACCGTCACCACCAGCTTCCCGGCGGGCACCCCGGTCAGTTCCGCGAACCGCTCCAGATACGGCACCGTCACCTGGTGCACCAGTACCTTGGCGAAGCCGTCCCAGTCCATGCCCGTGCGGTGCAGCGTCCGGTCGATGACCGCGGTGCCCACCTTCTCGAAGACGCCCCGCAGTTCGTGCCCGTCGCCGCGGAAGTACGTGTACGCGTCCCCGCGCGGGTGCCGTGACCCACCGCCCGGGATGCCCCCGACCCCCCAGTGCTCCGAATGGGTCTCGGTGTCCACGTCGACGATCCCGCCGCGCTCCACGGCCTCCACGACCACCGCCGCCCCCGCGTCGCCGAAGGTGTACCCGGCGAAGCCGTTGCGCAGTTCGGCGAGATCGGCCGGGTCCTTGCGCACGGCCCGGCTCGGCGTCTCGCCGGTGACCACCAGGGCCCGTCGCGCCCGCCCGGCAAGGATCATGGAGCGGGCGAGGTCGATCCCGTTGACGAAACTGTTGCAGGCGTTGGTGACGTCCAGGGCGTGGGCCCGCGAGCCCAGCTCCGTCTGCACGATGTGCGCGGTGGCCGGCTCCACCAGGTCGCGGGAGGCGGACGCGAACAGCAGCAGGTCGACGTCGAGCGGACCGAGTCCGGCGGCCGCCAGGGCCCGGCGGGCGGCGCCCACCGCGAGGGTGGAGGCGTACACGCCCTCGCCGGCGACCCGGCGGGAGACGATCCCGGTGGCCTGGGTCAGCAGCCTCGGAGGCAGCGCCAGTCCACTGCGGCGCGCCACCTCCCGCTGAAGGGCGTCGGAGGACAGCACCTCGTCGGGCAGCAGGCTGCCGACGGCGGTTATCCCGGCGCGCAGCGCGGCGCGCGGCAGCGGATCAGATGGCTGAAGGAACATGCACACACGATGACAAGCCGGCCGCGCCGGGGCCTGAGTACGGATGCTCAGTTCGGCGCCACCGGCTGCACGGCCCGCCTGAGTACGGCGAGCACCCGATTCGCCTCCCGGCCAACCCCGCGACGGTCAGGGCCCGTTTACCTGAGGTGAGGCGGGACCGGCGTACGGGGTGATCCGCGGGTCGGTGCCGCCCGGCGGACGCGTCCGGAAGGCGGCCCGGGCGGCCGACAGGGCCGGCGCCAGGAACCGCCACGGCCCGTACCCGAGGCACACGGCGACCGCCACCACCCCGATGAGCGTGGCGAGGACCCGGGCGATCGGCTCCGGATCCACGAGATCAGCCCCCGTTCCCACCGGCGCCGGCACGGCCGGAGCGGCGCCCTGCGAAGCGTTCGCGCAGGCGGCCGAAGGCACTCGGCCGCTGCCAGCCGCGGAACTCGTCGGCCCACCGCCCGTCCAGCCGGGTCAGCGACTCCGCCACCTCTGCCAGCTCCTTCGCCGCCAGGCTCCGTACGGCCGGCCGCAGCACCCCGTCGAGCAGGTCCGTGCGGGCCTCCTGCCAGGCCGGGCCGGCCTGCGGCTGAGAGGACCACGCCGTGAAGCAGTCCGCGACGAAGCCCGGATCCAACCGCAGCCGATCACGGACCGCCGGTGTGCGCGCCGCCGCCCGGTAGGCGGCCAACAGCTCCGCGTCGTTGCTCTCGATCAGCGCCCGCAGCTCGCTGTCCGGCCGGTCCCCGGCCAGCAGCCGGGCGCACAGGGCCGCGTACGCGCTCTCCCGCGGGCCCGGCTCCGGATCCAGCGACCGCAGGTCCAGCGCCCGGCGGACCCAGCCCGCGCCCGCCGAGCCCGACCGCAGGTTCCGAGCCAGCTCCAGCATCAGCAGCGACGGCCGTAGCCGGGCCGGGATCTCCTCCTGGAACTGCCCGAGGAGCTCCGGTGCCAGCTGCTCGGCCCCGGTGTCCCCGGCCGGGGCCCGCACGGCCGCCCGTACGAGCAACTCCCAGGTTCCGGCCTCCCGGTGGGCCTTCGGCCCGGTCGCCATCAGCACCAGCGCGGCATCGCCCGCCCCCGGCGGGTCCCCCTCCCACACCAGCCGCATCGCGGTCCGCAGCACGAGTGGCTCCGCGTACAGCGAGACGCCCGAGCGGGCCAGCAGGGCGTTCAGGGCTCCGACCCGGTCCGGGGCGGGCTCGGCCACCGCCGCGGCCTCGGCGCACATCCGCAGGTGCGGCCGCGCATCGGCCGCGGTCAGCCGCAGTCCGGTCCGGTCGAACAGGTGCCGTCCGGCGGCCGGATCGCCCGCCGCGAGCGAGTCCAGCCGGTCGAGCACGAGGGCACGCAGCCCGGGCAGTTCGGCCAGCGCGGCCCGCACGCCCGCCCCGTACGCACGCTCCGGATCGGCGAGCAGCGCGAGCGCCAACTGCCGGGCCGTACCGGGCAGCAGGTCGCCCACGTCCACCCCGAGCACCGAGGCCACCCGCAACAGGCCGGCCGAGTGGGCCGGTTCGGTCGCCGTGCCGCCCAGCGCCGCACGCAGGCCCGGTTCCAGTTCCGCCGCCAGCCGCCCGCGGACGGCCGCGCCCAGGGCGCCCGCGGTGGGCAGGGCCGTGGGCGGCGCCCCGGTCCGTACGGCCTCGGTCAGGGTCATGACCACCAGCGGTTCGCACACCGCGGGCGGGGCCCAGCCGTCCAGGGCCGCGAGCAGCCGCCCGGCCGCGGCGACCTCCACCGGGTCCCGGTCCCCGGCCGGGCGGCCCAGCGCCAGCGCCAGCGCGTGCAGCCGTACGTCGTCCAGCGCGTTCCGGTGCCCGGCGGCCCAGTCGGCGGCCGCGATCCGGCCGGGGGAGGGCAGGGCGATGTCCGCGGCCAGGGCGAGCGCGGCCAGCGGGCCCGCGTCGTAGGGCCCGGTGGTCAGTCGCCGCACCTGGGCGACCAGGTCCTGGCGCTGCGCCTGCCAGACGCGGGCGGCGGTGTCGGCCCACACGTCCGGCTCCCCGGCGGCGGGGGCGGCGGCGCGAGTGGCGTCGTAGATCCGGTAGCGGTGCTCCTGCCCGGCGAGGACGGGCCCGTCCTCGGGCACCACCCCGATGATCTGCTGCCGGGCGAGCTGCGGCCGCCGGGTGTAAGTGGTGAAGGTGAGCCACTGTCCCCGCTGGTGCGGCAGCACACTGCACGCGAGCATGATCCAGCGGGCGACGGCCTCGCTGTCCGCCTCCACGAGCACGATCTGCGGGGCGTCCGGGTCCTCGCCGAGCCGGCGCACATCGGCGAAGAAGGCGGCCAGCCAAGGTGCGCGGTCGGCGACGAAAGCGGCCAGCGCGGCCCGGTCGAGGCGGCCCGGAGCGGGTACCGCGGCCAGCGCGGGAGCGCCGGCCTCCGGGGTCGTGGCGGCCCACTGCGGCGAGCCCCAGGCGGTGATCGGCAACTCGCCCACGGCCGGGCCGGAACCGGCGGGTTGCGGCAGGTGCACCGCGTGGGCGTGGAAATTGCCCCACCGGCCGCTGTGGTCGGCGCCCGTGTACACCGAGCGCGCCAGCAGCCGGCTGCCGTCGGCCAGCACGTTCAGGCTGAGCGCCTGCGGAAAGCCGGCCAGCTCCCGCGGCCCCGGACGCGGCGGCGCGTCCCGGGGCGGCTCGTAGCCGATCAGCTGCTCCGCCTCGCGCAGCAGGGTGGCCGGCACCCCGGGGCTGACGGCCGTGAACCGGAAACCGGAGCCGTCGGGACCGGGCGGCGCCGAGGTGTAGTGCAGTTGGGCGAGATTCATGACGTCCCCTCGGAGCCGTTACGGCCACCCCGGCCACGACCACCAGTGCCACGGCCGCCCGGGCCCGTGAAGTCGGTCCATATCGTGTCGAGTTCGGTGCTGCAGGTATGGGCGCCGCGCACCCCCGTGGCGGACATCTGGCATCGGTACGGGGACCGGTCGAAGCAGTAGGGGCAGACGACGGAGGTCATGTCAGCGGACCACCAGGGAGGGGAGAGGAGGCTCTTCGAGCCGGACGGAGGCGGCGCCGCCGCCGAGGAGAAAACCGCGCAGGGAGTACGGGCGGCCAGGGGCGACGGCGGTGTCGACCGGGCGCTCCACCGTGCCGGTGCCGGTGCCGGTGCCGGTCCCGGCGCAGCGACCGCAGCACGCCGGCGCCGACGTGCCGGAGCCGACCGGGCCCGGCGACGGCGAAGATCTCGTCGAGCACCCGTAAGCGGCCGCCGGACGGGACCAGTAGTTCGCCCAAGTGACTTAATCCGATGGTCTGTTGTGCGGCGAGGAGTTCCCCGTACGCTCCCACGAGCGGCGACAGCGGCAGTCCGGAGAGCGCGCGGGGCAGCCCGATGGCGTGCCCGAAGTCGGTCCCGGCCATCGCCCTGCGCCCCCCGTGCAGTGTGTGCGAGGTCATTTCAGCAGATGTGCAGGTCGTCCGTGGGCTCTTTCGTTCTCCAGCTGTACGGCGCAGTGTCACGGAGCGATCTCCGTCCAGTACCCCGGGCCCGCTGTCCTTGGGGCGCCCCTCGACTCCCCCCTCACCCACAGAGGTCGTCACCCCATGGCAGAACTCAACCGTCGCAGGTTCCTGCAGATAACCGGTGGCGCCGCCGCCCTCACGATGCTGAACGACAGCATCGCCCGGGCCGCCGCCATCCCGGCGCAGGGCACCACCGGAACGATCCAGGACATCGAACACGTCGTCGTCCTGATGCAGGAGAACCGGTCCTTCGACCACTACTTCGGCGCGATGAAGGGGGTCCGGGGCTTCGGTGACCCGCGGCCGGTCCTCCAGGACAACGGCAAGCCGGTCTTCTTCCAGTCGAACGGGACGAAGGACGTCCTGCCCTTCCACCCGCAGGTCCAGGACCTCGGCATGCAGTTCCTGGAGGGGCTCAACCACGACTGGGCCGGCGGCCACCAGGCGTACAACAACGGCAAGTACGACAAGTGGGTCCCGGCCAAGACGGCCACGACCATGTCGTACATGACCCGGAACGACATCCCGTTCCACTACGCCCTCGCCGACGCCTTCACGGTGTGCGACGCCTACCACTGCTCCTTCATCGGCGCCACGGACCCGAACCGCTACTACCTGTGGACGGGGTACACCGGCAACGACGGCGTCGGCGGCGGCCCGGTCCTCGGCAACCAGGAGGCCGGCTACGGCTGGAAGACCTACCCCGAGCGGCTGGAGGCGGCCGGCATCTCCTGGAAGGTCTACCAGGACATCGGCGACGGCCTGAACGCCGCCGGATCCTGGGGCTGGATCAACGACGCCTTCCGCGGCAACTACGGTGACAACTCGCTGCTGTACTTCAACACCTACCGGGGCGCCCAGCCCGGCAGCCCCCTGTACGAGAAAGCCCGTACGGGCACGAACGTCAAGGCGGGCGACGGCTACTTCGACCGGCTGCGCGCGGACGTGACGGCCGGCACGCTGCCCCAGGTCTCCTGGATCGCCGCCCCGGAGGCGTTCAGCGAGCACGCGAACTGGCCGACGAACTTCGGCGCCTGGTACATCTCGCAGGTCCTGGACGCGCTGACGGCGAACCCGGCGGTGTGGGCGAAGACCGCCCTGTTCATCACCTACGACGAGAACGACGGCTTCTTCGACCACGTGGTCCCGCCGTACCCGCCGGCCTCCTCGGCCTGGGGCCTGTCCACGGCCGACGTGTCGAAGGACCTCTACGCCGGTGGCGGCGGCTACGCGGCCGGACCGTACGGGCTCGGCCCGCGCGTCCCGATGATCGTGGTCTCCCCCTGGAGCAAGGGCGGCTACGTCTGCTCCGAGACCTTCGACCACACCTCCGTGATCCGCTTCATGGAGAAGCGCTTCGGGGTGCAGGAGCCCAACATCTCCCCGTGGCGGCGCGCCGTCTGCGGTGACCTGACCTCGGCCTTCGACTTCACCCGGGCCGATGCCGCGCCCGCCGCACTGCCGTCCACGGCCGGGTACGTCCCGCCGGACAAGGACCGCCACCCCTCCTACCACCCGACCCCGCCGGTGACGGGCGTGCTGCCCCCGCAGGAGGCCGGGTCCAAGCCGACCCGCGCGCTCGGCTACAGCCCCTACGTGGACGGCGCACGCACCACGTCCACCGGCAAGTTCACCCTCACCTTCGCCTCCGGACCGACCCTGGGCGCCCACTTCCACAGCACCTCGGGCAACCGCACGGACGGCCCCTGGCCCTACACGGTCGAGGCGGGCAAGACGCTCGTCGACACCTGGTCCACCAGCAGCTCCACCGGCAACCAGATCAACCTCACGGTGTGGGGCCCGAACGGCTTCCTGCGCACCTGGAAGGGCCCGGCGAAGAAGGCCGGCCCCGAGGTCACGGCCCGCCACTCGGCGGCCACCGGCAACCTGGCCCTGACGCTGACCAACTCCGGGACGGCGGCCGTCAACCTCACGGTGACCAACACCTACGGCGGCGCGGCCCAGACCCTCAGGGTGGCGGCCGGCGCGACGGTCTCCCACACGGTGGACCTCGTCGCCTCGGGCCGCTGGTACGACGTGAAGGTCGTCTCCGACGCCGACGCCACCTTCTTGCGCCGCTTCGCCGGACACGTGGAGACCGGCGCCCCGGGCGTTTCGGACCCGGCCATCAGGACCGTCTGATCCGGTCCTCCGGTGCGCGCAGCAGCCGCCGTTCCAGGACCGCGAGGTCCGCGGGACGGTGGCTGCGGGCGTGCCGCAGCAGGCGGTCCCGCGCGGTGTCGGGCACCCGGCGCCGCTTCGGGTGCCGGGTGGTGAACGCTTCGCTCGCGAAGAACCGCACGGCCCCGTCCAGGCCGGCCCGGTCCGTCTCCCGCACTCCCCAGGCGAGTTGCTCCGTCGCAGCTGCGGCCAGCAGCCGCGCGGGGGCCCGTTCCGCGAGGAGCCACGCCGCGTCCCGGGGCTCGTCCCGTACGGCGCCCAGCCAGCTGAACAGCGTTGCCGGCGGCACCCCGTGCGGCGCCCGGGGCCCTTCCTCGCCCGCGGCGAGGGCCGCGGCGTACTCCCGCAGCTCCGCGGGCGCCGCGGCCACCCACCGCGCGCGGTGCCGGGCGGGGATGCCGCCCTGGGACAGCGGGTCGAGCAGGCGCCGCGCCTGCGGTCCGCGGTGTTCCGCGTGCAGGTCCTCCCGGCACATGCAGTCGAACGTGTCGTCGACGGGGTGGTCGGCGGCGTCCTGCCGCCGGGCCGCCTCCACCGCGCCGATCTCGGTCGGATCGCTGATCACGTACGTCCCGGGATGGTGCGGGTGGCGCGCTCCGTCCGGTCGCGAGAAGTCCCCCGTGATCAGGGGCTGCGGGCGCGGTATCGGGTTCACGGTGTGATGGTAGATCCGTTGGGCAGAACCTCCGGCGTCGGTTTTCTTCGCCACGTCACCGAGGGAGAACGCATGGCCATCGCCCATCGCAGGATCGGCACCGGACCCGTCCGCGTCATCGTGCTGCACGACTGGTTCGGCACCTCCGCGAACTGGGGTTCCGTACTGGACCACCTGGACCCCGAGGGCTTCAGTTACGTCTTCCTCGACTACCGCGGCTACGGCGACCGCCGCGACGTCCCCGGCCGCCACACCCTGGCCGAGATCGCCGACGACGTCCTCGAACTCGCCGACCAGCTCGGCTGGGACACCTTCTCCCTCCTCGGCCACTCCATGGGCGGCAAGGCGGTCCAGCAGGTCCTCGTCCGTGCCCCCGAGCGGGTGGAGAAGCTGATCGGGCTCGCCCCGGTCCCGGCCGGGCCCTACGTGATGGACGACGCGAACCACGCCCTCTTCCACGGCGCCGCGACCGATCCCGAGAAGCGCCGCGTGATCCTCGACCTGGTCACGGGCAACCGTGCGAGTCGGTACTGGCTCGACGGGATGGTCGCCCACTCGCTGGCCGTCTCCCGCCCCGAGGCCTTCGCCGGCTACCTCGCGAGCTGGCAGCCGCTCGACCTGTCCGCCGCAGTGAAGGGCAACACCGTCCCGGTGCTCGTCCTCGTCGGGGAGTACGACCTCGCGATCACCGCGGATGTGATGAGGGACACCTGGCGGGCCTCCTACCCGGACTGCCGGATCGTGACGGTCCCGGGCTCCGGCCACTACCTGCCGCACGAGACCCCGGTGGCCTTCGTCACCGCGGTGGAGGCCTTCCTGCGGATCTAGCCGGGCGGCGAACCGGGCACACGAAAAATCCCGTGGGGTACGAGGAGACCTCGTACCCCACGGGATCGACAGGGTGAGTGACGGGACTTGAACCCGCGGCCACCTGGACCACAACCAGGTGCTCTACCAACTGAGCTACACCCACCACGAAGGGCGGCGGACCGCCCGTTCGATGTGCAAGCACAGCATAGCCGATCAGAGGGGTGCTCCCGCGACGCCTTAATGGGTGGTGGGCCCGCTTCCGGCCGGGCCGGAAGGAGGCCCGGGGGCGGGGGCGGCCCGGACGAGCAGTGGTAGCGCTCCATCGACCGCTCCGCACCGAGCGCGGCCTCGGCCAGCGAGCCCGGCGGGCACCGTACGAGCCCCGCCGGTGGGATCCTGGGTCATGGATCCGCACCTGCTCCGCACCTTCCCCGCTGTCCCGTCTCGCGAGATGTTCTCGTTGTCGCAGGTGACCTTGGTGGATTCGCCGATGGTCTCGCATGACGTTGCCGCTGACGCGTTGAGGTACGCCACCGGTCTCATGTGATGTCACTGAGCTTCGTTCTTCTGCGGCGCCGCAACTGCTCGCTGACCGCGTCAGTTCAGCCGACAGACCCCAACGGCCTTGGCCGGAAGCACTGCGGTCAGAAGACCATCCAGTCATCGCCGAAGAGCACATTGAGGAAGAACGACACTCCGAGGCCGACCAGCGCGAAAAGGATCAGCATCAGTACCGTGACGACTGCGAACTGGCCGCAGGGATGCTTCAGGAGGCGGTTCCAGGTTTCACGCCTGATCTTCATGTACCCACCTTCGCCTACTGCGACGGGGTACATGCGGCAAAAACGAAAGGCCCCGGGCCTTGATGGCTGCCAGCCGAGGGTGCCTCTCTGGTCCTCGTGATCGTAGGTTTCGGGCAACAAGCTGGCTATCGCGGCTACCCAGATCGGCAGCCGTCTGCACAGCCTGCTGACTCCGCTCCCTCCGGCTCTGGAGTGGTCGGCGCGTCGTACTGCGGCCCCGAAACCCGCGCTCTGGTTCGAGGTCGCGGTACGTCCGCGATCCGGGGGCGGGCCGTGGGTGTCGGAGCCGCCTCCCCGCTCTCCGTCGGCTCCCGGCTGCTCGCCGCGCTGCCCGCCACCGGGGTCACCCTGCGGGTACTGCCCCGGTCGAGGTGCCCGCCGCCGTCGCCACCGGGGCCTGTGACCTAGGGGGGCTTGCCGATCAGGCCGGGCTCGCGGCGCCCGGCACGCACGCTCGCCGCGTTCTCGTCGGCCGCCGACGCTCCGCGTCGACTCCCTCCTCGGCCTTGCGATCTTCCCCTCGGCCCTGGCGGGCCTGGGGAGGCCCCATGGCACCGGACACCGCCCCCTGAGCCGGCCCGACCGACAAGACACCCCCTCGGCCTGGTCGACGACCTCGCCGACGCGCGCTGGCTCGACGCCCCCGGCGTCGGGCTGCCGCTCACCGCCGCCCGCGCCTCCGTGCGCCACGACGGCACCGACCTGCTCGCGCTGTGCGCCCTCGCCGCCGCCGGGCACGGCCCCGTGCTGCTGCCGCGCCGCGTGGCGCAGGCCGCCGGTGCGGGGGTCGCCCTACCACTGTCGGCCCCGCGCCCGGTGCACCGCACGGAGCTCCTCTCCCCGAGCAGCCCGACCGGCGTGGCCGCTGCCCTCGCCGCACGGCTCGCGGCAGGATCACCCGTATGACACGTGAACCCGCACCCTTCACGGCCGATGACTACGCCGCCCGGATGGCCGCCGCCGCCCAGACCGCCGCCGACGCGGGACTCGCCGGGCTGCTGATCGCCCCCGGACCCGACCTCACGCACCTCACGGGGTACCGGCCCACCGCCGAGACCGAGCGGCTGACCCTGCTCGTCCTGGCCGCCGGGCAGGACCCGGTGCTCATCGTGCCCGCGCTGGAGGCCCCCGACGCGCAGCGGGCCCCGGGCGCCTCCGCGCTGACCCTGCGGGACTGGGCCGACGGGAAGGACCCGTACGCCGTCACCGCCCCGCTGCTGGACTTCCGCGGGCGCTTCGGGGTGAGCGACAACACCTGGGCGCTGCACCTTCTCGGCCTGCAGCGGGAACTGCCGAACAGCTCCTACGCGCCGCTCACCGACTGCCTCCCCATGCTCCGCGCGGTCAAGGACGAGCGGGAACTGGAGCGCCTCGCCGCAGCTGCGGCCGCCGCCGACGCCGCCTACGCGCAGGTCCTCCACCTCCCCTTCGCCGACCGGCGGGAGAGCGACGTCGCCGAAGACCTGGCCGGCCTGCTGCGCGCGCACGGCCACTCCCAGGTCGACTTCACGGTCGTCGGCTCCGGCCCCAACGGGGCCAATCCGCACCACGAGGCTGGTAACCGCGTCATCCGCCGCGGCGACATGGTGGTCCTCGACTTCGGCGGCCTGCGCTTCGGCTACGGCTCCGACATCTCCCGCACCGTGCACGTCGGCGAGCCCACCGCCGAGGAGCAGCGGGTCCACGACATCGTCCGCGAGGCCCAGCAGGCCGGCGTGGCCGCGGTCCGGCCGGGGGTCTCCTGCCAGGAGATCGACCGGGCCGCCCGCGCCGTGATCACCGAGTTCGGCTACGGGGACCGCTTCATCCACCGCACCGGCCACGGCATCGGGGTCACCACCCACGAGCCCCCGTACATGGTCGAGGGCGAGGAGCAGCCGCTGGTTCCCGGCATGTGCTTCTCCGTGGAGCCGGGCGTCTACCTGCCGGGCCGGTTCGGCGTCCGCATCGAGGACATCGTGACCGTCACCGAGGACGGCGGGCGCCGCCTCAACAACGCCCCGCACGAGCTCGCCGTCGTGGAGTGAGCCCTACGGGGCCAGGACGACCGCCGTCTCGCCGGGCACGTGGATCCGCCCGTCGGGACCCGGGTGGTCGACCGGCTCCCAGGAGGCCAGCACCCGTACTCCGTTGCGGCCCAGCGCGATCGTCACCGGGTCCGGGGAGAGGTTCACGGCCACCCGGACGTCGCCCCGCCGGAAGGTGAGCCAGCGGCGCTCCTCGTCGTGGGCGACCCGGACCGCCGCCAGGTCCGGGTCGCGCAGGTCGTGATGGGTGCGGCGGAGCGCGATCAGGGTGCGGTACCAGTCCAGCAGGCGGGCGTGGCCGGCCTGTTCGGGCTCCGCCCAGTCCAGGCGGGAGCGGTCCCGGGTGGCCGGGTCCTGCGGGTCCGGCACCTCCTCCGCCTTCCAGCCGTGCGCCGCGAACTCCCGGCGCCGGCCGGCCCGTACCGCCTCGGCGAGGTCCGGGTCGGGATGGTCGGTGAAGTACTGCCAGGGCGTCCCGGCCCCCCACTCCTCACCCATGAAGAGCATCGGCACGAACGGCCCGGTCAGGGCCACCGTCGCGGCGCACGCCAGCAGCCCGGGGGAGAGCGAGGCGGAGAGCCGGTCGCCGAGCGCCCGGTTGCCGATCTGGTCGTGGGTCTGGGTGTAGCCGAGGAAGCGGTGGGCCGGGGTCCGACGGTGGTCCACCGGGCGGCCGTGGGTACGGCCGCGGAAGGAGGACCAGGTCCCGTCGTGGAAGAAGACCCGGGTCATGGTCTTGGCGAGGGCGGCGAGCGGGGCTGCGGCGAAGTCGGCGTAGTACGCCTGGGACTCGCCCGTCAGCGCGCAGTGCAGGGCGTGGTGGAAGTCGTCGTTCCACTGGGCGTGCAGGCCCAGGCCCCCGGCGGCGCGCGCGGTGGTGGTGCGCGGGTCGCAGCGGTCGGACTCGGCGATCAGGAACAACGGGCGGCCGGTGTCCGCGGCCAGTTCGTCGACGGCCGCGGAGAGTTCCTCCAGGAAAGTCAGCGCCCGGTCGTCGGCCAGGGCGTGCACGGCGTCGAGCCGCAGCCCGTCGATCCCGTAGTCGCGCAGCCAAGCCAGCGCGCTGCCGAGCAGGTAGGCGCGCACCTCGTCGGAGCCGGCCGCGTCCAGGTTCACCGCGGAGCCCCACGGGGTGCGGTGGGTGTCGGTGAAGTACGGGCCGAAGGCAGGCAGGTGGTTGCCGGACGGGCCCAGGTGGTTGTGGACCACGTCCAGCACCACGCCCAGCCCCGCCCCGTGGGCGGCGGCCGTGAAGCGGGCCAGACCGGCCGGGCCGCCGTACGGTTCGTGCACCGCCCAGGGCGCCACCCCGTCGTACCCCCAGCCGTGCCGGCCGGCGAAGGAGCAGACCGGCATCAGCTCCACGTGCGTGACGCCGAGGGCGGTGAGGTGTCCGAGCCGGGCGGCGGCCGCGTCGAAGGTGCCCTCGGGGGTGAAGGTGCCGATGTGCAGCTCGTACAGGACCGCGTCCTGGAGCCGGGTGTGCGGCGGTGGCACCGGCCGCGGTGCGAGGGCCGCCAGATCGACCACCGCCGACAGGCCGTCGGGCCCGTCGGGCAGCCGGCGCCCGCGCGGGTCCGGCCGGGGGCCGTCGCCGTCGAGCAGGAACCCGTAGCGGCTCCCGTCGGCGGCCGGGGCCCCGGCGGTCCACCAGCCGTCCCGGTCCGGATCGCGCGCCATGTCGTACGTCGCCCCGTCAAGCAGCATGGCGACGTGACCTGTCAGTGGTGCCCACACCTCGAACTGCACGGACGGTCCCCTCGTCGGCGGCGGTGTCCAGCATGCGTATCGTGCCCATCATCGGGGGCGTGGCGGGGGAGTTCTGGACACTCCGGCCCCGACGGGCCGACAATCACCCTGTGACGTCCAGTTTCGAGATCCCCGCCTTCCCCGCGCCGCGGCTGTCCGACGCCGAGCGCGACCGGGCGCTGGGCCAGCTCCGGGAGGGCGCGGCCCTCGGCAAGCTGTCCCACGACACCTTCCTGCGCCGGATGGAACTCGCCCTGGTCGCCCGCCGCTCCGAAGACCTCGCCGTGCTCACGTCCGACCTCCAGTCCCGGCAGGGGTCCGAAAGCCCCTGGACCCGTCGGCTGTTCGGCTGGGTCGGCCGCGTCTCGGCCGTGTCCGTCGGGGTCCGGCGCGCCTGGAACGCCGAGCGCCTGCCCAAGCTGCTGCTGCCGCATCCGAGCGCGGCGGCCCTGCGGATCGGCCGCGACCCCGGCAACGGGCTGCGGCTCAGCCACGAGACGGTCTCGCGGGCGCACGCGGAGCTCAGACTGCAGGGCGGGGTGTGGGTGCTGAAGGACCTCGGCTCCACCAACGGGACCACGGTCAACGGGCACCGGGTGACCGGCTCCGCAGTGGTCCGCGACGGGGACCAGGTCAGCTTCGGGAACATGGCCTTCCGGCTCTCGTCCAGCTGAGGGAACCCTCCGCGGGTGCCCCGCCGGTCCGCCGCCGGGGGCCGGCGCGCAGGATGGGGTCATGGAACACACCTCCGTCGTCCGCCGCGCACGCGTCGGGGACCTGCCCCGCCTGGTCGAACTCGTCCACGAGCACGTGGCGTACGAGAAGTCGGTGCCGCGCCCGCCGGACCTCGCCGAGCGGCTCGGCCCACAGCTCTTCGCCGAGGACGCCCGGCTGTGGGTGCTCCTCGGCGAAGCCCCGGACGGCACGGTCGCCGGATACGCCGCCTGCTCCGCCGAGTTCTCCTTCTGGGACGCCCGGCACTACCTGCACATGGACTGCCTCTACCTGGCGGAGGCGGCCCGCGGCCACGGCCTCGGCACCGCCCTGATGGGCGGCGTGACGCGCCTGGCCCACGAGCTCGGCCTCGACCAGGTCCAGTGGCAGACCCCGGACTGGAACGAGGGCGCGATCCGCTTCTACGACCGGCTCGGTGCCACCGGGCGGCCGAAGTACCGCTATTCCCTGGGGGTGGAGCCCTCCGGGGGCCAGGACGGGACACCCCCCGGGCCCGGTTCCGCTTCCTGCTGACCGGGCCGCGCCGGCCGCCCCGACGCGGGCGTGCGCCCTGCACTTCTGTGCGCCCCCTCGTGCTCCTTCGGCGCGGGCGGCCGCCGTCGTACGGTTCCGGGCTATGAGCGGATACACGATGGAACCAGCCACGCCGATGGAAATCAGCCCGCGAGTCGTGCCGCCCTCCGACCGGTGGTCCCCCGCGCTCGCGGTACCGGCACCGGTCTGCCGTTTCGAGAACTTCCTGGGGGAGGAGCGCGCCGCCGCCCTCTTGGAGTACGCGATATCGCGGGGGGAGGACTTCACGGCGGGGACCGTCCTGGATCCCCTGACCGGACAGGTGTCCCGCAAGGGGCACGACTCGCTGGTCCTTCCCGTGACCAGCGAGGTGTTCAGCGCACACCTGGCCGACTGTCTGCCGCTCGTCCAGGAGGTCCTCGGCCACCGGGCGTCGCTCGCACGGTCGTTGACCGTCCTGACGGCGCACGGTGAAGGCGGGCACTTCGGCCTGCACACGGACGCCTCACGCGTTCGGGACGTGGGCACGGCGCTGTCCGCCGTGTACTACCTGCACCGCAGGCCGCGCGGGTTCGGCGGCGGCCAACTCCGCCTGTACGACACCGTGGTGGAGGAAGGCAGGGCGAGGCCGGGGGAGTCCTACCGCACGATCGAGCCCGAGCACGACACCATCGTCTTCTTCCCCTCCGGCGCCTTTCACGAGGTCGTGCCGTCCACCTGCCCGAGCGGACGGTTCTCGGACCACCGGTTCACCCTCACGACGTGGATCTCCGGCGGGGAGCCCGCCGCGGGACCGGACGCCGACCGGCCGTACGTCTGGCAGTGGCTGGCGGACGCGGCCGAGGGCACCCGCCCCCTCCACGACGCCGAGGAGGACCACGACGGGGCCAGGCCGGTGGCACTGCCGCCACCCGGCCCCGACGCCCTCCCGGGCCCGTCCAGGCCCTGACCGCCGCTCGCCGCCCACCCGGCCTGCCCGCCTGCTCAGCCCGTGCGTTCGGCGCGGTCGGCCGCGACGAGGCGGTCGTAGGCGGCCAGGACGATCCGTGACTGGTGTTCCACCTGGGTGGCCACCGGGACCCAGCGGGCCCCGAAACGGGCCGCGAAGTCCTCGCACCACCCGGTGACCAGCCGGTCCAGCCCGGGCGCCGCCGGATGCCCCTGGGCGCGCAGCACCCGCAGCAGCATCGCGGCGGCGCGCAGCGACAGCCGTCGCCCGAAGGCGTCGATGCTGGCGATGTACGCCGCCGTGGCCTCCGCGGGAGCCGCGGCCGTCCATTCGGCGGCGATCCGGGGGATCAGCGCGAGCGTCCAGTCCACCGCGCGCAGCAGGGGCGCCGCGGCCGGGTCCCCGGACGTCTGCGGACCCGGCCGTACGTCGTCGCGGCCCCGGACCGCGGCGACGAGCGCGGCGTCCGCGGTGAGCCGCTCGGCCAGCATCCGCAGGGCGCCGGGCGGGTCCGGGTGCGGGGTCGGATCGTCCACCAGGTCGGAGGCCCACATGGGGACTTCGACGATGGCGGTCGTGCCGGCGTAGCGGTGGGCGTGGTACCAGGTGCTCAGCCGGGTGTCCTCGGGGTGGAAGGCCCCGGCAGCCTCGCTGCCCGGCTGCGGGATCACGAAGATCCCCGGCCCGGGGGAGGGCCAGCCCGCCGCGTCCGAGGCCCCGTTCTCCACCGGGATGCGCAGCTCGGCGGCCGATGTGCCGAACGGCTCGGCGAGGCCGGGCACGTCCCGGGTGAGCTGCACCCAGGAGCCGCCGAGGTCGGTGGCGTGCAGGGAGGCCTGCAGGACGGGCCGCAGTTCGTCGATGAGCGCCATCAGGACCAGGGTCTCGGGCGGCAGTCGGTCCGGGGGCAGTAAGGACGGGGCCCACTCGGGCTGTTCGGGGCCGGGCGGCCGGAAGAAGTTCCGGTGGTAGTCCAGCAGCGAGTACGGGTGGGGGGTGCGGTGCAGGTCCGCGCCGTCCGGGTCGGCACAGAGCAGGAAGTGCCAGCCGCAACTGGCCCGCGGCGCCGGGTCGTCGAGGACGCGCCGGGCGAGCGAGAGGGCGGTGGCGCCGCCGACGGGCTCGTTGGCGTGCGCCCCGGCGACGACGAGGACGTTGCGGTCGGCCCCGCCGCCCGGGGCGCCGCCCGTGGCGGCGACGGACAGCACCCACAGGGGCTGCCCGGCCCGTGAGGTGCCGGCTTGCCGCAGCCGGACCTCGCCGGGGTGTTCGTCCGCCAGAGCGCGGGCGGCGAGCCCGAGTTCCCGCGGTGTGGGGTAGCGCATGTCACGGTGGAGGGTCACAAGGGATGCCATGCCCCGGGGGCCCGCCGCCTACTGCTCCGCGGGCGCCGCAGTTCCCCGAACTCCGGGGGAAACCCCTGGCCAAGGCCCGGGGGCGCGGCACCGGAGGTCCGGGCTACCGCTGGTGCAGACCGCGGCCCGCCAGGCTGAGGAAGGCCTCCCCGACCGCCTCCGACAGCGTGGGGTGGGCGTGGACGTGCCGCGCCACATCGCCCGGTTCCGCGTCCCAGCCCACGATCAGCTGGCTCTCCGCGATCATCTCCGACACGTGCGGACCCACCAGGTGCACGCCGAGCACCCGCCCGTACCGCTCCGCGACCACCTTCACCGTGCCGCCCTGCCCGTGCACCATGCCCTTGGCCACGGCGGTCAGCGGCATCGTGTTCACCACCACGTCGTCGTACGCCGCCTCGCGGGCCTGCGCCTCCGTCAGCCCGACGGCGGCGGTCTGCGGGGCTGGTCATCGTCGTCCCCTTCGACGATCCGCTGGCCGGAGCCGTGGCCGCCTTCGCGGAGCTGATCGGCGCCCGGGCCGCCGCGCCGGAGCCGGGCCCCTGCGGGCCGCCGCACTGAGCGGCGGCCCGCCCCGGCTCCGCCGGATCACCGGCGCAGCCAGACACCCACCGGGTGGCCGTCCAGCAGGGCGGCCACCTCGGCCGGACCGCTGTGCGACGCGGTGCGATCCGCGCGCGGGGAGGCGGGGGCGAGGCGGGTCCACGTGCCGGGGGGCAGGTGCAGGTGGGTGTTCCGCCAACCGCCCGACGCGGTCAGCCGGTGGGAGAGCCGGGTGGCCGCCACCAGCAACCCGGGGGCCCGGGTGAAGGCCAGCAGGTGGTCGGCGGCCGGGCCCCGAGCGAGGACCGGCGCGTAGCCCCGGAAGAGCTCCGGCCGGTCCCGCCGCAGCCGCAGCAGGGTGGCCGTGAGCTGGAGCTTCTCCTCGGCCGGGTCCCCGGGGGTGGCCCCCGCGTCCAGGTGGGCCAGTGCCCGACGGGGGAAGCGGGCCGGACGCCGGTTGTCGGGGTCCACCAGGGCCCGGTACTCCGTCTCCGCACCCTGGTAGACCTCCGGAACCCCCGGCATCGCCAGGTGCAGCAGGGTCATGCCGAGGAGGTTCGCCCGGGCCGCCCCGGCCAGCTCCGCCGGAAGGTCGACCGGGGCTGTGACGTACCCGGCCACGCCCGCCTCGTACTCCTCGTCCCGTTCGGTCCAACTGGTGTGCAGGGCCGCCTCGCGGACCGCCTTGAGCAGGGCGTCGGCCAGCCGCGGCCCGGCCTCGGGGACCCGGCCGAGCCCGAGCGCGGTCTGCCGGGCCACCCAGGCCAGCTGGGGGTCAGGCCCCTCGGGGCGACCCATCAGCTCCGGCGCCTGGGACAGCGCCGCGATCCGGGCCCGGACGTCCGCGCTGCGCTTGGTGTCGTGCGTGGACAGGACCGTCCCGGCCGCGGGCCACTCGCGGGCCAGATCGGCGCAGTACGCGTGGAACTCCGCCGCCGACACGGCCGGCCGCCCCGGCTCCCCGCCGACCTCGGTGGCCGACAGCAGCGGCGCGTACCGGTAGAAGGCACGGTCCTCCAAGGACTTGGCGCGCAGCGCCGCCGAGGTCTGGGCGAAGCGGGCGGCGAAGGCCGGATCCCGCAGCAGTAGCTCCCGTACGGCGGCCACCGCACCGGAACCTGCCGCCGCGGACGCCTGCTCCAGCGCTTGCGGCGGCAGGTCCACCTCGCCGGGATAGGGCCGGTAGACGGGGAAGGCGATCAGCAACTCCCGTACGGCCGAGACGAGTTCCGGACCGGCCTGACGTTCCAGCGCCCCCAGTTCGGCGGCCAGGTCACCGGTCAGCACCTCCCGGGCGGACGCCCGGGCCGCCTCCGGCCAGCGGGGCAGCCCGGTGGCCTCCCCGTACCGGGCCGCCAGCTCCGCGGCGCCCTCGGGGTCGGTGAACACCCCGTCCACCCGGTGCAGGGCGTCGTAGCCGGTGGTCCCCGCCACCGGCCAGGCGGACGACAGCCGCTCCTCGCGGGCCAGGATCTTCTCGACCACCACCCAGCAGCCGTCTCCCGCAGCCGCCCGCAGCCGCCGCAGGTACTCCTCCGGGTCCGCCAGCCCGTCCACGTGGTCGATCCGCAAGCCCTCCGCAACCCCGTCCCGGACCAGCTCCAGCACCTTCGCATGGGTGGCCGTGAACACCTCGGGGTCCTCCACCCGGACCCCGATCAGATCCGAAATGGTGAAGAAGCGACGGTAGTTGAGCGAGGAGCTGGCTTCGCGCCACCAGGCCGGCCGGTACCACTGCGCGGCGAGCAGCTCGGGCAGCGCCAGCCCCGAGGTCCCCTCCCGCAGCGGGAACTGCTGCTCCCCGTAGTGCAGCAGCTCCCCGTCGACCCGCAGCTCGCAGGACTCCACCGGACCGGCCAGGACCGGCAGCAGGACCTGCCCGCCGCCCGCCTCCCAGTCGATGTCGAACCAGCGGGCGTACGGCGAGCCGGGGCCCTCCCGCAGCACCTCCCACAGGGGCCGGTTCAGCCGCAGCGGGGTCGGTACCGCCATGTGGTTGGGCACGATGTCGAGGACCAGCCCGAGCCCGTGCGCCCGGGCGGTCCCGGCCAGGGACCGCAGGCCCGCCTCGCCGCCGAGCTCGGCCCGCACGCGGGAGTGGTCGGTGACGTCGTAGCCGTGCGTCGAGCCGGGCACCGCCTCCAGGACCGGGGAGAGGTGCAGGTGCGATGCGCCGAGCGAGGCGATGTGCGGTACGGCCGCCTCGGCCGCCGCGAAGGGGAACTCCGGGCGCAGCTGGAGGCGGTAGGTCGACGTCGGAGTGACGGATGTCGGAACGTCAGATTCCGATTCGGGGGTCGCGTGCGGCTGGCTCATGAGAACGTACGTACCCAACCTGTCGGATTCCGTGCCATGACCCAATGCATCCGAGTGACTGCACCGGGTTAGTGTCGATCAAGTGGTTGGAACCGTCAGCACCTATCGAAAAGTCATCGCCCTGACCGGGCCCCTACTTCCGCTCGTCTCTTTCCTCGCCCGACTGCCCGTCGCGATGTCCCAGTTCGGCAGTTTCCTGCTGGTCGCCCAGACCAGCGGGTCCCTCGCCACCGCGGGCACGGTCGGCGGCGCCCTCTCCATCGGGCAGGTCCTCTTCGGGCCCGTCCTCGGCTGGCTCGCCGACCGCCACGGGCAGCGCCCGGTCGTCCTTGCCGCGGCCGCCGTCAACGCCGCGGCCACCGCCGCCCTCGTCGCCGGCGCCCTCACGCACCTGGCCACCGCCGCGCTCGCCGCGATCGGCGCCCTCACCGGAGCCTCCGTACCGCTGATCGGACCGCTCGCGCGCACCCGCTCGGTGGCGCTGGCACACCGGGCCGAGGCCGACGAAGGCGTCGTCGGCGCCGTCCACGCACTCGAAGGCACCCTCGACGAGGTCTCCTTCGTCTTCGGGCCCGCCCTCGTCGGACTCGCCGCGCTCCTCGTGCACCCGGCCGTCGCCCTCGCCGGCGCGGCCGGCCTCGTCGCCGTCTTCGGCACCGGCTTCGCACTGCACCCGACCGCCGCCGTCACGGTCGGGTCGCCCGCGCGGGACCGGCTCCCGGGAAGGCGGGTCCGGCCGCCCGGCGTGGTCCACGCCGTACGCGGTTCCCTCGCCCTCCAGGGCGCCATGTTCGGCGCCTGCCAGGCGGGCATCACCGCCCTCACCCTCCGGCTCGGCGTCCCGGACCAGGCCGCCGTCGTCTACTCCGCCATGGGCGTCGTCAGCGCGGTCGTCGGCATCTCGCTCGGCGCGCTGCCCGCCCGCTTCGGACTGCGGCTGCGCTGGCGGGTGGCGACCGGTGCGGCCCTGGTGCTCTCGGTGCCCCTGCTGTTCACCGACCGCCTGTGGCCGCTGTACGTCGTCGTCACCGTGCTGGGAGCCGCCTACGCACCCCACCTGATCACCGCGTTCGCACTCACCGAGCGGGCCGTGGAACCGGCCCGGCTCTCCACCTCGATGGCCTTCGCCGCCAGCTGCCTGGTTGCCGGGCAGGCCACGGCACTCGTCGTCTGTGGGCGCCTCGCCGAGGAGTACGGGCCCGCCGGAGCCTTCGCCGTGGCCGTCGGGGCGGCCGCGCTCTGCCTGCTCCTCGCCCTCGTCACCCGGCTGCCCGCCGCCCGGACGCACACCGCCGGGGCGCGCGCCCCCGAGGCGCGCGTCCCGGGCCCGCAGACCGGCTCCACCGCGGCGACGGACGGGAGCGGCGCCACCTACGCCGGGCGCTGAAGCACCACCAGGCACCGCCCCGTCAGCGCCACCCGGTCACCCGCCGCGTACTGCGGCCCGGTGCCGGGTGGCAGTACGTCCGCCCGCGCCGTGTCCACCACCAGCCGCCACTGCGCGCCGTGCCCCGCCGGAACGGTGAAGTCCTGCGGCTCCGCAGCCGCGTTGAACATCAGCAGGAACGAGTCGTCGGTGATCCGCTCCCCGCGGGTGCCCGGCTCGGAGATCGCCTCCCCGTTGAGGAAGACGGTCAGCGCCCTCGCGTGCTGCGCCTGCCAGTCCCGCGCCCGCATCTCCTCCCCGTGCGGGGTGAACCAGGCGATGTCGGACAGCTCGTCGTGCGTGCCCTCGACCGGACGCCCGTGGAAGAACCGGCGCCGCCGGAAGACCGGGTGGTCGCGGCGCAGCCACACCATCCGCCGGGTGAACTCCAGCAGGGAAGGCGCCGGTTTGCCCGGCTCCGGCCAGCACACCCAACTCAACTCGTTGTCCTGGCAGTAGGCGTTGTTGTTGCCCTGCTGGGTGCGGCCGAACTCGTCGCCGTGGCTGAGCATCGGCACCCCCTGCGACAGCATCAGGGTGGCGGTGAAGTTGCGCATCTGGCGCTCGCGCAGCTCCAGGATATCCGGGTCCTCGGTGGGCCCCTCCACCCCGCAGTTCCACGAGCGGTTGTGGGTCTCGCCGTCCCGATTGCCCTCCCGATTGGCCTCGTTGTGCTTCTCGTCGTACGAGACCAGGTCGTTTAGGGTGAAACCGTCGTGGCAGGTGGTGAAGTTGATCGACGCCAGTGGGCGCCGCCCGTCGTCCTGGTAGAGGTCCGAGGAGCCCGTCAGCCGCCCCGCGAACTCCGCGAGCGTCCGCGGCTGCCCGCGCCACAGGTCCCGTACGGTGTCCCGGTACTTGCCGTTCCACTCGGTCCACAGCGGCGGGAAGTTGCCCACCTGGTAGCCGCCCTCGCCCAGGTCCCAGGGCTCCGCGATCAACTTCACCTGGCTCACCACCGGATCCTGCTGGACCAGGTCGAAGAACGAGGACAGCCGGTCCACCTCGTGGAACTGGCGGGCCAGCGTCGCCGCCAGGTCGAAGCGGAAGCCGTCCACGTGCATCTCGGTGACCCAGTACCGCAGCGAATCCATGATCAGCTGGAGCACGTGCGGGGAGCGCATCAGCAGCGAGTTCCCGGTGCCGGTGGTGTCCGTGTAATGGCGCGGATCGTCCGCCAGCCGGTAGTACGAGGCGTTGTCCAGCCCCCGGAAGGACAGCGTCGGGCCCAGGTGGTTCCCCTCGGCGGTGTGGTTGTAGACCACGTCGAGGATCACCTCGATGCCCGCCTCGTGCAGGGCCCGGACCGCCGACTTGAACTCCAGCACCTGCTGACCGCGGTCGCCCGAGGCATAGCCATTGTGCGGGGCGAAGAAGCCGATGGTGTTGTAGCCCCAATAGTTGCTCAGCCCGTCGTTGACCAGCCGGTGGTCGTTGACGAACTGGTGGACCGGCATCAGCTCCAGCGCCGTCACCCCGAGCTTGGCGAGGTGGCCGATGACCGCCGGGTGCGCCAGCGCCCCGTAGGTGCCGCGCAGCTCCTCGGGGAGGTCCGGATGGTGCATGGTCAGCCCCTTGACGTGGGCCTCGTACAGCACGGTGTGGTGGTACTCGTGACGCGGAGGCCGGTCGTTGGCCCAGTCGAAGTACGGGTTCACCACCACCGAGCTCATCGTGTGCGGGGCGGAGTCCAGGTCGTTGCGGGAGTCCGGCCGGCCGAAGTGGTAGCCGTACACCGCCTCGTTCCAGCTGACCCGGCCGCTGATGGCCCGCGCGTACGGGTCCAGCAGCAGCTTTGCCGCGTTGCAGCGCCGTCCGCGCTCGGGCTCGTACGGGCCGTGCACCCGGAACCCGTAGCGCTGGCCCGGCATGACGCCGGGCAGGTACGCGTGGCGGACGAAGGCGTCCGTCTCGCGCAGCTCCACGGCGGACTCCGACCCGTCGTCGTGCAGGAGACACAGCTCGATGCGTCGGGCGGCCTCCGAATAGACCGCGAAATTGGTGCCGGCGCCGTCGTACGTGGCACCCAGCGGATACGCCTGTCCCGGCCAGACCTGCATAGATAACGACTCTTCCCTCGTTGCCCGAAGATGTCCCGGCTGACCCGGCGTGGACCCAAGCCCCTGCCAGATCTTCCCCGAAAGAGGGGCCGCAAGCGCGGACTTGGGAGGGGTCCTACCGGGTGACCCGCAGAGCTGATATGCGGGTCAGCGGACTGTGTGCGCATCGGATAATGGGTCAACGGACAGTCCCCGTACGGGCCGTCGGGCTGCACCCGGCCGTGTGCGCGGAGTACCCTTCCGTGATCACTGGAGACGGGCGTCCAGACGCAGAAGGCGGTGCACGGGTGAGCTCGGGAGGTCTGGAGCTGCCCCCTGGTGACGGCAGTCACGAGGGTGGTCCGGCGGACGACCCGGGGGGTGTCCCCGGCGGGACGCCCGCGGGGATCCCGGCCGGGGCGGTCTCCCTGGCGGGCGGGCCGGCGGCGGCCGGGAGCGCGGGGGCCGGCGTGGAGCTGGACTGGGGCGCGGAGGCCTGGAGCGAGGTCCGGACCCGGGCACAGCGGGCCGGCCGTGCCTACATCTGGCTGAACCTCATCGAACAGCGGCTGCGCGCGGTGGTCGGGGCGGTGCTCCGGCCGATCTACGAACCGGTGCACGGCGCGGACGACTGGGTCGTCGCGGCCGCCGGGCCCGCCGGGCAGGAGTGGGTGCAGCGGGCCGTGGCCGTGCGCGAGGTCAGCCGGCGCAAGGGCTACCTGCTCGACTCGGCCGACGACAACGTGCTGAGCTTCCTGACCCTGCCCCAGCTGCGGGAACTGATGGTCCAACACTGGCCGTGCTTCGAGCCGTACTTCGACGACCGGCGCGAGATCGAGCTGGCCCTGGACGAGCTGGAGGTCACCCGCAACGTCGTCTCCCGCAACCGGGCGCTGTCACGGCCCGTGCTGGAGCAGGCGGAGCGCGCCTCGGCGCGCCTGCTGGAGGTGCTGGGCGGGGTTTCCGGCAGCCCCTCCGCGGAGCGGCTGCCGATCGACGCCGTCGAGGACCTGGTGGGTGACCGGTACGCGGACGTCATCTCGGTCCACCCCGACCGGGTACGGCTGCAGCGCCAGCTCCCGGCCGAGGACCTCTTCGGGGGCGCGCGACGGCTCGACGCCATCGGCATAGGGCTCAACCTGCTGGTCCAAAACTTCTCGGGGCGAAGACTCGTCCGGCTCACGGAGGCCGGGTGCCGGGTGCGGCTGCTGTTCCTGAACCCGGCGAGCAGCGCCGTGAAGCGGCGCGAGCGGGAACTGGGACTGCGCAAGGGCGAGCTGAGCCGCTCGGTGGAGATGAACATCTTGCACGTCCGCCGGGTCCGGGCGGGTCTTCGGGACCCTTCCCGCTTCGAGATCCACGTCTTCGACGAGACCCCGCGGTTCACCGCCTACCTGGTGGAGGGGCAGTCCTCGGGCATCGCGGTGGTCCAGTCGTACCTGCGGCGGGCGCGCGGCATGGAGTCGCCCGTCCTGGTGCTGCGGGGCGGCGGGCGCGAGGTGCCGAAGGACACGGAGCACGGACTGTTCACGACGTACCGGGAAGAGTTCGAGTCCATGTGGGGGGACTCCCGGCCGGTGTCCTGACCGGGGCACGGGCAACGGGGCACGACGGGGCACGACATACGGGGCACGACCTACGAGGGGGGCGGGGAACGGTGCTGGAGCCATGGCCCGAGGGGAAGTACGCGGATCCGGAGAAGGCGCGGGAGCGGTACGAGGCGGGGCTGAGGGAGGGCCGGGAGGCCCGGGCGGAGCTGTTCCGCTTCGACCCGGGCGAAGGGCACATCGGACTGTGCGTGGTGCTCGTCGCCGCCGTGGTCGTCGGCTGGTTCGGGGGTCCGGCGGCCGCCGCCCTGTGGGTCGGCGGGCCCGTCGCGGTCGTCCACCTCCTCGCGTCGGTGTTCGCCTGGCGGGCCGGCCTGCGCGGCCGCGCGCTGCTGGGCCGGGCCTACCGGCAGACCTTCGGCTGGCTGACCCTGGGCATCTGATCCACGCCCCGGCGGCCCCGGGAGCCTGGCTGTCAGTGGCCCGTGGCAGGCTGAAACCCGTTGACCGAAGGCGTTGTACGGGGGAGGGGCACGGGGTGGAGGACTGGCACGGCATGGGGGACTGGCACGGCGGTGTGCTGATCGGATTCGACCTGGAGACGACCGGCACGGAGCCGGGGGAATCGCGGATCGTGACGGCGGCCCTGGTCGAGGTGCGGGCCGGGGCGGTGCGCGAGCGGCGCGGCTGGCTCGCGGACCCGGGGATACCGATCCCCGAAGGAGCCTCGGCGATCCACGGGATCAGCACGGAGCGCGCGGTCGCCGAGGGGCGTCCGGTGCGCGAGGTCGCGGACGAGGTCGCCGAGGCCCTGGCCGGCCACTGGCGCGCCGGCGCGGTGGTGGTCGCGTACAACGCGGCCTTCGACCTGACCCTGCTGACGGCCGAGCTGGCCCGGCACGGGCTGCCCTCGCTGGCCGACCGGCTGGGCGGGGCGCAGACCGGGCCGGTGGTGGACCCGCTGACCATCGACCGGGCCGTGGACCGCTACCGGCGGGGCAAGCGGACCCTCGAGGCGGTCTGCGGGGTGTACGGGGTCACCCTCGACGACGCGCACGACGCCGGGGCGGACGCACTGGCCGCGGTCCAGGTCGCCCGGGCGATAGCCGAGCGGCATCCGGAGGTGGCCACGCTCACCCCGGCCGACCTGCACGCGCGGCAGAGCACCTGGCACGCCCGCTGGGCCCGGGACTTCCAGTCGTACCTGCGCCGCCAGGGCACTCCGGACGCGGTGATCGACGAGGCCTGGCCGCTGCGGGGCCTGGTCCCGGCCTGATCGGCAGGACACCCCCCAGGGGTGTAGTCAAAGTCATCTTGTGTCGTCGATCACGGTGTCGCGATGCGTCGCCCGCACCCTCCGATGACGACGGGGAACGGGTGCGGCCGCCGCTGCCTCGGCCCGTGCGGGGGCGGCCGCGGCGGAACGGCAAGACGGTCTTGAAGGACCGGAACCCGCACACGGGGCCCTGGCGCGGCCGGGTGCTGCGCATGGGCTAGTGTCCGCCGGATGATTACCAAGGGATTGCCGGCTCGGTGGGGAGCATGGAGGGCCGGGCGGGGAGAACGCGCCGCCGCGCCGGGAAGCCGGCTCGGCTGGCTGGACGCGCTCCGTGGGATCGCCGCGCTGGCCGTGGCGGCCCACCACTTCGAGATCATGAGGTTGGTCCCCAACGGCGGCGCCATCGCGGCCCACTTCGACCTCGGCTTCTACGGGGTCATCGCGTTCTTCATCGTCAGCGGATACATCATCCCGGCTTCGCTGGAGCGCCGCGGTGACGTCCGGGCCTTCTGGATCGGCCGGATCTTCCGGATCTACCCGGCGCTGATCGTGACCATGCTCCTCGCCGAGTTCCTCCTGCCGAACGACTACCAGGTCCTGAGCTTCGACGACTACAACCACGACAAGCTCTGGTTGGCGGGCAACGGCCTGATGCTGTCGGACATGCTGGGCGTGGTGAATGCGCTCGGCATCACGTGGACGCTCACGTACGAGATGCTCTTCTACTTCTTCGTCAGCAGCCTCTTCACGGTCGCCTGGCACCGGCGCACCACGCCGATCGCCGTCGCGGCGGCGGGGGTCGCGCTCGTTTTGGGCGTCTGGGTTCCGTCGTACAGCCTGACCCACACCGATGCGGAGCTCAACCACCTCGTCGCTGCCGCCGTGCTCGTCGTGGTCACGGGCGTGGCCTGCATGATGAGCGGCAATGCGGCGCTGGCCCGGATCGGTGGTCTGCTGCTGGGCGGGTTCGGCCTGCTGCTGGTGTTCACCAACGGTCGGGTGCCCGCGTTCGAGACCTTCACCATCCTCGCGACGATGTTCGCGGGCACGGTCATCTATCGGGCGCAGCACGGGCAGATCGAGCGCATCGAGGCCTGGATGTCCGTCGGTTTCGTGGTGGCCGCGGGCGCCATGGTGGGGTGGATGTACAACCGGGACACGGTGGCGAGCGCGACCTCGACCTTCACCTGGCCGGCGTGGACCAACGCCTACCTGGCGGCGTGGGCGTCGTTCGGGCTCTTCCTGCTGCTGCGGAACCGGCGGCTGCCGCGCGTGCTGACCTGGCTGGGCGCGGTGAGCTTCTCGGTCTACCTGCTGCACTGGCCGGTGAAGAAGTTCCTGCTGTGGCAGCTCGGCTGGGACACCAACTACTACTACCGCCACCTGGCCGCCATGCCGTTCGTCGAGCGGTGGTCGTGGGTGGCCGGGTACACCGCGGTGCTGCTGGTGGTCTCCTGGGTGGTGTACCGGCTGGTGGAGGTGCCGTTCCAGAATCTGGGCCGCAAGCTGACCAAGGCGATGACGCGCCGCTGGCCGCCGCAGTCCCTGGAGCCGGCGGTGCCCGCCGCGGCCGCCGCCGTCGTTCCGGCGCAACCCTCCGTGGCGGCGGAACCGGTACTGGCGGGCGCGGGCGCGGGTCCGGGCTCGGGCCCAGGTGGTCAGGGGAAAGCGGTCTGACCCAGCGGCGCCGAACCCACAACGCTGCCGCCCCGGCACGGGCCGGGGCGGCAACCGCTGCGCGAGTGCCCGCTCCGGGCGGGCCTGACCGGCAAGACCGGCCTAGAAGGAGTGCCACTGCGTTTCCCGGTCCCCCTCCCTGAGGGAGGCCACGCGGCGGCGGAATTCGGCCAGGGCCCCCGGGTCGGCCGGGGCGTGCTGGGCGACCCAGGCACAGCTGGCCGTTTCGCGGGCGCCGCGCAGGACCGCGCAGCCCTCCCAGTCGCGGACGTCCCACCCGTACGCCGCCACGAAGGCCTCGTACTCCTCGGCGGGCAGGCCGTACCGGTCGCGGGAGAGCGCCATCACCACCAGGTCGTGCTCGCGCAGATCGGCCGACACGGTCTCCAGGTCGACCAGGGCCGGGCCGTCGGGGCCCACGTGGACGTTGCGGGGCAGGGCGTCGCCGTGGACCGGGCCCGGGGGCAGCCGCGGCGTCAGGGCCGCCAGCTCACCGGCGTAGGCGTCCCGGCGGGCCCGCAGATAGGCCGCGTCGGCCGGGTCGACGGCGCCCCCCGCCAGCCGCAGCCAGCGCTCGACGCCGCCCAGCAGGTCCCGCGCGGGCAGGGCGAACGGCGGCTCGGGCAGGGCGTGCACCAGGCGCAGCAGCGCCGCCAGGTCCCCGGGCCCCGCGGGCCGCACCGCGTCCGGGAGCCGGTGCCACAGGGTCAGCGGGTGCCCGTCCACCAGGCGCGGCTCCGGCTCGGCCGCGCGGACCGCCGGGATCCCGGACGCGGCGAACCAGCCGGCCACCGCGAGTTCCCGCTCGGCCCGCTCCACCAGCGCAGCCTCCCGGCCCACCTTCACCACCAGGTCGCCGACGGCGAAGACCGCGTTCTCGCCGAACGCGAGGAGGACCGCCTGACCGGGCGCGCCCCCGGTCAGGCCCGCTGCCGCCAGTACGTGCCTCGCGCGTTCCTCGTCCATGCCGCCGCTCTCGTTCCTCGCCGTGGATCCGCTGCTGCCCGCCAGTATGTGGTGGCTTCCGGCAGGTGGCCCGATCCTGGAGTCATGTGCGCCGAACACGACGGACGCGCCGACCGGGGCCCCTCGGTCGTGACGCGGCGCGCCCTGCGCACCACCCTCGCCGCGTGCGCCTCGTTCTTCGTGTGCCTGTACGCACTGGACCGGCCGGTGGCGGCGACGTACGCGCTGTTCGCCGCGGTGTCGATGGCGGCCCTCTCCCACATCCCCGGCACCGGGCGCCAGCGCGCGGCCGTCATGGTCAGGGCGACCCCCACGGCCTGGGTGCTGCTGACGCTCGGCACCTTCCTCGCGATCCGGACCTGGAGCGCCGTGGTCGGCATGCTGCTGATCGGCTTCTTCCTGGCCTTCGTGGCGGCGGCCGGGCCCCGCGCGGCGGGCGCCGCGCCCGGGCTGCAGCTGCTCTACATCCTGCCGTGCTTCCCGCCCTATGCCCCCGGCACCCTGGGTGAACGGCTCCTGGGAGCCACCTTCGGCCTGCTGCTGCTGATCCTCGCGGAGCTCTTCGTCCTGCCCGAGGAGCCCGGGCCCACCTACCGGCGGCTGGCCGCCGGAGCGTCCGACACCGCCGCCCGCTGCGTAGCCGAGCTGGGCCGCGCCCCGTACGCGCTGTCCGCCGCCTCGGCGGAGACGGCCCGGGCGGCCGGCGAGTCGCTGCGGCCCTTCCGGACCGACGAGGCCGAGCGTCCCGCCGGGCCGGGCCTGCGGGACCGCGCCCTGTCCCATGTGGGCCTGGCGGCCCGCACGCTCCTCGCCCGCCTCGTGATCATTCCGCCACCACCTCCGCCCCCGGGTCCGGTGCCGATGGCGCAGGAGTCCGAGATCCTGACCGCGGTCGGCCGGGCCGTCAGCGAGAGCGCCGCCCTGCTCGACGGTCGCGCCGATGAGACCGAAGCGGCCGACGCCCTGCGGCGCCTACGGGAGCAGGCCGCCGCGTCGGCCGCGCGGGAGGCGCCCGCGACCGCCGCGCGGGGGCGGCGCCGGGCGGCGCTGCTGGAGGTGACGGACGCGGCGGTGGCCCTGGCGACGGCGTCCGAGCTGGCGGTACGGGGCCGGCGCGCACGGATGCCCGAGGACGTCGACTCGGGCCGGTTCTGGTACGCGGGCAAACGTGCACCGAGCCTGTGGTGGCACCGGCTGGCGGGACACGCCGGGCCGCGCTCGGTGTACTTCCAGAACGCCGTCCGGATCGGCCTCGCACTGGCGGCCGCCCGCACGATCGCGGGGGTGGACTCGTTGCCCCACGGCTTCTGGGCGATGCTGGCCGTCCTCAGCCTGACCCGGACCACCGCCGCCCAGACGCGGGCGACCGTACGCGTGGCGATCACCGGCACCCTGCTCGGCGCCCTGGCCACGGGGCTGCTGCTGGCCCTGATCGGCGGACACACCACCGTCTACGCCGTCGCCCTGCCGTTCGTGATGCTCACCGCCTTCCGGGTGGGGCCGGTCCGGGGCGTGGGCTGGGCCCAGGGTTTGTTCACCCTCACGGTGGCCTTCGTCTTCGCCCAACTGGCACCGGTGACCTGGCAGCTGGCCGAGGTCAGGATCCTGGACGTGATCATCGGCAGCCTGATCGGCGTCGTGTTCGGGGTGCTCGCCTGGCCGCGCGGGGCGCAGCGGGAGCTGCACCGGGCGGTCGCCCTGCTGCTGGCGACGGAGGCCGAAACGGTCGAGCGCACCACGGCGGCCGTGGTGGAGGGCGGGCCGGGGCACGTTCCCGACGACGGGCCGCTCCAGCACGCGCTGACGATGGCGGAGTCCGCGTTCGCGCAGCACCAGAACGAGCCCCGGACGTCCGAGAACCCCCGGACGGACTGGCACGCGGCCATGATGTCGGGCCACCACGTGCTGTGGGGCTCGCGTCGGCTGTTCGTCCGCGGAGGTCCGGCGGTGGGGCCGGCGAACAGCGTCCGGCTGGACGGCCGGGCGGCCGGGGTGGCCACGCGGATGCGGGAGGTGGCGGATCAGGTGGGTGCGGCGCCGGCGGAGGCCGCGAATCCGCTGGGCGGGCGGGCGCCCGGCCGGTCGGCGGCGGAGGGGCCGCCGGGGGTTTCCTCGCCGCGGTTCTTCGCGGCACTGGCCTGGCTGGACTCGCTCGACGTCGACGTCGACCGCATGACGGGATCGGATCACCCGTCCGGGCCGGACGCCCCGTCCGGCCCGAACGGGGCGTCGGGTGCGGCCGGTGGGACGGGTGGGGCAGGAGGTACCGGGTCGTCCTGAGTCGCGGGAAACAAGTTGCACGAGACGTATCGTCTCGCCTATCGTTCGATCATGACCGCAGCCAAGCCCGCCCACATCGCCATGTTCTCCATCGCCGCCCACGGGCACGTGAACCCGAGCATCGAGGTGATCCGCGAACTCGTGGCGCGGGGCCACCGCGTCAGCTACGCCGTCCCCGCCTCCTTCGCCGAGAGGGTCGCGGAGACCGGCGCCTCGCCCGTCGTCTACACCTCCACCCTCCCGACCGACGACGAGCCGGAGGCCTGGGGCACCGAGCTCATCGACCACCTGGAGCCGTTCCTGAAGGACGCGGTCCAGGCGCTCCCGCAGCTCGCCGCCGCCTTCGAGGGCGACGAGCCGGACCTCGTGCTCCACGACATCACCTCCTATCCGGCGCCCGTGCTCGCCCACCGCTGGGGCGTCCCCGCCGTCTCGCTCTCCCCGAACCTGGTCGCCTGGGACGGATACGAGCAGGAGGTGGCCGGGCCGATGTTCGCCGAGCTGAAGGCGTCCGAGCGCGGCCGGGCGTACTACGCGGCGTTCGCGGCCTGGCTCACCGAGAACGGCCTCGGGGACGACGTCGACCGCTTCCAGGGCCGCCCGCGGCGCAGCATCGTCCTCATCCCCCGGGCGCTCCAGCCGCACGCCGACCGCGTCGACGGGTCCGCGTACGCCTTCGTCGGCGCCTGCCAGGGCGACCGCAGCGCCACCCAGGGCACCTGGCAGCGGCCCCCGGCCGCCGAGGGCAAGAAGATCGTGCTCGTCTCGCTCGGCTCCGCCTTCACCAAGCAGCCGGCCTTCTACCGCGCCTGCATCGAGGCCTTCGCGGACCTACCCGACTGGTACCTCGTCCTCCAGATCGGCAAGTTCACCGACGAGGCCGACCTGGGCCCGGTCCCCGCCGACGTCGAGGTCCACCGCTGGGTCCCCCAGCTGGACATCCTGCACCGGGCCGACGCCTTCATCACCCACGCGGGGGCCGGCGGCAGCCAGGAGGGGCTCGCCACCGCCACCCCGATGGTCGCCGTCCCGCAGGCCGTCGACCAGTTCGGCAACGCCGACATGCTGGCCTCTCTGGGCGTGGCCCGGCACGTTCCCATGGCCGACGCGGACGCGGCCACCCTGCGCGAGGCGGTCCTCGCCCTCGTCGCCGACCCCGCCGTCGCCGCCCGCGCCGAGGAGATCCGGGCCGGGATGGCCGCCGAGGGCGGCACGCGCCGGGCGGCCGACCTCATCGAGGCCGAACTGCCGTAGGCGCGACGGACGCCCCCTAGGGTGCCCCCATGACGAAGAAGGCCACGGTGACGAAGAAGTACGCGGCGCTGCTGCGCGGCATCAATGTCGGCGGCAACAAGAAGGTCCCGATGGCGGAGCTGCGCTCCGTGCTGGAAGGACTCGGGCACGGCGACGTGCAGACGTACCTACAGAGCGGCAACGCCGTCTTCAGCAGTGCGGGGACCGACCCGGTGGGGCTCGCCCGGGAGCTGGAGACGGCCATCGAGGCCCACTTCGGCTTCCGCGCGGCGTGCCTGGTGCTGGACGGGGCGTACCTGCGCGCCGTCGCCGAGGCCTGTCCGTTCCCGGCCGCGGAGCTGGAGGGCAAGCAGCTGCACGTCACCTTCTGCTCCGAACAGCCCGGCCCGGAGCGGTTCGCCGCGCTCGACGGGGCGGCGTATCTCCCCGAGGAGTACCGGATCGGCGACCGCGTCCTCTACCTCTACGCCCCCGACGGCCTGGGGCGCTCCAAGCTCGCCGAGGCCCTCGCCAAGCCCGCCGTCGTCAAGGGCCTCGACGTGACCACCCGCAACTGGAACACCGTCGCCAAGCTCGTGGAGCTGACCGCGACCTGACCCGGGGTCCGATGCCCCGTGCCGGGCCGTACAAACACGTGTGCGCCCCGGGCCGGTGAACGTCTAGAGTCCGGGCATTCATCGGAGGGGAAGAGATGCAGTTCAGAACGGTCAGACGGTTGGCGGCCGCGGTCGCGTGCGGTGCGCTCGCGGTGGCCACGGCCGGCTGTGGGCAGGGGACGTTCGCCAAGCCGCCGGCGACGTACGCGGGGATCCCGGACCTGCCCGAGGCCCTGGCGGCGGACGGTACGACTATCACGGTGGGGGACCCGCTCGCGAAGACGGTCGTCCGGCTCTACGAGGACCCGCGGTGCCCGGTCGTGCTGGACTTCGAGGCGACCGGCGCCAGGGCGATCCTCGCGCAGACCTTCAGGCGCCAGGTGAAGACGGAGTACACCTTCGCCTCGTTCAAGGACGTCAGGCTGGGCGGTGACGGCTCCAAGCGCGCCGTCAACGCCCTGCGCGCCGCGCTGGACGGGCAGAAGTTCGCCGAGTACCACGCCGTGCTGATCGGGAACCAGACGACGGTCGAGGAATCGGGCGGCTTCACCACGGAGCGTCTGCTCGCGCTCGCCGAACAGGTGCCCGGGCTGCGCGGCGAGGCCTTCGACACCGCGGTGTCCACCATGAAGTACCAGGACTTCGTCACCGCCTCGCAGGCGGCGTACCAGCGGACGGGGGACGACCCGATGGGACCGGGCACCCCCGCCGTCGCGATCAACTCCAAGCTGGTGACGGAGGATTTCCGGGACTCCCTCTTCGAGGTGCAATTCACGGAGGATCTCCTGAACATCGTCCGGAGGGATCCCTTCGGCTGGCAGAACCACCACGCGTAGGGCGCCTTCTCCCGCAGGCGCGGCAGTTCGCCGTGCCCCGGGGGCGACCCGGCGGGCCGGATGTGCCAGGCTCGTGGCATGCGGTACATCATCATCGGCGCGGGCGCGGTCGGCGCCACCATCGGCGGACGGCTCGCGGAGTCGGGAGGCGAGGTCGTACTCGTCGCCCGCGGCGCGCACGCGCAGGCCCTGCGGGACGACGGGCTGCGGCTCACGACGGCCGACGGGACCCGGGTGCACCGGCTGCCCGTGGTCACCGGCCCGGACGAACTGGGTGAACTGCGACCCGACGACGTGCTGTTGCTGTCCGTGAAGACCCAGGACGCCATCGCCGCGCTCGATGCGTGGGGCGACGCGGAGGTCGTGGGCGGCGGTACGGCCGCGCAGCGGCTCCCGGTGCTGTGCGCACAGAACGGCGTGGAGAGCGAGCGGCTCGCGCTACGGCGCTTCGCGCGCGTGTACGGGGTGTGCGTATGGCTGCCCGCCACCTTCCTGGAGCCGGGCGCGGTCTCGGCGCTGTGCGAGCCGCTGACCGGCGTCCTGCACGTGGGCCGGGCGGCGGGCGGCACCGACGCCCTGTCCCGGGCCGTCGTGGCGGACCTCGGCAAGGCCGGCTTCGGGGCGCCGCAGGCCGAGGACGTGATGCGGTGGAAGCACGCGAAGCTGCTCGGGAACCTGGGCAACGCGATCCAGGCGACGACCGGACCGGAACCCGACCCGGCGAAGGCGGCGCTGCTCCTACGGGCCGTCCGCGAGGGCAAGGCGGCCTTCGTCGCGGCGGGCATCCCCTACGCCTCGGACGCCGAGCAGGCGCTGGCGCGCGAGGGCAAGGTGAACCAGCCGGCAGGGGTGCGGGGCGGCTCGTCCTGGCAGAGCCTGGCACGGGGTACGGGATCGGTGGAGGCGGACTACCTCAACGGGGAGATCTCCCTGCTGGGCCGGCTGCACGGGGTGCCGACCCCGGTCAACGACGTGCTGCGGCACGCGGCGAACATCTTCGCCCGCCAGGGCCTGCCGCCGGGCGCGATGTCCGTGGAGGACCTGACCGCGCTCGCGGACGAGGCGGCGGCCCGGGCCTAGGTCCTGTCGTCAAAGTAGCGCGGGCCCGGGGGCACCTCCCAGCGGTAGCTGGGGGAGGGACTTTGACGACAGGGCCTAGCCGGTTCCCTTCGGAGGCTGCGCCGCGTGGCCCGCGCCCGGAGCCGGCACCCCGCGGCTGCGCTTGGCGGTGCGGGCCCGGTCGGGGATACGCTGAAAGGGAGTCCCTACGTCCGCCGGTTCTCGGCGAAGCGACCGACCGCAGCGACCGGATTCGAACCGGATTCGAACCGGATCCGACCGAGGGTCGAACCGGCGGTGTCCCGTGGCAGACCCCGGTCCTCGACGTGCATGTGATGCGGTCGGCCGAGGTCGTGACGCCGCCCGCGCGCACCGGAGGTCGGTGGACGGGCCGTCACACCGCTGCCGTCGTGAGGGAGCGCGATCCCCGTGGACCTCAACACGATCACCGAAGTCGTCCGGCGTCCCCCCGACCGGCCTGGCGCCGACTGGCGCGAGGGCGATGCCTGGCTCGCGGGCGGGACATGGCTGTTCTCGGTGGAACAGCCGGATCTGCGCCGCCTGGTCGACCTGACCACCCTGCGGTGGGACCCCCTCGTCCCGACCGGCAAGGGCCTCGAAATCGGTGCCACCTGCACCATCCGCGAGTTCTACGCCTTCCGGCCCCCGGCCGACTGGACCGCCGGCCCCCTGTTCGGGACGGCCTGCGAGGCGTTCCTGTCCTCGTTCAAGGTCTGGAACGCGGCGACCGTGGGCGGAAACATCTGCATGTCGCTGCCGGCCGGCCCCATGATCACGCTGACGGTCGCACTGGAAGCGCGCTACGAACTGTGGGCCCCCGACGGGACGACGCGCACCGTCGACGCCCTCGATTTCGTGACGGGCAACCACGAGAACGTCCTCGCCCCCGGGGAGGTCCTGCGACGCATCGAGATCCCGGTCCACGCCCTGCGCAAACGCGCCGTGCACCGCCGGTTCACCCTGACCCGACTAGGCCGCTCGACGGTGTTCCTCGTCGGTACGCACACGCCCGGGAACGACGACCTGCTGCTCACCGTCACCGCCGGCACCACCAGACCCGTGCGCATGGTCTTCGACACCCTGCCCGACGCCCCGACCCTGCAGCAGAGCATCGACGTCATCCCCACCGACGTCTGGTTCGACGATCCCAACGGCACTCCCGGCTACCGCCGCCATCTGACGAAGCACTTCGCCGAGGAGATCCGCCGCGAACTCGCGTCCGGGAGCCCGACATGACGTACCGCGTGAACGGCAGGAGCTTCGGCGAGGAGCCGGCGCCCGGACAGTGCCTGCGCACCTTCCTCCGCTCGCTCGGCCACTACGGCGTCAAGAAGGGCTGTGACGCGGGGGACTGCGGTGCCTGCACGGTATGGCTGGACGGCAGCCCCGTACACAGCTGCATCACCCCCGCCTTCCGCGCCGACGGCCGCGAGGTGACCACCATCGAGGGGCTGGGCTCGCCCGGCAACCTGCATCCGATGCAGCGGCAGTTCCGTGACGCCCCCGGATTCCAGTGCGGCTTCTGCACCGCCGGAATGATCATGACCTCGGCGACCTTCACCGAGTCCCAGAAGGCCGATCTGCCGCGGGCGTTGAAGGGCAACCTCTGCCGCTGCACCGGTTACCGGGGGATCGAGGACGCCGTGCGGGGCGTCGTCGGCGTGGAGAGCGCCGCGCCGGGAAGGGCCGTCGGGGCGAGCGTCGGAGCCCCCGCGGCCAACGACGTGGTGACCGGCCGCGCCGAGTTCACGATGGACACCCACATGGAGGGCATGCTGCACGTGAAGGTGTTGCACTCACCGCACGCCCACGCCCGGATCCTGTCGATCGACAAGAGCGCCGCCCTCGCGGTTCCCGGCGTACACCGGGTCTACACCTGGGAGGACGTGCCGCGCAGACGCTTCACCACGGCGATCCACACCGACCACCTGGTCGACCCGGACGACACCCTCATCCTCGACCGGACGCTCCGCTTCGTCGGCCAGCGCGTCGTCGCGGTCGTCGCCGACACGCCCGGCGCAGCGGAGGAGGGCTGCCGCAGCGTCGTCGTCGAGTACGAGCCGCTGCCCGCGGTGTTCGACCCCGAGGAGGCCATGGCCGACGGAGCTCCGCAGATCCACGGGGCGGACGACCCCTTCGTCCGCGACCCCGTCCACAACGTCCTGCTCGAGATCCATTCGCACGTCGGAGACGTGGACGCGGGCTTCGCCGAGGCCGACGTGATCCACGAGGGCACCTACTCGTCCCCGCGCGTGCAGCACGCGCACCTGGAGACCCACGGCTCGATCGCCTGGATGGAGGACGGACGCCTCAACGTCCGCACCAGCTCGCAGTCGCCCTCCATCGCCAAGGTCAAACTCGCCCACCTGTTCGCGCTGCGCCCGGACCAGCTCCGCGTGTTCTGCAAGCGCGTCGGCGGCGGGTTCGGCGGCAAACAGGAAGTCATCTCCGAGGACCTGGCCGCGCTCGCCGCACTGGACACCGGGCGGCCCGTGTGCTTCGAGTACACCCGCGAGGAGGAGTTCACCACGGCCTCGCCGCGCCATCCGATGACGCTGACGGTCAAGCTCGGCGCGAAGGCCGACGGCACGCTCACCGCCTTCCAGGTCCGCAACGTGTCGAACACGGGCGCCTACGGGAACCACGGCGGCGAAACCCTGTTCGCGGGCGGCGCGGCCGTCATGATCTACCGCTGCCCCAACAAGAAGTACGACGCCTACTCCGTCTACACCAACACCGTTCCGAGCGGCGCGCTGCGCGGGTACGGGATGACCCAGCCGGCCTTCGCCGTGGAATCGGCGATGCACGAACTGGCCCTCGCCCTCCACATGGACCCGCTCGAACTGCGCCGCCGCAACATCGTGCGGCCGGGCGACCCGCTCGTCGCGATGCACGAGGGCCCCGACGACGTGACGTTCGGCGAGGACGGCCTCGCGCAGTGCATCGACCTGGTGGACCGGGCCCTGGCCCGGACGGCCGGAGATCCGCACCTCGGCCCGGACTGGCTCATCGGGACGGGCGCCGCGGCCTCCCTGCACGAGACCGCACCCCCGACCGAGCACATCTCGGAGGCCTGGGTGACGCTCGGCGACGACCTCGTCTACGAGCTCGCCGTCGGCACGGTCGAATTCGGCGAGGGCACCTCGACCGCCCACGTCCAGATCGCCGCCCACCAGTTGGGCACCACACCGTCGCGGATCCGCCTCGTGCAGTCCGACACCGACCGCACGGGATTCGACACCGGAGCCTTCGCGAGCGCCGGACTCTTCGTGGCGGGCAACGCGGTGCTGCGGGCGAGCAACGCCGTGCGCGACCGCATCCTGGAGTTCGCCGCCGCCCACACGGGCATCCACCCCGTGATGTGTGCGATGGACGACGACGGCGTCGTCTGCGGGGACCACCGGGTGTCGCTGGCCGAACTCGTCGCGCTGGCACGGGCGCGCGGCATCCGCTTCACCGCCGCCCGCAAGGCCTACGGATCGCCCCGCAGCGCCGTCTCCAACGCGCACGGGTTCCGGATCGCGGTCCACCGGGTGACCGGTGAGATCCGCGTCCTCCACAGCGTCCAGGCGGCCGACGCCGGCGTCGTCATCAACCCCGCGCAGGTACGGGGGCAGGTGGAGGGCGCCGTCGCCCAGGGCATCGGCTTCGTACTGACCGAGAACCACCGGCTCGACGCGAACGGCGCCGTGGTCAACCCGAACCTGCGCAACTACCGCATCCCCACCTTCGCCGACGTCCCGCGCACCGAAGTGCTCCTGGTGGGCTCGGCGGACTCCGTCGGACCGATGCGGGCGAAGGGCATGGCGGAGTGCAGCATCAACCCGGTGGCCCCCGCACTGGCCAACGCACTCCAGGACGCCACGGGGATCCGCTACCGGTCGCTGCCGCTGACACCGGAACGGATCTACGACCGGATCGGCGCGAAGCAGTCGCACGCGAAGGCCTGAGCCCATGGACACCGAGAAGCAGCGGGAAGACGCCGAGGCCACGGCGATCATCGCCCAGAAGGTACTGCCCGGACGGGAGCAGGAGTACGAGAGGTGGCAGCAGGGCGTCAACGCCGCCGCCGCTGAGTACGACGGGTACCTCGGCGTCGAGGTCGCCCCGCCGACCACCCTGCAACCCGAATGGGTCGTGGTCTACCGGTACGACTCGATACCCCACCTGCAGGCGTGGATCAACAGCTCGACCCGGCAGGAGCTCCTCGAAGTCGGCGACGCGTACCTCGACGGCCCCGGAACCCAGCAGGTGGTCAGCGGCCACGCCCCCGCACAGGATCCGCTGGTGACCGTGGTGATCACCCACCGCGTTCACCCGGAGCACGTCGAGGACTTCCTCGCGTGGCAGCGCCGGATGACCGAGGAGGAGAGCAGGTTCGAAGGCTTCCGCGGAAGCGAGTTCTTCCCGCCCATCGAAGGGGTCCAGGAGGAGTGGACCACCCTGTACCGGTTCGACAACGCCGAACACCTCGACGCCTGGCTGACCTCGGACCGCAGGCACAAGGTCCTCGCCGAGGGAAAGGAGTTCGACTTCAAACTGCGCACGATTGACAACTCCTTCGGCAGCTGGTTCGCCTTCGAGGAGAACGGCAGGGAGGCGCCCCCGCCCTCGGTCACCAAGACCGCCATCGCGGTCTGGGTCGGCCTGTACCCGACCGTGGTCCTCCTGGCGCTCGCCACGTCACCGCTGAAGATGCCGCTCTGGCTGGGCCTGCTCGTGGGGAACCTGCTGTCGAGCCTCGTCATGAGCTTCTTGACGATGCCCTACTACGTGAACCCGCTCCTGGGGCGGTGGCTGCGCCCGTCGCCGGACGAGGCGCCGGCCAGGAGCAACCTCATCGGCATCGGGATCGTCACCCTCCTGCTCGCCTTCTGGGTCGTGGCCTTCTACCTGGTGACCACCCGGATCTGGACCCTGCCCTGACCCCGCCCGGGCCGGGGTGCGCCGCGGACACCGCGGACGCTCTTGGCCCGTCCGGATGACCCGGCGGTGCGCCGGTGCTGGGAGCGGCGGGGGCGGGGGCGGGGGCAGGCTCGGAGTTCGTACGCGAACCCCGGACGGAAAGCCCCGATGAGTGCGTTGGATGCGGCGGCGCCGCGCGAGCGGGAGAGCCGCCACGCCGCCTGGCTCGAGCTGTTCTTCGACCTCGTCTTCGTGGCCTTCGCCGCCCAGCTCTCGCACGAGCTGCACGGCGACCCGGGACTGCGGGACTTCGCCGTCTTCCTCGGACTCTTCTTCCCGCCCTGGTGGATGTGGATCAACCTGACGGTCTCGGCGAACCTCTTCGAGGACGACGGCGCCCGGCGCCGGCTGCTGATGCTCTTCGCCATGCTCTGCCTGGCCGCCATGGCCGCGGCGGTACCCGAGGCCGACAGCACCCGCGGCGCGGTGTACGCCCTGGGGTACGCGGGAACCCGACTGGTCCTCCTCGGCCTCTGGTGGCCCGCCACCCGCTTCCCCGCCCCGCACCGGGTCCCCCGCTGGCGGCCGCTGAGCTACTGCCTGCTCTCCGGGCTCCTGTGGGCGGCCTCGGCGGCCGTTCCCGCGCCCTGGCAGTACGCCGTGTGGGCGGCCTTGATCGCCGCCGAGATGGTCTTGCTGCTCACCGCCCGGGGCCGCGGTGTCCCGGGACGGCTCGACACCGGGCACCTGGTCGAGCGGGTCGGGCTGTTCGTCATCATCGTGCTCGGCATCGCCGTTCCGGTCCTGGTCGCAGCGGTCTCGGACGCACTGGCGCCCTGGCTGGTGGTCCTGCTGCTCGCCGCCGAAGCGATCGTCCACCTGCTGTACGCCCGGGCCCTGTCGGCCCGCCGCCGCAGGGCTGCGACGGCCTGAGCTACGCCGTCAGGGCCGGCAGCCGGGCCGCCGCCGCCGTCGCGGCCGCGTCGAAGCGGCGCAGCAGCAGCCGGGCTAGTTCCGGGGCCGCGCCCAGGACCTCGGCGACGACGTCCGCGCCCGCGGCGCCGGCGCCGGCCGCGATGCGGTCCGGGAGACGGCCGGGGGCGATGACGTACGGGGCCACGGCCACCCGCTCGAAGCCCTCGGCGCGCAGGGCCCGTACGGCGTCCTCCGTACGGGGCAGTGCGGCGGAGGCGAACGCAGGCCGCACGGCACACCAACCGGTGCGCCGCCACTCCCGCGCGGTTTCAGCGATCGCTGCGATCGCCTCCGGGTCGGAGGAGCCGGCGGACGCGAGCACCACGGCGGTGGTGGCGCGGTCCGCCGGGGTGAGGCCGGCTTCGGTGAGCCGGCGTTCCAGGGCGGTCAACAGGAGCGGGGACGGCCCGAGGACGTCCGCCACCCGCACCGACAGCCCCGGCAGGCGCGAGGTCGACTCGGCGAGCGCCGCCGGGATGTCGGACTTCGCGTGGAAGGCGCGGGTCAGCAGCAGCGGGAGCGCCACGACCTCCCGTACGCCGGACAGGTAGAGCGAGGACAGGGCCTGCCCCACCGTCGGGGTGTTGAAGTCCAGGAAGGCCGTCTCCACGCGCAGCCCCGGCCGCAGCGCCCGCACGCGCCCCGTCAGGGCGTGCACGGTCGCCGCGTGCCGCGGGTCGCGGCTGCCGTGGGCGATGACCAGGAGGGCGCGGTCCATGGCGATCAGCTCTTCGCCAGCAGGCCGCGGCTGCGCAGCACCCACCGCTCGACCGGGCTGAAGATCAGCAGGTCGATGGCGATGCCGACGACCAGGATCAGGATGATCGCGAGGAACACGCCCGGCAGGTCGATGTTGTTGCGGCCGTTCTCCAGGAGCTGGCCCAGGCCCAGGCCCAGATCGGGCGAGGAGGCGATGATCTCGGCGGCCATCAGCGAGCGCCAGGAGAAGGCCCAGCCCTGCTTCAGTCCGGCCAGGTAGCCGGGCAGCGCGGCCGGCATGACGATGTGCCGGGCCCCGGCCAGACCGGTGGCCCCCAGGGTGCGGCCGGCCCGCAAGTACAGCGGCGGGATCTGGTCGATGCCGGAGACGAGGCCGTTGGCGATGGACGGGACGGCGCCCAGCAGGATCACCGTGAACATCATCGCGTCGTTCAGGCCGAACCACAGGACGGCCGGCGGCACCCAGGCCACCGACGGCAGCGACTGCAAGCCCTGCAGGATCGGGCCGATCGCGGCGCGGACGAACTTTACCCGGGCGACGAGCAGGCCCAGCGGCGTGCCGATGGCCAGGGCCAGCAGGAAGCCGAGCAGACCGCGGGAGACGCTGGTCCAGACGACCTCCAGCAGCGTGCCCTTGAGCCACATGTCGGACAGGCTGTCCCACACCGCGGACAGCGCGGGCAGCTTGGTCTCTTCGGTGACGTGCGTCGCGACGAGGACCTGCCAGACCAGGAGCACCAGGCTCACGGCCAGGACCGGCGGGAAGACCTTCTTGACGAGGATCTCCCGGACCGGGGTGCGGTGGGTCTGGACCGCGTCGAGGGCGTCGAGGCCCGCCTCCAGGCCGGCCAGGTCGTCGGTCCTGCCCGTGGCCTTCGAAGTGGTGTCAGTGCTGGCCATGGCGGCGGATCTCCCCACGCAGGTGTTCAGTGATCTCCAGGGACAGTTCCGCCACGTCCGCGTCCTCGATGCGGCGCGGCTGCGGGATGTCCACGGTCCATTCCTTCGCGACCCGGCCGGGCCGGGAGGAGAGCAGGACCACGCGCTGGGCGAGGCGGACGGCCTCGCGCACGTTGTGGGTGACGAAGAGGATGGACAGCCCCGTCTCCGCCCAGATGCGGGTGAGTTCGCCGTGCAGCACGTCCCGGGTGATGGCGTCGAGCGCGGCGAACGGCTCGTCCATCAGCAGCAGCCGGCTGTCCTGGGCGAGCGCCCGGGCCAGGGCCACGCGCTGGCGCATGCCGCCGGACAGCTCGTGCACGCGCTTGCCGTACGCGCCGCCGAGGCGGACCAGCTCCAGCAGCCGCTCCGCCTCAAGGCGGCGGTCGGCCTTGGCCACCCCGCGCAGGCGCAGGGCGAGTTCGATGTTCTTGCCCGCGGTCAGCCACGGGAAGAGGGCGTGCTCCTGGAACATCAGCGCCGGACGGCCGCCGGGGGTCTCGATGGACCCCGCGGACGGCTTGTCCAGGCCGGCGACCAGGTTCAGCAGCGTGGACTTCCCGCACCCCGAGGCACCCAGGAGGGTGACGAACTCGCCGGGAGCGACATCGAGGCTGATGTCGTCCAGGACGAGCTGCGATCCGGCCGGGCCGGAGAAGGACTTCGAGACGTGCTCGATGCGGGCGGCGTGGGTGCGCTCCAGGGCGGAGCCCTCGGCAGCCTTGGCAAGCGTGGTGGCCATGGTCGTCACCTCCTGGGATTGCGGGATCGCGGGGTTACTTGGCGCCGAGACCGGCGTCGGAGACCTCGGGCTTGCCGGCGGCCTTCAGCACCTTGTTCAGGAGCGTCAGGTCGTAGATCCCGGCCAGGTCGGGCTGCTCGATGAGCTTGGCCTTGACCGCCCACTCCGACTGCGTCTTCAGCGTGGCGGCCAGCGGGTCGTCGGTGATGGCGATGCTGGGCCACGCCGGGTCGATGACCTTCGCGTCGAGCGGCTTGCCACCCTCGGCCGCGAGGCGCGCGTTGGCGGAGGCCTTGGCCTCGTCCTGGTTGGCGTGGATCCACTCGTTGGTCTTCACCGTGCCGCGCAGCACGGCCTCGACGACGTCCGGGTGCTCCTTGAGGAACTTCTGCGACACGATGATGTTCGTGATCACGAACTTCTTGTCGGGCCACAGGGCGGTCTCGTCGAGGAGGACGGAGCCGCCGTCGGAGACGAGCTTGGAGGCCGTGGGCTCCGGCACCCAGGCGCCGTCGATCGAGCCCTGCTTGAACGCGTCCGGGGTCACCTTGTTGTCGGTGCGGACGACGGAGACGTCACCCTTGCCGGATTCGGGGTCGACCTTCCAGCCCTTTTCGGAGATCCAGTTGAGGAACGCGACGTCCTGCGTGTTCCCCTTCTGCGGGGTGGCGATCTTCTTGCCCTTGAGGTCGTCCAGGGTCTTGATCTTGTCCGGGTTCACGACGAGCTTGACGCCGCCGGAGGCGGAACCGGAGATGATCCGCAGGTTCGAGCCCTTGGACTTCACGTAGCCGTTGATGGAGGGCGAGGGGCCGATGAAACCGATGTCGAGAGAGCCGCCGTTGAGGGCTTCGATCTCGGACGGGCCGGCGTTGAAGGACTGCGGCTTGATCTTGGTGCCGTTCAGTTCCTTCTCGATCAGGCCTTCCTGGAGTCCGACCAGCGCGGTGGCGTGCGTCAGGTTGGGGAAGTACCCGATCCGCACCTCAGGGGCCGAGAGCTTCTTGCCGGCGTCGGCCGCGTCGGCGGCCTTCGGCTCGTCCTTCTCGGCCTCGGAACCGTAGCCGCAGGAAGCGAGCGCACCGATCAGGAGGGGCAGGGCGGCGGCGGCGACGATGCCGCGGCGGAGCGTGGAGCGGGAGGTGGTGCGGTTACCGGTGGCAGACACGGGAGGACTTCCTCTCGTGACGGCGTCATCTCATGACGCGCGTCTTCGTTTGTGGAGCGATGGCGGGTACGGCTGGTGGGGGGTGTGGGCGCGCATGCGGTGCGCGTACGTCATCGCGCACATCGCGCAACCCCTCCCTGGCCGCTGCCGAGGGCGCCGCTGCCCACACGGCCGCCCTCCTTCGCGAAGGTGGAGTAGATGTCGGGGAGCATGGGTTAGAAGTCCCAACCTTCCTCGTCGGTCTGGACGGTGGTCTCGGCCGTGGAGGCGAAGGATTCGCCCGCCATGCCTGCCGCCAGGGTGGTTCCGTCCGCGGGGTCGATCAGCAGGAAGGAGCCGGTGCGGCGCGAGTCGGCGTACGCGTCGAGCGCGAGGGGCTCGGCGGTGCGGACGACGACGCGGCCGATGTCGTTGGCCACCAGCTGCCCGGGGTTCGGGTGCTGGGACAGGTCGTCCAGGGTCAGCCGCGAGGGGATCTCCTTGACGATCGCCTTGACCGTGCGCGTGGTGTGCTTGATCAGCACCCGGGCGCCGACGGCCAGCGGCTGGTCGGCCACGTGGCAGACCGTCGCCTCGACGTCCTGCGTGGTGGCCGGCGCGTTCGCGGAGGGCGCGATCAGGTCGCCGCGCGAGATGTCGATGTCGTCCTTCAGGCGCAGCGTCACCGACTGCGGGGCCCAGGCGATGTCCACGCTCTCGCCGAGCGCGTCGATGCCCTCGATGACCGAGGTCCGGCCGGACGGCAGGACGGTCACGGCCTCGCCGACGCGCAGCACGCCGGAGGCGATCTGGCCCGCGTAGCCGCGGTAGTCGGGGTGCGCGGCGGACTGCGGACGGATCACGTACTGCACCGGGAAACGTGCCGGGCAGGCGGTGAGGTCGTGGCTGACCGGGACGGTCTCCAGGTGCTCCAGCACCGTGGGGCCGCCGTACCAGTCCATGTTGGCGGAGGCGTCGACCACGTTGTCGCCGGCCAGGGCCGAGATCGGGATCGCGGTGATCTCCGGGACGCCGAGGTCGGAGGCGTACGCGGTGAACTCCTCGGCGATGGCCGCGAAGACCGACTCCTGGTAGCCCACCAGGTCCATCTTGTTGACGGCCAGGACCACGTGCGGGACGCGCAGCAGCGCGGCCACGGCCGCGTGCCGGCGGGTCTGCTCGATCACGCCGTTGCGGGCGTCGACGAGGACCACGGCCAGGTCGGCGGTGGAGGCGCCGGTGACCATGTTCCGGGTGTACTGCACGTGCCCGGGGGTGTCCGCGAGGATGAACCGGCGGCGCGCGGTGGCGAAGTACCGGTACGCGACGTCGATGGTGATGCCCTGCTCCCGCTCGGCCCGCAGGCCGTCGGTCAGCAGCGCGAGGTCGGGGGCCTCCTGGCCACGCTGGGCGGAGACGGCCTCGACGGCCTCCATCTGGTCGGTCAGGACCGACTTGGAGTCGTGCAGCAGCCGGCCCACCAGGGTGGACTTGCCGTCGTCGACGGAACCTGCGGTCGCGAAGCGCAGCAGGGTGGTCGCTGCGAGGTCGGCCAGGTGGGCGACCTGCTCGGTGGTGCTGCTCATGTCTAGAAGTACCCTTCGCGCTTGCGGTCTTCCATCGCGGCCTCGGACATCTTGTCGTCGGCGCGGGTCGCGCCCCGCTCGGTGAGGCGGGAGACGGCGATCTCGGCGATCACGGCGTCCAGCGTGGCGGCGTCGGAGTCGACGGCGCCGGTGCAGGACATGTCACCGACGGTCCGGTAGCGGATGAGACGCGTCTCGGGCGTCTCGCCTTCCTTCGGGCCGCCCCACTCGCCGGCCGTCAGCCACATCCCGTTGCGCAGGAACACCTCGCGCTCGTGGGCGAAGTAGATCTCCGGCAGCTCGATGCCCTCGCGGGCGATGTACTGCCAGACGTCCAGCTCGGTCCAGTTCGAGAGCGGGAAGACCCGCACGTGCTCGCCGGGGGCGTGGCGGCCGTTGTAGAGCTGCCACAGCTCGGGGCGCTGGCGGCGCGGGTCCCACTGCGAGAACTCGTCGCGGAGGCTGAACACCCGCTCCTTGGCGCGGGCCTTCTCCTCGTCGCGGCGGCCGCCGCCGAAGACGGCGTCGAACTTCAGCTTCTGGATCGCTTCGGTCAGCGGCACGGTCTGCAGCGGGTTGCGGGTGCCGTCCGGGCGCTCGCGCAGCTTCCCCGCGTCGATGTACTCCTGGACGGAGGCCACGTGCAGGCGCAGGCCGTGCTTCTCGACCGTACGGTCGCGGTACTCCAGCACCTCGGGGAAGTTGTGGCCCGTGTCGACGTGCAACAGCGTGAACGGCACCGGTGCCGGCGCGAACGCCTTCAGCGCCAGGTGCAGCATGACGATGGAGTCCTTGCCGCCGGAGAACAGGATCACCGGCTTCTCGAACTCGCCCGCCACCTCGCGGAAGATGTGCACGGCCTCGGACTCGAGGGCGTCGAGGTGTGACAGCGCGTAGGGCGCATCCGTCTCGCCGTGGACGTGTGCGACGGTCGTCGTCATGCCAGACCCCTCTCGGTGAGCAGCGCGTGCAGGGCCGAGGCCGACTCCTGCACGGTCTGCGTGTGCGACTCGATGCGCAGGTCCGGGGAGTCCGGTGCCTCGTACGGGTCGTCGACCCCGGTCAGACCGGAGATCTCGCCCGCCGCCTGCTTGGCGTACAGGCCCTTGACGTCACGCTCCGAGCAGACCTCGACCGGGGTGGCCACGTGGACCTCCAGGTACGAGGTGCCCTCGACGGCGTGCCGCCCCCGGACGGCCTCACGGCTGTCCGCGAACGGTGCGATCACCGGCACCAGCGCCTTGACCCCGTTGCTCGCGAGGAGCTCGGCGACGAAGCCGATCCGCTGCACGTTGGTGTGCCGGTCCTCGCGGGTGAAGCCCAGGCCCGCGGAGAGGAACTCGCGGATCTCGTCCCCGTCGAGCACCTCCACCCGGTGGCCCTCGGCGCTCAGCCGTTCGGCCAGCGCGTAGGCGATGGTGGTCTTGCCCGCGCTCGGCAGCCCGGTCAGCCACACGGTGGCGCCCTGGTCGCTCACGCTCATCTGCTCTGTCTCCGTACGTTCTTCGACAAGTTCTTCGACGGTCGTCATCAGCCGTGCAGTCCGCACTCGGTCTTGCCCCGCCCGGCCCAGCGGCCGGCCCGCGCGTCCTCGCCCTCGGCGACGCGCCGGGTGCACGGGGCGCAGCCCACGGAGGCGTAGCCGTCCATCAGCAGCGGGTTGGTGAGTACGCCGTGCTCGGCGACGTACGCCTCCACGTCGTCCTGGGTCCAGCGCGCGATCGGGGAGACCTTGACCTTCTGCCGCTTCTCGTCCCAGCCGACCACCGGGGTGTTCGCCCGGGTCGGGGACTCGTCGCGGCGCAGGCCCGTCGCCCACGCGCGGTAGGCCGTCAGGCCCTCTTCCAGCGGCTTGACCTTGCGCAGCGCGCAGCACAGGTCGGGGTCCCGGTCGTGCAGCTTCGGCCCGTACGCGGCGTCCTGTTCGGCGACGCTCTGACGCGGGGTCAGCGTGATGACGTTGACGTCCATCACGGCCTCGACCGCGTCACGGGTGCCGATGGTCTCCTCGAAGTGGTAGCCCGTGTCGAGGAAGACCACGTCCACGCCGGGGAGGACCCGCGAGGCCAGGTGCGCGACGACCGCGTCCTCCATGGAGGAGGTCACGGCGAACTCCTTGCCGAAGGTGTCGACCGCCCAGCGCAGGATGTCCAGCGCGGAAGCGTCCTCCAGGTCCCGGCCCGCACGCTCGGCCAGGTCTTGGAGCGCCGCAGCCTCGAGCTCCCCGGCTGTGGGACTCGCGTCTTGAGTGGTGGTCATATTCCGTCCCCTCCCGCTGACCCTGCTGATCCCGCTGAATCCGACTGAACGCCCCGGGCCAGCAGCCCGAGGTACTTCAGCTGGAAGGCCCGGTTGCAGGCCCTGCATTCCCACGCGCCGTGACCCGACTCGTTGGGGAACAGGTCCTCGTCGCCGCAGTAGGGGCAGTAGAACGGTGCCGCGCGCTCGCTCACGAGAGGCTCTTCTCGTCCGCGCGGGCGACCCACGCCGCGAAGCGCTCGCCGTCCTCGCGCTGCTCCTCGTAGTGCTTGACGACCCGCTCGACGTAGTCGGGCAGACCGGCGGAGGTGACCTTGAGGCCGCGGACCTTGCGGCCGAAGCCGGCCTCGAGGCCGAGGGCGCCGCCGAGGTGGACCTGGTAGCCCTCCACCTGGTTGCCGTCGTCGTCCAGGACCAGCTGGCCCTTGAGGCCGATGTCCGCCACCTGGATGCGGGCGCAGGCGTTCGGGCAGCCGTTGATGTTGATGGTGAGCGGCTCGGCGAAGTCCGGCAGGCGGCGCTCCAGCTCGTCGATCAGCGAGGCGCCGCGCGCCTTGGTCTCGACGATGGCCAGCTTGCAGAACTCGATGCCGGTGCAGGCCATCGTGCCGCGGCGGAACGGGGACGGCTTGACCCGCAGGTCCAGCGCCTCCAGCGCCCCGACCACCGAGTCGACCTGGTCGGCCTCGATGTCGAGCACGATCATCTTCTGCTCGGCGGTGGTGCGCAGGCGGCCGGAGCCGTGCTGTGCCGCCACGTCGGCGATCTTGGTGAGGGTGGCGCCGTCCACGCGGCCCACGCGGGGCGCGAAGCCGACGTAGAACTTGCCGTCCTTCTGCTGGTGGACGCCCACGTGGTCGCGCCACTGGCCGCTCGGCTGCGCGGGCGCGGGACCGTCGGTCAGCTTGCGCTTCAGGTACTCGTCCTCCAGGACCTGGCGGAACTTGACCGGGCCCCAGTCGGCGACGAGGAACTTCAGGCGGGCGCGGTTGCGCAGCCGGCGGTAGCCGTAGTCACGGAAGATCGAGATGACGCCCTCGTAGACGTCCGGGACCTCGTCGAGCGAGACCCAGGTGCCCAGGCGCACACCCAGCTTCGGGTTGGTGGACAGGCCGCCGCCGACCCAGACGTCGAAGCCGGGGCCGTGCTCGGGGTGGTCCACGCCCACGAACGCGATGTCGTTGATCTCGTGCGCCACGTCGAGGAGCGGTGAACCGGAGATCGCGGACTTGAACTTGCGGGGCAGGTTGGAGAAGTCCTTGTTGCCGACAATGCGGCGGTAGATCTCGTCGATGGCGGGGGTGCCGTCGATGATCTCGTCCTGGGCGATGCCGGCGACCGGCGAGCCGAGGATGACGCGGGGCGTGTCACCGCAGGCCTCGGTGGTGGACAGGCCCACGGCCTCCAGCCGGCGCCAGATCTCCGGGACGTCCTCGATCCGGATCCAGTGGTACTGCACGTTCTGGCGGTCGGTGAGGTCGGCGGTGCCGCGCGCGAACTCCTCCGAGATCTCGCCGATCACGCGGAGCTGCTCGGTGGTCAGCCGGCCGCCGTCGATGCGGACGCGCAGCATGAAGTACTCGTCGTCCAGCTCCTCCGGCTCCAGGATCGCGGTCTTGCCGCCGTCGATCCCGGGCTTGCGCTGGGTGTAGAGGCCCCACCAGCGCATGCGGCCGCGCAGGTCGTTGGGGTCGATCGAGTCGAACCCGCGCTTGGAGTAGATCGTCTCAATGCGTGTCCGCACGTTGAGACCGTCATCGTCCTTCTTGAACTGCTCGTTGCCGTTGAGGGGCGTGTGGTGTCCGACGGCCCACTGGCCCTCGCCGCGGTGACGGCCGGTCTTGCGGCGCGCGGCGGCTGCGGCGGCGGGCGCGGGCGTTTCGGGGGTGGCGGCCATGGCGGTACGTCCTTCTTCGGCGGCTCGAGGCAAGGGCAGGGGAGGCGACGGCGCTCCCCTGCGGGCTCGGCGACTCCGAGCGGGTGTGGCTGATTCCCGCTCCGCGCCGGGGTTGCCGGCGGGCAGGGCGGTACTACGACCTCAGGGGGCAAGCGGGTGATCGGCGCGTCCGCGGCGGCGGGGACGACGGCGATATGCGGCGTGGCTGGTTCCGTCAGCGCGCCGGACAGATGGCGCTGGACATGCGGCCGAGGTCGACGTGCCGCCGACTCACCAAGGCAATTCCAGCTCCATTCATGGCGGAAGCGTGTCATGTGCCGATTGGAGGAGTCCACTACTGTCCACGATTCGGACGAACTCGTCTCGAATCATGGGATGGCGTGACGGGGGTCACCTATCGAAGCCGGGCGGGCATCGCATTTCGGCCGCGCCCGGGGTTCGGTGCGCGGGGTACGGGGCGGAGCCCCGGGGTCGGCGGAGCCGGCCCGCTCGGCCGACCGACCCCGGAGGGGCTACGCGCCGGGCCACGGGCCGGGGGTCGGGGTTTCCACCTTGGACTCCGTCTCCGTCTTGAAGACCTTGAAGCCGCGCCGCTCGTAGTTGCTCATCGCCGTCGGCCCGTCCTGGCTGCAGGTGTGCACCCACACCCGTCGGGTCGGCTCCAGCTCCGGCCAGCGCTCCGCGAGGGACCAGGCGCGGGCGACGCCCACCGACAGCAGGTGCCCACCGATGCGGCGGCCGCGGAAGTCGGGGAGGAGGCCGAAGTACATGATCTCCACCACGCCGTCGTCCTGCGGGTCGAGCTCCACGTACCCGGCCGGCGTGCCCCGGTCGTACGCGACCCAGGTCTCCACCCCCGGTCGGTCCAGCTGCTCGACCCACTGCGCGCGGGTCAGGGAGAGCCGGTCCGTCCAGTGGATGTCGCCGCCCACCGAGGCGTACAGGAAGCGGCTGAATTCGGGGGAGGGGACCTCCGCCCGGGCGATGGATATCTCCGGTCCCGCCGGAGCCGCCGGGACGAGGTCCGCCGGAGAGGTCATCTCCAGCGACCAGGTGGTGAGAGTGATGGTGCTCATGCAGCTCAGGGAATCATGCCGGGCCCCGTGCGGCCCAGGCGGGCCCGGACCACCGCGGGCGCGGTCGAGTGCGGGAGCAGTGCGGCCGGGTCCTCGGGGCGGATCAGCTCCACCTCCACGTCCTCCGCGAACCGGTACGGCCGGTGGGTGAGGACGCTCCCGAGGTGGCGGCGTACGCGGGACAGCTCCGCACGGACCGTCACCGTGCGCGTCGGATCCCCGAACAGCTCGCCGGCCAGCTCCGCCGCCGAGCGCCCCCGCGGGCTCTGCGCCAGCAGGAACAGCAGCTCCGCATGGCGCGGACTCAGCTCCTGCGACCAGCTCCCTGAGGGTCCGTACACCGTCACCGACCAGCATCCCGCCCGGCTGAGGTCCAGGACGATCCGGGTCACCGCCGTGCTGTGCCGGTCCTGGGCGACCCGCAGCAGCCAGCCACCGGGCAGCGGCTCCACCACGCACTCCCCGAGCCGCGGCACCCGCATGCGGCCCGGTCCGAAGGCCTTCGGCAGCGGGATGCGCTCCGCCGGGGCCAGCCCCGTCACCGCCGCCGTCCAGCCGCTCGGGTCCACGGCCAGCGCCCGCCCCGGCAGCCGGGCCAGCAGCGGGGCCGCCACCATCCGCAGCCGCTCCAGCGACTCCAGGTGCCGCAGCCGCAGCTCCCGCTCCGCGAGCCGGGCCACCGAGCTCACCCACGCCAGCGTCGCCGGGTGCATGGTGGCCAGCGGACCGCTGACGTCGACCACGCCCAGCAGCCGCCCGTCGCGCGGGTCCCGTACGGGCGCCCCCGCGCAGGTCCAGTCGTGGTGGCTGGAGACGAAGTGCTCGGCCGAGAACACCTGCACCGGGCGCCGGGTCACCAGGGCGGTGCCCACCCCGTTCGTGCCGACGACGGCCTCGTCCCAGTCCGCGCCGACCGCGAAGCCGAGCCGGTCCGCCTTGCGCAGGATGGAGGAGTGGCCCTCCCGCCACAACAGCCGCCCGTCCGCGTCGGCGACGACCATGATGTGCAGGGCCTCGTCCAGGGCCGGCAGCAGACCCTCGCGCAGCACCGGCAGGACCTCCCGCAGCGGCGACACGTGCCGCCGCTCCTCCGTCTCGGTGGCCGACAGCACCCGCGAGCGCGCGTCCCGGTCCGGGTGCACCCCGCCGGCCAGCATCCGGCGCCAGGACTCCGCGATCTCCGGCCGGGGCGCGGCCGGGGGACGGTCCCCGGCCAGTGCCGCCGCCCGCACGCCCTTGAGCAGACGTGCCGCGGCCCGCGCGTCCATGGCCGAGATGCGTGCCGCATCGACCGTGCTGCCTGTGGTGTCGGCCACCGGAACCTCCCCGTGCGAACAGGACGTACGACGCGGGCCGCCCGGGCGGTCCGCGGTGCTGCTTCCCCCGGGCACTGCGACGGACGGCTGCCGACTCCAAAGGTTGCAACGGTATGCAACTCTCGCCAAGTCCCGGTCGGTCGACCGAAACTGTCCGGACGCCGCAGAGCGGCGTGCCGGCTCCTCCTCGGGGCTTCGGATCAGGGGTGGTGCCGAGTCGGCGCGGCGCCACCCTTGTACCGGTGATGGGCCCGGATCTCGGCTGGGAGCGGTTTGGGGACCGCCGTGGAGCCCGACGGGGGCTCTCTCCTAGCCCGCGATCCGCGCCCGTTCCACCACCGCGCGCAGGTCAAGGCTGTGCGGCAGCGTGCCGAAGGCCGCGCCCCAGTCGCCGCCCAGCCGCGAGGCGCAGAAGGCGTCCGCGACCTCCGGCGGGGCCCACCGCACCAGCAGCGATCCCTGGAGCACCAGCGCCATGCGCTCCACCACGCGGCGGGCTCGTGCCTCGATGCCCTCCAGATCGGCGAGATCCGTCAACAGGTCCTTGATGGCCGAATCCAGCCGGTGGTCGGCACCCCGGGCCAGGCCGACCTCCTGGAGGAAGGCGTTCAGCGCCTGGGGCTCGCGCTGGAGGGCGCGCAGTACGTCCAGCGCCTGCACGTTGCCCGAACCCTCCCAGATGGAGTTCAGCGGGGATTCGCGCAACAGTCTGGGCAGCCCCGACTCCTCTACGTAGCCGTTGCCCCCCAGACATTCCAGGGCCTCCGCCACCATCGGCGTACAGCGCTTGGTCACCCAGTACTTGGCGGCGGGAACGGCGAGACGCAGGAAGGCCTTCTCCTGCTCGGTCGCGGCGTCGTTGGCGGCGGCCAGGCGCAGGGTCAAGGTGGTGGCCGCCTCCGACTCCAGGGCGAGATCGGCGAGCACGTTGCGCATCAGCGGCTGGTCGATGAGCGGCGCTCCGAAAGCAGAGCGGTGCTCCGCGTGGTGCACGGCCTGCGTCAGGGCCTGCCGCATCAGCGAGGCCGAGCCGATGACGCAGTCCAGCCGGGTCGCCGCGACCATCTCGATGATGGTCCGCACCCCGCGGCCCTCCTCACCGACCCGCCGCGCCCAGGTCCCGTCGAACTCCACCTCGCTCGAAGCGTTCGACTTGTTGCCCAGCTTGTCCTTCAGCCGCTGGATCGCGAAGACGTTGTGCGTCCCGTCCGGCAGCACCCGCGGCACCAGGAAGCAGGTCAGCCCGCCCGGAGCCTGCGCCAGCACCAGGAAGCCGTCGCACATCGGCGCCGAGCAGAACCACTTGTGCCCGGTCAGCAGGTACTCGCCGGACGCGTCCAGCGGTACCGCGGCCGTCGTGTTCGCCCGTACGTCGCTGCCGCCCTGCTTCTCCGTCATCCCCATGCCGAAGAGCACACCGCCCTTCTCGGCGGCCGGCCGCAGCCCCTGCTCGTACACGTGCGAGGTCAGCCGCGGCTCCCATTCGGCAGCCAGCTCCGGATCGGTGCGCAGCGCCGGCACGGCGGCGTGCGTCATCGAGATGGGGCAGCCGTGCCCCGCCTCGGCCTGCGACCAGATGAAGAACCCGGCGGCGCGGCGCAGGTGTCCGGCCGGACGCCCCCAGGCGTCGGTGAGCCCGGACGTCACGGCGTGCCCCAGCAACCGGTGCCAGGACGGGTGGAAATCGACCTCGTCGATCCGGTTCCCGTACCGGTCGTGCGTCCGCAGCTTGGGCGGATTCTCGTTCGACTGCACTCCCCATTCCTGGGCCTGCGCGGAACCGGCCGCCTGCCCGAGGTCGGTGAGCTCCTCCCTTACCTCGTCGAGGAGTTCGGGATCCGCGGCCGCGAGGTGACGCTCGACGCCCTCGGTGAGGGCCCGATCGCCGCCGTAGACGTCGTACCCCACCAGGGGCGGGGCCTGGTTGCTGACTGTGTGGGTGGTGGCTGCCATGCGGATACCGTAAGGACGTGCAGCCAGCAAAAGAAACACCCGAGCGGATCCCAGGACGGCTCCACCGGGCCCGTGCCCTCTACCGCAACGTCTCGATGCGGAAGATGGGCTGGCTGCTGCTGAAGGACACCGTCAACTCGTGCATTGAGTACCGGATCCTCGGGCTCGCGGCGGAGGCGGCGTTCTTCACGCTGCTCTCGCTGCCCCCGCTCTTCCTGGGCCTGCTGGGCCTGCTCGGCTACGTGGACGGCTGGACCGACACCCGTACGGTGGAAAGCATTGAGGAGAACATCCTTGCGGCGGTCGGCACGGTCCTGTCCGACCGGGGCGTCAACGACATCGCCAGACCACTGCTGGACGACGTCACCCGCAGCGGTCGCCCCGACCTGATTTCGCTCGGTTTCGCCTTCGCCCTCTGGTCGGGATCCCGGGCCGTCAACGTCTTCATCGACACCATCACCGTGATGTACGGGCTCGACGGCCATCGCGGCATCGTCAAGACCCGGCTGCTGGCCTTCCTGCTCTACGTCATCGCCCTGCTGATCGGCGCGATCGTGCTGCCGCTGATGGTGGTGGGCCCGGACGCGGTCGTGCGGCTGGTGCCCTGGGGCACCGAAGTGATCGCGGTCCTGTACTGGCCCACCGTCACCCTGCTGTCCATCGCCTTCCTCACCACGCTCTACCACGTGTCCGTGCCCGTGCGCTCGCCGTGGATCGAGGACGTGCCGGGGGCGCTGGTGGCCCTCGCCATGTGGGTGCTGGGCTCGTTCCTGCTGCGGATCTACCTCACCAACACGGTGGAGGGGCCGACGATCTACGGATCACTGGCCGCGCCCGTGGCGGTGCTCCTGTGGATCGGCATCTCGGCCTTCGCGGTGCTGGTCGGGGCCGCCGTCAACGCCGCGATCGACCGGGTGTGGCCCTCCGTGGCCACGGCGGCGGCGCGCGAGGCGAACGAGCGGGCCCGGGAAGAGGAGGCCGCCCAGCTGATCGCGCGGGCCGCCGCCTGGCGGGCGATGGCGGAGGGCGAGTCGGAGGACGACGAGGACGACGGGATGCCGTCGGAGTTCCCGGAGCGGTGGTCGAAGTTCCTGCCGCCCGAGGACTACCACTCCCGGCTGCGCAAGCACTGAGGGCCCGACCGGTGGCGGCGAAACGCTACGCCGGACCCTTCACGCCCCAGGCGGTGAGCAGGCCGGGGGAGAGCGCGGCGCAGTCCGGCGAGTCCAGGTAGCGGATCGCCGCGTCGATCTCCGCGTCGTCGACCAGCCCGGTGGCCGTCATCGGTCCCCGCGCGCGTTCCCACGTACCGGCCCAGAACCGGCTGATGGGGCTTCCCGGCAGCAGCGGGGGGACGAGGACCTCGGCCCCCACGGACAGCAGACCGGCCTCCTGCAGGTGCGCGGGATACTCCGGCACCCAGGAGACGTCGGTGCCCAGGCTGTCCCCGAGCCCCTGCCACATCGCCCGCACCACCCGCCCGTACGTGGTCGTCGGCGCGGCGGGGGTGGTCAGGTCGACCGCGTCGCCGAGGACCAGGACACCGCCCGGGGCGACCAGGGAGGCGAGCTTGCCGATCATCCGCGGCCAGTTCCGCAGGTGCATCAGCACGAACCGGGCGTGCACCAGCTGGAACCGTCCCGGATTGAAGTCCAGGGCGGTGACGTCCGCCTCCAGCGCAGTGAGCCCGGGCGCCGGGTGGGCCCGCAGGAAGGCCGTGTCCCGGTCGACGGCGAGGACCTCCGAGACCCCGGCCCGCTCCAGCAGGAGCCGGGCGACCGTCCCCGTTCCCGCGCCCACGTCCAGGCAGCGCCAGCCCGGCCCGGCGCCCAGCGCGCGCAGCCGTGCCAGCGTGAAGTCGTCGTAGGCGAGCGCGCCGAGGTCGATGCGGTCGTCCTCGCCCGCCAGCTCCGGCCGGAACACCGCCTCGCCGTAGCGGCCGCCGGCCACCGCCTCGGGACGCGGCGGCGGGTCGTCGTCGGGCAGGTTCACGTCCGGACCTCTTCACGGGGCGGGGAGGGGGATGCGGCGGACGCGGCGGATGCGGCCCGCATCGGCCGCATCCGCCGCCCCACCGATCCTCCACCGGCGCCCGCCCGCCCCACCGAGGCGCGCCGGGCCTGATCCGAAAGAGACTCCCGGTCCTTAACCTGGAGCGGTGTACGAGGAAGCCGTGTCCGAGGTCGTCCCCGGGGCCGTGCTGTGGCGCGCCGCCGCGGGCGGCGGCGCGGTGGTGCTGCCCGACGGCTGCATGGACCTGCTGTGGGTCGACGGGCGGCTGCTGGTGGCCGGACCCGACACCGGGCCGCATCCGGCCGGGGAGGTCCCCGGCGGCGCCTTCGCGGGGATCCGGCTCGCTCCCGGCACGGCGCCCGCGCTGATCGGCGTACCGGCGCGCGAGCTGCGGGACCGGCGCGTCGAGCTCACCGACCTGTGGCCCGCCCGTGCGGTACGCCGGGCGTCCGCCCTGGTCGAGGGGTACGGGGACGCGCGAGCGGGACTCGAAGCGCTGGCCCGGACCCGCGCCGCCGATGCCGGTGCGCCCGACCTGCTGATCGCCGAGGTCGTGGCCCGGCTCCGGGCGGGCGAGGCGGTGGCCGCGATCGCCCGCGCCGTCGGCCTCGGGGAGCGGCAGCTGCACCGGCGCTCGCTCGACGCCTTCGGGTACGGCCCCCGGGCGCTCGGCCGCATCCTGCGGCTGCGCCGGGCCCTGGCCCTGGCCCGCGCGGGCCTGCCGTACGCCGAGGTCGCATGCGTCGCCGGGTACGCCGACCAGGCGCACCTCGCCCGTGAGGTGCGGGCGCTGGCCGGGACGCCCCTGCGGGCCTACGCCGCCGGAGCCGACGGGGCGAAGAGCGAGACCCCGCAGCCGTCGGGGTCGAGGACGACGGCGTAGCGCTGGCCCCAGAAGGCGTCCCAGGGCTTCAGGTGTCCGGTGTGCCCGGCGGCGGTCAGCTCGGCGTACAGCGCGTCCACCTCGGCGGGGGAGTCGCACAGGAAGGCCAGGTCCCGGCGGCCGTCGCCGGTGGGCGGGGTCCACGACGGGTCGAAGGAGCGGACGGTGTCCTCCGTGTCCCACGCGATCCGCAGGCCCCCGGGCAGGACGGCCTCCACGTGCGGCAGACCGTCGGCCTCGGCCGGAACGTCCAACCCGAGGCGGCGGTAGAAGGCGAGCGAGGCGGCCATGTCGGAGACCACCATGCCGATGAGGTCGAGTCGAGGAGTCATGGCAACAGGCTAGGCGGGCACCGGGCGGCCGTCTTGAACGAATCGGACACCGGACGCGCCGTGTCCCGCCCCGGCACGCACCCCTGCATCAGCGCGGTCGGCGCACCGCCACCACCGCGCAGGCGACCGCCAACGGCAGCTCCGCGCCCGCCGCCAGCAGCAGCGCCATCCCCTGACCGCCGGTCCCGGCCGAGGTCGTCACGTCGAACCAGGCGTCCATCACCAGCAGCGCGGCCGTCGCCGCCGCGAGCGGGGACGCCCGGGGATCCTGCCTGCGCAGCAGCGCCCCGGTCCCGGTCAGCCCGGCGGCCAGCGCCAGGTCCAGGCCGATCCACGCCGTGGACCAGTGCGAGACCTCGGTGGTCTGCGGCATCGTCTTCGCCAGCACCACCACCCAGGGCAGCAACATTACTCCGGCGCCGGTGAGCACGGTGGCCGTCCGCGGGGCGCGGAGGACGCGGGCGGCGCGGAACGTGCGAGCGGTGCGGAACGTGCGGGCGGCGCGGAGGATGCGGGCGGTGCGGGCGGTGCCGAGGGCGCGGGGGGTGCGCCAGGCGCGGGGCTGCGGGGCGGCGAGGGCCATGGCGGGGGTCTCCTTCCGGCCCGGCGGTCCGTCCGCCCGGGCACACCACCAGCCTCGCCGGACGGGCCCGCCGGATCAGTAGCCCCTCGATCCGGATCGGGGGTGGCACCAGGTACACCCCCGTACGGGTGCCCGCGTCATGGCAGGCTCATGATCACTGCGACTACCGTACGGACATGGCAATTCGCGGGGGCGCGCCGAGGCGTGGCTACATCTGGATCACGGCGCACGCCCCGTGGTCGGCATGGGCCTGGCGCAACACCACCTTCACCGCCGCCGCGATCCCGGCCGCCCTGCCCGTGCTCCTCTGCCTCGTCTGCACCGTCACGGCGCCCGGGCCCGGTATGATCCCGCCCCTGCTGGTCCTGCTGCTCGGCCCGCTCCTCACCCGGCTCCAACGCAGCCGGTTCCGGGTGTTGCTCGGCCTTGACGTGCCCCGGGTCGCACGGGAGGGCGGCCGGCTCACCCCGCTCGCTCTGGTGCGGCGGCTGCGCTCCGAGGCGACCTGGCGCCAGTACGGCTACCACCTGCTGGTCAGCCCGCTCGCCGCCGTCGCCGGCGCGCTGGTGGTGCTCGCCTGGGCCTTCGGCGTCACCGCCGCCTGCGTCTACGGGTGGATCTGGATCCTGCCCGCGCAGACCCGAACTCCCGGCTGGAGCAACGACTACGACGCCATCACCGGTGGCGGCGTCCTGCTGCTGTTCGCCGCGCCCTGGCTCGCGGCCCTCTTCGCCCGGCTCGACGCCGTCGCCGCGGCCTCCCTCCTCGGCCCCAACCGGGCCCGCGAACTGGAGCGGCGGGTCGAGGACCTCGCGGAGAGCCGGGCGGGGGTGCTGGACGCCGCCGACCTCGAACGCCGCCGGATCGAACGGGATCTGCACGACGGAGCCCAGCAGCGACTGGTCGCCCTCGCCATGAACCTCGGCATCGCCCGCGCCACCCTCCCCGACCTGCCGCCCGAGGCCAAGGCCGTCATCGACGAGGCGCACCGCGAGGCGAAGGAGGCGATCGAGGAGCTGAGCAGCCTGGTACGGGGCCTGCACCCGGCCGTCCTGGAGGACCGCGGGCTCGACGCGGCGCTCTCCGGGATCGCCGCACGGGCCCCGTTCCCCGTCGAACTGAGCGTGGACATCGGGCAGCGGCCCGGGGCCACCGTGGAGGCGGTCGCCTACTTCGTGGTCTCCGAGACCCTGGCCAACGTGGCCAAGCACGCCCGGGCGCAGCGCTGCCGGGTGCACCTCGTACGGGGTCCGGCGGCCGACGGACCCGCACCGGGCGGGGACCGGCTGCGGATCACCGTCACGGACGACGGCGTGGGCGGCGCCGACCCCGCCCGCGGCACCGGCCTGGTGGGCCTGCGCAAACGGGTAGGGTCCGTCGACGGAACGATCAAGATCGAAAGCCCCTTCGGGGGTCCGACCGTCATCACCGTGGAGTTGCCGTGCGGGCTGTGATCGCCGAGGATTCCGTCCTGCTGCGCATAGGACTCGTCAAAGTCCTCGAAATGGCCGGATTCGAGGTGGTCGCCGAGACCGGCGACGCCGAGGCCCTGCTCGCCGCCGTCGAGGAACACCGCCCCGAACTGGCCCTCGTGGACGTGCGGATGCCGCCCGATTTCACCGATGAGGGCGTCCGGGCGGCCCTGATGATCCGCCAGGAGAGTCCCGGCACGGCGGTGCTGCTGCTCTCGCAGTTCGTGGAGGAGCGCTACGCCGCCGATCTGCTGGCCACCCAGACCGGCGCCGGCATCGGCTACCTGCTCAAGCAACGCGTCGCCGATGTGGAGGAGTTCATCGACGCCCTGCGGCGCGTCGCATCGGGCGGCACCGCGCTCGACCCGCAGGTGGTCGCCCAGCTCCTGCTGCGCCGCGGCGGACCCGACCCGCTGGGCCGGCTTACCCCGCGCGAGCGCGAGGTGCTGGCCCTGATGGCCGAGGGCCGCTCGAACGCCGGGGTCGCGGCCGAACTCGTCGTCAGCGAAAGCGCGGTGGCCAAGCACATCAACAACATCTTCGCCAAGCTCGACCTGCCACCGGCCGACGGCGACCACCGCCGGGTCCTCGCGGTCCTGCGCTTCCTGGACGGCACGCCGTGACCCCGGCCGCCGCCGATGGGCCCCGCCGCAGGCACCGCCTGGCCTGGATCATCGCCACCGCGCTCAGTGCGGCCCTCGTGGTGGTACCGGCCATCTGGCAGGTGTGGTCCTGGGAGAGCGCACGCAGCAGCACCCTGTACGGAGGCAGTGACGGCCGCCCGGTGACCGCGCTGGAGATCGTCGGAGGCGACGCGGACATCACCGTCACTCCCCGCGCGGACCACGAGGTCGGCTACCGGGCCGCGGTCAGCTGGTCCCTCAAGGCTCCCACCATCGAGCAGAGCCGGCTCGGCGACACCCTGCGGCTGACCCCGCACTGCCCCGGCGAGGACTTCTGGCCGGTCGGCGGGGCGGGCTGTTCCGTCCAGTTGGCGGTCACCGTACCCGTGGACATCCCCGTGAAGGTGACGACCCGGTCCGGCCGGATCGCGCTCAGCGGACTGGGCGGCACCGTCGACACGAAGGCCGACTCCGGCCAGGTCGAGATCGACGGGCTGCGCGGCGCCCTGCGCGCCGAGGTCGGCTCGGGCCACCTGCGCGCCACCGGCCTGACCTCGCCCCGGGCCGAGATACGGGTCGGTTCGGGCCGGGCCGTCACCACCTTCGTCACCCCGCCCGACGAGGTCACGGCCCGCGTCGGCTCCGGCCGCCTGGCCCTCACCGTGCCGGAGGCCACCCGCTTCAAGGTCCGCTGCGAGACCGGAGCCGGCCGCTGCGAGGTGCCGGACGCCCTGCGCGACGCCACGTCGCCCCGCAGCCTGGACATCGAGGCGGGCGTCGGCCGCGCCCGGGCGGCGTACCCGGACGGGCCCTGGGCGGACGCCGGCGCGTAAGTCCGCTACGTCGCATTTCGATCGAACGGATTGGCGACCGAGCTGCCGCTATTCGGACATATAATCGCAGATGTCAATTTAATAGATGATCTTCATTCGAGGTGTGGCAAAATCCGCTCAGCAACGGAGCAAGGCGGGGAGCCACCATGTCACCAGCCCGGTCGGACTTCGGCGCAGAACTGCGCCGTAGAAGGAACGAGTCCGAGAAGTCACTGGTCCAACTGGCCGGCGAGGTCCACATCTCGAAGTCGTACCTGAGCAAGATCGAGCGCGGACTCGCCACGCCCTCGGGCAGGATCGCCCGATCGCTCGACGTCAAGCTCCACGCCAAGGGGGAGCTCGCCGCGTTGCTGGCACCCGGATCCGCCGAGGAGCGGAACGGGGACTTACCTCCCTCGCCGCACCTGGACGCGGCTCCCTGGTCGTTCCTCCTGTACGACGGCGGAGAGGGCGACTTCACGTCCCACGGCCCGCTCGCCGAGCCGCCGGGAAGGGCGCCCGCGGTCGTGGCGCACAGCGTCATCACCCCCGGCTCGCAGGGTGCGCTGGAGGAATCGGTGCTCCCCGTGTTCCACACCCTCTTCCACGCATACCGCCGGCTCGGCCAGCTCTCCGGTCCGGGCGCGGTGATCCCGCTGAGCACCGCGGCGACCGCCACCCTCCGCGGTCTGGGCCGGGGCACGTCGCGCGCGCACCGGGGCGCCGCCCTGCGGCTCGCCGCGCGTTTCGCCGAGTACACCGGCTGGATGTGGCAGGAAGCCGGCGACGATCGGGCCGCACAGTGCTGGACCGACCATGCGGCCGGGCTCGCCGAGGCCGGCGGTGACCAGGAGCTCGTGGCCTACGCGCTGCTGCGACGGGCCGAACTGGCCCTGTATCGGGACGACTCGCTCGCCACCGTCGAACTCGCCCGTGCGGCCGGTGCGCGGGCCCGCGGCCCGCGCATCAAAGCGCTGGCCGCGCAGCGAGAGGCCCAAGGGCATGCGCTCCTCGGTGACGAGGACGCTTGCCGCCGGGCTCTGGACCGCGGTGCCGACCTCGTGCACGAGCCGTGGGCGCGGGCGGACGGCGCTCCGGCCCTCGGCGGCACGCACCTTCCCGACCTCACCGCCTTCGTCACGGGCTGGTGTCTGCGGGAACTCGGCCGACCGGAGCAGGCGGTCGCCCTGCTCGACACTGGCAGGGACGCCATCGCGCCGCACGCGGCACGCGCCAGGGCCCGCCACAGTGCGCGCCTGGCCCTCGCCCTGATCGATGCCGGTGAGGTCGAGCGCGGCTGTGCGGTGGCCGAGTCCGCCGCACGCGACGTCATGACGACCGATTCGGCCACCGTCCGGACCGACGTGAGACAGCTCCGGTCGGTGCTCACCAGCCGCAGCAGGCGCGCCGTGGTCCGTGACGTCCTCCCCGTCATCGCCGCCAGTCTGAGCGGCAACCCCGTACCACACGCATAGGGCGGCCCAGAAGACTGACCCACTTCCACGACGTCCCCGTTCAGGGCTCACCAGGTCCACCGCGCGCGGAACCTCCGCACGCGAACGGACGACACCACCACCTCGAACCCATGCGTGCCCCCAGTGGACCGCGTGTGTCCTGTTGCCGGCAGAAGTGTCCCCAGGCAACACCGTTGACCACCCTCTGGGCGGCTGAAAACGTCAGGTTGACGCACCCTCCTCAGCCGCCCGGCGACCCATGCGCCCGCCCGAGGGCGAATGCGCGGACCGCCCGCCTCTTCCATCGCAGAACGAGGACCAACATGGACCCCTACGTCTTCATCAACTTCCGTCGCGCCGATACCCGTAACATCGGTTCGCACATCGACACCAAACTCCGCAACGAGTTCGGCAGCCGTGCTGCGTTCCGGGACCAGCGCGACCTCCCCAAGGGCATCGACTACCGCGAGGAGCTCGAACGGGGAATCAGGAAGTGCGACCTTCTGCTCGTGGTCATGGGAGCCCACTGGGCATCCGTGCGGGACGAAGCAGGCCGCCGTTGCATCGACCGCGAAGACGACTGGGTCCGCAAGGAGATCGCCCTCGCCCTCGCGTACAAGCTGCCCGTCATGCCCGTTCTGGTCGACGGCGCGAAGCTCCCGAGCGTCGATGAGCTGCCGGACGACATCCGGGCCCTGAGCTATCGGCAGGCCGTCGACTTCCGCCCCGACCAGGAGCAGATCGACTTCCCCCCGCTCCTCGACGCGATCCGCCGGGCGGTCCCCGAGCTGAGTTCCGTGCGGCGCAGCCGCGAGGACGGCGGCGCGGGGGCCGACAGCGGAACCACCGTCACCTTCGATCGGGTGAAAGGCACCAGCATCATCATCGGCGGCCGGCAGAACACGATCAACGACCAACGCGGCACCGCCGCGGCCCCGGCGTCCGACCCCAGGGACGACGCCCGGGAGCGCCCGTGAGCACACCGGCAGACCCTCCGGCGGAAGACCGCCGCGACAGTGTCGGGGGCCCTGCCCCCTCCGACCCGGATCTCCCCGTGCAGGTCCCGCACCAGCACGACGGCCCCGCCGCCCCGGGCACGTCCCCGACGGCCTCGCCGTGGGGCCCCGCCGAGGGTTGGTCCCCCGGCGAGCCCCCCGGACCTCAAGGGGGCGGTGGCGTCCGGGACGACCACCAGGGGACGACGGGCGCCCCGCACTTCGCCGGCGCACAGTCGTCGGGACCGCGTCCACCCCGAGCCGGTCAGGACGAGGACGATGCGGTCGAGCTGATCTCCGGTGACCAGTTCTCCGTCCTCATCCGCCAGTCCACCGGCAACGCGAACACGTACGGCGGACACCACAACACCGCCCTGTCCCTCAACCTGGGCGGACCGCAGCCCGTCGAGTTCCAGCAGATCCTCCTGGACGCCAGGGACGTCCAGCAGCGCCACCGTCTGTACCAGCACGCCCCGGTTCCCGATCACCAGCTGATGGCCGACTGCCTGAAGAGGAACCACATCGTCGTCGTGGTCGGGGCCCGGGGCGGCGGGCGGGACACCACGGCCCGGGTCCTCCTGGCCGACACCTGCGGCAGCAACCGGGTCGCCGTCCTCTACAGCGCGGGTGCCGGGCTGGCACAGGCCCTGGTCGAGCAGGCCGATCGACACCTCACCCGGGGGTACGGCATCGTGCTGGACCTGGGCACCGAGCTGCCCGCACCGGCCGCCCTGGAGACCCTGGGGCTGCGAGCGGCCCAGATCGGGGCCCACGTGGTGCTGATCACGGAGAGCCCCGGAGCCGAGCTCGACGCGCTGTCACCGTACGCGTTCCGGCACACCGGGCCCGACCTGAAGAAGGTGCTCGAGGCGCATCTTGAGCACGAGCTCGACAAGCACCGTGCCGGCCACGAGCAGGGGGACTGCCCGCAGCACTCCTTGCAGGCGTACCTGCGTGACGTCCTGCGGGACCCGCGCGTGGACGACGAACTCGGGGCGGGCCTGCCGGTTCGTGAGGCAGTGTCCCTGGCCGGCACGCTGGCCACCTTCCTGCACCGTCCCCCGGAGGAACTGGGCCAGGCCTTCGGCGCCTGGCGCAACCGGCTGCGCACCATGGCCAGGGCCCTGCTCGGGCTGACCGCCCAGGCCTCCGACCCGGTGCCCGACCCCCACCAGCAGCCCCTGCGCATCGCCTACGTCATGTGCGACAGCCTGCCGCTGTCCGACTTCATCCGGGTGGGGACGCTGCTCTGTGACGAGGTACAGCGGGCCGAGACCCGCGAAGCCGCTCCCGAGCGTCGGGTCTTCGACCTGATCCTCGACCAGCTGGTCGAGACCGGTGCGGGCGTCGCCGCGGCACCGGACGCCGGCCCGCCCGGCAATCCGCGCCGAGTCCGGCTCGCGGAACCGGAGTTGATGGCGACCGTGATCGAGGTCGTCTGGCACGGGCCCGGGTGGCTGCGGGCACCACTGCTGCGGTGGCTGCAGAGGCTGGCCGAAGACCGGCTGGAGCGGGTCCGGTCACGGGCCGCGGTGGTCGCCGGCCTCCTCCTGCGCCACGACTTCGACAGCGTCTACCGGGACCTCGTACAGCTCTGGGCCCGCAGCAAGTCGGCACGGGACCGGCAGTACGCCGCCCTGGCCCTCGCCGTGGCCGTCGGGGCCGGGGACTCCTGGCTGACGGCGCGGATCGACCGGCAGGTCGCCGACTGGGCCCGCAGCCCCGCCCCGCAGTTGCAGGACAGCGCGGCCCGGGCCTACGGCACGCTGGTGGGCACCCGGGACGTCCCGGGCACATTGGAGGCGCTGGAAGCACTGGGCAGCCGGCGCACGCCCGTCCGCTACGCCTCCGTCGCCTACGCGACCGCCGCGCTCTTCCTGACGCCCGACGGCGCCGAACCGGTCGCAGACGCGCTCGGCCGCTGGGTCCGACGTCCCGACAACGAAGCGTCCCCGCTCCGGCACGCCGTCGGGACCCTGATCGTGCTCGGCCCGTACGCCGTCGGGCCCGAGCTACCGTCCCGGCCGAAGCTCGCCCACCAAGCGATGCAGGAGCCCGAACGGGAGGCGTCCCTGCTGCTCCTGTGGCAGCACGCACTGGTCGACCCGGCCTACTCGGGGCTCGCATGGGCCTTGCTCGAGCAGTGGCTCCTGGCCGGCGACAGGGACGAGGAACTGAGCCTGTTCCTGGAGGGGTTCGTCTCCCGTGCCGCGGCCGACGAGCTCCTGACCCGGGCCGGCTTCCACGTCGCCCGCATGGCGCGGCGGCACCCGGCCTCCCCGTGCGTACGACGGGTACTGCGGGCGATCCGCGGGCGTCGACCCTGAGCACCGCCCGGCCACCGGCTCGGGCAACATCCCGCACTCGAACCGATCACAGGAGGTCAGCCATGCGACGACGGTCCAAGGGCCTGCTCGCCACCGTGCGCGAAGCGGTACGCAGGTGGTGGCGTTCGAAGAACGGCGACACCAGCGAGCCGGAGGCCGAGGACACCGGGTCCGACCACGACACCGACGCGGCGGGACCCCGCAAGAAGGTGTCCGTGCAGTCCCCGCTGCAGGAGAAGGCGCTCTCCATGGCGGCCCGCGGAGACGTGTTCTCCTTCCAGGTCTTCCCCACCTTCCGGTGGAGCAGCAGGGAGATGCCCCGGGACACCCTGAAGACCCGTGTGGGTCAGCACGAGCAGACGGCGCGGGAGGAACTGCTCCGGGTCGCCTGGACGGCCGCGCGCGCCTGCGCTCCTGACGACCCGATCGAGGCCGAGCAGGCGATCAACGACAGGCTCTCGGAAGACGGGAACTGGTGCTTCGACGACGCGGAGGGCCTGATCCGCTGCACGCCGTCGGTCCGGGTGAGGGTGGACCCGGAGGTGCGCGAGCACGTGCTGAAGCACCACCTGGAGGAGCTGACGCTGAAGGAGACGCAGCGGGTCGGTGAGCTCAGGGCCAAGCGCGCGCAGGAGCTCACCGAGACCTGGCTCGAAGTGATCAAGAACCTGGAGCGGTTCGAAAAACTCGACGAGCACAAGCGGCGCCTGTTGGTGCCGTTCGCGGCCACCTTCGCCGACGAGGGGTTCCACGTGGTGATGTCGGCACTGCGCAAGGACCGGCTCACCAGCGTCGAGGCGCTGCTGCACGCGCTCGAGGGCGCGAGCAGCGCGCACCAGCGTTCCGGCATGTACGAGTTCGCCGCCGCGTACGACACGGCGATCAACGCGTTCCGCAGGGAGATGGGGCTCAGCCCGGGTTCCTGGGTCGATGACGTCGTGATGGCGGAGGGGCCGGAGCTGTGAGGACGTCCGCCGTCACCCGCACGATCGGATCCCTGGCCCCGGTCGGCCTGCTCGCCCTCCTGCTCGCCGGTTGCGGCACGGACGACCCGAGGACGGGCTGCGCCTGGATGAAGGACCAGGGCCCCGCCGCGGGCGCGGGCAGCACCGTGATCCTCGTCGACGGCTCGGCGTCCGTGCGCGGTGCCGCGTCCGGCGCCGAGGGCCCCGACTACGGTCGAGCGGTCGACACCCTGCTGGAGGAGGGCGTCGAGGCGGGCGACACCTTCTCCGTCGGCACCTTCGCGGGCGCTCCCGGAGACGTCGACTGGACCTTCCGGAAGCGGTCCGCCAACTGGAAGGAGAGCGCGCGGAACTCGGGCAACCAGAAGGCCAACCGGGACGCTGCGATCAGGTGCCTCGCCGAGGACGTCACCACCGCCCAGCGCGTGGTCCCCGCCCGCGGCGGCACCGATGTCCTGGCCGCCCTGACCACGGGCGCCGGCCTGTTGCAGGACGTCGAGGGCCCGCGGCGGCTGGTGGTGCTGAGCGACGGCCTGTCCACCAACGGCTGTGCCGACCTGCGCCAGGCAGCCTTCGACTCCGAAGCCGACATCAAGGCCATCGCGTCGGTGTGCGCCACGAAGGGAGAGTTCTCCGAACTGCCCGACCTGAGTGGCATCGGCGTCACGTTCGTGGGCCTGGGGCACTCCGCCGGAGCACAGCCGTCGGCGAACCAGGTCCAGCGCGCCTGGCTCAGCCGCCTGTGGACCTCGCTCTGCGAGCGCGCCGGCGCCACCGGGGCCAACTGCATAGCCAGCGGTGCCCCGGTCGGCTCGGCGCCCGCTCCGGCCGCCACCCGCCCGGTCCAGGCCGACCCGGTGGTGGCGTACCGCGACGGTCGCTCCCAGACGTATTCGCTGCCGGGCGCCGCGTTGTTCGACACCGACGCGGCACGGCTGCGCCCGGCGGCCACGGAGCCGCTCACCGACATCGCCGTCCGGGCCCGCACCACACCGGGGCTCGACCGCGTCGAGGTCGACGGATACGTCGACCTGCGCGGCGGATCCGCCAACGACCGGTCGCTGTCCAAGAGCCGCGCGGACGCCGTGGTCGAGGTGCTCGTCGAGCACGGGGTGCCCCGCTCCAGCGTCGAGGCGTACGGCCGGGGCGTGTCCCCGGGGTGCCCCTCCGACCGTTCCACCGAGGACATGTCCGCCGGGGAGCGGTTGCAGTGTGACCGCCGTGTGGACATCCGCATCTTCTGGAAGTGAGGTCGGACCTCCAGCCATGAACGCAAACGGCAGCAACGGTTCTGGACGGGGCGGTCCGCGCGAGTCGCCGATACCCTGCTCCAGGCCCTTCCTCCCGCTCGGCGACCTGAACGGGCACCGCCCGGCCGGACGCCCGGTGGACTCCGTGGACAGCCAGGAGCGCGCGGCGCTGACGCGCGCCTTCACGCGGGGCAACGCCGGCCTGGCCGCGGCCCAGTCCTCCCTCGGCGACCTGGGCACCGCACTCAGCGAGACGTTCCACGCCGCGCGGGAAGCGATCGACGTCGTGGAACGGTTCACGTACCACCGCTCGGCGGGCCAGGCACGGGACGACGTCAAGAAGGTGCAGGACCGGCACGCCGCGGACGGGCCGGAGAGCCGCCGCCGCGGCCGGCAGCCCTGGGTCTGGCTCCAGTGGGTCATGCTCGTGCTCAGCGTGTTGTTCGAGCTTCCCTTCGTCGGGGAGGCCGTGGTCCTGCTCCTGGACCTGCAGGACCCGGACGGCTTCTGGACCACGGTGATCCACGGCTTCGGCTACCTGGCCGCGATCGGGGTGTCCTGCCTGCAGTTCGCCCTGGCCTCCGTCCTCGCACGGTCGCTTTTCCGGCTACGCGTGCGCCGGGGCCGCCGCACCGAGCGCACGCTGCGCAGTCCCCGGACGGCCTGGCACCACCTGTGGAGGCTGGACGGGCCGCAGCGGGAGACCCGGCAGCCCGACGAGCTCCCCTGGCCCGGCCTGGTCCTGCCGGTGGTCGCCAACGCGCTGCTCATCGGCCTGCTCGCGGCGACCGCCCACAGCCGTGCGCAGCAGAGCCAGAAGGTCACCGCGACGTTCGGGGAGAACGGCTACCTCATGGCGGTCTTCGTCCTCATCGCGCTCAGCCTCGCCACCCTCACCACCGCGGTCCTCGCGCACAATCCTTACGCGGAGAGCCACAAGGAGGCGCAGGGGGCCCTGTCCGACGCCGAGGAAGAGGCGCGGCGGGTGGTGCCGGCGGCGCGGAAGCTGATCGCCGCGCACCGCGCCTCCTGGCACCGGCTGTTCGCCGCGATGGAGCAGACCGCTGACGACGCCCACGGCGTGGTGGACGAGGCGTGCGCCGCGATCATCGACGAACGGGCCGACACCGGGCGGGCGGGCACCCTGGAGCTGCCACTACGGGAATACGCCCTGCCCGTCGACGAGGAACACAGCGGAACCGCCACGCCCCGGCTGCGTCTGGACGTCCTGGAGCGCCACAGGAATCTGCTGGCCTGGTACTCCCCGGACCGGTTGGAACAGGAGCTGGGAGCCATCGTCAAGGAGCTGCACGACCAGTTCCACATCCCCGGAGGGCCCGAACCACTCGCCCGAGCAACGGCGTCCGAAGGATGACCGGGCAGCCGGACCTGAGCGAGCAGGACCTCAAACACCTCGAACTGTTGCAGAGCGTGATCTCCCGGCTCAGCAACAACTCCTTCTTGGTCAAGGGCTGGTGCATCACCCTCAACAGCGTGCTCATCGCCGTGGCGCACGGCCGCCCGAACTGGAGGACGATTCCGGTGGTCGTGACCGTGGTGATCGGGTTCTGGCTGCTCGACGGCTACTACCTCCGGCAGGAGCGGATGTTCCGCAGCCTGTACGAGAAGGTCGTCGCCGGCGGGCAGGACCCCCCGCCCCGGTTCACGATGGACGCCCACCGCTACGGCGCCGAAACACCCTGGCTGCCCGTGCTGCTGTCCCGGCCGATGCCGTTCTGCTACGGGGTGCTCGCCGCCGCCGCCAGTCTGCTGATCAGCTTCCTGAGCTGACCCCCGCCGGCCCCGCTCAGCGCCCGGCGGGGCGGGGAGCCGTCCAGGGCGGCCTCTCCCGGCCCGGTCGGCGAGGTCGTCCACGGCAGCGCGATCCCGTCTCCGTGACGGCGCGGCACCACGTGCACGTGCAAGTGCGGAACCGTCTGGGTGGCGGCAGCACCCCGCGAGGTGATCACGTTGCAGTCACCGACCTCCCCGGCGACTTCGGCCGCGTGCAGCATCGTCATCGCCGACACGGCCGGATCGGCCGCGACATCGGGGACGTGCGTCTTGGGCAGCACGAGGACGTGTCCCGGCGTGACGCCTCCGCCCCGCGGGCTGATGGCCAGTGCCCCCGGCCAGTCACGGAGGATGTGCGCGGGTGCGGCGCCCCGAACGATGCGGCAGAACGGACAGTCCCCGTGGGCCGGGCGGTCGGGTCCGCCACCCGTCCCGTGCGCCGCACTGCGGTCCTCGGCTCGCTGGTCCATGGCTCCTCCAAGTGCCGTCCACCTCACGCCGGTGCACTCCGTCACCGTACGGTGCCCGTGTGCGAAACCCAATCGAGCCGCCCCGCGCACTTAATCGGTGGCACCGGTCCCGGGGTCGGGCTACTGTTCTGCTCATCCGCTCCCGAGCGAGCGGAGTTGGTCGTTGAGAAGAAGCAGGAGGTGAGGACATTGATGACTGTCACGGTGACGGGCGCTGCCCGCATTCAGGAGTTCATCGTTCCCACCCCTGTGGTCTCCGGCTGACACCCACTCGACTTCCGCGCGCAGAGCGCGCCGCCGGGGCCACCCTTCGAAGGGTCCCCCTTGTTCAACGCTTCGCTCCACACGTCCGCTCCTTCCGATGCACAGCACGTCCTCGTCACCTACGGCTGGGACGACGCGTGGGAGGCCGAGTTCGCCCCGTACGCCGAGCAGGGCCTCCTGCCCGGCCGCGTCGTACGCGTCGACCGCGGCCAGTGCGACGTCATGACCGCGGACGGCATCGTCCGCGCCGACACCGCCTTCGTCACTCCGCACGACCCGCTCCGCGTCATTTGCACCGGGGACTGGGCCGCCGTCGAGGCGGCCGGCAATCCCCGCTACGTGAAGGCGTACCTGCCGCGCCGGACCGCCTTCGTACGGTCCACCTCCTCGCAGCGGTCCGAGGGGCAGATCCTCGCCGCCAACGTCGACCACGCCGTCATCGCGGTCTCCCTCGCCGTCGAGCTGGACCTCGGGCGCATCGAGCGCTTCCTGGCCCTGGCTTGGGAATCGGGGGCGCAGCCGCTGGTCGTCCTCACCAAGGCGGACCTGGTTCCGGACGCGGCGACGCTCGGGCACCTGGTCGATGACGTGGAGGCCACCGCGCCCGGCGTCCAGGTACTGACCGTCTCCTCCCTCACGGGGGAGGGTACGGACGTGCTGGCCGCGATCGTCGGCGACGGCACCAGCGTGCTGCTCGGCATCTCGGGCGCCGGCAAGTCCACCCTGGCCAACGCGCTGCTCGGCACCGAGGTCATGGAGGTGCAGGCGGCCCGCGAGGTCGACGGCAAGGGCCGGCACACGACCACCACGCGCAACCTGCTCGCCCTGCCGGGCGGCGGCGTCCTGATCGACACCCCCGGACTGCGCGGCGTCGGGCTCTGGGACGCCGAGACCGGGGTCGGCCAGGTCTTCTCGGAGATCGAGGAGTACGCGGAACACTGCCGCTTCCACGACTGCGCGCACGAGGCGGAGCCGGGGTGCGCGGTGCTGGCCGCGCTGGAATCCGGTGAGCTCCCGGACCGCCGCCTGGAGAGCTACCGCAAGCTCCTGCGGGAGAACCAGCGCATCGTCGCCAAGACGGACGCCCGGCTGCGGTCGGAGATCCGCCGCGACTGGCGCATGAAGTCGGCGGAGGGCCGGGCCAACCACGCCGCGAAGCGGGGCGGCCGCGTCTGACGCGCAGCCGGGGCGGGGTGCCGTGGGCCGGACCCCGCCCCCGCCCCGCCCGGACGCCCCTACCCGTCAAGGGGACTCGCTGAAGGCCCGTCGCGCGCTGTGGGTCATCCGCCGGAGCGGCGACAGGGCGTATCCGGCCGTCACGTATCCCGCGGCGGCCGACAGGGGGACGAGCGCGGCCAGGACCAGTGCGGTGGACGCCACCAGAGTGTCCTGGGGCTGCTGTGGCACGGGGGCCGGACAGGGGGCTCGTCCGCGGTCCGACGGCTCCGGACAACCGGCCGGTGCCAGTACGATCGCGGACTCCGAACGCAGTTCGAACACCGGATCGTTGCCCCTGCTCACGGCCTGCACCGCGAGCAGGTGGACCACGGCCAGCAGCGCCGTCCCGGCCATCATGAACCCCCCGCCGTAGAGGCAGGTGAGGCGTAAGCGGGTCACGGACCGCCGTTGCGGCGCCATGGCGTGCGAGGCCGCGGAAACGGCACCTCCCACGGCATCGACGATGGCGCGGCCCCTCATCCGGATCGGCACCGGTACTCCCCCTCACAGCGTCACAAGCCCGACCCCCTACTGTCGCTGCTCCGCCCCTAAACAGAGCGTCAGCGTCGGGATCCGTACGGCGACGGTCGGCCACCCGCACACCGGCGGTTCCCGAGGATGGTCAGAGCCCCCACGCGTGGACGCGTTCCGGGTGGATCCGGATCACCTCCGGGCTGAAATGGGGGCCCAACGCGTGCGGGCCCGTCTCCAGCGTGGCGCGGCCCCGGATCTCGATGCCGCGCACCCGCCACGGCCGGGTGCTCACCAGGTCGTCCACGACCAGCGACAGCCGGGGGTTCCCGTGCAGGTTGCGCCACTTCTTCGTCGTGCCCATCGCCATTCCGCCCACCAGGATCGTCCCGTCCTCCTGGGGGAAGAAGCCCACCGGATTCGCCTGCGGCTGCCCGGCCGCGTCCACCGTGGCCAGGCGGCCCAGGTGCTGGGAGCGCAGGTAAGCCAGTTCGGCCTCGCTGAAACCCTTGAAGTCCGTCATGCCGACCAGCCTCGCAGCCACCGCCGGCCCCCGCATCGGGCTACGGTCCTAGGCCGTCTCGCCCGGCAAGATCCGGAAGAGACGGCCTGGGCCGTCTGTGCTGCGGACGACCCGGCGTAGCGCCGGCGAGAGAAGACCCCTTTATCGTCGCTTCGACGAAAATAGGTTATCGTCGTTCCATGATCAAAGCGGTGAGCGAGAACATCGACCCGGCGGACAACTCGGCGGCTGAGCATGCCCAGCGGGTGGCGGCACTGGTCACGGCCGAGGCCGTCGGCAAGGAGTGGAAGAACCACCACATGACGCTGACCTTCTTCCTGGCCGGCGCCCGTTCGTCGCACGAGGAGAACCATCACATGTGGAAGTTGGAAGACTGGCAGAAGAGGGTCGTCGATTGCCTCGAAGCCGATGACAACGCCGGGCTCGCCGCACTGCAAGAGCAGCTCCAGGGCTGGATCCTGCGGGAACTTCGGTATCGTGACACCGCCCTGGACGCGCTGCTCAGGGCCTATTCGCCGCCCCAGCCGCGGCGCGAGGCGCCCTAGCCCTCCGTCGGCGTTCCGGGGACGCAGAACCCCGGTCACACAAGGCAATGCGATGAGGTTGCGTACATGAAGAATTGTGGGGGACTCAGATGACCGGCATGCTCTGGCTCGACATCCTCCTGGGATTCCTGCTCCTGGGTCTGCTCGTGTGGATGTCCCCGTTCATCCTGGGGCTCAGCGTCCTCGGGCTGATCATCTCGGTCGCCACGTGGTCGCCCTGGGGGATGCTGGTCTCCTTCATCGCCTGCTTGATTTCGGGGGGCCTGATGACGCTGCGCGAGCCGGACAAGGTCTACGTCATCGTCAAGCGCTGAATCCCGTGACTGAGGGTGATGCCGAGGATCGCCCTCCATCGGGGGCCCGGCGGTCGCAGGGGTGCTGGGAAGGATCGGCGCCCTCGCGGGCGACGCACGCTGTGATGCCCCGGGAGCGGAGCCGGACGCGCAGCCGGTCGAAGTCGTAGCCCATGGCACCGCGCAGTTCGGCAGGCCGGCGCCCTGCAGCAAACGAAGATCCCGCTCGGGCGTCTGCTCCCGCACCGAACGCCGTTACGGGAGCCCCGGGTTCCCGTCGTCCCCGTCGGCGCGTGGCGCGCCGCACTGGGGGCAGCCGTGCGCCTCGCGCGCGGTCTCCAGGCTTCCGCATGCGTCGCAGACGAGGTGCAGGAGGCACGCCGGCTCGCCGCCCTCCGCCGGCAGCTGTGGGGCGGGGAAGGTCGGCGTGCCCGGAACGGACGTACCCATGGCGCCTCCACGACCGATCGAGTCAGGGGCCGAGAGCGTATCCCCTGATCGCGAGGGCCGCACCCCGGTCTCCCGCGCCGGCCGCCGGCCGTCGGGCGCCTACTGCGCCACCACCACCCCCACCCACGCCCCCACCAGGACCAGGCACGCGAACAGTTCCACCAGCACGCTCGTCCCCACCGCCCGCATCACCGCCCGCACCGACGCCCAGGCCTCGCCGTGGGTGCCCAGGCGCAGCCGCTCGCACAGGTAGATGCCGCCCACGAAGCCCGGAACCGCCCCCACCACCGGCACCAGGACGAAGCCCAGGAGCGCCCCGGCCCCCGCGAACACCACCATCCGGGAGGTGATGCCCAGCCCCCGCACCCGGCGGGGCGGCAGCAGCCACTTCACCACCTGGACCACCAACAGCAGGGCCGTCGCCGCGACCAGCAGGGTCCACGCCGATGCCGAGCGCACGTGCAGTGCCCACCACAGCAGCCCCGCCCACACCAGCCAGGTGCCCGGCACACCCGGGATCAGCACTCCGACCACCCCGAGCAGCAGCACCAGCCCCACCAGCAGCAGCTGAGGCAGATCCATGCGCTCAGCCTGACCGACCTGGGGCTATCGGGCCACCCAGCCCCGCTCGGACGCGTGCCAGCCCAGCTGCAGTCGCGTCGTCACCCCGGTCAGCTCCATCAGGCCCTTGACCCGCCGCTGCACCGTCCGCAGCCCCAACTCCAGGTGCTTCGCCACGCTCGCGTCCGTCATGCCCGCCAGGAGCAGCGAGAGGATCTCCAGGTCCGTGGCATCGGGGCTGCCCCCGGCCTCCTCGGCCGAACCGGCCGCCCCCAGCCGCAGCGGCAACGACTCCCGCCACACCGCCTCGAACAGGCCGGTCAGGGATTCCAACAGCCCCGACGCGTGCACCACCAGCGCCGCCGGATCCGCCCCGCGGGCCGTCAGGGGGACCACGGCCAGCGACCGGTCCGCGATCACCAGCTTGGTCGGGACCTGCCCCGTCACCCGGATCTGCTCGCCGCGCGCCAGCGCCGTCGACGCCTCCCGGATCCCGCTCGGCGCGGTCAGCACCTCCCGCTCGATGACCACCCGGTAGTCGACCCCGCGCACCGAGCCCCGGTCGGCCGCGTCGTGGTCCGCCCCCGTCCCCGTCACCGCCTGCGGCCGGCCGGTGACCAGCGCGCAGACCTCCTTCTCCGCGCCCAGCCGGATCTGGTGGAAGCGGTGCGCCACCGCGCTCGCGCCCTGCACCACCTCCACGAGGTCGTGCACCGCCGGTTCGGTCGCCTCCGCCCGGTACTCCTCGGCCAGTAGCGCCGCCGCCAGCTCCGCCTGCTCCAGCTCGTGCCGCTGCTGGGTCAGCAAGGCCCCGAGGGCCACCCCCGGCGGGGCCGCCACCCAGCGCCCGGGCCGGGTCGAGGACTGCGCCGCCAGTCCGTGCCGCTCCAGATGGCGCAGGGCTCGTTCGGCTTGCGGCACCGGCAGCGTCAGCCGGTGCGCGAGGTCGGGTACCTCCGCGGCCCCCAGCGCGACCAGCGCGCGGTACGCCGACTCCTGGCCCTCGTCCAGGCCTATGGCACCCAGCAACTCGTTCACCCACCTTTCGACACGCGCCCGGCGGGAAGCGGCCACGGCGCAAACCCGCCGCGGACATCATCGCCGCACCCGACTCCACTCTGCCAAGGTGACGCCATCGCAGCACCAACATCCGCTGGCCAGAGGCCATTTACGCGGCGCTTTCACCGGGCAACGCAGCAGTTGGCCGGAATGCACCAGGGGAGAGCGATGCGTCCGATATCGCGTACGGCATTTGACGCGCCGGCGTACCCGCAGGGGCTGGGGATCCCCTTCCCGCGGCAACCGGCCCCGCCGTACGGGACGAAGACGGTCACCCCGGCGAACGGCCAGGGCATCGGGCCCGGTGCCACGGGCCGCGAGGGCTGCCGCCCGGTGGGGCGCGGTCGTCGACCACGCCGGCGCCTGCGGCAAGTACGCGTCACCGAAGGCCGAACTGACCCATGCGAAGGGCGCCACGGTCACCCAAACGATCGTACGGACGTACGGCGTACGCCGACTTGTACGAGTGAATCGGAAGGGAGTCGGAGGACGGCGGCCCGGCGGACCCTTTTCGTGCATTCGGCGTTTTCCGCCCCCGTGGGGGACAGAGAATGGAGCCATGAGTCAGCAGGGCGCGGACGACTGGTGGCAGAAGCTCTACGAGGGCCCGGACGCGGGAGCGGAACCCGACCCGGGGGACACCCTGGACAAGCGGTTCCGCTCGGCGGCGGGCGTGACGACGGACCCGGCACCGGTGCCGGTCGCGGCCTCTGCCGCGGGCCCGGCGCCGGACCTCGCGCCGGATCCGGGCCCGCCGGAACCTCCGCGGGCCCCGGAACCTCCGCGGGCCCCGGAGTCGCTGCTGCCCGGCCCCCGGCAGGGGGAGCCGGCGCCCACCCCGACCCTGCCCGACCTCCCGCCGCCGAGGGATCCCCGGGCGGGCGACGCCACGGGGTACGCGCTCGGGGGCGTGGCCGTACCACCGGTGCGCGGGCCCGAGTTGCCGGTGCGGCACCCGGACTCGCCGAGCCCCGATGCCTGGTTCGATCCGGCCCCGCAGCAGCTGCAGCGGCAGCAGCCGGCGCCGGTGGCCGAGTCCGGGCCGGTGGCCGAGCCGGTGGCGGACGGACCGGAGGCCGTCCGACCCGAGGTCTCCCACCTGGGCGACCGCGCTCCCACCTACGCCGCCGAGCCGGGCCCCCTCCCGCCCACCGCCCCGGCCGCCATCGAGGAACTGACCCCGGACACCGTCCTGGAGGGGGCCCGCTACGGCACCTACACCCTGCGCGCCGCCTCCCTGCGCGGGGACTCCGCCCGCTACCGCGGCGAGGCCCGCCGCGACTTCCTGCTCACCGCCCGCTTCGGCAGCGGCGACGACGCGCTGGTCCTGGTGGCCCTCGCGGGCGGGGACCGGGCCGCCCCCGGGGCCGCCGAGGCCGCCGCCGAACTGTGCCGCACCGTCGCGTCGGCCGTCGGGCGCAGCCAGGAGCGGCTGGCCGACGACATTCGCGCCGGGCGCCGCGACGCCCTGCGCTCGGGCCTGCAACGACTCACCGACCGGGGGTACGGGCGACTGCGGGCCCACGCCGCCGAGCTGGGGCTCGCGGAACCGGCGTACACCGCCGGACTGCGCGGGCTGCTGCTCCCGGTGGACCCGCAGTGCCGCACCCGGGTCTGCTTCGGAGCGGGCGCGGGCGGCCTCTTCCGGCTCCGTGCAGGGCAGTGGCAGGACCTGGAGCCCGCCGGGCCGGCCGAGGACGCGGACGGCGGTTTCCGCTTCCGCGCGGCCGTGGCCCGGCCCGGGGACACCCTGCTGCTGTGCTCCGGGGGCCTGTCGGAACCGATGCGTGAGGAGGCCGCGCTCCCGGCGGAACTCGCCGCCCGCTGGTCCCGTCAGGAACCGCCGGGCCTCGCGGCGTTCCTCGCGGACATCCAGCTCCGGCTCAAGGGGTACGCCGACGACCGCACGGCCGCCGCGGTCTGGGAGGCGTAGCCGGGGCGGTACGGATTCCGGGCACGCGGAAGGCTAGGGCCGTCCGAGCCGTCCGCGCACCCATGCGGGATCCGGGTTGGTGTGCGGCCGGCCCGCGACGAGGACGGTCGGCACGGTCTCGTTCCCGTCGTTGGCCGCCCTGACCACTGCGGCTCCTGCGGGGTCGCTCCAGATGTCGACCCAGTGGAGTTGGTGGGCGCTGCGGCCCAGCCGGATGCGCAGCCGTATGCAGTACGTGCAGCCCGGCCGCCAGAAGACGACCGGCCGGCCGTCGGCCGCGCTGCGGCGCTGCGCCTCGGGCGCACCGATCGACCGCGGGAACATCAGGGGCGAGTGCACGCCGGCCAGCAGCACGAACACCAGGAGGAGCGCCGCGGCCGGGCCGGGGCTCCCGCTCAAGACCAGGCCGACCGAGACGACCGCTCCACCGGCCCCGAACAGCATCGGCAACATCCACGCACGCATCATGAGGACGCAGGTTATCGACGGGTCGGAACGCTCCGCGCACCAGGCCGCCCTTCAGCGGCCGAACGGCACAGGCGACCGGAACGGGACCGATTGGTGAATTCACGGGCACGGGCCGCGGGGTGACGTCCTTCGGGCCGGTCGTGCTCAGGAGAGCCGCAAGTCGATCCAGGGGATGGTGTCCCCCGGCAGCAGGTAGCGCTCGGTCTCGACGAACCCGTGCTCCAGCGCAAACCGCAGGCCGTCGTGGTTCGATGACAGGACGACGGTCTCGATCACCCTGGCGCCCAACTCCCGCGCCCGGTGCAGCCCCCGCAGATAGAGGGCCTCCCCGAACCCCTGTCCACGGTGCGCGGCGAGCACCCTGGCGATCACCGTCGCCGTCCGCGTGTCATCCGTCGGCGGGCGCACCGTACTGCAGCCCACGAGGGTGTCATCGAGGTGCGCGATCTCCAGGCGGTGACGCTCGGAACGTTCCCGCACCTCTTCCAACGACAAGACGTGGGTGGGGATGATCGTGTTGTGGACGTGCTGCCAGTCCTTGAGAGTGGCATCGCAGTCGGGCTCTTGGAAGCGAAGGTCAGACATCGCAGCAGGAGACCCGAGTACACGTGGGACGTCAACTCCACATGCCGAGAAGGCTTGACGCGGGTCGGCGGCCCCCGCCAGCTCGAAGCCCCCGCGAAGTAGCCCAGCAGGAGCAAGATCAATCTCAGCGGCACTTTCCGTACGGCAACCACTCACACCCGGAGAGCCCCGTGGGTTCAGGGAAACTGAAGCCTGTTCAGCGGGAACCCGCGGGTCGATCCGTGTGCATCAGCCGAGCGTGCCCGTGGGTTCGGCGGGAACGTGGGGGTGGGCTGCGAGGCGGCGGGCTTCGGCCGTGACCTCGGCATCGACCTGTGCCGCTGTTCTGTCGCCGTATTCGAGGACGTCGTACTCGTCGTCGAGTTCGGCGAGCCGCTCAGTCAGGGGCAGCTCATGTCCGTAGCGCCGGTGAATCCGGAAAGTGAACTCCCCAGGTGTCAGCTCGCCGGCGAGCATGCGGCGTGCGAGCGCGCGGGCGGCGGCTTCTTGGCCGGCATCGCTTGCCAGCGAATAGAAGGTGAGGCCGAGTTCGTCGAGTGCTGCGGGAAGCAGATCGTGGACGTCATAGTCCGCCTCGGCACGTGTGCAGGCGGCAAGGATACGAAGGCCGGGGGTGTCGAGTCCGGCGACGAGCGCATCGCAGGCCGCATCGACCACGTCGCTCGCACGGGCTTCTCCCACGCTCCAGAGGGTGGCATGGTCCTGTAGGGCGCTTGCTGCTGCTTCGGTCGACGTCACCGGCCCGATTATTCCCTTCAGGGTGCGTCCCGGTCGAGCAGATTTCATAGAAGCTGCTGTTCAGCGGCCTGTTCCAGTAGTGCTCGTGCGGAGTCCGCGTAGCGCATCGCGGTTTTCTCGTCGAGCCCGAACACCTCGGCGAGGTGGAGCGGGTCCGGCCCGTGGGTGAGGGCCTCTTCGAGCTGCCGGTCGACGCGGAGCCGCTCCAGCGTCGCGTCCTGGCCGCGCATCGCCGCGCTGATCCAGTGGTTGCTTGCGCGGCTGGTCTTCATGGCGGTCTGGTTGTTGATCAGCAAGTGCAGGTTTGCCGTGTTCGGCCACCGGCGTCGCCGGTGCTTCAGCCAGTCCAGCAGCAGTTTCATCGTGAGGTCGTCGAGCGGGCGTGCTCGTCCGGCGATACTGACTTCGGCTTGTCAGGGTGAACCTTGGCGAAGTGCCTGATGGGCTTGAGGTGCTGGCTGTATGGACGACCGTGGCAACGGGGTCGCTCGGGCCACCCGTTCTGCCGATGTCCGGCAACCGGACCGGCTCATGGGTGCCGCCAGCAACGGGTGACCCCGCCGCGGAGCCCCACATACTGTTGCCCCTTACGTGAGCAGGGCATACGGGGGTAGGGAACATGGTGGACGAGACGGTACGTGCAGGCGCCGGGCATCGTACGGAAGTCTTCGTGTGGCTCGGTCTCGCACTACTCCTGGGCGCACTGTCGGCCCTGGTACTGATTCCCCAGGCCCAGCATCTGCGCTCGCTCCGCGACGGTGTGCGCGCCGACGCCACCATGCATACCCGCGGCACGTGCGCGCTGGGACAGTGCTCGGTCGCCTTCGAGGCGCAGGACCGCACCGTCGTGGCGGCCTTGCCCCCAGGCAGTAGTGGCAGCAAATACCCCGTGGGCGCGCACCTCACCGTCCGGTACCGGGCGGACGATCCGCAGACAGTCGCCGCCGCGGCCGACGTGGAGGGCGGCGGGGCGACCTTGCTAGCCGCCTCGACCGGCGCGGGTGCCGTGTTGTTCCTGCTTCTGCCGGTCATGAAGACGGTGGCCCGAGCACGGCGGCGGCGCGCGGTGTCCAGCGCCGTTGGATGACGTGCCCGCCCCACATGCCGATCACCGTGCTACTGACTTCGACTCGTCAAGGTATGCCGGGGCGTCGAGGGTCAGGCCGGTGCCTGCTATGAAGCCGTCAAGGGTGTCGGGCCGGTATTGAAGCCGTTTAAGACGGTTGCGGACGAGGGTTTCGAGTCGGTCGAGTGAGGACGTCCTCGCGGGTCACCTCCCGCAGGTGGTCGTAGCGGTCCGACCAGCCCAGCAGTGCCGGACGGGCCCCGTTGAGGTAGAGCCAGACCGTGCTCTGCTGTCGGGGAAGGCTGCGGGGGCCGCCGTCATGCAGAACCCGGGTCCAGCGCTCGACCTCTGCCGCGATGCCGGGGGCGAGGCCCTCCAGGCGCTCGGCAAGCCAGTGTTCGAAGGAGGGCTCGCTGTCGTTCAGGAAGATCCCCATCTCCTCAAGGACCGTGGTGGTGTGTCCGAACCGCAGATCGAGGGCCCGGAGCGGGGTGAAGATCTCGCTGTGGCGGATGACGTCGCCCTCGACGTACTCGGTGAGCACGATGGCCAGGCTGCGGTTGACGGCGAAGCGGATGCCGCGTCCCCAGCCCCGTGCCTCGGCGAGCTGGTAGGCGAGGTACTTCGCCCAGGCCAGCCAGGGGCCGGCCAGATCGACGGCGGCCGGGTCGAGATGGCTGTAGTCACGCGGGACCTGCCCGAACAGCGGTAGCTGTCTCCAGTCGGCACTCGGTCGCCAGGCCGGCGCGGGTGGTGGCTTCCGGACGGCTCCCCGCCCTCCTCCGCGGTGCGCAACGACGGGTGCAGATCCTCTGCGGTAGTGCAAGCCCATGAAGAACAGTTGGTGGTGCCGGACGGAGTTGAGCCGGCCCTCACGTCTGCCTCGGCGGGCGGCTGGCCGACGGTGGTCTTGGCGTGGAGCCGGGCCTGGCACCAGCACAGTCGGCAGTAGCCCCACTTCAGCGGCTGGACGCGGCGGCAGCCGACGCAGGTGGCCGTCTTGTGGCTGCGGCCGAACATGTAGCAGGCAGGGCAGAGGCGTCCGCTGAAGTCGCCCCAGGCCAGGCAGCTGTCGCAGGAGTCGGTGGGCTTGCGGTAGCCCTTCGGATACCGGCTCATGTCGGAGGCAGCGACCGGCCATCGCGGCGCTTGGGCACCACGGCGGGCGCGATGGTGCCGGAGCCGACCGCGACTCGACCGGTCCCTTCCTGGCCAGGGCGGTTGACCTTGCCCGGCTCCGGGATCAGCAGGTCTCCGATCTCGCAGCCGAGGACGACGCAGATGACGTCCAGGTCCTCCAGCTTGAGTGAGACCGGCTGCCCGGACCACAGCCCGGACATCTTCCCGGCCGAGATCACCAGGCCGTGCTCCGCGAGGTTTCGCTGAAGCTCGGACGCCTTCCAGATGCCCTTGTTCGCGGCGGTCAGCCGCAGGTTCCACCTCATCGGACCAGTCCTTCCAGCGCTTCGCGGCCCGTTCCATCCCGGTGACCCAGGCGTCCTCGACCCGGGTCTGCTGAACGTGGATATAGCGCATCGTCGTGGCAATCCAGGAGTGTCCCAAGACCTCCTGGATCGCGAGCAAGTCCAGCCCGTTCGAATAGAGTTGGGATGCGCAGAAGTGCCGAAGGACGTGCGGCGTCAGCTTCTCGCCATGTCCCACAGCGGCCGACCGAACCAGGTCCTGATCTGGTCCAGATGCCCGACGTCCCCGCGGATTGTGCCGTCCGCCAGCCCTGCCGAGGCCCGCGCGAGGACGAACCCGGACAGCACGTCGGTCTCGAACCGCTCCAGCTCCTCAAACGATGCCGGCGCCCAGTGCTCACGCAGGTCCCGTACGACTGCCAGTGCCGCCAACCCGAGCCTCCTCGCCTTCATTCCGACTGCCGATCGGTCGGACGAGGTGAGAACGCTTCAGGAATCCCGAAGTTGCGTCACCGGATCACAGAGCGCTCGAAGGAGGAGGAACCCCCTGGCCACAACGGAAAGGACTCCGCAGAGCTCAGGAGAACTCACGGGATGTCGCACATCAGCGGGGCAGGATGCGCAGTACTGCCTCGTGGTCGCCGCTGAGCCGCAGGCCTTGCTGTACTGCGGCGCTCAGATCGAGGTCGCCGAGCAGGGTTGCGGCCAGCAGGTGCGGCGGTCCGGTTAGGGACGCGGTGGGGTGGTCGACCCGGCCGGCGTGTGTGTGCACCGAGCCGTCCTTGACTTCGATGACCAGGTCTTCGTTGCCATCGGCGTGCAGTTGCAGGGCGATTGCCGGCTGTTCGGGGCGGTGGTCGGTCAGTGCCCGGGCGGGCATGTCCAGCCAGTGGGTGCGGAAGGTGTCGTTGCCGGCCGGCTCACGCAACAGCGGAATTCCCCAGCGGCTCAGCTCCCGCAGCACCGGCTCCAGCTCGCGGCCACGCTCGGTGAGGGAGAACAGGGTGGTGGCCACCGGCGGCGGGGCGGCCTCGCGGTGGATCAGGCCGGCTTCCTCGAGTTCGCGGAGCCGGTCGACCAGCAGGTTGCTGGCGATCCCGGGCAGCCCGTTGCGCAGGTCGGTGTGCCGGCACGGACCCAGGGCGAGTAGCTCACGGACGATCAGCAGGGTCCATCGGTCGCCGACGGCGTCCAGTGTTTTCGCGATGCCGCAGTACTGCCCATAGGTGCGCATGCCGCCACCCTACATGGTGGTTGAGATTCAATACTCTCTTGTTGACTTTCTCAACAAAGCCGGTCTAGCGTCGCTGCCCATGACCACGACCCTTTCCGTACGTCGGCTGGCCTGGGCCGGCGTCGAGATCCGTCTCGGCGACACCCGCCTGCTGATCGACCCGCTCGAGAACGTCGCTCCGCTGGCGCCGGTGATGGGGCCGCCGCACCGGCCGGTCGACCCGGTCGACACCCCGCCCGGCACCCACGCCCTCATCACCCACCTGCACCCCGACCACTACGACCACGACCTGATCGCCCGGATCGCGGCCACCGGCACGATCGGCTGCCACACCCCGAGCGCGGCGGCGCTGCACGAGGCGGGCATCACCCCCGTTGCCCAGGACCTGGGCCGGTCGCGCCGCATCGGAGAGCTGACCGTCACCCCGGTGACCTCGCTGGACTGGCGCGGCAACGACTGTGACCAGGTCGCCTGGGTCGTCGAAGGCGCCGGCCGGCGAGTCATCCACTGCGGCGACACCCAGTGGCACGGCAGCTGGTGGCAGATCGCCCGCGACCACGGCCCGTTCGACGTCGCGTTCGTCCCGGTCAACGGCGTCATCGCCCACTTCGAGGGCTACGCGGCCAACGTCCCGGCGACCATGACCCCCGAGCAGGGCGTCGAGGCCGCCGTCGCACTCGGCGCCGGCACCGTCTGCGCCATGCACTACGGCCTGTTCCACAACCCGCCGTTCTACACCGAACAACCCGACATCGAGCAGCGCTTCCAGCACGCCGCCGACGAGCGCGGCATCACCGCGGCGATCATCGCCGACGGTCAGCCCGTCCTCTGACCATCAGAAACCATCAGGAACAAGGAGCAACACATGAAGATCGTCCTGTTCGGTGCCAGCGGCAACATCGGCCGGCCCACCACCGAGGAACTACTGCGTCGCGGCCACACCGTCACCGCGGTCACCCGAGCCGGCCACGTCGACGGACTCGAGCACAAGGCCCTGACCGTGACCACCGGTGACGTCACGGACGCCGCCGCGGTCGCCGGCCTCGCCACCTCCCACGACGCCGTACTGTCGGCCGTCGGCCCCCGGATCGGCCAGGAGGACGACCGCGCCACGATCGTCGGCGCCGCCCGTGCGCTGATCGACGGACTCCGCCGAGCCGGCGTCACCCGCCTGGTCACCATCGGCGGTGCCGGTAGCCTGCGCACGCCGACCGGCGCCCGGGTCATGGACGACCCGGACTTCCCCGCGCTGTGGAAGGCCAACGCCGAGGCCCAGTCCGAAGCGCTCGACCTCTACCGCGGCGTGCACGACCTCGACTGGACGTACGTGTCGCCCGCCGCGGTCATCGGAGCGGGCGAGCGGACCGGGGCCTACCGCAGCGCCGGGGACACCCTGCTCACCGACGACGACGGCAACAGCCGCATCTCGTACGCCGACTACGCGATCGCCTTGGCCGACACGATCGAGAGCGGCACCGCGATCCGCCGCCGCATCACCGTGGCGTACTGAGCCATGAGCAACGACGCCGCCGGCCGGCACACCCGGTTCATCGTCCTGCTCGCAGCGCTCGTGGCCCTGGGACCACTGTCCATCGACGGCTACCTGCCCGGACTGCCGGACCTCGCCGGCGACCTGCGCGCCAGCGCCGCGGCCACCCAGCTCACCATCACCGCCTGCCTGGCCGGGCTGGCCATCGGGCAGCTGATCGCCGGGCCGCTGAGCGACACCTACGGCCGGCGGCGTCCGTTGCTGGCGGGCCTCGCCCTCTACACGATCGCCAGCGCGCTCTGCGCGGTGGCGCCCGACGTCCGGACCCTCGTCGGCCTACGCCTGGTCCAGGGCATCGGCGGGGCGTTCGGCATCGTCATCGCCAACGCCATGGTCCGCGACCGCACCTCCGGAACCCGCACCGCACGTCTCTTCTCCGCACTGACCTTGATCACCGGCCTGGCGCCGGTGTTCGCGCCGGTCCTCGGCGGCCAGCTACTGCGCGTCACGGCCTGGCCGGGGATCTTCGTGAGCCTGGCCGTACTGGGCGCCGTGATGCTGGCGGCCTCCGCCGCAGGACTGCCGGAGACCCGGTCCTCCGCGTCGCCCCAGCCGCTGCCGGCTGTCGTCGGGCAGCTGCTCAGCGACCGGGTCTTCACCGGGTACGTCCTGGCCAACGGCCTGGTCTTCGCGGCGATGTTCGCCTACATCTCCGGCTCGCCGTTCGTCCTGCAGGAAATCCACGGCCTGTCACCGCAGCAGTACAGCGCCGTGTTCGCCGTCAACGCCGCCGGACTCATTGCGGCCGCCCAGATCAGCGGCCGGCTGGTGGCCCGGGCCGGCGCCCGCGTGCTGCTGCTCGCCGGTCTGCTGGGCGCGACAGCCGGTGGCACCACGGTCCTGGGAGCGGTGCTGACACGGGCACCCCTGCCCGTGCTCCTGATCGGCCTGTTCGTCCTGGTCTCCAGCGTGGGCCTGGTCATGCCGAACGCCGCGGCCCAGGCCCTGGCGGACCACGGCGGACACGCCGGGTCGGCAGCCGCTCTGCTCGGCTTCAGCCAGTTCATGTTCGGCGGGGCACTTGCTCCGCTGGCCGGCGCGGGTGGCGCCACCGACGCCTTGCCGATGGGAATCATCGTCGCCGTGCTGCCGGCGCTCGCCCTGCTCGCATTCGGCGTCCTCACCCGGTCGATGCCCGGTGAGCGCACTCGCAGGCCGGCTCGCCGAGGACCTGCCGGGCACTGGCGACCGCGCCGGCACCGCGATCGCAGGCGGGCCGGCATCCAGTGAATCGGGCCGGCGTCTGGCGAACAGGGTGATTCCGCGATCAGCGTGCCAGACGGCACCCGCGCCATTTGGGTGCCGGCCGGGACCTTGCACGCCCACCAGGCGCACGGTGCACTCGAACTGCACCTGGTCGGGCTGCCCGCGAGCGACAACCCGCTCGGCCTGGACCGGCCGACCGTCCTGGCGGTCGGCCCCCTCCTGCGGGAACTGATCCCCGCCTACGCGCAGGCCCCGAACGCGGCCGTCTGCGGGCCGTGTTGCCCGACCAGCTGCGGGCCTCATCCCAGCAACCCCTGTACCACGCCTTGGTGCTGCTGGCCGAGAACACCCCGGTCGCCACCGTGGCGCACCTGTGCGGCTGGTCGTCCGCCAGCGCGTTCCTCGACGTCTTCCGCCACACTTTCGGCCACACCCCCGGAACCTGTCCGTGCCGATGTGTCGTCACCCTCGAACAGTCCTGACGGGCCCGAAGGCCGGCGGACCGTCCCCGGAGGCCGTGCAGTTGACGAGCTGGGAGTGGATGGCCGGGGACTGCCCGAGCGACGAGCGGCGCACGGTCCACCGAGCGGAACCGTCAAGTGGTGTAGATGGCGGACGCCAGTGGTTCCTCGATGCCGAGGGGAGATTTCCTCCCCCTCATGCAGTACGACCTGCCCTTCACCATGCTCCTCTTCGACAACTCACCCCGTGGAAGGGCCCGGTGGGAGGTGTCGGTTTCCGGCCTGCGCTCCTCCGGGGCGGCGGACCAGGCCCCCGACGTCGCGGCCCTCGTGCGTGCGGCGGGCGCGTACGGGGTCCGCGTGGCGAAGGCCGAGCAGCTCACAGGGGCTTTGGAGGAGGCTTTCCGGCATCGGGGGCCCGTTCGGGCGGACGGGGTGACGGACCTGGCCGCCTTGTGGGTTCCTCCGAAGACCGGCGCCGAAACCGTGGCCGGATTTGCACGGCCCGCCAGCAAGATCGCGTACGGGGGAGACGGCGGCCGTGTGATCCGGATGGCTCGATCCGGCCTCCCCGACCTGCCCGGCCCCCGAGTCCGCAGGAGTGCGGAACCGCCCGGGGGGCATGCATCCCGTAGACCTGTTCGAGAGCAAGGATACCGGAGGGACATCGCCGTGCGGGTGGGGGCGAAGAACGGGAAGCCGTGGGGGAGAGGGAGGCCGGTGCAGCGCGAGCCGTCCGCCGGCGGGGGCGGGGGCGGAGAAGCGGTGGACACGCTGCGGATCACCCGGAGCGTGCGCCGGGCCGACCTGAAGGCGGTCGGCGAAGTCCGCCGGGACCTGCGGGAGTTGATGCGCCACCGGTGCAGGACCGATGCCGCCGAGGTGGCCGAGCTGCTGATCACCGAGCTCGTGACCAACGCGCTCGTCCACACCGACCGAGGCGCGGAGGTGCACGCGAGCCTCGCCGCCACCCGGTTACGGGTGGAGGTCCGGGACTATGCCGCACGCCGGCCCCGACCGTACGTACCGACCGCCGACGACGGTACGCACGGCCGGGGACTCGTGCTGGTGCAGGCGCTCGCCGACAACTGGGGCGTGGACGCGCTCGCCTTGGGCAGCGGCAAGGTGGTGTGGTTCGAGCTCGACGGACGGCACGAGGCGTCGTAGCGCGGGCCGTACGACGCAGGGCCCGCCTGAGGAGGCGGGCCCCGTGGGGTTTCCCCGGACGAGCGGACGGCATCAGCCGAACTGCTGCTCCAGGTCCTTCAGCTTGCGCTCCAGCGAGTCCAGCCGGGGAATGGTCTGGGTGTCGTCCTCGGCGGTGAGGTCCACCATCCGGGTGCCGGTCACGTCAAGGGACTCGGTTCGGTTGACGGCCTGCAGGGAGGGCCGGCGTTGCAGGGGCAGTTGTCCTGATTCCGGTATGGCCGGCTCCGCGCCGACCGGCGCGGAGCCCGCTCCCTGCGTCAGTTCCGGGAGCTCGACCTGGCGGCCGCGCGACCGTCCGAACGCCCGGTTCTGCCGGCCCAGCGCCTTGATGCGTGCCCGGTCCAGCCGGTTCTGATCGCGCCTGCGGTGCCGGTCCTGCTCCCGCTGCTTCTTGTCCTCGCGCACCTCGTCCACGGCCTCGTCGAGGGTGCGTACCCCCTCCAGCAGCATGAGCGACCAGGCGCCGAAGGTCTCCCGGGGGGCCCGCAGCCAGCGGACCATCCGGATCTGCGGCAACGGCCGCGGGATCAGGCCCTGTTCGCGCAGCGCCGCCCGGCGGGTCTGCTTGAGGGCGCGGTCGAAGAGCACGGCCGCCGAGAGCGACATCCCCGCGAAGAACTGCGGGGCCCCGTCGTGGCCCATCCCCCGCGGGGCGTGCACCCAGTTGAACCACGCGGCCGCGCCCGCGAACAGCCAGACGAGCATGCGCGAACCGAGGGCCGCGTCGCCGTGGCTGGCCTCGCGCACGGCGAGCACCGAGCAGAACATCGCGGCGCCGTCGAGGCCGAAGGGGACCAGGTACTCCCATCCCCCGGTGAGGTTGAGGTTCTGTCGGCCGAAGCCGACCAGCCCGTGGAAGGAGAGCGCGGCGGCGACCGCCGCGCAGCAGAACAACAGAACGTACGAAGCGGTCCCGTAGACGGCTTCCTTGCGCCGCCGCCGTTCCTCGCTGCGCTCCCAGCTGTCGTCGGCCGCGGCCTTCTCGCTCTCCCGCCTGCCACGGGCCAGCACCGCAACTGCCGCAAGTACGCCCAGGATCAGCAGGCTGCCGGGCAGCAGCCAGTCCAGCGATATGTCGGTCAGTCTCATGCGGATGTCCCTCGCCTCGCGTGTGCGGCCATGCGGCTGTACGGCTTTCCGGGCGCCATAGTGGCGTAGCCGGTGAGGCGTGCACGCGGGTTTCGGGGCAAGTTGACGCCATCGGGGGGCGGGGCCCGCCGGATAGGGTGTTGTGGTTCGAACTGACGCCCGTGTGGGCTGAGTTGCGTTCGAATACGATCAGTCGTACGGGGTGGGTTCAGGCGGCGGTCGCCGCGAGACGGGCGATCCGGTCGGCGTCACAGGTCCGGGGACAGGTGACACAGGTGTCCTCGGGGCGGATGGTGTAGAAGAAGCAACAGCCGGCCCGGTCCCGGGTGGGCAGCTCCTCACCGGCGGGGCCGGTGAGCGTACGGAATCCCGCGCCGCCCGGGGGCCCCTCCCAGTGGTAGCTGGGGGAGTACGGGGCGGTGGACCTCGGCAGGAGCGCCTCCAGCTCGGCCATGGCCCGCTGCTCCTCGCCGAGCAGGTTGCCGATGTACCAGAGGCCCTCGACGACCTCGTCGGTCACCATGCCCCACAGGGCGCGGCGGCCGCGCCGCATGCGCGGGCCGAAACCTTCCAGCAGCGGCCCGAGGTGCTGGGCCACCGCTGCCCGCACCTCGTCGCGCAGTGCCTCCTCGTCGGGCACGACGCGGGCCCCCGGGAGCGCGGCCGCGGGATCGTCCGGCAGGCAGGCGAATTCCCCGATGTGCACGCTCATCCGGCCCAGCGTCCGGTGGAAGGCCACCTCGGTGACCGGGAGGCGGGGGACCCGCCGGTGCAGGAACCAGGGGAGGGTGATCAGCAGGCAGGCCGGCCACGCATACCGGTGCAGTCCGAAGCCCGCGATCACGTCGGGGCGGGCCTGGGTCCCGTAGTCCCTCAGGACCTGGGCGTTGTCCCAGGCGAGGAAGGCGTCCAGGGCCGGCCCGCCGGCGGCGAGCTCGTCCGCGCCGACCCATCCCACACCGCGAGGGACGGGTTCGTCGGCGGTTCGCTCGATCACCCGCAGCCCGCCGTACGCCTCGGCCAGCCTGGCGAACGCGTCCATCACCGCAGAGCCGGGCGGGGTGGATGTGACAGCCGGAAAGGTCGTGACGGTCATGACGGGCCACCGAATCACAGAATCACACGATCGTTAACAGGTTAGCCTTACCTTACCTGATTCGGATCGATCCGCACCCCTCCCTGCGCGCGCCGTCACTTATTCTCAGGACAGGTCGAGACCCGGAGGAGGACCGCGTGCACGAAACGGCCCAGGCCCGGGTGCCGGCACAAAGGCAGAAGGTGTTGCGCCATTCGGTGCGCGGACAGGTGCTCGACGCGCTGCGCGCGGCCCTGATCGACGGAGAGCTGGTGCCGGGGGAGATCTACTCGGGCCCGGCCCTGGGGGAGCGCTTCGGGGTCTCCGCGACCCCCGTGCGCGAGGCGATGCAGCAGCTGGCCGTGGAGGGGGCGGTGGAGTGCCTCCCCAACCGGGGCTTCCGCGTGCTCTCCCGCACCCCGAAGGAGCTCGCCGAGCTGGCCGAGGTACGGGCACTGCTCGAAGTCCCCGTGATGATCCGGCTGGCCCGCACGGTTCCGGCGGCCACCTGGGAGGCCCTGCGTCCGGCCGCCGCCGCCACGGCCGAGGCGGCGGCGGCCGGTGACCTGCCGGGATACGCGGAAGCGGACCGGGACTTCCACCGGTCGGTGCTGCGGCTGGCCGGCAACGACCAGCTGGTGCAGGTGGCGGAGGAGCTCCACCGCCGGGCCCAGTGGCCCCTGCCGGGCGCTCCGCGGGTGCGCCGGGCCGATCTCGTGGCCGACGCGGCGGAGCACTCGGCCTTGTTGGAGGCCCTGATCGGGCGGGACCTCGCGGTGGTGGAGTCGCTGGTCCGCGAACACTTCGCGGGCTCCCCCGCCTGACCGGACCTCCGCCCGGGACCCCACGCCGCTCCCGGCCCCGCCGGCGTTCGAGGCGCGGGCGCGGAGCGCCGTGCGGGCACCGGAAGCCGCGCCGCAGGCGACGGGGCGCCGGGTGGGTACCGGAAGCTACGTCGCGGGCGACGGGGTCGGGTGGAGCTGGTCCGCCAGCCAGGTGGGGATGCCGCCCAGCAGGTGGAACAGGCGGCGGGCCTCCGCGCGGAGCCGGGTGGCCTCCGGTTCCGGTTCGGCCTCGGCCAGCGCGGCCAGCGCCGGGGCCGTGCCGATCAGGAAGCCCAGGTCCTCCCGGATGCGCAGGGATTCCGCGAAGCCCTTGCGGGCCTCGGCCACCTCCCCGTCCCGCAGGGCCAGCGCGGCCAGGTGCCGCCAGGTGAAGGACAGCAGCAGCGTGTCCCCGTGCGCCTCCGCCCCGGCGTGGGCCCGGTGGTAGGCCGGCCGGGCCGATTGCGGGGCGTCCGCCAGGTGCTCGGCGACGAGCCCCCGCCGGAAGTCCAGCAACGGGCGGGTCCGGGACTCCGGCGACAGCAGGGCCGCGGCCCGGCCCAGCGCGGAGCGGGCCTCGTCGGCCCGGTCGCGTACGCCGAGCACGGTGGCGGCGTACGCCAGCTGGCCCCGTTCGCACGCGGCCGCTCCCCGGTCGTCGTCGTCCTGGGACACCGCCTCGGCGATCCGCAGCGCGTCTTCGGCCTCGGCCCAGCCCTGCCCGGTGAACAGGCACCGTTCCACCAGCAGCGCGGTCCGCTGCACGGCGGCCCCGGCACTGCCGGCCTTGCCGATGTGGGGCGTCAGGAGCGCCGCCGCATCCGTCCAACAGCCGCGCGAGCGCAGCCGCCATATCGCCCGCTGGAGGGGGTCGTCTCCTCCGCTCGTTCCGGCACCCGACATGGCGGTGTCCGCCACATTGCCCTCCCCAAAGCAAGCAAGCAGCACATCGTTGAGCCCTGGGGCGAAATGAGAGCACGGATTCACGGCATCGGCCAAGGGGTTGGGTGAACTCTTTCACAAAGTCCGGACGGATCATCAGCCGCCCCGTGGCCGAACCCCGACGGCCCCGGGACGGATCTCCTCAGCTCATCCGCAGTGCCAGGAAGAAGTCGAGCTTGTCCTCCAGCCGGGACAGGTCCCGACCCGTCAACTGCTCGATTCGTCCGACGCGGTAGCGCAGCGTGTTGACGTGCAGGTGCAACCGCGTCGCGCAGCGGGTCCAGGAGCCGTCGCAGTCCAGGAAGGCCTCCAGCGTGGGGATGAGCTCCGCGCGGTGCCGCCGGTCGTAGTCCCGCAGCGGGTCCAGCAGCCGGGCCGTGAAGGCGCGGCGGACGTCGTCCGGGACGAACGGCAGCAGCAGTACGTGCGAGGCCAGCTCGTGGTGGCCCGCCGCGCAGACCCGGCCCGGGCGCGCCGCGGCCACCCGACGGGCGTGCCGGGCCTCCTCCAGCGCCCCGCGCAGCCCCTCGGCGGAGTGCACGGCCGCGCTGACGCCCAGCGTGAGCCGGCCGTCGTCGGCCAGGCCGGCCGCCAGGGGGTCCCGTACGACGGCGAGCAACTCGTCGGCGTGCAGGGCGGAGTCGGGGCCCTTGTCCTCCCCGGCGTCCCCGGAGAGCGAGGGCAGCGGGACCAGGGCGATGGCCTCGTCACCCGCATGGGCCACGGCGATCCGGTCCGAGGGCTCGGGCCCCGACACGGACGGGTCGACGAGGATCTCCTCGAGCAGCGACTGGGCCACCGGGCCGCCGGGGATGTCCCCGCCCTCCCAGTCCACCCGGGCCACGACGACCTGCCAGTGCGGGGCGGCGCCCAGTCCGGGCAGCAGGACCGGGGCCGCGACCCGCAGGCGGGCGGCGATCTCCGCGGGCGGGGCACCCGTCTGGACCAGTTCGAGGACCTCTTGTGCGAGGCGGCGGCGCACGGTGCGGGCCGCGTCGCGCCGGTCCCGCTCCACGGCGATCAGCTGGGTGACGCCCTGCAGCAGGTCGAGGCGTTCGGCGGGCCAGTCGCCCGCGTCCGCCTCGACGGCCAGCAGCCAGTCCGAGAGCACGGTCTCGCGCACGTCCCGGGCGCCCGGGACGGCGGCCCCGCGCCCGTGTCCCCTGATCGGGAAGAGCGAGTAGGTAATACCCTGGATGGAGATCCGATGCGGCCCCCTGCGGCCCGTCCGGACCGCCGCAAGGTGCTCGCCCGCCAGTGCTGCGCACACGCCCGGCGCCAGCGGCTCGCCCGCCCCGGCGATCTGCCGGCCGGTGGGGGACAGCACCCAGGCCCGGAGGTCGAGGTCGGTGGTGAGCAGATCGAGCACCACGTCGGGGCCGCCACCGGCCGGACCCGAGGTCATCAGCCGGCGGTGTCGGTCGACGACGGCCGCGAGGTCTCCGGCGCGCTCGCCCGAAACCTGCCGGACGACGTACTCGGTGATCGTGGCGAATGCAACGTCCTCGTTCACGGCGAACAGCGGCAGCCGGTTGCGCACACAGGCCGAAACAAGATCATCGGGAATGGCCTGCAGCTCCGCCTCGCCCGCGGCGAGCCCGGCGACGCCCGCGCCCGCCAGGATTCGTACGAATGGCTCGGAGTCGGCTGAATTTCGTCTCCATGCCAGGCCGGTCAAGACGAGTTCGCCCCCCGACAGGTACCGGCTGGGATCCCGTAGGTCGGTCGTCATGACCCCGCGGACCGTCCGGTCGAGTTCACCCTCGCCGCCGAGCAGCCGCAGCCCCAGCGCCTCGGTTTCCAGCAGTGCGCGCAGCCGCATGATGTCGCCGCCGATCTGTCTCGAATGTTGCCGTTGGGAAACGGGCAGGTCGTCGCATCCTGCCTTTCATACGAATCTACAAGACGAGGGAGGCCGTCAGCCAACTCCTTCATGGTTTCAGTGACTGCACCGGGGGGCGAGCTGCTTGTGTACTGGGTCCACACCGCGTTAACAGCACGTGAACGACCAGTCGAGGGCTCTCAGGCCTCCTGGCTTGAAGTAAACGACACGATGAAGAAGAAGAGAGCCGCTCATGGACTTCCTTCGCCCCGCCAGCTGGGAGGAGGCGCTCGCCGCTAAGGCCGAGTTCCCCTCAGCTGTGCCGATTGCGGGTGGCACCGACGTGATGGTCGAGATCAACTTCGACCACCGTCGGCCGGAGTACCTCCTGGACCTGAACCGCATCGGTCTGCTGCGGGAATGGGAGGTCGGCGAGGACGTGGTCCGCCTGGGCGCCTCCGTCCCGTACACCCAGATCATGGAGAACCTCCGCACGGAGCTCCCGGGACTCGCGCTCGCCTCGCACACGGTCGCGTCCCCGCAGATCCGCAACCGCGGCGGTGTCGGCGGCAACCTCGGTTGTGCCTCGCCGGCCGGCGACTCCCACCCCGCGCTGCTCGCGGCGGGCGCCGAGGTCGAGGTGGAATCCGTACGCGGCTCCCGCCTCATCCCGATCGACGAGTTCTACACGGGTGTGAAGCGCAACGCGCTGGCCGCCGACGAGCTCATCAAGACCGTTCACGTCAAGAAGGCGGACGGCCCCCAGCAGTACTCCAAGGTCGGCTCCCGCAACGCGATGGTCATCGCGGTCTGCGCGTTCGGTCTGGCGCTGCACCCCGAGACCCGCACGGTCCGCACCGGCATCGGTTCGGCCGCGCCGACGCCCATCCGGGCGAAGGCCGCCGAGGAGTTCCTGAACGCCGCGCTCGACGAGGGCGGCTTCTGGGAGTCCGGCAAGGTCATCACCCCGTCGATCGCCAAGCAGTTCGGTGACCTCGCCTCCGGCGCGGCCAACCCGATCGACGACGTCCGCGGCACGGCGAAGTACCGCCGTCACGCGGTCGGCATCATGGCTCGCCGCCAGCTCGTCTGGACCTGGGAGCAGTACCGCGGTACCGGCAACGGCCGCTCGCTTGAAGGGGCTGCGTAATCATGCGCGTCAATTTCACGGTCAACGGCCGTCAGCAGGAAGCCGACGACGTGTGGGAGGGCGAGTCCCTCCTCTACGTCCTGCGCGAGCGCCTGGGCCTGCCGGGTTCCAAGAACGCCTGTGAGCAGGGCGAGTGCGGTTCCTGCACCGTCCGTCTGGACGGCGTACCGGTCTGTTCGTGTCTGGTGGCGGCCGGTCAGGTCGAGGGTCGCGACGTCGTGACCGTCGAGGGGCTGGCGGAGTTCTCCAAGCAGCGCGACGAGCACGGCCACGGCGGTGCCTGCGGTACCGGCGGCGGTTGTGGCAGCAAGGGCGTGTCCCTGGACGCGGCCAAGCAGTGGCAGGCGCACGGGCCCGGTCGAGCGGCTGACTCGCAGACCGGCGAGGGCGTGGAACTCTCCACCATCCAGCAGGCGTTCATCGACGCCGGCGCCGTCCAGTGCGGTTTCTGCACCCCGGGTCTGCTGATCCAGGCGGACGCGCTCCTGGAGGAGAACTCCTCCCCGTCCGACCAGGACATCCGTGAGGCCCTGTCCGGCAACCTCTGCCGCTGCACGGGTTACGAGAAGATCCTCGACGCGGTCCGCCTCGCGGCCGCCCGTCAGGGAGAGGCGGTCTGACCATGGCGCAGAACACCCGCACCGTGCCCGCCGGTACGCCGACGAACGTCACCCAGAAGCACAACAAGGGCGGCATCGGCGAATCGATTCTTCGCCCGGACGGAACCCTCAAGGTCACCGGCGAGTTCGCGTACTCCTCGGACATGTGGCACGAGGACATGCTCTGGGGCCAGACGCTGCGCAGCACCGTCGCCCACGCCGAGATCGTCTCCATCGACATCACCGAGGCGCTCGCCATGCCCGGCGTGTACTCGGTGCTGACCTACGACGACCTGCCGGCCGAGATGAAGAACTACGGCCTGGAGATCCAGGACACCCCGGTCCTCGCCAACGGCCGGGTGCGTCACCACGGTGAGCCGGTCGCCCTCGTGGCCGCCGACCACCCGGAGACCGCCCGCCGCGCGGCGGCCAAGATCAAGATCGACTACCGGGAGCTGCCGCTCGTCACGGACGAGGCCTCCGCCCTCGCCCCCGGCGCGCCGCTGATCCACGAGGGCCGCGACGACCACCACATCGGGCACGTCCCGCACCCGAACATCGTGCACCGCCAGCCGATCATCCGCGGCAACGTGGAGGAGGCCCGCAAGCGCGCCGACGTCATCGTCGAGGGCGAGTACACCTTCGGCATGCAGGACCAGGCCTTCCTCGGCCCGGAGTCCGGTCTGGCCGTGCCGTCCGAGGACGGCGGCGTCGAGCTGTACGTCGCCACCCAGTGGCTGCACTCGGACCTCCAGCAGATCGCCCCGGTCCTGGGCCTCCCGCCGGAGAAGGTCCGCATGACGCTCTCGGGCGTCGGCGGCGCCTTCGGCGGCCGCGAGGACATCTCGATGCAGATCCACGCCTGCCTCCTGGCCCTGGCCACCAACAAGCCGGTCAAGATCGTCTACAACCGGTTCGAGTCCTTCTTCGGCCACGTGCACCGCCACCCGGCGAAGCTCTACTACGAGCACGGTGCCACCAAGGACGGCAAGCTCACGCACATGAAGTGCAAGATCGTTCTGGACGGCGGCGCGTACGCCTCCGCCTCCCCGGCGGTCGTGGGCAACGCCTCCTCCCTCTCGGTGGGTCCCTACGTCCTGGAGGACGTGGACATCGAGGCGATCGCGCTCTACACGAACAACCCGCCCTGTGGCGCGATGCGCGGCTTCGGCGCCGTCCAGGCATGCTTCGCCTACGAGGCCCAGATGGACAAGCTCGCCGCGAAGCTGGGCATGGACCCGGTCGAGTTCCGCCAGCTGAACGCCATGGAGCAGGGCACGATCATGCCCACCGGCCAGGTCGTGGACGCCCCGGCGCCGGTCGCCGAGCTGCTGCGCCGGGTCAAGGCCCGCCCGCTGCCGCCCGAGCGCCAGTGGGAGTCCGCCGGCGAGAGCGCGGACGTCCGCGCGCTGCCCGGCGGCCTCTCGAACACCACCCACGGCGAGGGCGTCGTCCGCGGCGTCGGTTACGCGGTCGGCATCAAGAACGTCGGCTTCTCCGAGGGCTTCGACGACTACTCGACCGCCCGCGTACGGCTGGAGGTCATCAACGGCGAGCCCGTCGCGATGGTCCACACGGCCATGGCGGAGGTCGGCCAGGGCGGCATCACCGTCCACACGCAGATCGCCCGTACCGAGCTGGGCGTCACGCAGGTGACCATCCACCCGGCCGACACGCAGGTCGGCTCCGCCGGTTCCACGTCCGCCTCCCGGCAGACGTACATGACCGGTGGCGCCGTGAAGAACACCTGTGAGGCGGTCCGCGAGGCCCTCCTGGAGATCGGCCGCCGCAAGAACGGCTCGTACCACCCGGCGTGGGCCACGGCCGAGCTGCTCCTCGAAGGCGGCAAGGTCGTCACCGACGGCGGCGAGGTCCTCGCGGACATCGCCGACATCCTGGGCGACGAGGCCATCGACCTCGAGCTGGAGTTCCGGCACGCGCCGACCGAGCCCTTCGACCTGGTCACCGGCCAGGGCAACGGCCACGTCCAGTACACCTTCGCCGCGCACCGCGCGGTCGTCGAGGTGGACACCGAGCTCGGCCTGGTCAAGGTCGTCGAGCTGGCGACCGCGCAGGACGTCGGCAAGGCCCTCAACATGCTTTCCGTGGTCGGCCAGATCCAGGGTGGTACCACCCAGGGCCTCGGCGTCGCGATCATGGAAGAGATCATCGTGGACCCGAAGACCGCGAAGGTGCGCAACCCCTCCTTCACGGACTACCTGATCCCGACCATCCTGGACACCCCGACCATCCCGGTCGACGTCCTGGAGCTCGCCGACCCGAAGGCCCCCTACGGCCTGCGCGGCATGGGCGAGGCCCCGACCCTCTCGTCCACCCCGGCCGTCATCGCGGCGATCCGGCAGGCGACGGGTCTGGAGATCAACAAGACGCCGATCCGTCCGGAAGCCCTGACCGGGACCCTCTAGGACGGCGTGGTCCGGGGGCCGCGAGGCCCCCGGACCCCCTCAGACTCTCCGGGCGGTGTGCATGGGAACGTCACACTTCGCGCCACACCGTCCGGAGGACGTACGAAGCACCGCACCGCTCGCGGTCCCTTCACCCGGCAGTACCCCTGCAAGAACCCCCGTGGTACCAGCGGTCACCCCCGCACTACCCGCAGTAAACGCAGTGAACATTCGCGTCGCCTCGGGCCGTCACCCCGGGTCGTGCAGCCAAACGCAGCATCCCAAATCCCGCGTCTCCAATCTCCAAGCGGGTGCCCCTTTGAACCTTGGGAGTTAGGCACCATGACCCAGTCGTCAGTAGAGCCCAAGACCACCGCGGAGGAAGCCGGCGACGGCTCTCAGCCGCCCGCCGGACGGTCCTGGCTCGACCGCTATTTCCATATAACGCACAGAGGCTCAAATGTCGGCAACGAGGTTCGTGGCGGCATCACGACCTTCATGGCGATGGCGTACATCCTCCTGCTCAACCCCCTGCTCCTGTCGGGCAAGGACGTCGCCGGCACGGTCATGGACGGGTCGGCGATCATCACCGCCACCGCGTTCGCCGCAGCCGTCACCACGCTCCTGATGGGCTTCGTCGGCAAGGTGCCGCTCGCCCTCGCCGCGGGTCTGTCCGTGTCCGGCGTGCTGGCCTCGCAGGTGGCCCCCCAGATGACCTGGCCGCAGGCCATGGGCATGTGTGTGGTCTACGGTGTCGTGATCTGTCTCCTGGTCGTCACCGGCCTCCGAGAGATGATCATGAACGCGATCCCCCTCGCGCTCAAGCACGCGATCACCATGGGCATCGGCCTCTTCGTCGCCCTGATCGGCTTCGTCAAGGCCGGTTTCGTCGGCAAGGGCCCGGAGTTCGGTCCCCCCGTCCAGCTCGGCGCCGTCGGTGAGCTGTCCGGCTGGCCCGTGCTGCTCTTCTGCATCACCCTGGTCGCCATCTTCATGCTCCAGGCCCGCAAGGTGCCCGGCGCCATCCTGATCGGCATCGTCGGCGGCACCGTCCTGGCCGCGATCCTCAACGCCATCGTGGACATCGACCCGAAGGCCTGGAAGAACGGCCCGCCGGAGCTCGACGGCTCCGCGGTCTCGATGCCGAACTTCTCGCTCTTCGGCGACGTCTCCTTCGGCGGCTGGGGCGACGTCGGCTACATGACGGTCGGCATGATCGTCTTCACGCTGGTGCTCGCCGGCTTCTTCGACGCCATGGCCACCATCATCGGTGTCGGTACCGAGGCCAAGCTGGCCGACGACAAGGGCCGCATGCCGGGCCTGTCCAAGGCGCTCTTCATCGACGGCGCCGGTGGCGCCATCGGTGGCGTCGCGGGCGGCTCCGGCCAGACCGTGTTCGTCGAGTCCGCGACCGGCGTTGGCGAGGGTGCCCGCACGGGTCTCGCCTCCGTGGTCACCGGCCTGTTCTTCGCCGCCTGCCTCTTCTTCACCCCGCTCACGCAGATCGTCCCGGGTGAGGTCGCCTCCGCGGCGCTGGTCGTCATCGGCGCGATGATGATGCAGAACGCCCGCCACGTGGACTGGGCCGACAGCGCGACCGCGATCCCGGTCTTCCTGACCGTCGTGATCATGCCGTTCACGTACTCGATCACGGCCGGCGTCGCCGCCGGTGTGATCTCCTACGTCGCCATCAAGATCGCTCAGGGCAAGGCCCGGGAGATCGGTGGCTTCATGTGGGCGCTGACCGGGATCTTCCTGGTGTTCTTCGCCCTGAACCCGATCGAGCACTGGCTCGGGGTCGGCTGACCCCGAACCGCCTGATCATCACGTACCCGCACCTCCACGTATCCGATGCACGCATCAGATCCACGTATCAGATACTGGAACCGAACCTCTCCGAGGAGGCCCCCATGCTGGACATCGCCGAAGAGCTGAACCGGTGGGTCGAGCAGGGGCGTGACTTCGCCGTCGCCACCGTCGTGGCGGTCGGCGGGAGCGCGCCCCGCCAGCCCGGGGCCGCTCTCGCCGTCGACAGCGAGGGCACGGCCATCGGCTCGGTCTCCGGCGGATGCGTGGAAGGTGCGGTGTACGAGCTGTGCCGGCAGGCGCTGGAGGACGGCGAAACCGTCCACGAGCGCTTCGGGTACAGCGACGACGATGCCTTCGCCGTAGGCCTGACCTGCGGCGGAATCATCGACATCCTGGTCACCCCGGTCCGCGTGGGCTCTCCCGCCCGGGAGGCCTTCGCGGCCGGGCTGGCCGCCGCGGCCCGCGGCGAGGCCGCTGCGGTGGCCCGCATCGCGCAGGGCCCGGCCGAGCTCATGGGCCGCGCCGTGTTCGTCCGTACCGAAGGCGCCCACCAGGGCGGTCTCGGCGGACACCCGGAGCTGGACCGCACCATCGCCGAGGAGGCCCGCGCCATGCTCGACGCGGGCCGGACCGGCGTGCTGGAGATCGGCGCCGACGGCAGGCTCTGCGGAGAGCCGCTGAAGGTGCTGGTCGAGTCCAGCGTCCCGCCCCCGCGGATGATCGTCTTCGGTGCCATCGACTTCGCCTCCGCCCTCGTGCGGATCGGCAAGTTCCTCGGCTACCGGGTCACGGTGTGCGACGCGCGGCCCGTCTTCGCGACGAAGACCCGTTTCCCCGAGGCGGACGAGATCGTCGTCGACTGGCCCCACCGCTACCTGGAGACCACGGCCGTGGACGGCCGGACGGTCCTGTGCGTGCTCACCCACGACGCCAAGTTCGACGTCCCGCTCCTCGAACTGGCGCTCAAGCTGCCCGTCGCCTACGTCGGCGCCATGGGCTCCCGCCGCACCCACGAGGACCGCAACGAGCGACTGCGGGCGGTCGGGGTGACCGAGCTCGAACTGGCCCGGCTGCGTTCCCCGATCGGCCTGGACCTCGGCGCCCGCTCCCCGGAGGAGACCGCGCTGTCCATCGCCGCCGAGATCGTCGCGAACCGCCGCGGCGGCACCGGCGCGGCCCTGACCGGCGCGCACGTCCCGATCCACCCGGACGTCTCGCACACGATGCTCGACCGGATCGTTTCCGTCGCTTGAAGGCACGACGGTCGGACGGGGGAAACGTGACGACCGGACGTGAAGGAGGGACGTGAGGAAAGGGCGCACTCCGTGGGGGTTGCGCCCTGGTGTCGTTCCCCCTATTTTACCCGCCGGTAATAGGAGGCACCCTCTCCATCCCTTCCCCGTAGCGGAGTTGAGCGGATGTTGCGTACCGTGCGAACCCTGGGCCTGCTGGCCGCGGCCACCTTGCTCACCGCCTTCACACCGGCCCCGTCCGGTCCCGCTCCGGGCTCCGGTCCCGCCGGCGGCCTGCGCGAGGTGCTCTTCGTCGGGAACAACTGGGAGGGGACCGCCGACGTCCTCGCCTCCACCGGCGACCTCGCCAAGGTCGGCCGGATCGACGTGGTCCCCGACAAGGCCGAGCGGCTGCGGGAGATCTACCTCAACCCGGTGAAGCTCGCCTTCTTCCTCGGCATCCGGGAGAGCGCGGGCGAGGGGCACGACCAGTTCGTCGACGACATGTACACCACCCCGGACGGCTCCGCGGTCGTCGTCTCCCGACCCAGCTTCGCCGACGTCGTCTCCATCGACGTGGCCTCCGGACGCGTCAACTGGCGCTTCCCGGTGTCCGGGTACCGCTCCGACCACATGGCGGTCTCGCCGGACGGGACCCGCGTCGCCGTCTCGGCCTCCACCTCCAACACCGTGCACGTCCTGGACATCACCACCGGACGACACGTCGGCTCCTTCGGCACCGGCGACAAGCCGCACGAGAACACCTTCACCCGCGACGGCCGCTTCCTGTGGAACAGCTCCATCGGCGAAGTGAACACCGCCCTGGACGCGCCCTGGCTGGACTGGACGAAGGGCGACCGCAAGATCACCGTGGTCGACGCGCAGACCTTCCGCACGGTCCGGGTGATCGACATGCGGGAGCGGCTGGACGCCTTCGGCCGCCGCGACCTGTCCGACGCCGTCCGCCCGGTGTCCTTCAGCCCCGACGAGTCGAAGCTCTACTTCCAGGTGTCCTTCTTCAACGGCTTCCTGGAGTACGACGTCCCCTCCGACCGGATCACCCGCCTCAAGACCCTCCCCATGAACCCCGCCACCAGCACCGACCGCACCACCTGGGTCAACGACTCCCGCCACCACGGCATGTCCATGAGCCCCGACGGGGCGAAGCTCTGCATCGCGGGCACCATGGACGACTACGCGACCGTCGTGGACCGCGCCACCCTCGCCGAAGGCCCGCTCGTGCCCGCCGCCAAGCCGTACTGGGCCACGGTCTCCGGCGACGGCAGCGCCTGCGTGATCTCCGAGAGCGGCGCCGACCGGGTCACGGCCATCGACTTCGCCACCGGCACCAAGCGGGTCTCCGTCCCCGTCGGGGACCACCCGCAGCGCGTCCGGCTCGGCCGCGTCCCGGCCGCCTGGACCGGTCCCGCCGCACGGTAGTCCGCAGGGGCTTTCGCGCACCGGCCGCAGGCCCGCGCACCGGCCGGACGTGCCGGACCGGCCAATATGAGGTGACCGGTCCGGCGATGACCGATTAGTCTCGCGATCATGGTGGACATCCGCGAGGTACCCGAGTCCGACATCGACCGCGCTCTGGAGCTCGCCTACCTGGTCTTCCACGACCGGCCCGAGAAGGAGGTCCGGGAGAAACACCACGCGCTCCTCGCGCGTTGCGACCGGATCGGCGCCTACGACGGCACGGCCCTGGCCGGCTTCATGGCCGCGTACGACTTCCGGCTCTCGGTGCCCGGGGCGGACCTGCCCTGCCCCGGGCTCACCTTCGTCGGAGTCGCCCCCACCCACCGCCGGCGCGGCGTGCTCACCGCCCTGATGGGCGAGATGCTGCGGCGGACCGCCGACGTGGGCAGTCCGCTCGCCGCCCTCTGGGCCTCCGAGGCCGCGATCTACGGCCGCTTCGGCTACGGCAGCGCCACGACCGGCGTCACCGTCGAGATCGACTCCACCCGTCCGCTGGCCCTGCGCATCGACCCGGACCGGCGCCCGCTGCGGCTCGTCGACCCGGAGGAGGCCGTCGCCGTCATCGGGCCCTTCCACGAGGCCGCCCGGGCCGGGCGGGCCGGCCGTCCCACCCGCAGCGCGCAGCGCTGGTCCGAGGAGTGGCTGGCCGAACAGGACGAGGAGGACGAGGAGTTGGGCCCGCCCCGGATCATCGTCCTGGGAGAAGCGGACCGGCCGATCGCCGGGTACGTGCTCTACCGCACCAAGCCGGAGGACGACGGCGGCGGGGTCGGCCGGACCCGGGTGCCGGGCCTGGTCCGGGTGGACGAACTGGAGGCCGACACCCCGGCGGTCGCCGCCGCGCTGTGGGAGTGCGTGGCCTCCCTCGACCTCACCGGCAGGGTCCGCGCGTGGGGCCGCCCGGTCGACGACCCGCTGCTGCACTTCGCCGCGGACCGGGACCAGGTGCGGGTCACCGCCCAGTTCCCGGCGCTCTGGCTGCGCCTGGTCGACGTACGCGCGGCGCTGACGCGGCGGTCCTGGGCCGCGCCGGTGGACGTGGTGCTGGAGGTGCACGACGCGCGGATGCCCGACAACGCCGGGCGGTTCCGGCTGGCGGCCGGGCCGGGCGGAGCCGCGTACGAGCACGCGGACCGCGCCGCCGACCTGGCCCTGGACGTACGCGAACTGGCCGCCTGCTACCTCGGCGGGACCCGGGTCGAAGAACTCGTCGCGGCCGGGCTGGTACGGGAGCACACGCCCGGCGCGGCGGCGGCGCTGGACGCGGCCCTGCGCACGGCCGTACTGCCGCACACGGGCGACGAGTTCTGACGCACGGCCGGGCCGGCGGGGCGTGCCGCGCGCCGCCGACCCGGCCGGCGGGATCAGGTGCGCAGCGAGATCCGGGCGGCCGACATGCCGAAGCCGGCCCCCAGGACGGCGGTGGACAGCAGGTCGGGCAGCGGCTGCAGGTCCTGCGGGCGGTAACGACGGATCTGCTGGTGCCAGTTGAGGATGCCGGCGTGCCAGTCCTTCAGCTCGCCCACGTACGCGTCCAGGGCTCGGCGTGCCTGCGGCCCGAGCTTCCAGTCGTCGTAGAGCAGCGGCAGCTGGTTCGCCACGATGTGCTCGAACTCCTCGGTCCGTCGGGTCATCAGCTCATGGCAGATGTGCAGGGCCCGCGGGTAGTCGATGTCGAAGAAGTTCCGGGTGACCAGGACGTAGTTGTGGACCTCGCCCTCGACCTCCACCTCCTTCTGGTAGGAGTAGATGTCGTTGATCAGGCAGGCGGCGTCCGCGACCGCGTTCTCCAGCGAGCGGATGGTCCCGGAGGCGTAGATCTCCTCGGGGATGCCCCGGTCCCGGTGCCCGAGGCGGCACAGGTACATCGTGAGGTGACTGCCGAAGGTGCGGCGGCGCATCTCCGCGTAGTCCACCGGATCCGGGATGCGGTTCTGGATCTGGTTGTCCACCTCCCACACCCAGCTCTCCAGCATGCTCACCAAGGTCGCCCGGAACTCGGTGCGCTGCCCGGCGGACATGGTGGCGCCGGTGCGCACCCACAGGTCGCCGAGCGCGCGCTCCATGGCGGTCACCGGCTCCGGCTGTTCGGCGTGGTCGACCGACAACATGGAGATCAGGCGGGCGGTGGTCGCCTTGGCCGCCGGAAGGTTCCTGCCCTGGGCGAAGACCACCGGGTAGTAGTCGTCCGCGTACGTGCCCCAGGTCAGCCAGCAGGCGTTGAGGGCCAGTTGCCCGGCCGTCGCGTCGGGGTCGATCCCGGCCGAGCAGAGCGCGAAGTCGAAGCCCCGCAGCCGCTCCTCGGTCCAGATCGCCGAGCCGGGGTCGCCGGGCCGCGGCTCCAGCAGGCCCATCCGCCGGGCCCAGGCCACGGACTCCTCCCGTGCGTGCGCCAGGTGAGGGCTGAGGGAGAGCCGGTGCGGCATGTAGATCTCGGGGATGATGGAGGGGCCGGTGTGCTCGAAGGGGACGTGGGTGAAGGAGCGGTGGCGCAGCTCCATCGAACGCCGGGTGAACACCGACCGCAGGTCGAGCGCGGTGGTGCCGAGCCCGGTCGGCAGGAAGGGCAGGGTCGCCGGGGCGGTGGGCCGGGCTTCCTTGTTCATGTAGCGGCTGGAGACCATGTGCCACTCGTGGCCGCCGGACTGCCAGTCCTGCAGGCCCTTGGTGTAGGCGAGGACGGCAGCGATCTCCGCCGGGTCCAGGGCGCGGTCGGCGAAGAGCTGCGGGAGCTCGCCGATCGCGGTCTGCTCGAACTGCTGGAGGCGGGAGGTGAGCAGATCGTTGGAGGCCTCGGCGGCCTCCTGGGTGCTGCAGTCCAGGAAGGTCTCCAACACCAGCACGGCGTTGGAGAGTTCGCCCTCGTCGGTGACCTCGCGTTGGTAGGAGAAGATGTCGTTCCTGATGTGCACGGCGTCTGCGAAGGCGTCGCGCAGCACCGTGAGCGGGCGCGCGTGCGCGACGCGTGCCGGGACCTCGGCGCAGACGTACTCGATCAGGCCGGCCGACCAGGGGGCGCCACCCACCTTGCGGCGCATCTCGATGTATTCGAGCGGGTTCGCCACGCGCCCGATGTCGATGTTGGCGAGCTCCCACATGGACTCGTCGAGCAGGTTCTTCGTGGACAAGGAGAACCGTTCCCGCCAGTCGGCGGACATCGCGGGGACCGTCCGCGCCCAGAGGTCCGCGAGACCCGCCTCCACCGGGTTGGTGGGCTCGGGGAAACCGTCGGACAGGTCCATGGGCATGAAGGCGGCGAGCCGGTCGAGGTAGGCCTTGGCGCCGGCCCGGTCCTGGGAGCGCTTGAACATCTCCAGGAAGTGGTCGTCGAAGAAGAACACCCACACGTACCAGTCGGTGACCAGGGCCAGGGCGTCACGGCCGCAGTCGGGGTGGGTGTACGAGCAGAGCAGCGCGTAGTCGTGCGAGTCGAGGTCGCCCTCCTCCCAGACGCCGGAACCCTCCAGCATCCCGAAGGCGCGCGCCCACTTCTTGGTGTGGGTCCGTGCGTCCTCCAGGTGAGGGTTCAGGCGCGCCGGATGGGGCACGTAGAAATCCGGCAGTTGGAACGGCTGCGTCACGTCGGCTCGGCCTTTCGGTCATGGTTGCGGGGACCGGTTCGCTCCGGCCCCCGCACGAGATCAGCAGTGCCCTACCCCTGGTGCCCGTGGGACAAGGGTGATTTCACTTCTTCAGGTGACGCAGCGGCCGTTGCCCGGTGCGGGCCCCCGGCCAGGCGTTAGGGGACGGCCGCCGGGACCCGGCGACCCCGGGCCCGGCTGTCGGGCGGCGTGGCGGGCTCTCGTACAGTTCAAGGGGTGAATCGAGACAACTCATCTGAATCCAGCGCCGGTCACGGCGGCGAGAGCGTCGAGGAACTGCTGCGCGGGGTGCACGCGCGGCTGTTGCCCGTCGGGTTGGTCACCCCGGAGGTCGCCGGCGGCATGCGGTACGCCCGGATCGTGGCGGACGAGCTGGTCTTCGCCTACGCCCTCGACGGGCCCACCAGCGTGCGCTCCCTCACCGACGGCGACGTGGAGCGCGTCGGGATCGAGGAGCTGGGGCAGGCCGCGTACGCCAACCTGATGCGCGTCCCCGTCACGTACGAGGAGATTCCCGTCGAGGGGCGGGCCACGCTGCACTCCGTCTACGGCGACTCGCACTTCGTGGCATCCAAGGCGTTGTACCTGGGCGAGCTGGCCCGCCAGGTCACCGGAGAGCCGCTGCCGTCCGCCGGTGCCCTCGTCGTCGTTCCCACCCGGCACCTGCTGGCCTTCCATCCGGTGGTCGACGGCTCGGTGGTGGACGCCCTCAACGACCTGGCCGCGTACGCGCTGGGCGCCTACGAGGACGGGCCCGGGCCGCTGTCGCCGCGCGTGTACTGGTGGCACCAGGGCGGCCTGACCTCGCTCACGGTCGTCGACGAGGACACGCGCACGCTGTCGCTGCAGCCGCCGCAGTCCCTGCTCGGTCTGATGAAGGGGCTGGTCCGCCTCGACCGCGCCGGCCGCATCGCCGTGCCCGCCGCGGACCCGGAGGCCCCGGACCCGGAGGCCCCGGACCCGGAGGCCCCGGACCCGGAGGCCCCGGACCCGGCCGTCCTCACCCGCGCGACCGCCGAGTCGGTGGCCCGGCTCGCACAGGACCCGTCGGGGCTGGGCGACGCCTTCGCCTCGGCCCTGGCCCTCGCGCACGTCCGCTGCGTCGCCGATCCCCGCGCGAGCGACGTCGTCACGTGGGACGCGTGGGAGACGGCCGTGCGGCTCGGCTCCGCGCTGTTCACCGGATGCGAGCCGGAGCAGTGGTACCTGGGCGAGGAGAACACCCTGCGGCTTTCCGCCAGGGCCGCGGCTCCGCCCCCGGACGCCCGCGCCTGGCTCGACGCGGTCTACCTCGCGCTCGCCTGCCGCGCGCACGACCGGGTGGCCCGGCTGTGCGAGGTCCCGCCGGAGACGTTGCGGCAGGACGACAGCGTCGACGCCTACGTCCTGCACTGGATAGACACCCTGCGGACCTACCTCACCGGCGGCCCGGGCGACGCGGTCGTGGAGAAGCTGCTCGCCACCATGCAGGCGTCCCTGCCCGAGACGCTGACCCACTCCCCGGCCGATTTCGTGAACCGCGTCGACTATCAGCCGGTCGCGCTGTTCCACCGCCTCTTCACGGGGGACCACCAGGCCTTCGGCGAGGTGCTCGCCGAAGCGCTCGCGGAACACGGCGGCTACTGGGCGCAGTCGGCGGCGCCGCGCTCCCGCGTGGCGCTCGGCCCGCTCGCCATGGCCTGCCTCGCCCACGACCAGGGCTTCCCGCTCGACCCGGAACTGCCGTGCCTGCCCCGGTACCTCGTCGACGGCAAGAGGGTCGAGAGCATCTCCTGACCTGTCGGCGGCGTGCCGTACCGCAAGGTGATTGTCGGATTGGGTTAGGTTTGCCCCGATATTCGTTTCGGGATTCCGAGAGGGACGCTCATGGCGATCGATCTGGACAAGGTGCTCGACAAGGCGTGGGCCGACAAGCCGCTCGCCGAGGTGCTCGCGGCTCCCATTGCCGCGCTCAAGGGTGTCAGCGACGAGGACGGCAAGCTGCTGCACCAGGCGTTCGGGGTCAAGACCGTCGCCGACTTCGGGCAGCTGAAGTACGTCCGCTGGGCCCAGGCCCTCGTCGCGCTGAACCAGACCGTCAAGGCGTAGTGGTCCAGGTCCGCGTACTCGGGGTTCGTGGGCCTGAACAAAAGAAGCCGTCCCCCTCACCCTTCGGCAGGGTGAGGGGGACGGCTCGTGTGACGGCGGAGCGGACTACTCCGCCTCGCCCTCCAGGTTGCCCTCCGTGTCCAGGTACACCTGGCGCAGCGATTCGAGGACCTGCGGGTCCGGCTTCTCCCACATGCCGCGCGACTCGGCCTCCAGCAGGCGCTCCGCGATGCCGTGCAGGGCCCAGGGGTTGGCCTCCTCCAGGAAGGCGCGGTTCGTCGGGTCCAGGACGTACGTCTCGGTGAGCTTGTCGTACATCCAGTCCGCGACCACGCCCGTCGTGGCGTCGTAGCCGAAGAGGTAGTCCACCGTCGCCGCGAGCTCGAAGGCGCCCTTGTAGCCGTGGCGGCGCATCGCCTCGATCCACTTGGGGTTCACGACGCGGGCACGGAAGACGCGGCTGGTCTCCTCGACCAGGGTGCGGGTCTTGACCGTCTCCGGGCGGGTGGAGTCACCGATGTAGGCCTCGGGGGCGGTGCCGCGCAGGGCGCGGACCGTGGCCACCATGCCGCCGTGGTACTGGAAGTAGTCGTCCGAGTCCGCGATGTCGTGCTCGCGGGTGTCCGTGTTCTTCGCCGCGACCGTGATCCGCTTGTAGGCCGTCTCCATCTCGTCCCGGGCGGGGCGGCCCTCCAGGCCCCGGCCGTACGCGTAGCCGCCCCACACCGTGTAGACCTCCGCGAGGTCGGCGTCCGTACGCCAGTCGCGGGAGTCGATCAGCTGCAGGATGCCGGCCCCGTATGTGCCCGGGCGCGAGCCGAAGATACGGGTCGTCGCGCGGCGCTCGTCACCGTGCTCGGCCAGGTCCGCCTGGGCGTGGGCCCGGACGAAGTTCTGGTCGGCGGGCTCGTCCAGGGACGCCGCGAGCCGCACCGCGTCGTCCAGCAGGCCGATGACGTGCGGGAACGCGTCCCGGAAGAAGCCCGAGATGCGCAGCGTCACGTCGATGCGCGGGCGGCCGAGCTCATCGAGCGGGATCGGCTCCAGGCCGGTGACGCGGCGCGAGGCCTCGTCCCAGACCGGGCGGACGCCCAGCAGGGAGAGGGCCTCGGCGACGTCGTCGCCGGAGGTGCGCATCGCGCTCGTGCCCCACAGGGACAGACCGACCGAGGCCGGCCACTCGCCGTTGTCGGTGCGGTAGCGGCTCAGGAGGGAATCTGCCAGGGCCTGGCCCGTCTCCCACGCCAGGCGGGAGGGGACGGCCTTCGGGTCGACCGAGTAGAAGTTGCGGCCGGTCGGCAGGACGTTCACCAGGCCGCGCAGCGGCGAACCCGAGGGGCCCGCCGGGACGAAACGGCCGTCCAGGGCCGCGACCACATGGGCGATCTCGTCCGTGGTCCCGGCCAGGCGCGGGACCACCTCGCGGGCCGCGAAGGACAGGACCGCCGCGACGTCCGCCGGGTGGTCCGCCGCGACCGTCGACACGGCGTCCAGGGACCAGTTCGCGTCCTCCATCGCCTGGACCAGGGCGCGGGCCTGCGCCTCGACCTCGTCCGCCGAGGTGCGGGTGGCCTTGGACTCGTCCAGGCCGAGCGCCTCGCGCAGACCCGGAAGGGCCGTCGTACCGCCCCAGATCTGCCGGGCGCGCAGGATCGCGAGGACCAGGTTGACCCGGGCCTCTCCGGTCGGCGCGCCGCCGAGCACGTGCAGACCGTCACGGATCTGGGCGTCCTTGACCTCGCACAGCCAACCGTCGACGTGCAGCAGGAAGTCGTCGAAGCCGTCGTCGTCCGGACGCTCCTCCAGACCCAGGTCGTGGTGGAGCTTCGCGGCCTGGATCAGGGTCCAGATCTGGGCGCGGATGGCCGGCAGCTTCGCCGGGTCCATCGCGGAGATCTGCGCGTACTCGTCCAGGTGCTGCTCCAGGCGCGCGATGTCGCCGTACGACTCCGCGCGCGCCATCGGCGGCACCAGGTGGTCGACCAGCGTGGCGTGCACGCGGCGCTTGGCCTGCGTGCCCTCGCCCGGGTCGTTGACCAGGAACGGGTAGATGAGGGGCAGGTCGCCGAGGGCGGCGTCCGGCGCGCACGCGGCGGACAGGCCCGCGTTCTTGCCCGGCAGCCACTCCAGGTTGCCGTGCTTGCCCAGGTGGATCATCGCGTCGGCGCCGAAGCCGCCGTCCTCGGCGCGCGCCTGGATCCACCGGTACGCCGCCAGGTAGTGGTGCGAGGGCGGCAGGTCCGGGTCGTGGTAGATCGCGATCGGGTTCTCGCCGAAGCCGCGCGGCGGCTGGATCAGGATGAGGAGGTTCCCGCGGCGCAGCGCCGCGAGCACGATGTCACCCTCCGGGTTCGCGGAGCGGTCCACGAACATGTTGCCCGGGGCCTCGCCCCAGTGCTCGGTGACGCTGTCGCGCAGCTCGGCCGGGAGCTCGGCGAACCAGCGCTTGTAGTCGGCGGCCGGGATCCGGACCGGGTTGCGGGCCAGCTGCTCCTCGGTCAGCCAGTCCTGGTCGTGGCCGCCGGCCTCGATCAGGGCGCGGATCAGCTCGTCGCCGTCGCCCGAGACCAGGCCCGGGATCTCCTCGGTCGGCCCGAAGTCGTAACCGCCGGCGATGAGGGTGCGCAGCAGCTCCACGGCGCTGGCCGGGGTGTCCAGGCCGACCGCGTTGCCGATGCGGGAGTGCTTGGTCGGGTACGCGGAGAGGACCAGCGCGACCTTCTTGTCGCGGCGTTCGATGTGCCGCAGGCGGGCGTGGCGCACGGCGATGCCCGCGACCCGGGCGGCCCGCTCGGGGTCGGCCACGTAGGCGGGCAGGCCGTCGTCGTCGAGCTCCTTGAAGGAGAACGGGACGGTGATCAGACGGCCGTCGAACTCGGGCACCGCGACCTGCGTGGCGGCGTCCAGCGGGGACAGGCCCTCGTCGTTCTCCTCCCAGGCGGAGCGCGACCCGGTCAGGCACAGGGCCTGCAGGATCGGCACTCCGAGGCCGGCGAGCGCGCCCGCGTCCCAGGACTCGTCGTCGCCGCCCGCCGAGGCGGTGGCGGGCTTGGTGCCGCCGGCCGCGAGGACGGTGGTGACGACCGCGTCGGCCGACTCCAGCGCGGCGATCAGCTCCGGCTCGGGGGAGCGCAGGGAGGACACGTACAGGGGCAGCGCCCGGGCGTCGTGGGCCTCGATCGCGTCGCACAGGGCGTGCACGAAGGAAGTGTTCCCGCTCATCTGGTGGGCGCGGTAGTACAGCACGGCGACCCGCGGGCCCGTGGTGGTCCCGGGCGTGCGCTCCAGCGGGCCCCAGGTGGGCGCGGCGGCGGGGGGCTCGAAGCCGTGGCCGGTCAGCAGCACCGTGTCGGACAGGAAGCGGGCCAGCTGCTCCAGGTTGGCCGGGCCGCCGTGGGCGAGGTAGCCGTGCGCCTCGGCCGCGATGCCGATGGGGACCGTGGAGGCCTCCATGAGCTGGGCGTCCGGGGCCTGCTCGCCGGTCAGGACCACGACCGGACGGGTCTGGTCGGGGGCGAGGAGCAGGTCGAGGCCGTCCTGCCAGGCGCGGAGGCCGCCGAGGAGGCGTACGACGACCAGGTCGGCCCCGTCGAGGAGGCCGGGGAGGTCGTCGAGGGGGAGACGGGAGGGGTTCGCGAACCGGTACGGGACGGGTCCGTCCGCCGTGTTCGCCGCGCGGGCGCTGAGCAGATCGGTGTCGGACGTCGACAGCAGCAGGATCATGCGGCGGCAGGCCTTCCTCGGGGTTTCCGCGCCCCGGGCAGTGTTGAGGACAGCGGGAGTTCCTGACTCACCCCGGTCGCCGGATCGCTCCGCGGGGTTCACAGTGGCGGGACCGCGCCGGAATCGCACCGGGCTTCCTCCCATGTCGCCGTCCTCGGCGACGGCGGACCGTGTGGTCCGCCGGAAGGTCATCTTAGGGGCGGGTGGCTGCCGCCGGGATGGCGGGTGGGGTGAGCCCCCGCTGGTTGCGGGTGCGGCGCCGTTGCCGGGGCTCTGCCCCGGACCCCGCGCCTCAAACTCCGGCGGGGCTGAACGGGCCGGGTGGCGCCGGACGGGCCGGGCAGGGCCGGGTGGGCAGCGCCGGGCAGGGCCGGGTGGGCCAGAAGGGTGGCTTGGGCGGTGCTGGGGGCGAATGTCGCTGGTGGGGGTGGTGACGGACACAGGTCGGGGGGACCCAATCGTGGGTATGCTCGCGGCCATGCCCCAGCCCCCTTCAGCCGCATCGCGGGACGAACCCGTCATACGGGAGCGTGGTGACGCCTGCCCGGGCGCGCTGCGGCTGCACGCGGCGGACGACGGGTTCCTGGCGCGGGTCCGGCTGCCGGGCGGGCTGCTCACCGTGGAGCAGGCGTCGGCGCTGGCGCTCGCCGCCGACCGGTTCGGGGACGGGCACCTGGAGCTGACCTCGCGCGGCAACGTGCAGCTGCGCGGACTGGCCGACGGGTGCGGCGGCGGGCTCGCGGAGCTGCTGGACGGGGCCGGGCTGCTCCCCGCGCCGAGCCACGAGCGGGTACGGAACATCGTGGCGACGCCCCTGTCCGGCCTGGACGGGCCGGAGGGCCCGGAGGGCCTGGACCGGCCCGACGCGCTGGCCCGGGCCATGGAGTTCGACCGGCTGCTGTGTGCGAGCCCCTGGGCGGCCGCGCTGTCCGGACGCTTCCTGTTCGCCTTCGACGACGGGCGCGGCGACGTGGCCGCGCTCGGCCCCGACGTGACCGTCCTCGGCCGCCCCGACGACCGGGCGCTGGTCAGGCTCGGCCGGACCCCCGACGCCGTGGAGCTCGCCGGCCGGGACACCCCCGGGGCGGCACTTGCGGCCGCCCGGTACTTCCTCGACGCCGCCGCCGCGGCCGGTACCCAGGCCTGGCGGGTCTCCGAACTGCCCGCCGAACACGCCCTGAAAGCAACCGAGTTCGCACGGCGCCTCGATACCGCCGGGATCGCCGCGACGCCGGTCGGCGCCGTGGACTGGCCGTACGCCGCGCCGCCCCGGCCGTCCGGCGCCGGCGGGCACGACGGCGCCACCCTGTGCGTACTGCCCCCGCTCGGCCGGCTCGACACCGCGCAGTGGCGCCTCCTGGCGCAGGTCGCGGACGGGGGGAGCGGCCAACTGCGCGTCACCCCGTGGCGCAGCGTCATCGTGCCCGGGGCCCGTGCCGACGGCGCCGCCCGCATCGAGGACGCCGGGCTGGTCATCACCCCCGACAGCGCCTGGGAGTCCGTCACCGCCTGTACCGGCCGGCCCGGTTGTGCGAAGTCCCGCGCGGACGTGCGCGCCGACGCGCGGGCCGTCGCCGACCGGGCGCGCGGTCCGCTGCCCGTGCACTGGTCCGGCTGCGAGCGCCGCTGCGGGCATCCGCGCGGCACCGCCTGGGTGGACCTGGTGGCCACCGGCTCCGGATACCGGCTCGCCGCGCCCGGCCGCCCCGAACACGAGGACGTACGGCCCTGTGATCTTGCCGCGGCACTCGCGGACGCCCGCACCGACCCCGACGTAGTGAAGAAATGAGCGAGTACACCGTGTTTGAGTACGAGAAGGACGGCGCGGCCATCTACCGCCAGTCCTTTGCCACGATCCGCGCCGAGGCGGACCTCTCCGGGCTGCCCGACACGGTTGCCCAGGTCGCGGTGCGCATGATCCACGCCTGCGGGATGACCGACCTCCCGCAGGACCTCGGGTACACCCCCGAGGTCGTGCTGCGCGCCCGCGCGGCGCTGGAGGTGGGCGCGCCGATCCTGTGCGACGTCCAGATGGTCGCCAGCGGTGTCACCCGCAAGCGCCTGCCCGCCGACAACGACGTGATCTGCACGCTCTCCGACCCGGCCGTACCGGAGCTCGCCGCCAAGATGGGCACCACGCGCAGCGCCGCCGCCCTGGAGGTCTGGCGCGACCGCGGCCTGCTGGAGGGTTCGGTCATCGCCGTCGGCAATGCGCCGACCGCGCTGTTCCGACTGCTGGAGATGATCGAGGAGGGCGCCCCGCGCCCCGCCGCCGTCATCGGCGTCCCCGTCGGCTTCATCGGCGCCGCCGAGTCCAAAGACGCCCTCGCCGCCCACCCCTCGGGGCTCGACCACCTGATCGTGCGCGGCCGGCGCGGCGGCAGTGCGATGGCCGCGGCCGCCGTCAACGCCATTGCGAGCGTGGCCGAATGAGCGACATCGCCAAGGGCCGGCTGTACGGGGTCGGACTCGGCCCCGGCGACCCGTCGCTGATGACCCTGCGCGCCGTCGAGGTGATCGCCGAGGCCGATGTCGTGGCCTACCACAGCGCCCGCCACGGCCGTTCCATCGCCCGCTCGATCGCGGCGAAGCACCTGCGCGCCGAACACGTCGAGGAACCGCTGGTCTACCCGGTCACCACCGAAACCACCGACCACCCCGGCGGCTACCAGGGCGCGATGGAGGAGTTCTACGAGGCCGCCGCGGCCCGCCTGGCCGCGCACCTGGACGCCGGCCGGACCGTCGCCGTGCTCGCGGAGGGCGACCCGCTCTTCTACAGCTCGTACATGCACATGCACAAGCGGCTCGCGGACCGCTACGAGACCGAGGTCATCCCCGGCGTCACCTCCGTGAGCGCCGCCGCCGCCCGGCTCGGCACCCCGCTCGTGGAGGGCGAGGAGGTGCTGACCATCCTCCCCGGCACCCTGCCCGAGGAAGAGCTCACCGCCCGCCTCGCCGCCACCGACTCGGCGGTCGTGATGAAGCTCGGCCGGACCTTCCCGGCCGTGCGCGGCGCGATGGAGAGCAGCGGCCGGCTCGCCGAGGCCCGCTACGTCGAGCGGGCCACCATGGCGGGCGAGCGCACCGGCCTCCTCGCCGACACCGACGCCGACGGCGTGCCGTACTTCGCCGTCGCCGTGGTCCCCAGCCGCATCGGCAACCCGGGCAGCGTGCCGTCCGGCCCCGGCGAGGTCGTCGTCGTGGGCACCGGCCCGGCCGGCCCGCTGTGGCTCACCCCGCAGACGCGGCGCGCGCTCGCCGACGCCGAGGTGCTGGTCGGCTACACCACCTACCTGGACCGGGTGCCCGTCAAGCCGGGTCAGGTCCGGCACGGCTCCGACAACAAGGTGGAGTCGGAGCGCGCCGAGTTCGCCCTCGACCTCGCCCGGCGCGGCAAGCGGGTGGCCGTGGTCTCCGGCGGCGACCCCGGTGTCTTCGCCATGGCCACGGCGGTCCTGGAGGTGGCCGGGCAGGCGGAGTACGAGGACGTGCCGGTACGGGTCCTGCCGGGGGTGACCGCGGCCAACGCGGCGGCCGCCGCGGCCGGCGCCCCGCTCGGCCACGACTACGCCACCATCTCGCTCTCGGACCGGCTCAAGCCCTGGGAGGTCATCGCGGAGCGGCTGCGCGCGGCCGCCACGGCCGACCTGGTGCTCGCCCTCTACAACCCCGGCTCGCGCAGCCGGACCTGGCAGGTGGCCCAGGCCCGCGAACTGCTGCTGGAACTGCGCTCGCCCACCACCCCGGTGGTCGTCGCGCGCGACGTGGGCGGCCCCGAGCAGTCGGTACGGATCGTAGCGCTCGCCGAACTGGAGCCGTCCGAGGTCGACATGCGCACGATCCTGCTGATCGGGTCTTCGCAGACGCAGGTCACCGAGCGGGCCGACGGGTCGAGGATCACCTGGACGCCGCGCCGCTACCCGTGACCGGGCGAGGCGCAGCGGTGGACGGGCGGAGGCCCGGTGCGACCAGCGCACCGGGCCTCCGCCCGTCCCGCGGTACGCCACCTGCGGACGCAGCCGTCCTCAGGGCGTCCCCGGCCGGATCCGAAGGGGACGTCCTAGCCCCGGACTTCGCGGGTCACCGGTTCAGGTGTGCGGTGCCGGTCGCAGCCCGTTGAGGCTGGTGGATTCTCCCCCGCCTCATCCGGTGCGGTGCGGTGTTCTGTCGGCCCCAGCAGGCAAACCAGGTGCTCCGGCTGCCGTTCCTCCCTACCGTTCCCTCATGGACAGCACCGGGACAGAGCGCCTCCTGAACGTTGTGGACGTCGAAGCCACCTGTTGGGCTGGCGACCAGCCGCCGGACGCGGTCAGCGAGATCATCGAGGTCGGGCTGACCGTCGTCGACCTGGCCGCCGGGGAGCGTCTCGCCCGCCGTCGGATCCTGGTGCGGCCCGTCCGGTCCAGGGTCAGTGGGTTCTGCACCGAGCTGACAGGCCTCACCCAGGACGAGGTCGACGGAGGGGTCAGCTTCACCGAGGCATGCCGACTACTGGCGGCCGAGCACCGCGCGGGGTTCCACCCATGGGCAAGTTGGGGTGACTACGACCGTCACCAGTTCACCCGGCAGTGCCGGGCCACCCGGACGCCCTACCCATTCGGTCGACACCACATCAATGCCAAGGCGGCCTTCACCGACGCGTACGGTCTGCGCAAACGCCCCGGCATGGCGCAGGCCCTGGAGATCGCCGGGCTGCGGCTGGAAGGCCGTCACCATCGAGGCGAGGACGACGCCTGGAACATCGCCGCCCTCGTTCTCCACCTGTCCGAGCGGGGCGACTGGCCCGATCCGCGCTGACCACGCCGGGCCCTCCTCTACGTCCGGGCCCAGGACACCATCCATCCATCCATCCGAATCAACGACCCGCGAAGTCCGGGCCTAGCGGCTCGTGCCCAGCCAGTCCAGGACGACCTCGATCGAGTCGGTCTCCGGTACGCCCTCCGGGACGGCCGGGCGGCGCACCACGAGGACCGGGATGCCGGCCTCGCGGGCCGCGGTGAGCTTGGGGGCGGTGGCCGAGCCGCCGCTGTCCTTCGTCACCAGCACGTCGATCCGGTGCCGGGCGATCAGCTCCCGCTCGTCGTCCAGGGTGAACGGACCGCGGGCGAGCAGGACTTCCAGGCGCGGCGGCACCGGCGCCGCCGGAGGGTCCACCGAACGCACCAGGAACCAGGTGTCGGCGAGGTGCGCGAAGGCGTGCAGGCCCATCCGGCCGGTGGTCAGGAACGCGCGCGAGCCGAGGCCGGGCAGCCGGTCGGCTGCCTCGACGAGCGAGTCCACGAAGGTCCAGTCGTCTCCCGGCCCCGGCGTCCAGCCGGGGCGCCGCAGCGCCACCAGCGGCACCCCCGTGAGCGCCTGCGCCTCCGCGGCGTGGAAACTCATCCGCTCCGCGAACGGGTGGGTGGCGTCGACGACACGGGTGACGTCGTGGTCGACGATCCAGGCCGCGAGGCCCGCGATACCGCCGAAGCCGCCGATCCGGGTATCGCCCGGCGGGAGCACGGGCGAGGCGACCCGGCCCGCGAGCGAGGTGGTCACGTGACAGGACGGGTCGGGGGCCAGCGCCTCCGCGAGGCGACGGGCCTCGGTCGTGCCGCCGAGGATCAGGACGTGGTGGGCGGGGAGGGGGGCCGGTTCAGCACACATGCCGGTCGCGCTCGGGCGAGTACAGGTGGCTGTCGCGGAACTGCTCCGCGCCGAGCGTGCGGCCCACCACGATGACGGCGGTGCGCACCAGGCCGTGCCCCTTCACCTGCGCGGCGATGTCGGCCAGGGTGCCGCGCAGGATCAGCTCGTCGGGGCGGCTGGCCATCGCGACGACCGCCACCGGGCACTGGGCCCCGTAGTGCGGCAGCAGCTCCTCGACGACCCGGTCCACGTAACGGGTGGCCAGGTGCAGCACCAGCAGTGCGCCGCTCGCGCCCAGCGTGGCCAGGTCCTCGCCGGGCGGCATCGGGGTGGCCTGCTGGGCGATCCGGGTCAGGATCACCGTCTGCCCGACGGTGGGGACGGTCAGCTCCCGCTTGAGGGCGGCGGCGGCCGCGGCGAAGGCCGGGACGCCCGGGACCACCTCGTAGGGGATGCCGGCCGCGTCGAGCCGCCGCATCTGCTCCGCGACCGCGCTGAAGATCGACGGGTCGCCGGAGTGCAGCCGCGCCACGTCCTGGCCGGCCGCTTGGGCCCGTACGCACTCGGCGATGATCTCGTCCAGGTTGAGCTGAGAGGTGTCCACCAGGCGGGCGTCCGCCGGGCACTCGGCCAGCAGCTCGCGCGGCACGAGGCTGCCCGCGTACAGGCAGACGGGGGCGGCGGCCAGGGTCCGGGCACCGCGCACCGTGATCAGGTCGGCGGCGCCGGGGCCCGCGCCGATGAAGTACACGGTCATGTTCGATCCTCCTCCTTGGATGCGGTGGCCGGTTCGGCAGGCTTCGTCACCGACCACTGGGTGACCGCCATCGCCTGCCGCCAGCCCGTGAAACCGCCGACCGGCACGGCGTGCGCGACGGCGAGCTTCACCAGTTCGCCGCCGTGGCGCCGGTAGCGCTCGGCGAGCACCGCCTCCGACTCGAGGGTGACGGTGTTGACCACCAGCCGGCCGCCGGGGGTCAGTGCGTCCCAGACCGCGTCCAGCAGGCCGGGAGCGGTCAGCCCGCCGCCGATGAACACGGCGTCGGGGGCCGGCAGCCCGGCCAGTGCCTGCGGCGCGGCGCCGATGACCACGCACAGGCCGGGTACGCCGAGCGCCGCCGCGTTGCGGGTGATGCGTGCGGCCCGCTCCGGGACCCGCTCCACGGCCACCGCCCGGCACGAGGGGTGCGTACGCATCCACTCGATGCCGATGGAGCCGGAGCCGCCGCCGATGTCCCACAGCAGCTCGCCGGGGGCCGGGGCCAGCGCGCACAGGGTGGCGGCCCGGACGTGGCGCTTGGTGAGCTGTCCGTCGTGTTCGTACGCGGCGTCCGGGAGGCCGGGGGTCGCGCCGAGGCGCGGCCCGCCGTGGGCCGGGTCCCGGCGGCAGTCCAGCGCGACCACGTTCAGGGGGTCGCCGGGTGCGCGGTCCCAGCCGTCGGCGCGGCCCTCGTACGTGTCCTCGCGCTCGGACCCGAGCTGTTCCAGCACCCGCATCCGGCTCGGGCCGAAGCCCCGCTCCCGCAGCAGGGCGGCGATCTCGCCCGGAGACGATGCTCCGGCGCTGAGCACCAGCACCCGGCGCCCTTCGTGGAGTGCGGCGGCCAGCCGGGTCACCGGGCGGCCGACCACCGTGAGTACCTCGGTGTCCTCCACCGGCCAGCCCAGGCGGGCGCAGGCGTAGGACACCGACGAGGGGTGCGGGTGGACGCGCAGGGACTGTGGTCCGAGCTCCTCGGCGAGGGCGCGACCGATCCCGTAGAACATCGGATCACCGCTGGCCAGCACCGCGATCCGGCGGCCGGCGTGCTCGGCCATCAGCTTCGGTACGGCGGGCCGCAGCGGGCTCGGCCAGGCCACCCGGGCACCGGCGCACTCGGCGGTCGGCAGCAGGTCCAGCTGGCGCGGCCCGCCGATCAGGACCTCGGCCGAGGACAGTGCGGCGCGGCCGGCGGCACTGAGCCCGGCCCAGCCGTCCGCGCCGAGGCCGACGACCGTCACGGGCATGGGGGGCGGCGGGGAGCTCACGGCGCGGTTCCTCGGGGACGGGATGGGGAAAGAGAGCGGACCCGCAGCCTACTGGCCTGCGGATCCGCGGCCCGCGCCGCCCCGGCCTCCTCCACTCCCTCACGCCTCCACTCCGGCTCCTCCACTCCGGCGCCTCGAAGCGGGAGGGCCCCACCCGCAACCCGCGGGTGGCCGCGATCGGCCGTGCGGTCCTCGCCCGGCCCCGGAGAAGCTCACGGGGGTCTCGTACGCCGCACTGCCGCGCTGAGCGGATCGCGCGGGCTCCCGGGAGCGAGTCCGCCCGCCCCCCGGGTCGCCTCCGGGCGCCCCGGCGCGGACCTGCCCCGAGCGCCCCCCGCACAGCAGAATCTGCGGCATGAACGACGACGAGCCGGACAACCACCCACGCATCCGCGGCCGCCACGACCGCATCGGCCGCCATGACCGCATCGACCGCACCGACCGGCACGGCCGGCACGACCGGCCCGCCGGGGGACCGGGCCGGGCCGGCCGGGATCTCAGACGGGCTCGGGGCGCAGGCAGCGCCAGATGTGGTCCGGGAGGTAGCGGGCGGCTTCCGCGAGGTCGATCTCGTAGGTGCTGGACAGCCAGCGCCGGGCGGCCTCCGCGAGCGGGCCCATGACCAGCACCTCGACCACGGGTGCCGGGAGCGGGGCGATCTCACCGCGCTCCATGCGCACCCCCAGCCAGCGCATGATGGGCCCGAACTTCTCCGCCTTGGCCGCGCCGACCTCCTCGGCGTGGGCCACCAGATATCCGGAATAGGCGGAGGCGTGCAGGAACAGCGCCACGTCCCGGTGTTCCTGGGTGAACGTCAGATAGGCCGTCACCCACGCGCGCACCCCGGTGCGGGCCGTGCGGCACCGGGTGAGGGCGGCGACCATGGCGTCGCACAGCTGGTCCATGCACCGGATGTAGAGGGCGGCGGCAAGCCCGTCGAAGCTGCCGAAGTGGTGGTAGAGGCTGCCGAGGCTGACCCCGCTGGCCGAGACGACCGCGGTCACGGTGAAACCCTGCTGGCCGGACTCGGCGAACACCCGCAGGGCCGTGGTCAGGAGCAGGTCGACGGTGGCCTCGCCCCGCTGTTGCTTAGGAGACATGGTGCGGTCCCGTCGGTGTGCGGCCAGATGTCCGAAATCCGTGCCGGCGAGCGTAGCAACTCCGCTGGACCTGCGAACCGGTCGGACATCGGGGTCAGGACGTGGTGGAACGCTCGTACAGGGCACGGACGCCGTCGCCGAAGCGGACGCTGTACGAGGTCTCCTCGTCCCCGCCGCCGTCCCGGCCGCCGATCACCCCGATCAGGGTGCTGCGGCCGGTCGTCACCGGGCCGCCGCTGGTGCCGTTGGGCACGTCCGCGCAGTCCAGGCGCACCTGCGTCGGCCCGGCCAGGACGGCGGTGTTCCGGCACTCCAGCGGCTGCTCGGCGTAGTTCGGGTAGCCCATGAGCCGCGCGGGCGCCGGTAGTTCGGTCCCGAAATCCATGGTCAGGGCCCCCGTGACGTCCTCCAACCGCTGCCCCGGATAGCCGGGCCGGCGCAGCCGGACCAAGGCGACGTCGTGGTCGGGGTCCTGGTCCTGCGTCCACCGCGGGTCCACGTCGATCCGGGTCGGCACCCAGATGCCGTACGGGGCCACGCCGTCCCGGTAGCCGGGCGCGAAGGCGAGGTTGGTGCGGAAGCCGCCGCCGTACACGCAGTGCGCGGCGGTGGCGATGAGGTCGCCCCGCGGGGAGTGGACCACGACGGCCGAGCAGTGGTGGTCGGGGTCGCCGTCGCCGCCGGGGGAGAAGAGCGCGCCCACGGCGGGTTCGGCCGGGGAGGGCCGGGCCTCCAGGGGATCGGAGGGCTGCCACCCGGCGTAGCGCCAGTCCGCCCCGCCGCCGCCCTCGCCGAAGGCCTTGCCGTCCGTCGGCGCCTCCGTCGCCTCCCGCACGATCCCGTCCAACACCGAGGCCGCCGTCTTGTCGGCGCGTTCGGGGTCCTGCTGGTAGACGCCTTGCGGCGCATCGCCGTCCGCGCGGTTCGCGGTGATGCCGCGCAGCTCCCAGGCGACGTAGCCGACGCCCGCGAGGACCACGGTGCACAGGAGGCCGACGACCACGGAGCCCCGCGGGGCGGCCCGGCCCCGCTTCCGTTCCCGCTCGTCAACCTTGCCGACCATGTGGTACTCCCGCCCCAGACGCCTTCAGACTCTTCGTTCGATGGGGGAGCGGCGGCCCGGGTTCCGGTGGGCGGACGTGTCCGTGCTCACAGCCCCCCGCCCCCGATGCCCCCGCCGGCGGCCCCCGTCCGCCCGCGCACGCCGAACTCGACGTTCCATGGCCCCTGTTACCCCCGCCGAGCTATGGTGCCGGGCGGGGGACGACTGCGCGAGGGGGCCGGGCTGCGATGCGTTTTCTCTTTGTCCACGGTACGGGGGTGCGGCGCGAGCGCCACGACAGGCTGTTCGCCCAGGTACGGGAGCGGCTGACCGCCAGATTCCCCGGAGCGGCAGTCGAATCCTGCTACTGGGGAGACCGGTTCGGCGCGACCCTCGGTGCGGGCGGCGCTTCGGTGCCGGGACTGCCCCCAGGTCCGCAGGGCGCACCCGACCCCGCGGACGCGGAGACCGCCGAGTGGGCGCTGCTGCTCGCCGACCCGCTGTGCGAGCTGCGCGTCCTGGCCGAGGCGGGCTGGGCGGGCCCCGACGACCGGGGTGACATCGACGACGAGGGCGCGGGGTACGACGAGGACGCCGGGTACGGCGACGCCTTCGCGATGCCCGGCGTACGGGCTCCCGGAGCCCGGGTGCTCGCCCTGCTCGACGGCTTACCGCCCGCACCGCCCCCGACCGGGGACGAGCTCGGCGCCCTGCTGCGCGGCACCGGCCTCGCCGCGGGCTTCGCCGCCGCCCTGGACGCCACCGCCGGTTCCGCCGAAGCGGCCCGGGCCGCGGCCCGCGCCGCCGACGAGCCGCAGGCCCGCGAGCTGGCCACCGCCCTCGCCCGGGCCGTGACCGCCGCCGCCCTCGCCGCCGCCACCGACGAGGCCGACTGCACCGGCGCCGAACGCGACCGCCTCGTCGAGCTGCTCACCACCCGCCTCGGCGGCGACGGCCGGGTTCCCGGTGCCCGCGCGGCCGCCGTCCTCGGCCGGCTCGCCCTGCGACTCACCACCCAGCCCCTCCTCGACGCCCGGCGCGGCTCCCTCACCGTCGGCGCCACCCCCGTCCTCGGCGACATCCTGCGCTACCAGTCCCGCGGCCACGAGCTGCGGGACTTCCTGCACGCCCGGATCACCGCCGACCCGGGGCCGACCGTACTCATCGGCCACAGCCTCGGCGGGATCGCCCTGGTGGACCTGCTCACCCTCGCCGCCGCCCGCGGCGAGGCCGTCCCCGGGGCCGAGCTGCTGGTCACCGTCGGCTCCCAGGCCCCGTTCCTCTACGAACTGGGCGCGCTCACCGCACTCGAACCCGGCGCGAAGCTCCCCTACGGCTTCCCGCGCTGGCTCAACGTCTACGACCGGCACGACGTGCTCGCCTACCTCGCCGCACCCGTCTTCCCCGGGGACGCGCGCGTCACCGACCACGAGGTCCGCAGCCGCCAGCCGTTCCCGGCCTGCCACAGCGCCTACTGGAAACAGGACTCCCTCTACGAGCGGATCGAACAGGCGGTGACCGAGGCGGAGATCGGGTGACTCCCGCCGACTTCCTGCCCCCGGCACTCGGACCGCAGCGCACCTTCGCGCTCGTCGCCGGGGTCGAGCGCTACGACATCAGCCACCGCTGGAACCTGCGCGGTCCGGCCCGCGACGCCCTTCGCTTCGCCCGGTGGCTGACCGGACCCGCCGAAGTGCCCCCCGGCAACGTCCGGCTGCTGCTCTCCCCGATCGACGAACCGGGCGACCTCGACTGGACGGACTCCCCGGCGATGACCGCCCTGCGCACGGCCTACCGGCCGGCGACCGAGGAGAACGTGAAATCGGCGCTCCTCGACGAACTCCCGCAGTGCGACGGCGACCTGCTCTGGATCTTCTGGGCCGGACACGGCTACCTCGGGCCGCGCCAGGAGCTCATGCTGCCCTGCGCCGACGCCCGCCCCAGCCAGATCAGACACCTCAACCTCGACTCCGCACTGCGCTGGTGGCGCACCGACCTCGTCAAAGCGCGCCGCTTCCCGCTCCAGGCCGCACTCGTGGACTCCTGCCGGGTCGACGCGCCCCGCGACACCCGGTGGAACTTCGGCAACACCGACTACGGGGGCGGGAGTTCGGTACCGGGCCGGCGTCAGTTCCGGCTCTACGCCTCCCGCGAGGGCGAGGTCGCACAGAACGACCCCGAACGCGGCGCCGGCCGGTTCACCGAGGCCCTGCTCGGCGAACTCGACGGACGGTCCGTACGGGAGAGCGTCAGCGGACTGCCCGGCACCGCCGTCAGCATCCACCGCACCTTCCAGGAGCTGCGCGAGCGCGGCGAGGGCTGGCAGCTGCCGCAGTTCATCGTCGACCGGGACTGGGACGCCTGCTCCTTCCTCGACGACGACCTGGCCCGGGCCGCACCACCCCGGGCCGCCAAGCTCGACCAGGCGGCCTGGGACGGGCTCGGCGAGCTCTTCGAGGGCTGCGAGCTGCCGCGCTGCGCCCACGAGGCCTACGCCTGGGCGTTCAAGGCGGCCGGCTGCACCACCCCGGCGCACGGAGGTCTGCCGGGGGACGGCCTGCTGGAGGTGGTCCAGGACCTGGACGAGCGGCAGGGCGGGCGCGGCGGGATGCCGCTGGCGGTGCCCTTCGTACGGTTCCTCGCGGACCGGGCCGCCGCCGCGGGCGACGCGCGCTGGGCGGCCGGCCTCGGGGACTGGGTGCGGGCCACCCGCGAGCGCCTCGCCCTGCCGGTGCTGCCCCCGCCGCCGCCCCCGGCCCGCAGGACGGTCGTGCACGTCCGGCTGGAGGCGCCGCCGGGCGGGGAGCCCGGATTCCTGGCCCGGATGTGGCTGCGGGGCGAACGGGCCCGGCACATATGGGAGTCGGAGGGGGCGCCGGTCGCCCTGGACGAGGTGCGGGAGCAGCTCGTACGGCAACTCGCCCTCATCGGAAGCGCCTCGGAGGCCGGCGGCGAGGACGACGGCGAGACCGTGAGCGGGGCCGGGACCGGGGCCGGGGCCGGGGCCGGACGGCAGGCGTACGCCGCGGTGGACCGCATCGAGTTCCACGTGCCGTACGAGCTGCTCGACGCCGACTTCGACCAGTGGCCGGTGCCCCGCGGCCCGGCCGGCCGGCGCCGCGCCCTCGGCCTGCTCCACCAGGTGGTGGTGCGCTGCCCGCAGGAGCGTGCGGACACCCGGGCCGAGTGGCACGGCACCTGGCGCTGGCTGCACGCCCAGGGCGGCCGGCACCCCGACGCCGTACGGGTCGTCGTGGACGAGGAGGTCACCGACGCCCTCGGGATGGAGCTGGCTGCGCAGCCGCCGCCCGCCTGCGTCCTCGCGCACACCACGGCCGCCCCGCACGCCGGGCTGCTGGAGGCCGTGCTCGAAGGCGGGCTCCCAGTGGCCGTGTGGCGGCGCGGGGGCGGCCGGCCCGCGCCCGCACTCCTCGACCTGCTGGCCCCGGCCGGGCCGGACGGCCGCCCCGATCCCGGCGCACTGGACGTACTGGCCCTGCCCGCACGCGTGCGGGAGGTGCGCCGGGCGGCCGCCGGTGCCGCCGCGGGAGCCGCACGCGCCCACCAACCATCCGCAGGGGAAGACCAGTTGGTGCTCCTGTGGGACGATCCCGACGACATGCCGGGCCTCCGGTCCCTGGCCTGACCCCGACCACCGACCGACGGCGGAACCGAAGATGGAGGCAGAGGCAGTGGTGAAGGACTGGTGGCTGTACCACGGGACCGGCGAGGGCGCGGACCGGCGCGCCCGCCTCGAGGCCGGATTCCCACCACCCTGGCGGGACTTCACCGGCGCCCCCGACCCCGGATACGCGCCGCCCGGATGCACGGGAGCGGCCTGGGAGCGGACCTGGCGGCGCGGCGAGGGCTACGTGCCCGACGAGCCGGAGAAGGACGTCGTCAACACGGCGCTGCACCTGCGCAGGCCGCTGCTCGTCACCGGGAAACCGGGCGTCGGCAAGTCCACGCTCGCCTACAGCATCGCCTCCGACCTGAACCTGGGGCCCGTACTGCACTGGCCGATCACCAGCCGGACCGTGCTGCGGGACGGGCTGTACCTGTACGACGCCATCGGCCGCCTCCAGGAGGCCGGGCTGGAACAGATGCGCACACCGGGCGCGCGGCCCGCCGGGGCCGTACCCGCGCCCGTGCCCGCGCCGGACACCTCCCCCGCCCCGTCCGCCCCCTCGATCTCCCGCTACCTGCGCCTCGGCCCCCTCGGTACCGCCCTGCTCCCGCAGGACCGCCCCCGCGTGCTGCTCGTCGACGAGATCGACAAGAGCGACATCGACCTCCCCGGCGACCTCCTCACCGTCTTCGAGGACGGCGGCTTCCTGATCCCCGAACTCGCCCGCCTCGCCCAGGAGGACCCCACCGTCACGATCGGCACCGACGACGACCCCGACGCGGTCGTACGGATCACCCAGGGCCGCGTCCAGTGCCGCTACTTCCCCGTCGTCGTCCTCACCAGCAACGGCGAACGCGACTTCCCGCCCGCCTTCCTGCGCCGCTGCGTCCGCCTCCACCTGCAACCGCCCGGACCGGACAAGCTCGCCCGGATCGTGCGCCGCCGGCTCGGCGTCGACATCGCATCCGGCGAGGAGTACCAGGACCTCGTCCGGGCCTTCCTCGACCGCGGCGAGGACGGCGACCTGGCCACCGACCAGCTCCTCAACGCCATCCAGCTCCGCCTCGCCGGCGCCTGGTCCGCGCCCGCGGACCGCGAACGCTTCCTCGCCACCGTCATGCAGCACCTGACCGGGCCCACGGCGTGATCGAGCAGCTGCTCGCGGCCCTCGCCGACGGCGCCGACGGCAGCGCCCCGAGCACCGGCATCGGGGCGGAGGAGCTCGCCGACATCCTGTGGCTGGCGGCCCGGGTCGACGCGGGCCGCACGGCACGCCCGCCCGCAGCACCCGGCGCCGACCCGCCGGGCGAGCCGCCACCCCCGCCCGACCCGTCGCCCGAGCCCGGAGCGGCACCCGGGCCCGGCACCTCCGCCGGCGGCGAACCGGCCGTCCAGCTCTTCCCGGCCGCCCGGCGCGACCCCACCGGGAAACCGGACGACGACGGCGCCCGGCGCCGGGGCTCACCCCTGCGGCTGCCGCGGGCCGCCTCCCTCGACGACCCGCTCGCCCTGATGCGCTCGCTGCGGCCCGTCGGGAGACGCTCCATCGGCGGCCCCGGGGAGGAACTCGACGAGCAGCTCACCGTGGAACGCAGCATCGAGCGGATGGTGACGACCCCGGTCCTGCGCCCCGCCGAGAGCCGCTGGCTGGACCTGGCCCTCGTCGTCGACACCCACCGCTCCATGCTGCTCTGGGCGGACCACGTGGACGAGCTCCGCCGCGTCCTGACCCGCAGCGGGGTCTTCCGCGACGTGCGCACCTGGCAGCTGACCGGTACCGGCCCCGGCGCCACCCCGATGGTCACCCGCGGCCACGGCGGCCCGCCCCGCAACCCCCTGGAACTGGCCGACCCGGCGGGCCGCCGGCTGATCCTCGTACTCTCCGACACCGTCGCGGGCGGCTGGCGCGAGGCCCCGGTGCAGGACGTGCTCCGGCACTGGTGCGCGCACAACGCCGTCGCCGTACTGAACGTCCTGCCCGAACGGCTCTGGACGCGCGGCGCCGTCCGCCCCGTCCCCTTCGCCGTCCGCGCCGACCGGCCGGCCGCCGCCACCCGCTCCTGGCAGCGGATCCCGGCCGCCCGCCGCGCCCGCGCCCGCGCCGGAACCCGCCGCACCGCGGTCCCGGCCGTCGTCCCCGTGGTCGGTGTCGCCTCCGGCAGCCTGGCCCGGCTTGTGCGGGTGGTCTCCGGGGACGGCCGGTGGCGGCGCCTCGCCTGCCTGCGACTGGACCCGGAACCCGCCGCCACGGGCGCCCCGGACGATCCCGCCCCCGGCGGCCGCAGCGCCCTGGAGGTGGTGGAGGACTTCCGGGCGAGCGCCTCGCCGACGGCCCAGCAGCTCGCCGCCCACCTGGCCGCCGTACCGCTCACCCTGCCGGTGATGACCCTGGTCCGGCGCTCCCTGCTGCGCGACTCGGAGCACGGCCACCTCGCGGAGGTCGCCCTCGGCGGGCTCTTCGAAGCCTGGGAGGACGAACAGGACCCCGCAGAGGTGGAGTTCGAGTTCCTCCCCGGCGTACGGGAGGCGCTGCTCGGCGGGCAGCTGCGCGGGGAGGTGGCCGCCATACGGGAGCTGGTCCGGCGCCGCGTGTGGGAGTTCGTGTCCCGCAACCGGCGCACCGGCCCGGACTTCTCCGCGACCCGCGTCACCACGGGCCGGGAGGGCGTGCGCCGGGTGGCCGAAGGGGCCCTGCCGTTCGCGGCGCGGCCACCGCGGGAACCGGGCCTGGCCGACCGGGTCGTACGGGTCCGCCACGACGGGATGCCCGAGCCGCAGGAGGTCGGCACCCTGCTGACCCCGCGCCTCGTCCTCACGGTGGGGGACGCGGTGCCCCCCGCCGGCTCGGTGGCCTGGGTGCGGCCCGGCGACCGGGAGATCCCCTGCCGGGCGGTGTGGTGGGACGACGCGGCGCCCCGGATGCTGCTGCTCCAGGCCGACGAGGACCTGACGGATCCGGCGGTCGGCGCCGAGCCGCTGCCCTGGCTGCCCGCGGACCACCATCTGGCCCGGGTCCGCATCGACGGCCGCACGGACCAGGGGGACCCGGTCTCCCTGACGGGCGAGGTCCTGCCGCACGGCGGTGACCTCAACGGCGAGGTCGTCCGGCTGTCCGCGGAGCCGGAGGGCTGGACGCACTACCGCGGCGGCCCCGTCTCCCGGGGCGGCGCGCTGGTCGGCGTCGTCCACACGGTTTCGCCCAACCGACTGGTGTTCCTGCTGACCGACGCCCTGATGGAACAGGAGGGCTTCCGAGCGGCGCTGGAGGGTTCCGCACGGGCACGGGACACGGAGACCGGGGTGTGCCTGGCGGTGCTGCCCGGTGCCGACGGCGTGGTCCCGACCGGGAGTTCGGCGACGGCGGAGACGCACGCGATGCTCGCCGAGCTCATGGCGGACACCGGCGTCAGCGGGCGGCTGACCGGCGGCGAGGAGGACGCACCGCTGCTCGTCACGTTCGCCGCGCCGGGCGCCCACGCCAAGGCGGGCCGGCTCCTGCTCGAACTGCCCGGAGCCATGACCCGGTACGGATTCCGGCGCATGGACGGCATGCACCCCCCGCTCGGCGCGGCCGTGGGCGTGGGCACGGACGAGAGCACCCGACTGGTCCGGCACCCCGCGATCGCGGACCTGTTGGGACGGACGGTGCGCCCGGGGGCGCTCGTCCTCGCGCTCTCCCACCGTCTGTACGAGGAACTCGCTGACGTGCTCGGCTCGCCGGCCCGGATCGCGCTGCACCGGGTGGGCGGCGCCGACGAGGGCTGGGTCTGTTCCGACGACCACGCACCCGCCAGTGCGCTCGGGCAGGTGCTGACGGAGGCGGACGGGCTCCTGGACGAGGGCGTCGGCTGGCCGACCTGTGGGCTCCAGGCCTCACCGGCCGACCCGCGGGCCTGCATCGGCATCCGGCTGCCGGGCCACGAGCGCTGCCTCGCCCATCTGGAGATCGAGGACCAGGAGGGCTACCTCGGAACGCTGTCCCCTGGAGCGCCGGTGGACCTCCGGGGCACCACCTTCGACCACGGCCTGCTGCCGCGCCTCCTCATGGCGCTGCAGCCGGGCGTTCCGGGGCCCGCCGCACTGGGGCTGGCGGACTTCGACCGGGCACGCTTCGTGGACGGCTGGAACCGGCCGGACATCGAGTTCTGGGACCGCGCGTCCTTCGTCCGGGCCTCCTTCGAGGGCCGGGCCGGTTTCGCCGGAGTCACCTTCGCCGGCCCGGTCTCCCTCGACGGCGCGGTCTTCGAGCGCGTCGGTGACTTCGACCGGTGCCGCTTCCACCGCACCGCCACGTTCCGCCGGGCGCTCTTCCACGCTTCGGCGGGATTCAACAATGCGGCGTTCCTCGGTGACGTCTCCTTCGCCCGGGCCGTGCTGGCGGCGTCCGCGGACCTGAACGGAGTACGGGTGGCGGGGACCGCGGACTTCTCCCGCACCTTCTTCGGCGGCCTTGCCATGCTGAACGAGGCGGGCTTCGCCGGGGCGGTCTCCTTCGCGTCCGCGGAGTGGGAGGGCGGGCTGCTGTCCAACAGGGCGGTCTTCGAAGCGCCGGTGGACTTCGCGAGGGCGAGCTTCCGGGGCCGGGTCCGCCTCGACGGCGTGCTCTTCGAGGCGGACTCGCTCGTCGGCCAGTTCCCGTTCGTGGCGCCGCCGGACGGCTGGACCTCGGTCCGGCGCCCGGACGGTACGTGGGACGTCCGGCTGCTCGACGCCGAGGCGTAGCCGGTGATGCGGCCGCCGGGCCCTCACGGCCCGGTGTGCGAGGCCTCCAGCTGCCGTTTCGGCCGGTCGGTCGCCACCGGCAGGCTCGCCTCGATCTCGTCCAGGGCCCGGCGGGCGGTGGCGATCCGTGCCCGGACGTCGGGATCCGCGCCCGGCGCCGGGGCGCGGTTCGCCTCGGCCTCCATCTCGCGTGCCTCGTCCAGCGAGTTGAGGACGACGCCGATCAGCACGTTCACCAGCACGAAGGAGGCGAGCAGCGCGTAGGAGGCGTAGTAGATGATGCTCAGCCGGGAGATCTGCAGACCCGCGCGGACGGCGTCCGTGAGGCCGTCGAGGGTGGTCAGCAGGAAGAGCGTGAGCATCGCGCGGCCCACCGAGCCGTAGTGCCCGGGGTCCGACTTCGCGAAGCACACCCAGCCGACCATGGCGTACACGTACAGGACCAGCGCGCCGACGAACAGGAAGCTGGCGGTGCCCGGCAGGCTGCGGCCGACCGCGATCAGCAGGATGCGCAGGTGGGGCAGGAAGCGGGCGGTGCGCAGGACCCGGGCCAGGCGCAGCAGCCGCAGCAGGGTGGTGTTCTCCCGGACGAGCGGGACGAAGGCGGAGGCCACGACCGCGAGGTCGAAGAGGTTCCACGGGTCACGGAAGAATGCTTTCGGCCGGTCGGCGCAGGCGCCCACGCGCAGCAGCATCTCCAGGGTGAACAGGGCCAGGCAGCAGTTCTCCGCGCCCTGCAGTAGGAGCCGGTGCTCCGCGGCGAGACCGCTGTACGTCTCCACCCCCATCAGCGCGGCGTTGAAGAGGATCGCGCAGAAGACGACCATCCCGAAGGCGGGGGCCTCCGTGGCCACCCGGCATCGGGCTGCCAGCTTCATCCGACCGCGTCCGGCCGGCCTCGGGTCTGTCATCGTGCTCCTCGTGCTCTCGTCTGCGCCGCGGGCGAAACGGCGGGCCACCCCACTAACGCCGCAAGCCCGATCGGGTTTCACCCCCTTTACGCCCTCCGATGCACCCGGGCGTGAGCGGGAGCGCGGTTCCGCTCCCGTGCGCCGCCCGTGCCCCCACGCCCCGGGCCCGGGTCAAGTGCGTTGCGTGAACAGTCGGTTGATCTGCGGGTGGGGCGACCCGTCGGCGCATATGCTCGGCTCGTACACCCGCACTGCGTACACCCGTACACCGTGCACCCGTGCTTCCGCATGCCTCGCAGCCGTAAGGGGACCGCGCCGTGAGTGTCCGTATCCAACCCTCCTCCCAGGTCGACGAGAGCGCCGAGCTCGGTGAGGGGACAACGATCTGGGATCTGGCGCAGATCCGCGAGGAGGCCCGGCTCGGGCGCGGGTGCATCGTGGGGCGCGGGGCGTACGTGGGGCCGGGCGTACGGATCGGCGACCACGTGAAGCTGCAGAACTACGCACTCGTCTACGAGCCCGCGGTCCTCGGCGACGGGGTCTTCATCGGCCCCGCGGCCGTGCTCACCAACGACTTCTACCCGCGCGCGGTCGACCCCGACGGCACGATCAAGCGGGGAGGCGACTGGGAGGCCGCCGGGGTCGTGGTCGCCGAGGGGGCCTCGCTCGGGGCCCGCTCGGTGTGCGTGGCCGGGGTGCGCGTCGGGCGCTGGGCGCTCGTCGCGGCCGGCGCCGTGGTGTCCAAGGACGTCCCGGACTTCGCGCTCGTCGCGGGCGTACCGGCCCGCCGGATCGGCTGGGTGGGCCGGGCCGGGGTCCGGCTGGTGGAGCGCGAGGGGGAGCCGGGCGCCTGGGAGTGTCCGCGCACCGGAGCGCTGCACGACGAGAAGGACGGCACGCTCACCGAGCGAACCTGACGGAATGTCGGCAATTTAGGGCACCGGCATTTCGTCAAAACCACAATCAATGAACATCCGTGGGCATAACGTGTCCCTGCACACGGGATCTGAGCAGGCAACAGGCCATGTTCAGTGGGGGGTTGTGTACGACGAGGGCACCGGGGCAGGGCCAGGTCGGCGCGGGCACACCTGCGCCTGCTGACACTGCCGATCACGCGTGTCCCGGTCCGAGGCATCGCTGGGGGGATCCAGACGCCGGCCTTCGGACGGTTCGTGCCGTCGGCGTGACCGCCGACGGCACGGACGCCGTCATGCGCAGTCCCCCTCCACGGAGTGACGACCGCCAGGTCCGTCCGAGGAGAACGAACAGAGGGGGTAGGTGTGTTGGAGCCGTACAGCTCGGACATACGGGGTGCGGGGAGCACCAGGGGAATCGGGGTGGGGACCCGATGAACACCACACGATTAGGAGCACTGGCCCACGAGGATCCGTCGCTGCACGCCCTCGCCGAGCGGCTGCTCGCGCTGGCCGAAGCGGGGCTTCCGGCGATGTACCTGCCGGACGCCGAGACCTTCGTCTTCACCCGGGCAGGGGTCATCTCGCCCGAGGGGACTCCCGTCCTCGAGCAGCGGGGAACGAGCACCCGGTACGCGGCGATCACCGCGCTGGGAGCCCGCTTCCTGCCCGAGGACCGGCAGCGCGCGCTGTTCGGCGGGCGCACCGCTGAGGAGTTCACGGGCGTGCTCGTCGAGCGGCTGCCCGGGGTGGCGAACCTCGGCGACGCGGCGCTCATCGCCTGGGCCGCCGCGGAGACCGGCCATCCCAAACTGGCCGACGCGCTCGACCGGGTGGCCGAGCTGGACGTAACCGGCCGGCCGCAGTACACCGTCGAGGCGGCCTGGGTGCTCTCCGCACTCGCGGCCGCGCGCGCCGTGGTGGACGTGGAGGAGCGCCTCGCGGCGGCCCGCGTACGGCTGCTGGCGGCCAGGGTCGGCGACAGCCCGCTCTTCCCGCACGCCACCGAGCCCGGGCTGGTCCCCGGCTACCGGTCCCACGTGGCCTGTTTCGCCGACCAGACGTATCCGCTGCAGGCGCTGGCCCGGCTGCACGCGAGCGGCGACGACCCGGAGGCCCTCGCGGCCGCCGACGCCTGCGCCGCCCGCATCTGCGCACTGCAGGGCGACGGCGGACAGTGGTGGTGGCACTACGACGCCCGCGACGGCCGACTGGTGGAGGGCTACCCGGTCTACAGCGTGCACCAGCACGCGATGGCCCCGACCGCACTGTTCGACCTGGCCGAGGCGGGCGGCACCGACTTCGGCCCGGCGATTCGCCGCGGGCTGCGCTGGATGACCGACGTGCCCGAAATCGCCGATCCCACCGGGAACCCGCGGGAGTCGATGATCCGCGAGGACTTCGGCGTCACCTGGCGCAAGGTCTACCGGGGCGACCCGAAGAAGGCCGTCCGGGCCGCCCGCGGGCTCACCACCCGGGTGGCGCCGCAGGCACGGCTCGCGCCGCTCGACCGGATCTTCCGCCCCGGCGCGGTCGACCGCGAGTGCCGCCCGTACGAGTTCGGCTGGATGCTCTTCGCCTGGCTCGGAGGGCCCCAAAGATGACACGACGAGAGTCCCTCTTCGGGGTCCCGCTCGACCCGCTGACCATGGACGAGACCGTGCAGCGCTGCCTGGACGCGGTGCGGCGCGGAGAACAGATCGAGATCGGCATGGTCAACGCGGCCAAGCTGGTCAACATGCGGCGCGACCCCCTCCTCGCCGAGGCGGTCGCCGGCTGCGACCTGGTCCTGGCCGACGGCCAGGCAGTGGTCTGGGCCGGCCGGGTGCTGGGCGTCCGGCTGCCAGAACGGGTCGCGGGAATCGACCTGTTCATGCGGTTGCTGGCCGCCGCCGAGGTGGCGGACATCCCCGTCTACCTGCTCGGGGCCCAGGAGGACGTGCTGGAGATGATGCTCGGGCAGATCTCCGAGCGCTTCCCGAAGCTGCGGGTGGCCGGCAGCCGCAACGGCTACTTCGGCGACGACGACCAGGAGGCGATCGCCGACGCCATCGCCGAGAGCGAGGCGCGACTGCTGTTCCTCGGCATGACCTCGCCCAAGAAGGAGATCTTCACCGCCGGCTACGGCAAGCGCACCGGCGCGCACGTCGTCCACGGCGTCGGCGGCTCCTTCGACATCCTCGCCGGCATCACCAAGCGGGCCCCCCTGGTCTGGCAGCGGATGGGACTCGAATGGTTCTACCGCACCCTCCAGGAGCCGCGCCGTCTGGGCAAGCGCTACCTCACCACCAATGCGGCTTTCCTCCTCATGACGGTCCGGGAACTCATCCACCGCACACCGTCTGCCGGTTCCGCTTCCGCTTCCGCTTCCGCTTCCGCGAACAGGAGTTACTGATGCGCGTCGTCGTCGTGGGACAGGGATACGTCGGACTGCCCCTGGCCATCCGTGCCGCCGAGGTCGGACACCAGGTGATCGGGTACGACGTGGACACCCGGCGGGTCAAGAGCCTCGCCGCCGGTGAGTCGTACGTGGAGGACGTCTCCTCCGAACGGCTGGCCCGCGCGCTGGCGCGCGGCACCTACCGACCCAGCGAACTGGCCCGGGACTGCGGCGGCTTCGACGTCGCCGTCGTCACGGTCCCGACCCCCTTACAGGACGGAGCCCCGGACCTCCGCTACATCGAGGAGTCGGCGCACACCCTGGCCCGCTTCCTGCGCCCGGGTGCCACCGTCATCTTGGAGTCCACCACCTACCCGGGCACCACCGAAGAACTGTTCGCACCCATCCTGGAGGACGGCTCCGGGCTCACCGCGGGCGCCGACTTCCACCTGGGCTACAGCCCCGAGCGCATCGACCCCGGCAACACCGTCTGGGGCTTCCAGCAGACCCCCAAGGTGGTCTCCGGCGTCGACGCCCGCTCCCTGAAGGCCGTCGAGGCCTTCTACGGGGACCTCGTCGACACCACCGTGCCGGTGCGCTCCCCCAAGGAGGCCGAGCTGGCCAAACTGCTGGAGAACACCTTCCGCCACGTGAACATCGCCCTCGTCAACGAGATCGCGATGTTCGCCCGCCACCTGGACATCGACGTCTGGCAGGCCATCGAGGCGGCGTCCAGCAAGCCCTTCGGCTTCATGAAGTTCACCCCCGGCCCGGGCGTCGGCGGACACTGCCTGCCGATCGACCCCTCGTACCTCAACTGGCGGGTGCAGCGCGAACTCGGCCAGAACTTCCGCTTCGTCGAGCTCGCCAACGACATCAACAACCACATGCCCGAGTACGTGACGCGCCGCGTGATCGACGCGCTCAACTCCAAGCGGCGCTCCGTCAACGGCTCCAAGGTCCTGCTGCTGGGGCTCGCCTACAAGAAGAACACCGGCGACGCCCGGGAGTCGCCCTCCGTCCGCATCGCGAAGCTGCTCCTCGACATGGGCGCCAAGGTCCGCGCGGCCGACCCCCACGTGGTGGAGAGCATCAAGGTCGACGCCCGCCTCGTCCGGGTCGAGCCGACCCGCAAGGAGCTGGCGGCCGCCGACGTGGTGGTCCTGCTCACCGACCACGACGCCTTCGACTACCAGATGGTCACCGAGCACGCCTCGTACGTCCTCGACTGCCGCAACCGGGTCTCCGGACCCACCGTGGAGGTGCTCTGACCCCGTGACCAGGATCGTCTGCGTGGCCGGTGCCCGGCCCAACTACATGAAGATCAAACCGGTGATGGACGCACTGGAGCGCCGCGGCGCCGAGGTGATCCTCGTCCACACCGGGCAGCACTACGACGAGTCGATGAACGACGTGTTCTTCCGCGACCTCGGCATCCGCCCGCCCGACCGCTACCTGGGCGCCGGATCCGGCAGCCACGCCCAGCAGACCGGGCGGGTGATGGCCGCCTTCGAGCCGCTGATCGACGAACTCGCCCCGGACGCCGTCGTGGTGGTCGGGGACATCAACTCCACCCTCGCCTGCGCCCTCGTCACCGCGAAGGCCGGCCCCCTGCTGGCCCACGTGGAGGCCGGGCTGCGCAGCCGTGACTGGAGCATGCCCGAGGAGGTCAACCGGGTCGCCACCGACCGGCTCAGCGACTACCTGCTGGCTCCCTCGCCCGACGCCGCCGTGAACCTGCGGGCGGAGGGCTACCGGGAGGACCAGATCCACGTCGTCGGCAACGTCATGATCGACACCCTCCTCGCCAACCTGGAGCGGGCCCGCCAGTCGGACGTCCTGGACCGGTACGGACTCACCCGCGGCGGATACGGCCTGGTCACCCTGCACCGGCCGGCCAACGTGGACGACCCCGGGGCGCTGCGCGGCCTGCTGAAGGCCCTGGGAGAGATCGCCGACCGCTGTCCGCTGCTGCTGCCCGTGCACCCGCGGGCCGCCGAGCGGTTGGCCGAACTGGGCGTGCCCGGCGGCATCCGACTGGTCCCGCCCGCCGGATACCTCGACTTCATCGCCCTGCAGGACTCCGCCCGCCTGGTGCTCACCGACTCCGGGGGCATCCAGGAGGAGACCACCGCCCTGGGGGTGCCCTGCGTGACCCTGCGGGAGAACACCGAACGCCCCATCACCGTCGAGGAGGGCACCAACGTACTGGCGGGCACGGACCCGGAGCGCATCACGGCCACCGTGGGCCGGGTCCTCGACGATCCGCCCGCACCGCGCTGCCCCGAACTCTGGGACGGCCGGGCGAGCGAGCGCATCGCCGCGGTCCTGCTTGACGGACCGCCCGCGCACACCCGGCCGCGCCCCACCGACCTCGTGTCGGGCGGGGCGGCCACCGATCCGCAGCACGTGCTGTAAACGCAATTCGAAGGGGAAGACCATGGATCTCGCGGAGATCTGGCGGGTCATGCGCAGACGCTGGTACGTGCTGCTGCCCGGACTGCTGATCACGGCGGCGCTCACCGCCGCCGTGTACCTGCTGGTCCCGGTGGAGTACCGGTCGCAGAGCACGGTGACCCTGCTGAACTCGAAGAAGGCCACGGTGGCCTTCGACGGCAACCCCTTCCTGAGCACCCAGGCCTCGCTCACCGGCATGGCCGACGGCCTGGCCCGCAACCTCAACTCCGACGACGCCAAGGCCGACCTCAAGTCCCTCGGCGTCACCGGAGTGCACGAGGCGAAGATCGCCGACAACGCGCTCGGCCCCTACATGTGGCTGAGCGTCGTCGGAACCGACCGGGCCGCCGTGCTGAAGTCGGACGAGATCCTCACCAAGTACGCCGAGAAGCGGCTGCTGGAGTTCCAGACCCAGCAGTCGGTGACCCCCGACGCCATGATCCGGATGGCCACGATCGTGCCCCCCCAGAAGCCGGAGGCACAGACCAAGGCCAGGCTCCAGTTCCTGGTCATGGCGGGCGCGCTGGGCTTCGTACTCAGTCTGGTGGCCACCTTCTTCGTGGAGGCGCGAAAGCGCCGGGCGGCGACGTCCGGCAAGCACCGCCCCGCCCCGGGCGAGGGCGGGTCACCGGCCGAATCCGACGCCGCTGACCCTACGGCCACCCTGCGCATGACCGTCGCCCACCCGGCCGGCTCCGCCGCCGGCTCCCGTACGGCCGGATCGCCGTGACCGGCCCCGCGACGGACACCGAGAGCACCACCCCGGCGGCGGCGCCCTCGCTGGGGCGCAAGGTCGGCTCCGCCGCCAAGTGGAGCCTGATCAACACCGTGGTCATGCGCCTCGGCAACTTCGCCACCGGCATCGTCCTGGCCCGCTTCTTCCTCGGACCCGAGGCCTGGGGCGTGTACGGGATCGCCCAAACGGTCCTGCTGGTCCTCCTCTCCGCCAACGAACTCGGCGTCTCGCTGGCGATCGTGCGCTGGGAGGGCGACCCCCGCCGCTTCGCCCCGACCGTCCTCACCCTCAGCGCCGCCTCCAGCTGCCTGCTGTACGCCGTGCTGTTCGCGGTCGCCCCCGCGGTGGCCAGGGTGCTCGGCTCGCCCGAGGCCTCCGGCGTCCTACGGGTCATGTGCCTGTGCGTGGTCCTCGACGGACTCTCCCAGGTCCCCGCCGGCTTCCTCACCAGGGAGTTCGCGCAGGGCCGGCGCATGGCCGTCGACGGTCTCAACTTCGTCCTCAGCACCGCGGTGACCCTGTTGCTCGCCGTCGACGGCTGGGGCGCCATGAGCTTCGCCTGGGGATCCGTGGTGGGCAACGTGGCCGCACTCATCGGCTGCTGCCTCGCCGCGCCCGGCACCCTGAAGTTCGGCTGGGACCGGGAACAGGCCCGGGCCCTGCTCCGGTTCGGACTGCCGCTCGCCGGGGCCAGCATGCTCGCCCTCGGCGTGGTCAACGTCGACACCATGGTCGTGGGCTCGGCGCTGGACCCGCTCGCCCTGGGCTTCTACGTGCTCGCCTTCAACATCTCCGGCTGGCCCGTGCGCATCATCTCGGAAGCGGCCCGCCGCGTCTCCTTCGCGGGCTTCTCCCGGCTGGCCGACTCGCCGCAGGCACTGGCCGCCGGATTCGCCCGCGCCCTCGGCGTCGTGATGGCCGGCACCGTCCCGATCTGCGTCCTGCTCGCCGCGCTCGCCGCCCCCGTCGTGGAGCTCGTCTACGGCGAACGCTGGCTGCCGGCAGCCAGCGCCCTGCCCTGGCTGATGGCGCTCGGCATGGTTCGCATCGGCTGCGAACTCGCCTACGACTGCCTGGTCGCCATCGGCCGGCGCAGCTCGCTCATCGGCGTCCAGGCACTCTGGCTGGTCATCCTGATCCCGGCCCTCGTGATCGGCGCCCGCACCGGCGGGATCGTCGGAGTGGCCCAGGGCCACGTTCTGGTCGCCGGGGTCGTCGTGGTCCCGGTGTTCCTCCTCGCCCTGCACCGCGGGGGCATCCGCGTGGGCACCGTCGCCCGGGCCTGCGCCTGGCCGCTGCTCGGCGGCGCGGTGATGGCCGCCGTGCTCCTCCTCCTGGAGCGGTACCTGGGCGACGGCGTGCTCGCGCTCCTGGCGACCGGAGCCGCCGGCGCCCTGTGCTACGTCCTGTGCGTCCTGCCGGGCCGCGCCTTACTCAAAGGGTAGACAGCTGTGACACAGCACCGAAGGCGCCTGACGGCGTGGCTGCTCGCCTCAGTGGTGCTCGCCGTCGTCCTCACTCTCTACAAGGCCGACAGCACCGCGGTGACCGAGCACGCGGCGGCGCCCGGCGCCACCGAGCCCGTCACCCCCTCCACCACGGACCCACCGGCCGCCTCCGCCTCGCCGCCCACCTCCTCGGCCCCGCCCTCCCCGACCGTCCCGCAGGAAACGGGCGAACCGTCGCCCACCGCCCCCACGCCCGCCTGCACCTCGCCCGGCACCTGCGGGTTCCCCGACGCGCGCAGCACCGGACCGCGGATCGAGCTGGAGCGGCACGACACCGGGAACATGTCCGTCAAGGAGCACGGCACGGTCATCAAGGGCTGGGACATCCGCGGCTCCCTCGACATCTACGCCAACGACGTCACCGTCATCGACAGCAAGATCACCTCGACCAACTGGTGGGGCATCAACCTGCGCCCCGGCTTCAGCGGACTGAAGGTCCTGCACACCACGATCACCGCCGTACCCGGCAAGGGCCCCGACAACGGAGGCGTCAACTACGCGGTCTCCAACATGGGCGGCAGCTCGATCGAGGTCGGCTGGTGCGACATCTCGGTGTTCGGCAACGCCCTGTCCATGGGCCAGGGCGACCTGCACGACAACTACGTCCACGACATCGTCGCGTTCCGCAACCAGGGCGGCGAATGGCAGCACACCGACGCCGTCATCAGCGGCGGCGGCAACAAGGGTCGGCTGACCATCCGCCGGAACACCCTACTCAACCCCACCGCGGTGGACCGCGGCGCCACCGCGGCGGTCGGCCTGTTCGCCGACACCGGAGTGGTCTCCTCCGTCGTCGTCGACGGCAACTGGCTGGCCGGGGGAGCGTACGCCCTCTACGGCGGCGGCCCGGGTGCCACCGGCATCCAGGTCACGAACAACGTCTTCTCCACCCAGTACCACCCGGCCGCCGGGGCCTACGGCGCCGCCACCGCCTGGAACGCGGGCGGCGCGGGCAACGTGTGGAAGGGCAACCGCATGTCCGACGGAAGACCCGTCGAACCCCCACCCGCTTCCTGACCACCGAGAGGACCGACCGGACATGATGCGCCGGATCGCACGCGCCCCCTGGGAACTGCTCAAAGGGACCTTCGGCTGGCTGGTGCTCTTCGAAGCCAGGAACAAGGTCCTGCTGGCTCCTTCCGCCCTGCGGCTGCGCCGTTTCGAGGACGCCGAGACCCACCGCCTGGCCGCCGACCTGGGCGAGCCCCCGGCCGCCCTGGTCGCCACCGTCATCCCCACCCACCGGCGCCCCGAGGCGCTGCACGCGGCGGTCCGTTCCGCGCTCGGCCAGACGGTCACCGACCAGGTGGTCATCGTCGTCGACGACGGCGCGGGCCTACCCGAACTACCCTCCGACCCAAGGCTGTTCGCGGTCTCCCTGGCCCGCAACACGGCCACCGCCGGAGTCGTGCGCAACGTGGGGATCCGGCTGACCAGGTCGCGCTACGTGGCCTTCCTCGACGACGACAACCTCTGGGAGCCCGACCACCTGGAGCAGGCACTGGCCACGCTGGAGGCGCCCGACGGACCCGACGGCGTCTACACCGCACTGCGCAGGGTGCTGCCCGACGGCACCGACCGGGACGTCCTCTCGGTGCCCTTCGACCGCCGCCGCGCCGCCCACGAGGCCTTCCTGGACACCAACGCCTTCGTGGCGCGGCGCACCCGGTCCCTGCACTTCAGCCGGCTGCGCCGCACCCCCGAGGTACTGCCCCGCGAGGACTGGGAGCTGATCCGCCGCTACGCCCGCCGCCACGAGGTGCGCCACCTGCCCCGGGCGACGGTCCGCTACCTGGTCAACCCGGACAGCTTCTGGACCAGTTGGGACGGAGCCGCCCCGGCCCCCTAGCCGGTCGGCTCCTCGTACGTGATGCCGTGCCGCCGGGCGATCCGGTTCAGCCGGGCCGGATCCATCCGGCCGTCGACCGTGAGCTGCGGACCGGCTTCGATCATGTCCTCGACGAAGCACTCCCAGCCGCCCGGCGAGGAGATCTGCAGCACCCGCGGCGGCCCGCCCGGACCGGGACGCAGCGCGTGCGGCACACCGCGGGGGAGCAGGACGAACTGTCCGGCGGTCAGGGTGTGGCAGCGGCCCCCGGTGTCGACGAGGAGCTCGCCTTCGAGCACGTACACGCTCTCGTCCGCCACGTGGTGGGTGTGGGGCGGGATCTCCCGCGCCAGCACCACTTCGAGCAGGGAGAAGCGTCCTTCGGTGTCCCCCGTGGTCGCCTTCACCGAGAAGGCGGGCGGCAGCGGGATCCGGCCCGTACGGGCCTCTCCCGCAGAGAGGAGGACGAAGCGTTCACGGGACACGGGTGTGGTCCTTTCCTGGAAGGGCGGGGGACGACGGGGGCGCGCGGGTTCGGGCTCAGCGGGCCTGCCGCCGTCCGCGGCGCCAGACGTCGACGATCGCGCCGAGGGCCGAGACCTCCCGGGTCGGGTCGCCCTCCACGAGCAGCAGGTCCGCGCGCAGGCCCGGGGCGATCCGGCCCCGGTCGGTCAGGCCGGAGTGCCGGGCCGGCAGGGTGGTCGCCGCGGTCAGCGCCTCCGCCGGGCGCAGGCCGCCGTCCCGCGTGAGCAACTCCAGTTCGCGGTGGAGCCCCGAGCCGTGGGCGGGCGTGAAGGGGGTGGCGTCGGTGCCGGCGAGGAGCGGGACGCCCGCCCCGCGCAGCGCGCGGAGCGCGCCGACGGCGGCCGGGTAGCGGCCGGGTGGCACGCAGGCCGGCGCGCCGGAGCCCTGGGCATCGACCGCCTCGAAGTACGCGAGCGTGGACACGACGAACACACCCTGGTCGCGGACGCGCCGGGCAAGGCGTCCGGAAGCCGGGTCCTGCGGGTCGAGGTCGGCCCACACGTGGGCGAGCCCGTCCACCCCCGCGTCGAGCGCGGTGACCACGTCGGCGGCGGTGACCGCGTGCGCGACGACCGGGAGCCCGGCCGCGTGGGCGGCCGCGGTCAGGGCCCCCGCGACCGCCGGGGTCATGACGGGGAGGCCGGTACCGTGCATCGTCCCGTCGTCGATGACGAGCTTGAGGAAGTCGCTGCCCTCGGCGAGCCGCGCCTTCACGAAGTCCGGGGCCCGCTCCGGATCGGTCACGAAGTCGAGCCCCGTCACGTCCTCCGGGTCGAGCAGGGTGCCGGTCAGCGCGGCGAGCAGCTGGGTCGGGTGTCCGCCGGGTGCGGTCGCCAGCAAGCCCGCGCTGCGCAGATCGGCCACGTCGTCCCGCTCGGCCGCGAGTCGCCGGTGCCGGGCGAGCGGGCGCGGCAGGCAGAACATGTCGATTTCGGTCGTGACCCCGTGGCGCAGGGCCTCGGCGAGACTGCCGTCGAAGACGTGGGTGTGCGCGTCGATCAGCCCCGGCAGCAGGGTCCGCCCCCGGCCGTCGACCTCGACGTCGGCGGCCCCGGCCGTCCCGGGGGCGCAGACCGCCGCGACGAGGTCGTCCTCCAGGAACACGTCCTGGACACCGGTACCGCGTTCACCGTCGAAGACGCGGACGCCGTGGATCCGTGTACGCATGAAAGGTCCTCCTCCTGCGTGCCGGGGAGGCCCTTCCTCCCCGGACGCCACCACAGAGGGCGCACCCGGCTCCGGCTGTGACATCGCGGCAGGCCGTCGTGACGCGGCTCACATGCGGACCGCCCCGTGTCACTCTTCCGGCGCGGCGGACCTCTTCGGTCACGGCAGACAAGGAGGACGCATGACCGCCGTGCCACCGCACCACCCGACCGACTCCGTCACCGACCGCTTCCTCGGCCACCGCGAACTGCTCTTCTCGGTGGTCTACAACATGCTGGGCAGCGTTACCGACACCGAGGACGCGCTCCAGGACGTCTGGCTGGCCTGGTCCGCCCGGCACCGCAAGCCCGACGCGGAGCCCGTCGAGAACGCCCGTGCGTACCTCGTACGGATCGCCGTGAACCAGGCGCTCGCCCGGCGGGCCGAAATGAGCCGCCGTCAAGAGACGTACGTGGGCACGTGGCTGCCGGAGCCGCTGACGGCCGCCGACGACCACGGCGCGGAAGGGGTCGAGCGGGCGGAGGCGCTGTCGATGGCGCTGCTCGTCGTCCTGGAGACGCTGTCCCCGCTGGAGCGCGCCGTGTTCGTCCTGCACGAGGCCTTCGGCTTCGCGCACCCGGAGATCGCGCGGATCCTGGACCGCTCGCCGACGGCCGTCCGCCAACTCGCCACCCGGGCCCGCCGTCACGTCCACGCCCGCCGGCCCCGGCACCGGCCCGAAGCGGACCTGCACGCCCGGGTCACCGAGCGCTTCGCCGTGGCCGCGCTCGGCGGGGACCTGCGCACGCTCCTCGAACTCCTCGCACCCGAGGTGACGCTCTGGACCGACGGCGGGGGCAAGGGCCCCGCGGTCAGTCTCCACCCCGTCCACGGCCGCGCCGCCGTCGCCGCCGTGTTCATGGCCGTGGCCCGCGCCCTACCGGCGGCGGGCGTCGACCTCCGCTACCGCCGGGTGGCCGGCGACCCCGGCGCGCTCGTCTTCGCGGACGGCAGTCCGCTCGCCGTCGTCGTGGTGGAGCTGACCCCCGAAGGGGACCGGATCTCCGATGTCTTCTCGGTTACGAACCCCGACAAGCTCACCGGAATCCGGCCACCAGCCCCCTGAAGCGCCCCGGAGGCGTCACGGCCCTGGCGTGGCCCGTAGCGCGGACGGGCTGGCCAGGGCCTTCGCGGCCGCCAGGCTCGCGGGCCGGCCGAGCACCGCGCGGGAGGTCTCCCGCAGCAGCACGGCCGCCCGGAACGCGGCGGTCGCCACCGCCCCGTTCCGGCGCCCGTAGAGCCGGACCCGGTTGAGCGTCAGCAGGGTCCACAGCCGGGGCGACACCTGCGAGTCCCCGCCCAGATGGGTGGCCGTGGCCGCGGGCTCCAACCGGGTGACGAAGCCGAGGTCGCCGGCCCGCAGGCAGTACTCGGTCTCCTCCGAGTACAGGAAGAAGGACTCGTCCCAGTCCCCGCACGCCCGAAGGCACTCCCCGGACAGGGCCATCAGCGCGCCCGTCGCCCAGTCCGCGACCGTCGCCCGCTCGTACGCGGCCGGATCGGTGACCATCTCGCTCCAGCGCGGGAACCGCCCGGCCCGCCGGTTGCCCAGCACCGCCTCGCCGAGAGCCCGGGTCACCCGCGACTCCCGGCGCAGCGAGAGCAGCAACGTACGGCCGTCCTCCTCGTACAGCAGCGGGACGCTGATCCCGACCCGGCCGCCACCGGGGGCCCCGGTGCCCAGCGCGTCCACCAGGACCTTGGCGCAGCCCCGCCTCATCCGGACGTCCGGATTGCAGACCAGGGCCGCCCGGAAGCCGCCCTCCCAGGCGGCCGCGGCCGCCAGGGCGGCGTTCACCCCGGCCGCGTAGCCGGCGTTGCGACCGGTCTGGACGACCGTTGCGTCCGGCGCGAGGGAACGGATCAGCTCCACCGTGCCGTCGGCCGAGTCGTTGTCGGCGACGACCAGGCGCCAGTCGAGCCCGGCCATGCCCTCGGGCAGCGAGGCGAGGAACTCCGGGAGCACCCCGGCGCTGTTCCAGGTGACGACGAGGACCGCTACCGGGCCGGCACCCGGCTCCGGTCGGCGGGAGGCTGGCTGGCTGAACTGCATGGGGACTCCACGGTTGCGGGCTCCGGCGCAGCGCGCCGGATGAACCCGAGGTAGCTGCCTCCGGCGGCGATCGTCAGGAAGAACACCCCGGCGAACATCGGGAAGCTGAGGGCGTCGAAGGTGGCGGCGATCACGAGGGAGACCAGGGCGGAAGCGAAGAACGCCTGCCCCAGCTCCCGGTCGGACTCGGTGCGGGCCAGCCGGCGGATGGCACCGCCCTGGTGGATGCCGGTGAACAGCAGGACCAGGAGCGCGATCAGCCCCACGAGGCCCATCTCCGCCAGGGTGAGCATGTACTGGTTGTCGGTGAAGAAGAACAGTTCGGGCAGGAAGGTGCCGAAACCCCGTCCGAACAGCGGCCGTTCCGTCAGGTAGGGGACGATCGCGCTGTACTTGACGGTACGGGCCTGGGTGCTGCTGTCGGAGTTCGACACGAACGAGGCGAAGAGCGCCGTGATGGTGCCGATCAGCCCAGGGATGATCACCTTGAAGCAGGCGACCGAGCCCATCAGCAGACCGATCGCGGCCCACCGCCGCTCCGGCTTCCAGCGCAGCACCATCACGAGGATCACGATGAGCGCCCCGATGATGGAGGTCCGCGACACCGTCAGCGGCAGGGCGCCGCCCATCAGCACCACCGGCGCCCAGCGCCGCCAGGCGCGCAGGTGCCGGCGTACCGGGTCGAAGGCCTGCTGCACCGCGAAGGGCAGCATGATGGCGAGCATCCCGCCGAACTCCAGGGGCTGCGCCGTCGTGGACCGCGGCCGTGTGAAGGAACCCCGGTCCAGGGTGGTGATCTGGGCGACGCTGGACTGCAGTCCCGGGATGCTGATGCTGTCGGCGACGTTCGTCGCGGTGAAGAAGTCGTAGAAGCCGATGGCGGCCACCACCGCTCCCATCACCACGGCCCGGCGCAGCAGCACGTCCAGGCGCTCCCGGTCCTGGATCCCCGCGGAGACCAGCACCACCAGGGACACCCAGACCAGCAGCCCGATCAGCCCGCGGTCCGCCGCCAGGACCTCCTTGTGCGAGCTGCCGCGCATCGCGTTCGCGAGGTACGAGCCCAGCACCGAGAAGGCCAGCAGGCACATCACCACCCGCGGCAGCCGGGTGCCCGGGGCGGGCCGGATCCGGCCGGTGATCCAGGCCGCCAGGTACCAGAACAGGCACAGCAGTGCGAACACGTTGGCCGGGGTGCCCACTCCGCCCATGCCCGGCAGGGTCAGGTTCGAGGGGATGAAGAAGGCCAGCGCCAGGTAGCAGCTCAGCAGGGCCGTCGCGTCCAGCTGCCGGCCCCACGGCTTGCGGCGCCCGCGGCCCCGGGCCGGAGCGGCCCCGGCCGCGCGCCTGCGCCGCAGCGCCGCCAGCAGGCTGTCGGTCAGGAAGGAGAAGGTGAAGGCGGACGTGGTGCCCAGGATGACGACGCCCAGCACCTGCTGGTAGCGGCTCTTCATCTGCGGCACCGGGGTCTGCGGGAGCACCACGGGCGCCGTCTGCACCATGTACGCGGGCTTCACCTTGGCCGCCGCCTGGAGCGCGTTGAGCGTCTCCCCGGCGAAGGCCGTCAGCTTGTTGGTCTCCTCCAGCACGTTCGCCCGGTCGGTACCCGTGACGGTCAGCGTGAGCATCGGCCCCGAGGTGTTCGCGGCGAACCCGACCGTGTAGGGATCGGTCACCCCGATGCCCTGCAGGTCCCGCGCCGCGTCCGTCCCCGACAGCGTCCTGATCAGCACGTCCGCGGTGACCACCAGCGAACCACCGGCGTTCGCGATCGGATTGCCGAACGCGGGGGCCAGTTCGGCCACCGCCGTCGAATCGAGCAGCGCCACCGAGCTCTGCGACTGGTAGGCCACCGGCACCGAACGGTACAGGTGGGCCCCCGCGAGGAGGCTGATGAGCGTGAGGGGCACCATCACGTACCAGCGGCGCCGGAGCACCGCGAGGATCTCACCAATGCTCATGAACGCCCCCCGAGGAAGCGGCAATTGATGGCGGGCCTACCCATGTCCTGGAAAGATCGGTCACAACGGAAGGAATCCCTGTGTCGCCTGGTGAGTTGGTCCGTGCGCTGCGTCGGCGCTGGTACGTCCTGATCGTGGCGGCGGTGCTCGCAGCCGCCGGGGCCGTCCACGTGCTGCGCCCCACCCAGACGTACCTGAGCACGGCGATCGTCGTGCTCAAGCCCCCGGTGACGGACACCCAGCCCAACCAACTGGCCAATCTGCAACCGCCGCTCGCCGCCGTCTCCTACGCCGCGGTACAGCAGCTGGACTCGCCCGAAGGGGCCGAGGAGCTGCGCGCCGCGGGGGTGCGCGGCACGTACCGGTTGATCCCGCGGAACAGCGGGACCAGCGTCACCCCGCGCTATCTGATCCCCTCGCTCCAGATCCAGGCCGAGCAGGCCGAGGCGGCCGCCGCCGACGCTGCGGTCCGGAAGATCATCGAGATCTACACGAAACACCTGACCGACCTGCAGACGCAGCAGGGGGTCCCGGACTCCGCGCGGATGAGCGTGACGCTGCTGGTGCCGCCCACCGCGGCGGTGCAGACCGGCAACAAGAGCCGGGGCCTCGCCGGGGCGGCCCTGCTGGGCGGGGTCGGCGGTGTGGTCGGGGCCCTGTGGACCGACCGGCTCCTGACGCGCCGGAGCCGGCGCCGGCAGCGGCACGAGGCCGCCGCCGACGCCGGTCCGGTGGTCCGGGCCGAGGAGCCCGAGCGGGCCGCCCTCGCCGGGGCGACCCGCTGAACCGAGCGTTCGAGTCATCAAATCCCTCGACGCTTCCAGGACCGCCACCACAGCCACTCGCGCCCCCGGTCGGCCACGGCCGAGAGCACGAGCGGCTGGAGGTACGGCATGGCGCGCGCCCCGATGCGCCGGCGCCTGAGCAGCGCCCGGTACTCGCCCAGCTTCGTGTAGTCGCCGGGCAGGCACTCGGCCGCGAACTCCACGAGCTCGTCGACCGGCACCACCGCGGTGCGTCCCCGGTCGTACGCCCGGTAGGCGCGCCGCAGCGCGTACCGGGCGAGCCGGGTGCGCGCCGACAGCGCCAGCCGGTCGGCCCCCGGAAGCAGCCCGGAGCACTTGTCGAGCACCGAGTCGAAGGCGACGAGGCGCTGGCGCAGGTCGTCGAGCTGGCCGCCGAAGTCCGTGGTGGACATGTTGTTGCCGTGGACCCGGTAGAAGGCCTGGTCGGCCCCCTGGACGTAGCCCACGTCGGCGTGCGCCGCGAGCCGCATCCACATCTCGATGTCGCCGGCGTGCGGCAGCTCCGGATCGTAGCCCCCGACCTTGCGCTGGAGACTGGTGCGGACCACCACCTCGGGTGAGGTGATGCACCCGGTGCCCTCCCGGAACCGCCGGTCCAGCCACCACCGTCCGGGATAGACGACCGATCCGGTGCTGCGGGTGCGGGCCGCGGGCAGCGGTCCGCCGTGCTGGAAGCGCAGCGGCCTGCCGTAGGCGAAACCCGCCTCCGGATGGGCGTCGAGCAGGGCCGCCGCACGCACCAGGGCCCCGGGGACCAGCCGGTCGTCCGCCGACAGCAGGGCGACGTAGTCCCCGTCGGCCCACTCCAGCAGACCCTCGTTGTAGGTGGCGATGTGGCCCTTGTTGGTCTCGTGGACCCGTACCTCGATCCGCGGGTCGGCGGCCGCCAGCGCACGGGCGACCTCCGCGGAGTCGTCGGGCGAGGCGTCGTCGATGATCAGCACCCGCACGTCGACGCCCTCCTGCTCGTCCAGCACGCTCTTGACGCAGTCCGCCAGGAAGTGGCCGTACTTGTAGCAGGGGATCACCACGCTGACCGTGCTCACTGCCCGCTCACCTCCGTGGACAGCCCGGACTGCGCGGCGGGCGGTGCGGTGGTGGTGAAGATCGGGCCGACCCAGTAGTTCACCGAGCCGAAGGTGTTCGTCGGGAAGGCGGTGGCCGCCCCGTACTTGTAGAGCCCGTTGGCGCTGCCGGGCGCATCGGCCGGGGCCACCAGCGGATAGGAGCGGTGGGCGCCGGTGAAGTAGCCGCCGTCCACCGAGTAGTTGCCGTTCGGTGCGTGGTAGGAGGCCACGTACGTGGTGCCCGCCGTGATCGGGACCGGCGTGGCGAAATGCAGTTGCTGCCAGCCGGACACGGTCTCGCTGCCGAAGGTGCCGGTGGCCAGCTGGGTGCCGGAGGCGGACCACAGGCTCCCGGTGTGCGTACCGGTGTTGCCGGGGCCCTTGTAGAAGGTGACACCGGTGATGTAGCCGTTCACCGCGGACTGGAAACGGGTGCCCAGTTCCACGGAGTTGGCGTCGTCACCCACGTTGGCGGTGCTCGGCGTGGTGGCGCCGTTCCACAGGGTGCAGGGGCAGTTCACGGTCGGCGGACTCGCACTGGTGGTGAAGTTCCACGTGACCGGGGCCGCCATGGTGTTGCCCCACAGGTCGGAGGCCTGGACGGATGCCGTGTAGGTCGAGTTCAGGGCCAGTTCGGAGGACGGGGTGAAGGTCGCGCTGTTCGACGCGCCCAGCACCTTGGTGCCCGGGACGGCGGTGCCGCCGGAGTCCTTCACGGAGAACGCCAGGCTGTCCGCGTCGATGGCGTTGCTGAAGGTGGCCGATACGGCCGCCGTGATCTGGGTGCCGGTCGCCGCGGACTGCGGCGAGGTGGCGGTGACGGTGGGCGGGGTCGTGCTCGCGGTGGAGGTGTCCAGGACCGCGTCCACCCAGTAGTTGCTGCCGGACGAGGCGGTGGACGGGAACCCGCCCGTGCCGCTGTAGCGGTAGACGCCGTTGCCGCCGTCGGTGCCGCTCTTCAGCGCGGTGAGCGGGGCCAGGCCCGCGTCGCCGGCGGCGAAGGTGGTGTCGAAGGAGTAGCCGCCGTGCGGGGCGAAGTAGGAGGCGACGTAGGTGGTGTTCGCCTTGACCGGGACCGGCGTGGCGAAGTTCAGCTGCTGCCAGCCGGAGGCCGTCTCGTTGGTGAAGGTACCGGTCGCCAGGCGCTGGCCGGTGCTGCTCCAGAGGCTTCCGGTGTGGGTGCCGGTGTTGGCGGGGGACTTGTAGAAGCGGACACCGGTGATCGAACCGGCCACGGAGGAGCGGATCTTCACGCCGAGCTCGACGGCGCTGCCGTCACCGGCGTTGACCGTGCCCGGGACGGCCGCGGCGGGCCACACGGTGCAGGGGCACTGCTGGGGTCCCACCGTCAGCGGCACCGTGGTGGTGGCGCCGATGTTGACGCTGTCGTCCACCGCGCGCACCTTGATCTGCGCGGTGCCCGGAACGGTCGGGGTCCACTTGTAGCTCCACGAGCCGAGGCCCGTGGTCGCCTTCCAGGTCGTGCCGCCGTCGGTGGACACCTCCACCCGGGCGACCACGCCGCCGCCGGTGTCGGTGGCCGTGCCCGTGATGGTCACGGGCCGCAGCGCCGGTACGGTGGCGTTCGCCGCCGGGCTGGTCACCGTCACGGCCGGTCCCACGGCGTCCGTGGAAGCGGTCGAGGCGACCAGGTCGCTCTGCAGGGACTTGGGCTGGACGCCCATGTCGGCGAAGACGTTCACCGTGGCCTGCTGCATCCGCTTGTCCGCGGTGATCACGGCGTCGTCCGGATTGCCCGTGGGCATGTTGGTCAGGCCCCAGGACCACTGCACCGTGCCCGCGCCGAACACCAGTGCGTGCGAGGTCTGGTCGCGGAAGGCCACCAGGCTGTGCGTCGCGGTGCCGTTCCCGTAGGTGTTGCCGTAGTCCTTGAGGAGCTTGCCGTCCTCGATGTCGACCGTGGTGGAGGACATCGTGATCTGCCCGGCCGGCCGGCTGGCGTTCTCCACGTCGCTGTCCCACTCGTAGCCGAGCGTGCCGGTGGGGAAGGTGGCGGTCTGCGAGGGAGTGAGGTTCGCGACCGTGGTGTTGCGCCACAGCCGCTGCTTGGCGAAGGTGCCGGGCACCGTGATCGCGTCACTGCGGTAGCCGTTGACGCTGAACATCGAGCCGGTCAGCTGGTTCTGCGGCTGGAAGGGCCGGCCGTTCGTGGCACTGGCCGGGTCCATGAAGGTGCCCGTCCAGATCCCGCTCGGGTCGGGGATTCCGTTCGGCTGGGGGAAGGACAGCTTGGTCTCCTTGTACGAGACCAGGGTCCGGTTGGCGGTGTTGGCCCCGTCGATGCTCGGCGCCAGGCGGGTCTTCCAGAAGACCTCGTTGCCGCTGAAGTACGTCTGGTGGACCCCGGCCCGGCGCGCGTTCAGCGCGTTGGTGAACTGCTCCTGGGTCCAGTACTCGTCGTGCCCGGAGGACATGAAGACCTTGTGGTTCTGCAGCAGCGTCCCGCCGCGGACCGACATGTCGATGCCGGACATGTAGCTCACGTCGTAGCCGTTGCGCTCCAGCCAGGCGACCATCTGGAACTCGGACCCGTAGATCCCGTTGTCCCCGCCGATGTCCATGGGCCGGTTGTAGCTGACCTCGTACGCCCGCCCGTCCGGGGCGGGGCCGCCGCCGTCGTACAGGTCCTGGCCGCCGTAGTTGTTGTACGCCTGCCAGGTCTGGTCGCTGGTCTGCACGACGATGTCGGAGTGACTGGAGTCGTTGCGGACGACGAACGGGTACGGCATCACGCCGTTGCCGTCCGCCTGGTCGAAGTTGACGACGTAGAGCCCGGACACGGCGTCCGCCGGCACCGTCCACGTCGCGGTGACCGGCCAGTTGCCGCAGTCGACCAGGCCGGTGGCGGCCTTCTTGGCGCAGGTCGCCGGGTTGCCGCCCGGCAGGAAGTTCGCCGGGTACGTCTGGGCCGCCTGGGCCGCGGTCGACATCAGGCGCGCGCCGGTGCCCCCGTAGTGGCCGAGGCGGTAGACCGAGACCTTGTACGCGGTCGGCGACTGGATCTTGAACTGCACGGTCTCGCCGGCCTGGACGCTCGTCTGGGCCGGGAAACCCTTGATGTCGCCGTACGCGCTGGGTGCGAACCAGTCCTCCATCGGCGTGCCGGGCTTGGAGTTCTCGCACACGATCGCGTTCGAGGTGGGACCGCAGGGTTCGACCGCACCGGCCACCACCGCCGGCGGCAGGACCGTGGCCATCAAGGCCGCGATCACGGTGAAGAGACCGTAACGGAGCAACCTTGTCCGTCTGTTCATCTGGACCTCATTGTTTGCGTGAGCGCGGGGTCAGCGCAGGGCGTTGCGGAGCGTTTCCACGACCCGCTGCTGCTGGTCAGCGGTGATCTGCGGGAAGAGGGGGAGCGAAAGCATCCGGTCCGCCGCCTGTTCGGCGTGCGGGAAGTCGCCCCGGCCGTGGCCGAGATGACCGAAGGCCGGGGTCAGGTGGACCGGCGCCGGGTAGTGCACGCCCGCGCCGATGCCCTCAGCGTTGAGCTTGCCGACGACGGCGTCGCGGTCCGCCCCGGTGACCCGTACGACGTACAGGTGCCACACGTGGACGTTGCCCCCGGCGGTGACCGGCAGGGTGAGCCGCCCGGCGGCCGCGAGGTCGCCCAGCAGCTCGTCGTAGCGGGCGGCGGCGGCCCGGCGGGCCGCGTTCCCCTCGGCCAGCCGGGCCAGCTTCGCCCGCAGGACCACGGCCTGCAGGCCGTCGAGCCGGCTGTTGAAGCCGGCCACGTCGTGGCGGTACTTGGCGATGCCGCCGTGGTTGGCCAGGGCCCGGATCAGGTCCGCGCTCTCTTCGTCGTCGGTCACCACCGCGCCCGCGTCGCCGTACGCGCCCAGGTTCTTGCCCGGGTAGAAGCTGGTCGCGGCGATTCCCCCGCTGCCGGGGGAGCGGCCGCCCTGGGTCGCGCCCTGGCTCTGCGCGGCGTCCTCGACGACCTTCACGTGCGCCGGCAGCCCGGCCGCCAGGGCCGCGGTGTCCGCGCACTGCCCGTAGAGGTGGACGGGGACCACCGCGCGGGTGGCCGCGCCCACGGCTTCCAGGGCGGCCCGGGGATCCATCAGCAGGGTGTCGGGGAGGCAGTCGACCAGCACCGGCCGGGCACCGATCCGGGCGACGGCGCCCGCGGTGGCGATGAAGGTGTTCGCGGGCAGCACCACCTCGTCGCCGACGCCCACCCCGCTGGCACGCAGGGCGAGTTCGAGGGCGTCGGTGCCGTTGGCGACACCCACGCAGTGCCCCACCCCCGCGAAATGGGCGTACTCGCGCTCGAAGGCGCGGACCTCCGCACCGCCGATGAAGGCGGTGTCGGCGAGCACACGGTCGAAGCCCGCCCGTAATTCCTCGGCGACCTCGGCGTGCGCCGCCTTCAGGTCGACCAGCGGTATCTGGTTCATGCGACTGTGCTCCCCATCCGTGTCTCCGGCCAACGGCCGGCCGTCTCCTCGCCATCGGCCCGCAGCTCGTCGAGCGCCGGGCCCCCCGCCGCGCGCAGCCGGCGGGCGGGGCTTCCGGCCCACACCTCGCCGGGCGGCACGTCGGCCAGGACCGTGCTTCCCATACCGGTCAGCGACCAGGCGCCGACCGACGTGCCCTCGCGCACCAGCGCTCCCGCGCCCACGTACGCACCGCGCCCCAGCCGCACCCCGCCGCCGAGGCGGACGCCCGAGGCGAGCGTGGCGAAGTCCCCGACCCGGTCGTCGTGGGTGAGCACCACGTGCGGCATCACCGCCACGTGGGACCCGAGCCGGACGGCGGCCGTCAGCACGCAGTGCGCGAGCAGGACCGAGCCCGCGCCGAGCAGCGAGGACCGCGAGACCATCGCCGTCGGATGGACCACCGTGGCGTAGCGGCTCCCGGGCAGCCCCAGGCGCCGCACCAGCCGGGCCCGTACGGCGTAGTCGCGCGGACTGCCCGCGCAGACCACCACCCGGGCCGCCGGCAGCTCGTGCACGAGGTGGCTGCCGCCCAGCACCGGCACCCCGTCGACCTCCCGGCCGTGCAGGCCCGGATCGTCGTCGAGGTGCCCGGCGAGGCGCCACCGCGGAGCACGGCCGTACGCGGCCGCCGCGGCGGCCGCGTCCAGGACCGCCTGGGCGGTCTCGCGGGCGAACCCGCCCGCGCCGACGATCAGCAGGTCCTCGGTCCGCTGCGGCGGGCCGCTCATCCGCCCGCCCGTTCGCGCAGCACCGCCACCACCCGGTCCTGCTGTTCCCGCGTCATCGTGTGGAACAGCGGCAGGATCAGGGAGTCGCGGCTGATCCGCTCGGTCACCGGCAGCGGCGCCGCGCCGTGGTCCGCGTACGCGGGCTCCAGGTGCGAGGCCATGATCCCGCGCCGGGCCGAGATCCCGGCCTCGGAGAGCGCCGCGAGCAGGTCGTCCCGGCCGACGGGGAAGTCCTCGGCCGGCAGCACCCAGTACGACTGGAAGTTGCCCTGGCCGTGACCGGGGTCCCGGAGCGGTCGTAGGCCCGGGATCCCGCTCAGCAGCTCCGTGTACCGGGCCGCGAGCGAGCGCCGCCGGGCCACGATCTCGTCCAGCTTGCCGAGCTGCACCAGACCGACCGCGGCCTGGATGTCGGTCATCCGGTAGTTGTAGCCGACCTCCAGGTAGCTCTCCACGACCGGTTTGCTGCTCGCGTGGCGCTGCGCGGCGGACACGTTCATGCCGTGCTCGCGCAGCCGGCGCAGCCGCTCCGCCCACTGCGCGTCGTCCGTGGTCAGCATGCCGCCCTCGCCGGTGGTGATCACCTTGCGGGGGTGGAAGGACCAGGCGGCGAGCAGGGCGCCGTGGCCCACCGATTTGCCGCCGACCGTCGCGCCGATGCCACAGGCCGCGTCCTCGACGAGGGCCACGTCCCAGTCGGCGCACACGGCGCGCAGCGCGTGCACGTCCGCGGGCACCCCGCCCTGGTGGACGGCGATCACCGCCTTGGTCCTCGGGGTGCGGACCGCGTCCACGGTGGCCGGGGTGAGGTTGCCGGTGGCCTCCTCGACGTCCGCGAACACCGGCCGGGCGCCCACGTAGCGCACCGCGTTGGCGGTGGCGATGAACGACAGCGAGGGGACGATCACCTCGTCGCCGGGACCGAGGTCCAGGGCGATCAGGGACAGGTGCAGGGCGGTGGTGCACGAGCTCACCGCGATCCCGTGCTCGGCGCCCACCCGCTCGGCGAAGGCCCGTTCGAACTCGGCGACCCGGGGGCCCTGGGCCACCCAGCCGGAGAGCACGGCGTCGGCGGCGGCCTTCGCCTCCTCCTCGCCCAGCCAGGGCACCATCACCGGGATCCGGGCGGGGGCGGTGTCCGGGGCGCTCATCGGCCCGCCTCCGAGGCCGCCGCGTCGGCGGCGCGCTCGGCCCGCCACCACTGCACCAGGTCCCGCAGGCCGGTGCGCAGGTCGATCTCGGCGGTGAAGCCGAGCCGCTCCGCGGCCTGCGAGGTGTCCGCGAGCCGGCGGGTGACGCCGTTCACGGCGCGGGCCGGACCGTGCTCGGGCACCAGGCCCTCGGCGCCCATCGCCTCCAGCAGGCCGTGCGCGAGCTGGAGCAGGCTGGTCTCGGTGCCGCTCGCGACGTTGAACACCTCGTCGGTCAGGTCCGATTCGGCGGCCAGCAGGTTGGCGCGCGCGATGTCCCGGACGTCGACGAAGTCCATGGTCTGCAGGCCGTCGCCGAGGATCAGCGGCGGCTCGCCCGAGGCGATCCGCTCCATCCAGCGGATCAGCACCTCGGTGTAGAGGCCGTGGATGTCCATCCGGGGCCCGTACACGTTGAAGTAGCGCAGGGCCACGTAGTCCAGCCCGTACATGGAGTGGAAGCTGCGCAGCACCCCCTCGTTGAAGGCCTTCGCCGCACCGTAGAAGGTGTCGTTGTTGTACGGGTGGTGGCGCTCGGTGGTCGGGAACTGCTCGGCCAGGCCGTAGACCGAGGCCGAGGACGAGGCGATCACCTTGCCCACCCCGGCGGCCGCGGCCGCCTCCAGCACGTTGAAGGTGCCGTCCACCATGACCTCGTTCGCCAGCCGCGGCTCCTCGGCGCACTGGGTGATCCGGATGGCGGCGAGATGGAACACCAGCTCGGCGCCCTCGGTCGCCTTGCGCACCGCGGCCACGTCGCGGATGTCGCCCTCGACGACCTCCACCACCCCGCTCGGCAGGGCGCGGGCCAGGTTGGCCGTCCGCCCCCGCACGAAGTTGTCGAGCACCACGACTTCGCGTGCTCCGTTGTCCACCAGCAGGTCCACCAGGTGCGAGCCGATCGTGCCCGCCCCTCCCGTGACCAGAATCCTCTTGCCTCGTACGCTGCTCAACGCCCTGCCCCCACTGAATGTTCGGTCGTGGTCTTGCACGTGATCGGACTGCGGGCGGTCAACGCCCGGTGCGCAGTCCGACGACCGCTCCGCGGAACTCCAGGCTCCGGGAGGCGGCTTCCAGGATGTCCAGCACCTTCAGTCCCGCCCGGCCGTCCGTCAGCGGCGGCCGTCCCGTCCTGATGGACGTGGCGAACTCCTCGACCATGCTGCGCAGGGCCTCCTTCTCGCCGATCGCGGGCGCCACCATGTCGCCGCTCCGGTAGGAGACGAGCATGTCCCGGCGCTCGTCCGCGCCTATCTCCTGCGGGGCGCTCAGGTCCACTCCGCGGTCGAACACCGCGACGCGCTGGGTGGGGTTGAGGTCGTCCCACACCAGCGTGCGCTTGGACCCGCCGACCATGGTGGTGCGCACCTTGGTCGGGGAGAGCCAGTTGACGTGCACGTGCGCGATGGCGCCGGTGCTCAGCTGGAGCGTCAGATAGGCCACGCAGGACTGGCCGGCCCCGATGGGATCGGCTCCGTGCGCGGCGACGGCGACCGGCTGCACGTGGTCCGGGAGGATGAAGTCCAGGACGGAGAGGTCGTGGGGGGCCAGGTCCCACAGGACGTCGATGTCCTTCTGGACGAGCCCCAGGTTGATCCGTACCGAGTCCACGTAGTGGATCTCGCCGAGTTCGCCGGAGCGGACCATCTCGCGGATCCGGCCCACCGCCGGCGTGTAGCAGTAGGTGTGGTCGCACATCAGCGTGAGGCCGCGTTCCTCGGCCTCGTTCACCAGCCGCAGCCCGTCCTCGTACGTGGCGGCGAGGGGCTTCTCCACGAGGACGTGCTTGCCGGCGCGCAGCGCGGCCAGTGCGACGTCGAGGTGCGTTCCCGCCGGGGTGGCCACGGCGACCGCGTGGACCTCCGGGTCGGCGAGGACCGCCTCGTAGTCACCGGTCGCCTGGACCGTGGAGTACGCGCCGAGCACCTGCCGGGCCCGGTCCACGTTCAGGTCGCAGAGCCAGCGCAGCCGGAACTGATCGCTGGACTGGAAGTTGCGGACGAGATTGGGGCCCCAGTAGCCCGCGCCGACCACGGCGACACCTAAGGGGGCGGACCCCTTGCCGGCGGCGCCCGTCTTCCGTCCCGTGTCCTGCCCCGCGTCCTTCGCGGTGTCCTTCACGGCGTTTCCCTTCCTTCCGCGCACGCCGGGCGGCGTGTCGCCAACTCATGGCCGGGACGCGTGTGTTGGAGGGAGATGCCGTCGACGGCAGCACGGACGCCCGTGCGTCCCGTGCGTGACCTGCTCAACGGTGATGGCCCCCCACAACCGATGCCCTACGTGAACCGTGTGCTTCGCCCCCCGGCCCGGCCGCCTGTTCCCCACAAGCAGGCCGAACCCGTACCGCTTACCGCCTATGCCCGCCGCCGGACACCGGTTCCGCCGAAGCGTGCCGATTCCGGTCGGCGCCGCTCAATCTAGTCCACCGGGCGTACCCCCGGGCAGAGTTGACGTAATCGCCTGGAGCGGGTGTTCGACCGTGCATACTGCCCGGGTGACCAGCATCGTGATACCGGCCCACAACGAAGGCCGGGTCATCGGCCGCCTCCTCGACGCGCTCCTGGCCGACACCTCGGTGTCCGGGCCCGACATCGTCGTGGTGTGCAACGGCTGTACGGACGACACCGCCCGCGTGGCGGGCGAGCGCGGCGACCGCGTACGGGTGGTCGAGATCCCGACCCCTTCCAAACACCGGGCACTTAGGGTCGGCGACGAGCACGCGCGGGGCTTCCCCCGGCTGTACGTGGACGCCGACGTCGTCGTCGGGGCCGCCGACGTGGGGGCCCTGGTGGGCGCCCTGGACCGGAGCCCGGAGCTGCTCGCCGCCGCCCCCGGCCGGGACGTCCCGTTGGGCGGCTGCGCCTGGCCGGTGCGGGCGTACTACCGGGTGTGGCAGCGGCTGCCCGCCGTCCGCGAGGGGCTCTTCGGCCGGGGGGTCATCGCCGTGACCGAGGCGGGGCACGCGCGGATCGCCGCGCTGCCCCCGCTGATGGCCGACGACCTGGCCGCGTCCCTCGCCTTCGGGCCCGGGGAGCGGCGCGTGGTCGAGGAGGCCCGGGTGGTCGTCCGGCCGCCGCGCACCTGGTCCGACCTGATCAGGCGGCGGGTCCGCGCGGCGACCTCCTCCGCCGAGTTCGAGCGCTTCCAGGCGGCGCGGCGGGCCGGGGCGCCGGGGGCGCCACCGGAGCAGGTGTCGGAGCAGACCGCGCGCACCGGCACGGCCGATCTGCGCGCCCTGCTGCGGGCCCAACCGGCGCTGTTGCCGGGGGTGGTGGTGTTCGTGGTGGCCGCGCTCGCCGCCCGCCGGGGATCCCGGAAGGCCATCCGCGACCAGGACTTCTCCACCTGGCTGCGGGACGAGAGCAGCCGGGAGGGCTGAACCCCCGGCCGATCCGGGGGCGTACGGCCGAATCTGTTCGTACGCCGCACCGTTGGCCCGTACAACCATTAGGGTTCCACTCGCACGTTCGAGTGAACTCAGTCCGTCGGCATCGGGAGCTCCAGAGCATGTACCTCGCGGACCGCTCCGCGCCCGCGCCCGAGGGTGCGAAGACCGCTGCGGACCGGGGACCCGTCCGGGCCCCCGCGGTCGCCTCGACCGTCCTCGCCCTGGGCACGGTCAGCATGATCACCGACATCTCCTCCGAGATGGTCACCGCCGTCCTGCCCCTGTACCTGATCGCCGGCCTGGGCCTGAGCCCCCTCGGCTTCGGCGCGCTGGACGGCGTCTACAACGGGGTCAGCGCCCTCGTGCAGCTGACCGGCGGCCACCTCGCCGACCGGGTCCGCAACCACAAGTTGATCGCCGGCATCGGCTACGGCCTGTCGGCCCTGTGCAAACCGCTGCTCCTGTTCGCCCACAGCCTGGGCCCGATCAGCGTGATCCTCACGCTGGAACGCACCGGCAAGGGACTGCGCACCGCCCCGCGCGACGCGCTGATCTCGCTGTCCACACCGCCCGAGTTACAAGGGCGCGCCTTCGGCGTGCACCGGGCGATGGACACCACCGGGGCGCTGCTCGGCCCGCTCGCCGCCTTCTTCATCCTGAGCCTGACGGTCGACGGCTACGACGCGGTCTTCGGCGTCAGCGCCTGCATCGCCGTACTCGGTGTCGTGGTGCTCATGCTGTTCGTCCCCTCCGGCGGCGACGCCCGGCCCGGGCCGTCCCGCGGAGCCACGGCCACCGCCGCCACCACTGCCACCACCACTGCCACGGCCACCGCTTCGGCCACCGCTTCGGCCACGGTCACCACCACTGCCACGGCCACCACAGGCGCCGCCGCCGCCGTCCCCGGTGCGGACCGGCCGGCCCCGGTACGACTGCGCGACGCGCTCGGCCTGTTGCGCCTGCCCCGCCTGCGCAACCTGGCCGTCTGCGCCGTCCTGTTGGGCCTGACCACCGTCAGCGACGCCTTCGTCTACCTGCTCCTGCAACGCCGCACCGGCATCGGCGACCAGTGGTTCTCGCTCCTGCCGCTGGGCACCGCCGCCATGTTCCTGCTGCTCGCCGTGCCCGCCGGAGCCCTCGCCGACCGGATCGGCCGGCGCACCGTCTTCCTCATCGGCCACGCCCTCCTGCTGGCCGGCTACGGGCTGCTGCTGTGGGCCCCCGCCTGGCCCGCCCTGCCCTACCTCGTCCTCGCCCTGCACGGCATGTTCTACGCCGCCACGGACGGCGTGTTGCCCGCCGCCGTCGCCGCCACCGTCCCCGCCGAGCTGCGCGCCACCGGCATGGCCCTGGTCGGTACCGGCCAGGCGCTGGCCCGCTTCGGTTGCTCGCTGGCCTTCGGCGCGGCCTGGACGCTCTGGGGCACCGGCCCGGCACTGGCCGCCGCCGCGGTCGGCCTGCTGTGCTGCGCCGCCGTCGCCGGCTTCGTCCTGCGCCCGGCAGGGCCCCAGGACACCCGACCCCAACCGAACCCCGAGCCCAAGCCCGATCCGAAGTCCGTGAGGCCCCCCAGATGACGCTGTCGAAGTCACGCCGCCTGCTCGTCCTCGCGGTGGCGGTGCTGCTGCTCGGGGGTCTTGGCGCCGCGCTGGTGCTGCGCTCCGCCACCCGCGACGACGAGCCGTCGACGGGCGGCCCGACGGTTACCGCCGGGACCGTCACGCTCGACCGGCCCGGCTCCCTGACCTTCCTCAACGGCGGGCAGGGACCGCACCGCGGAACCCTCGCCTCGGTCCCGGCCGACGCACCCGAGTCCGCGCGGACCGCCTCCGAACTGGGCTGCCAACGCTTCTACGCCGCCGCGGGCACCGGCGTGTGCCTGCGCTCCACGCCCGGCGCGCTCGCCCAGGACAACAAGGCCCTGATCGTCGACTCCGAACTGCGCACGCTGCGCAGCTTCCCCCTCGCGGGCACCCCGAGCCGGGCCCGCGTCTCGCCCAGCGGCCGGTTCGCCGCCTGGACCGTCTTCGTCTCCGGCGAGTCCTACGGCGCCGCGTTCTTCTCCACCCGTACCGCGATCGTGGACACCCGCACCTGGAAGCTGGAGGCGAACCTGGAGGAGTTCGCCATCGACATGGACGGTCGGGAGCACCGCGCCCAGGACGTCAACTTCTGGGGGGTCACCTTCTCCAAGGACGACGACACCTTCTACGCCACCGTCTCCACCGGCGGCGAAACCCACCTGGTCAAGGGATCGATCTCGGGGCGCAGCGTCAAGACCCTGGCCAAGAACGTCGAATGCCCCTCCCTGTCCCCGGACGAGACGCGCATCGCCTACAAGAAGCGGGTCCGGGCCGGCGCCTCGCTGTGGCGCGAGCACGTGATGGACCTCGGGACGCTGCGCGACCACGCGCTCGCGGAGAAGCGCAGCGTGGACGACCAGGCCGCCTGGCTCGACGACCGCACGCTCGCCTACGGCCTGCCGACCGACGGCGCCGCCGACAGCACGGACCTGTGGACCGTGCCCGCCGACGGCAGCGGCGCCCCGCGCCTGCTGGCCCCCGGAGCCTCCTCCCCGGCCCGGCTCGGCTGACACCGCCGAGGGGGTGTCAGGACCGGTCCACGAAGTCCCGTACCCGGTCGACGAGTACGGCGTTGTCGCGGATCCAGCCGTAGTGCCGGCCGCCCGGAGCGCCTTCGCCGAGCGCGAGTTCCTCGTACGTCACCCGCGCGCTCGTGAGCTTGTCGCAGAGCCCCCGCACCCCGCCTGGCGGTGCCATGGGGTCGCCCTCGATGGCCACCGCCAGCACCGGCAGGTCCATCGCGGCCAGCCGGGGCTCGAAGTCCACCGGTGAGGACGGTACGTCGTAGCGGCCCGTCCGGACCTGCGCAGCCATGTCCCGCAGGACCTGCGCGGAGTCGTTCCCCAGCACCCCCAGGCGGCGGCCGGGGAAGTACCCGTACGCGGTGGCGAAGACGGCGGCCAGTTGGAACCCCGCGAGCATGCCCAGGCTCTGCGGGAAGGGCCAGCCGCGGTAGTGGCAGGACGGGGCGCCGACCAGGATCGCGCCCGCGGCCATGTGCGGCTCCTGGCTGAGGTAGAGCACGCCGAGCTGCCCGCCGAGGCTGTGCCCGAGCAGGTGGCGCGGCGCCCCGGGGAAGGCGGCCGAGACGGCCCGGAACAGTGCGGGGTAGTCGTACGCGACCATCTCGTGGTAGCCGTAGCGCACTCCGCGCCGCACCTGGACCGAGCTCGTGCCCTGCCCCCGTAACTCCCCGAGGGCCACCTGGAACCCCGCCTCGACGAGGGCCTCCGCCAGGGGCGTGTAGGAGACGGCCCTGGTGCCCATGGCGGGCATGCACACCAGTACCGGTGCCGACGGATCGTCGGGCCTTCGGTGGAGCCGGACCCGGACCGTGGCCCCGTCCTCGGAGCGCACCGTCTCCGTGGTCACTTCGGCGGTTGACATGACCGACCTCCCTCGCTCGTGGCCATCCTGCGCACCTCGCGGACCACGTCCAACGGTGCTCGGCCTCGGCCCCGTTGGCCGCCGGCCCGTGGCAGTATGGCCCGGACGTACCTCCGGAAGTGCTGGTGCTGAAGTGACCCGAACGTTCAAGTACCGGTTCAGGAGCCCGCTCGGCGGGCTGGCGGCGGACCTCTCGGCACGGGCCGTGTCGCCGGGCGGAGCGGCGGTTCCGTCCGTGGGGATCTACCGGGGAGTCCGCGTGCTGCTTCCCGCGACGGGCATGTACTGGGAGGACCTGGCCTGGCTCTCCTTCGTTGTCGCGCTCCGTGGCGAGGAGCTGTGCGCCAGGCATCCGGAGGGCGTGTACCTCGACATCGTCTCCCTCGACTTCCCGCTGACCGACTACCGGCCGGAGGTCGCCGCCCTCGCCATGGACGGATGGCTGCGCGAGGAGTTCGACCTGCCCGACACCGGAATCGCCTGCTCGTACTCGGGCGGCGCGGACCCGTACGCCTTCGCATGGGGCGGTGCGGAGCCGCCGCTACGGAGCCCGTGGCCGTAATGAACGGCATCGTGTTCCTCGCCTCGTTCCTGCGGACCGGCCGTCTGCACGGAATCGGCATCGGCTCCACCCTCGGCGAGGTCGACCGGGCCGTCCACCACCGCTTCGCCAGAGCTCCGGCTCGTTCACCTCGGGTGAGGGACGAGCCGGGGCTGTGGCGCCTACGGCTTTCGGTGTCGGCCCTTGCCCGGGGCGAGTGGCTGGCCCATGCGGTTGGGCGAGGGGTCAGTAGTAGGGGTGTTGGCCTCGGGAAACAGGATGCGCTTGGTCTCGGTGAGACTGGCGGCGAACGCGTAGGGCTCCCAGTCGTGCCCGTTCCACCGTTCGATCGCGCGCGGCGCATCAGGCTGCACATGGGAACCCTTCGGGCTGTCGCCCGAGACGATCGGGATGGCTCGTAGTCGCCCGATCTTTGCGTTCCGACGCTCCGCCCACTCCGAAAGGGGTTCCTCGTCCATGCGCCAACCCTAGCGTCGCTGCCTGATCAGTAGGCGGCGTCGAGGCGGTGCTCCCAGCGCAGCTCGGGTTGATCATCGATCCAGTACGTGTGGGACCTTTTTGTGATCCGGAGCCGTACAGCGGTGATATCGGGACTGCCGGCGCTCTGCCACGCGCCCAGGGTCCGCTCGATCTTGTCCCACAGGGCGACGGGGCCACCCTGGCGGACGATCCAACCATCGCTGTCCGCCTTGAATTCGGCGAAGGACTCGCGCTCAGGATCGAAGAGGTACAGGAGTCGCGCGCCGTCGCTCGTGGCCGCGCGTACGAAGTGTGCGCCGGGGACGAGAGCTGTGCAAGAAATGCGGGCACCCACTCCTCCAGCAAGAGCGGTGCCACCCTGGCCGCTCGCTCACTGTCGGCGTAGGCAGTGCGGGCCGACAGATCACCGGCCACGGGGGTCACTGCCTGGGCGCGAGCCTGCATGAACGAGGACCGTCCGACAATCGCCCCCTCGGCGGTGCCGTCGTCGCCGACCGTCACCTTGGCGAGACCGGTTCCCCAAGGCCATGAGCCCACAGTGCTGAGGACGATGCCGCCTGGCTTCGTCTGCCTGACCCAGGTGTACGGGATGCGGCGGACCGCACAGGTGGCGATGATCCGATCGTACGGCGCCCGGCGTGGCTGGCCGAGGGATGGGCTGTTGGATGGCGCGGCCGACCTCGGGGAAGCCGACCGCGCCGGGCCGCCCGGCTCGACCTGTCCAGGGTTGTTCCGGGCGGAGCATGTGGGTGCGGCCGTGCTAGGCGATAAGCAGGGCGTACGCGCCGAGCAGCTCGGCGGTCTCGCTTTCGACGCCCGTATAGCCGTTCGCGCAGGGCTGCTCGGCGATGTCGGTGCCGCTCTCGACGACCTCGGGGGCGTCCGTCTCGGTCGTCTGGATGGTCGCGGGCATTGCGCGACCCCCTTTCTCTGGTAGGTCCCGACCCCGTTCGGTTCGGGACGCCCGTACGCCTGCCGCGCGGTCGGGCGTCCGCCGTCAATTGGGCTCTCGGCCGGTCGCTTGATCGCCGGCATCCCGCCGATGGCGGAAGCGTGAAGGGCGTGAGTCCGGCTTCGTCTGTACGGTGCGACAGCATCCCTGATGCGTTGGAGGCCGCGACGCGCCTCCTCAAGCGCCTGCCGATCCGGCGGGAGCGCGGCCTGCACAACGCCCCGCAGCTCGTCGAGCCGTCGGTAAAGCCTTCGCTGTACGACGTGGCGGTACCAGAACTCCTCGACCACCCAAGCGATCCGACTGATCCTGTCGGGAAGCGAGGGGCGGGGCGGGTTGACGATGCGCTGCACGTTCCGCTCGTAGTTCGAGATCGGTTGCTTGTGGCGCTGCAAGTGCAGCCGTAGCCAGGCGATCGGTTGACTACGCACTGACGGCCTCCCTGGCGTCAGCCCCATGCCAGCCTTCCCGTTCGAGCAATGAGAGAAGGTCCCGCTCCGACACGAGCTGGCGGCGCATCACCTCCAGGGACCGCCGCCGGGTTGCGGTGTCCGTTGCCTCCAAGGCGTACTCGACGAGGTGGCCCTGCTCCGGTAACTCGTGCCCCAGGCTTCCCCCGGCTACCCCCAGGTCGTTCGATCCGCCAGACGGATGGGCACGGCGAACGAGTACGAACCTCCGAGGCTTCGCGTGCCTGCCCATCAGGCGCTCGCCTCGACGAATAGCTCTGCCCACACGACCTTGCCCCAGCGTCGACGGTCAACAGCCCAAACGTCAGCAAGGGACTCCACGATGACCAGCCCGCGGCCCGTCTCGTCCCCTGCCTCCGGACCGCCGACCAACGGCACTGCACGAGACTTGTCGGATACCGTCACACGCACCCGGTCTTCGGCCCGCCGCTGAATACTTACTCGCACCAGCGTGCATCCTCTGTGCTGTACGGAGTTGGCCACAAGCTCGGAGACGACCAGGAGTCCGCTGTCGATCAGGCTCTCGAGCCCCCAGGTGTTCAGGGCGGACCGGATCAAATGGCGGGCCCGACTGGCCGACTCGGCCTCGCAGGGCAACGTCTCGCTATAGCCGGGGACGTCAACGGCGCTGTATCTGGTCGCGATCATGATCAAGGGGTCTTCCCTTCGAGGGCGGTGGAGCACCTCATCGCCAAAGGGGGTGGGCGGGCGCTCTCCTCCATGCAGCCAGGCGCCATGGGCGGCGCCTGCCTCCTTACTGCGGCTTGCGACTAGGAAAGTTCACCGTCGGGCGGCCAGTGGGAACAGGTGAATTCCCAAGACGCACAAGGCGTGACCCCGGTGATTTTTACCTTCGCGGTATCGCCGTCACGGGTGACCCCGCTACCGTGCGGCTGTGGGAGAAAACCCCGAACTGGCCGCAGCAATGACCGACTGCCAGATGGGGCAGGCGGAATTAGCCAGACGCGTCAATGCCGAGATCGAGACCTTGACCGGTCAGCCCGGACACATGACGGACCGCGACGTCCGACGCTTGTTGGCTGGCCATACCCGGTGGCCGCACGCCAAGCAGCGGCTGAGTATCGAGCGCGTCCTTGGCCGTTCGGCGACCGACTTGGGTTTCGTCCCCCGGTCCAAGAAGGCAGCACAGGCACCTCCGGAGGACCCCATGCACCGCCGCTCCCTCTTCACCTTCGCCGTCGGAACAGCCGTTGCGGCTACGGTCGGCGCCACCCGACGCCTGGGCCAGAGCGACGTGCACCGTTTCGAGGCCGAGCACGCCAAGATCATCGCTCAGGACCAGGAATTCGGCGGCGCTCAGAAGGTCGAAAACGATGCGGTGGAGCTTGCCATGCGGATCAAGTCGGCCTTGGCCGGCGGCGGAGCTGCTTCAGCGCGGGTGCGGACCAAACTGTACTGCCTAGCCTCCGATGTGACGTGTTCCGCAGCATTCGCGGCGATTGATGCTCAAACCCGAAGCCGTGCCAGAGGCCACCTGGACACGGCCGTCACGTTCGCTGGTCTGTCCGGAGACAGCGAGACGCAGTACCACGTCTGGAACCACCTCTCGATGGTTGCCGGGCAGCGCAAGGACCACGCGGAGGTATCCGCAGCGGCTGACGCAGCGAAGAGCCTGTCCATCGCCAAGAAGGACCCGCTCTACGCCTCGCTCGCTCACATGAGAAACGCTCACGCCCATGCCGGCCGCAACGATCGCTCGGCAGCGGTGAAGGGCCTCGGGGCAGCGGAGCGGTCATTCGGTCGGCACACTCCCATCCAGCGACCGCCCTGGATCGAGTTCTTCGACGGGGCGGAGCTTGACGGGCTGACCTCGATCGTCTGGCTGCGGCTGAACGAACCGGACCGCGCTGAGTATCACCTGCATCGCGCGCTGGCTGCCATCCATCCCGACCGCGTGCGCAACCGGACGTACTACATCGCGCACCTGTCGCTGGCACAGGCTAGACAGGGGGACTTCGAATCGGCCTGCGCAACTGGCGATCGAGCGGCGGAGATCCTGGGGCGCGTCCGCGGCTCGAAGCGGACTACTGACACCCTGGCGAACGTCCGCAAGCTCATGGTGTCGTCGGGAACAAGGGAGCCCAGCGTCCTGGACTGGGCAGAGAGGTCACAGGCATGGATCTGAAGACGTATACCCGCGAGGACGCTGCCGACATCCGGGAGATGCTTCTCGATATGCACGATGCCGTCTACGACGGTGAGGAGGACCGCTTCCACGAGCGGGAACGCTTCGCCTGGTTCGTGGATCACTGGAGTGGCAATGAGACCTGGGCCTGCGTAGTCGGCTTCGACAAGGGTGCGCCCACGGGCTTCGCGTACGGTGCGGCCTTCAAGCCTGGCGGATGGTGGAAGACCTCGGACCGTCCCGACTCCGTTGCGCCGGAAGCCACCGTGTTCGCTCTGTCTGAGCTCATGATCATGGGGGAGTGGCGGAAGACCGGCGTGTCCACTCAGCTCCATGCGGCCCTCGTCGACAGTCGCGACGAGGATGTGGCCACCCTCCTGGTCGACGTGACCCACCTCAAGGTGCAGGCGCTCTACGAGTCATGGGGGTACGAGAAGGCTGGCGAGCAGAAGCCCTTCGACGATTCGCCCGTCTTCGCGATCATGGTCAAGAGGCTGACGGTGCCAGCCTGACGCACTGAGTAGCGATGCGGATGTCGACGGGACGACTTCGTACGAGTGTGGAGCGTCGGCCTATGGGCGCCCGTCCGGTCGGGCTGACCGTCCGGTGCCGGTAGCGGCCCGCGCCGTTGCGGATCGTGTCCGGGAGACGGTTCGGTTTCCATGGCTCGGCAGGCGCAGAGTTCCACGGGGCCCGGCCGCCCGGCGTCGGCGCTGATCAGTGTGCGAGGAGCCCGTTCACACAACCAGCGATGTAGGCGTCCGCCTCTGCGCCTTCGAGCCCGTCGGCCCGAGCAGGGTAGCCGCACAGATCCTTTGTCCTGGACAGGTCGGCGTCCGGCCAGCCACCTCCTTCATGCAGCGTGATGCCCATGACCCGGCCGTCCCGGTACGCGGGCGTCTCCTCCACGGGAGCGTCGGCGGAACAAGCCACCGTGGCCGCGGCCGCTGCGGCGAGCGTCCCGATACGCACCAGGAAGCCCCCGCCTCTTGTGCCCTGCTTCATCTGCCGCACCATTCGCCCACCCCTTGGCTCCCCGATTGTGCAGGTCAATCTAACGGTTGCGCATCCTGCACCTGCGACGGGCCGGCCCCTTCCTCTCGGGGACCCGCCCGGGGTCGGTGGCGGCCCCGGACGGCCCCGCTCCGATCTGGGCCGGTCGGGTGCTGGAGCGGCCCGGAGGGGATGGGGTGCGGCCCGAGCGGGCACGTGCAGACCATGGCCTTCGAACATCCCGCGAAGAAGGGCGGCCAGGGGCGGCTCGGACGGTTCGAGAAGCTGGCGGAGCTGGCCTCGAACTTCACCAGCTCGCCCGCCTTCTCCGTGTTCTGCGTCCTGCTGGTGGCCGGCTTCGTCGCGGCCCACCTCGCCCACCTGGACATGAGTTGGCAGCACCTGTTCGGCGACGCGATGGGCGCGGTCGCCCTGCTGCTCCTGGCCCTGCTGAAGAACTCCGAACGCCGGGCCGAGCACGCGATCCAGCGCAAACTCGACGCCATCGCCGCCGCCCTCCTGGAGCAGTACGAGGGCGAGCCGGGCCGCGCGCAGCGGGAGCTGGCCGAGGCCATCGGCATCGAGGACGGCGAGTAGCCGGCGTTCCCCTTGGGCCGAGCGGACCCCGGAACGGGCGCTTTCGAGTGACCCGCTGCGCGGGGCTCGGACGTGGGCGCCCCGAACTCCCCGACCATCTCAGGCGGCCGGTCATGTTCCGGCCACGGGCCGCCGACCAGGCCGGGCACCGCGCACGCGCGGCTCCGGGCCACCGCTGGGAGATCACGTGTACGTCCTGCTCGTGGCGAGCGCGTTCAACAGCCTCACGCAGCGAGTCCACGCCGAGCTGCGCGACCACGGCCACCACGTGGCGGTCGAACTCGCCCTGCCCGGAGCAGCCCTGGCCGACGCCGTACGCAGCCACCGCCCCGACCTCGTGATCGCCCCGATGCTGCGCACCGCCATCCCCGAGGAGGTCTGGGCCGCCCACACCTGCCTGGTCGTCCACCCGGGTCCGGTCGGCGACCGCGGCCCGTCCTCCCTCGACCGGGCCGTCCGGGGCGGTGAACCCCGATGGGGGGTGACCGTCCTGCAGGCCAATGCGGAGATGGACGCCGGCGACGTCTGGGCGAGCGTTGAGTGCCCCCTGCCGCCGGTCGGCAAGAGCGACCTCTACCGCGGCGAGATCGCCGATGCCGCGCTGGAGGCCGTCCTGCTCGCGGTGGAACGGTTCGCCTCCGGTACGTACGTCCCGCAACCCCAGACGAGCGGCCACGCCCGGCCACTGCTGCGCCAGGAAGACCGCCGGATCGACTGGGAGCACGACACCACCGAGGACGTCCTCGCCGCGCTGCGCGCCGCCGACTCGCAGCCCGGCGTACGCGACGACCTGCTCGGCGGTGAGTGGTACCTGCACGGCGGGCACCGCGAGGAGCACCTGCGCGGCCGCCCCGGCGCGCTGCTGGCCACCCGGGCCGGGGCGCTCTGCCGGGCCACGGCCGACGGGGCCGTTTGGATCCCGGAACTGCGCCCCCGCCGCCTGCCGGGCCGCCCGGCCGCCCCCAAATTGCCCGCCACGCTCGCGCTCGCGGACCGGCTGCCCCGGCTCCCCGAGGTCCCCCCGTCGCCGCCCTGCGGACCCCAGCGGGGCAACTGGTCCGACATCGGCTACCACGAGGAGGGCCAGACCGGATTCCTGACGTTCGCCTTCCCCGGCGGCGCCATGAGCACCACGCACTGCCGCCGCCTGCTGGACGCGTACGGGGCGGCCCTCACCCGCCCCACCACCGTCCTGGTCCTCGGCGGCGGCCGCGACTTCTTCTCCAACGGCATCCACCTCGGCGTCATCGATGCCGCGACCGATCCGGCCGAGGAGTCCTGGGCCAACATCAACGCCATGAACGACCTGGTCGAGGCGGTGCTGACCACCACCGACCGGCTCGTGGTCAGTGCGCTGGGCGGCAACGCCGCCGCCGGCGGTGCCATGCTCGCCCTCGCCGCCGACGAGGTCTGGTGCCGCTCGGGCGTCGTCCTGAACCCGCACTACCGCCTGATGGGCCTGCACGGCTCCGAGTACTGGACGTACACCCTGCCCCGCCGCGTGGGCCCCGCACTCGCGGACCGCCTCACCACCGAGGCCCTGCCGCTGAGCGCCGCCGCCGCCCAGGGGCTCGGACTGGTCGACCGTACGGTCCCCTGCCCGCCCGGGGACTTCGCCCGCGAGACCGAGGGCCTCGCGCTCCGCCTCGCCGCCCTGCCCGCCACCGCCTCCCGGATCGCCGGCAAGAAGGCCGCGCGCGAGCGCGACGAGGCCCGGCGGCCGCTGGCCGACCACCGCCGGGCAGAGCTGGCCCTGATGCGGCGGACCTTCTTCGACCCCGACGCCCCCTACCACGCCCTGCGCCGCGCCTTCGTCCGCAAGGAGCGCCCGGCCGCCACCCCGCTCCACCTGAGCGGGTCGGCCGTCAGGCCGCGCGCCGTCACTGGACTGGCCGCACCTGACGCGGCGCCCGGACCGGACTGCTGTTAGCAAGAAAGGTGTGGGCGAGGCAGGCCGCCTCCCCGCGCCCCTTCCCGATCACCTCCCCGAGGAGCCGTCCCATGGCCACTGCGACTAAGGATGCGAAGGACGCGGTCGAGGACCCGCTGATCCACATCCTCTGGATCAATGCGGGTTTGAGCTGCGACGGCGACTCCGTGTCCCTGACGGCGGCGATGCAGCCGAGCATCGAGGAGATCGTCACCGGCGTGCTGCCCGGTCTGCCGAAGATCGCCGTGCACTGGCCGCTGATCGACTTCGAGTGCGGCCCGGTCGGCGGCGCCGACACGTTCATCGAGTGGTTCTTCAAGGGCGAGCGGGGCGAGATCGATCCCTTCGTCCTGGTGGTCGAGGGGTCGATCCCGAACGAGAAGATCAAGCCCGAGGGCTACTGGTGCGGCTTCGGCGACGACCCCGAGACCGGTCAGCCCATCACCACCAGTGAGTGGATCGACAGGCTCGCCCCCAAGGCCCTCGCCGTCGTGGCCATCGGCACCTGCGCCACGTACGGCGGCATCCACGCCATGGAGGGCAATCCGACGGGTGCCATGGGCGTGCCCGACTACCTGGGTTGGGACTGGACCTCGAAGGCCGGCATCCCGATCGTGTGCGTGCCGGGCTGCCCGATCCAGCCCGACAACTTCTCGGAGACCCTGACCTACCTGCTCTACCAGGCGGCCGGCTCCGCCCCGATGATCCCCCTCGACGACAAGCTGCGCCCGACCTGGCTCTTCGGGGCCACCGTCCACGAGGGCTGCGACCGTGCCGGCTACTACGAGCAGGGCGAGTTCGCCGAGACCTACGACTCCCCGCGCTGCCTGGTCAAACTCGGCTGCTGGGGCCCCGTCGTCAAGTGCAACGTCCCCAAGCGCGGCTGGATGAACGGCATCGGCGGCTGCCCCAACGTCGGCGGCATCTGCATCGCCTGCACGATGCCCGGCTTCCCCGACAAGTTCATGCCGTTCATGGACGAACCCCCCGGCGCCAAGGTCTCCACGAAGGCGAGCAGCGCGTACGGCGCGCTGATCCGCCGGCTCCGGTCGGTGACCGCCCACACCGTGGACGAGGAACCGAAGTGGAGGCAGACCGGCCGCAGCCTGACCACGGGCTACCGCCCGCCCTGGTGACGGCTCCCGGGATCCCGCGGAAACACCCCCCAACTCCAGCTCTCCGCACCGAAGAAGGGTCACGGCAGAAACGATGACACCGCAGACGAAGGCGGCCGCAGACGGCAGCGGCTTGGTGGAGATGGCCTGGGATCCGATCACCCGGATCGTGGGCAGTCTCGGCATCCACACGAAGATCGACTTTAAGCAGAAGCGGGTCGCGGAGTGCTACAGCACCTCGTCGGTCTTCCGCGGCTACAGCGTCTTCATGCGCGGCAAGGACCCCCGCGACGCGCACTTCATCACCAGCCGCATCTGCGGCATCTGCGGTGACAACCACGCCACCTGCTCGGTGTACGCGCAGAACATGGCCTACGGGGTGAAGCCGCCCCACCTCGCCGAGTGGATCATCAACCTGGGCGAGTCCGCGGAGTACATGTTCGACCACAACATCTTCCAGGAGAACCTGGTCGGGGTCGACTACTGCGAGAAGATGGTCCGCGAGACCAACCCGGGCGTCCTGGAGCTCGCCGAGCGCACCCCGGCCCCGCACGCCGGCGAGCACGGCTACAAGACCATCGCCGACATCATGCGCTCCCTCAACCCCATCGAGGGCGAGTTCTACCGCGAGGCGCTCCAGGTCTCCCGCTACACGCGCGAGATGTTCTGCCTGATGGAGGGCCGCCACGTGCACCCCTCCACCCTCTACCCGGGCGGCGTCGGCACCATCGCCTCCGTCCAGCTCTTCACGGACTACATGAGCCGCCTCATGCGGTACTGCGAGTTCATGAAGAAGGTCGTCCCCCTCCACGACGACCTGTTCGACTTCTTCTACGAGGCCCTGCCCGGCTACGAGGAGGTCGGTCGCCGCCGCGTCCTGCTCGGCTGCTGGGGCGCCCTCAACGACCCCGAGTACTGCGACTTCACGTACGCCAACATGACCGACTGGGGACGGAAGATGTTCGTCACCCCGGGCGTGGTGGTGGACGGCAAGCTGGTCACCAACGACCTCACCGAGATCAACCTCGGCATCCGCATCCTGCTCGGCAGCTCGTACTACGACGACTGGCAGGGACAGGAGCAGTTCGTCACCCACGACCCGCTCGGCAATCCGGTCGACCCGCGCCACCCGTGGAACCAGCACACCATCCCGGCCCCGCAGAAGCGCAACTTCGACGACAAGTACAGCTGGGTCATGTCCCCCCGCTGGTTCGACGGCAAGGACCACCTGGCCCTGGACACCGGCGGCGGCCCCATCGCCCGCCTGTGGTCCACCGCCCTGTCGGGCCTGGTCCACACCGACTACGTGCAGGCCACCGGCAACAGCGTCGTGATCACCCTGCCGCGCACGATGACCAAGCCCGAGACCCGCTTCGAGTGGAAGATCCCGAAGTGGAGCAACGCGCTGGAACGCAACCGCGCGCGCACCTACTTCCAGGCCTACGCGGCCGCCATCGCCCTGCACTGCGCCGAGAAGGGCCTCGCCGAGGTCCGTGCCGGGCGCACCCAGACCTGGGAGAAGTTCGAGGTCCCGGACGAAGGGTTGGGCGTCGGCTTCACCGAGGCCGTGCGGGGCGTGCTCTCGCACCACATGGTGATCCGCGACGGGAAGATCGCCAACTACCACCCCTACCCGCCGACCCCGTGGAACGCCAGCACCCGCGACACCTTCGGCACGCCCGGCCCCTACGAGGACGCCGTGCAGAACACCCCGATCTTCGAGGAGAACGCCCCGGAGAACTTCAAGGGCATCGACATCATGCGCGCGGTCCGCAGCTTCGACCCCTGTCTGCCCTGCGGAGTCCACATGTACGTGGGCGGCGGCAAAACGGTCAAGACGATGCACGTGCCCACCGGCCTGAGCGGACTGGGCGGATGAGCGCCACGATCGACGGCGTCCAGGCCGGGCGCCGGGTCGAGGAGGTCCTCGACCGGCTCGCCGCCACCGGCGACCGGGCGGCGTGCGCGGCGGCGGAAGAACTGGTGCGCGTCCTCATGGACTTCTACGGCGCCGGGCTCGCCCGGATCGTCGAGAAGGTCGGGGAGGGCCCGCTCGAGGCCGCCTACGACGACGAACTCGTGGCGAGCCTGCTCTCCCTGCACGGCCTGCACCCCGAGGACGTGCACACCCGCATCGCCCGCGCCCTGGCCGCCCACGGCGAACCGGTGGAACTCCTCGGCTTCGACGCGGACACCGGTGTCCTACGGCTGCGCCCCGCCGCGGCCCCCACCGGCTGCGGCTGCGGCTCGGGCTCCGGCAGCCACGGCGACGCCGGGCGGACCCTCGAGGACACCCTGGCCTGCTTCGCCCCCGAGGTGACGAGCGTGGAGCGGGAGCCGGCCGCGGCCCCCGCCCCCGCCCTCCTGCAGATCGGCACCCGGCCCCCGAGCCCGGCGCGGGTGCCGTGAGCGGGCCCGGTCTCCTCCACGACGGCCCGCGCGCCCCGCGCGGGCTGCGCGGGCTGCGCCGGTTCGCGGGCCCGCGCCCGCCCCGGCCCGAGACCTGCGAACTGTGCGGGGTGGCCGTGGACCCGGAGGGCCACCGCCACCTGGTGCAGACCGAACAGCGGGCGCTGCTCTGCGCGTGCACCGCCTGCGCCCTGCTGTTCGACCGGCCCGGAGCCGGCACCGGACGCCTGCGGGCCGTACCGGACCGCTACCTCACCGACCCCGCCCACCGGCTCGACGACGGCGCGTGGGAACTCCTGCAGATCCCGGTCGGCGTCGCGTTCTTCTTCCGCAACGCCGCCCTCGACCGGCTGGTCGCCCTGTACCCGAGCCCGGCCGGAGCCACCGAGAGCGAACTCGACCCCGAGACCTGGCGGACCGTACTCGGCGGCGGCCGCCTGGCCGCGCTCCTCGAACCCGACGTCGAGGCGCTACTGCTGCGCCGCTCGGAGGGCCGCACCGACTGCTACCTGGTGCCGATCGACATCTGCTACGAGCTGGTGGGGCGGATGCGGATGCTGTGGCAGGGCTTCGACGGCGGGGCGGAGGCCCGGGCCGCGCTGAAGACCTTCTTCGAGCAGGTGGAACGGCGGGCCAGGGCCCTGCCCCGGACGGCGGACGAAGCCGGGGACGACGCCGGGGGCGACGACGGGGACGACGACGGGGACGGGATCCGATGACGGAATTCGCCTTCACCTGCACCGGCGTGCGCGCCGACGCGTACGCCGCCGGCCCCACCCTCGTCTTCCGGCTGCGGATCACCGCGGCCGGGGGCGCCCGGGTGCACGCCATCGCCCTGCGCTGCCAGATCCGCATCGAACCGGCCCGGCGCGGCTACGGCCCCGCCGAAGCGGAAGGGCTCGCGGACCTTTTCGGCGAGCGCTCCCGCTGGGGCAACACCCTCCAGCCCGTGCAGTTCGCCCAGGTCTCCGTCATGGTCCCGAGCTTCACCGGGGAGACCGAGACCGACCTGGTCGTGCCCTGCACCTACGACATGGACATCGCCGCCACCCGGTACTTCGAAGCCCTGGCGGAGGGCGAGGTACCGCTGCTGATGCTGTTCTCCGGCACCGCCTTCACCGGTGACGCCGGCTTCCGCGTCGAGCCGGTGCCGTGGGACCGCGAAGCCGCGTACCGGATGCCGGTCGCCGTGTGGCGCGAGATGGTCGAACAGCACTTCCCCGGCTGCGGGTGGCTGCGGCTGCCCCGCGACACCATGGACGAGCTGCTCGCCTTCCGCTCCCGCCACGCCCTCGCCTCGTGGGAGGCGACCGTACGGGCCCTGCTGGACGCGGCCGCGTCGCCCCAGCCGCCCGGGCCCGTCCGGCTGGGCGCCCTCCTGCCGCGCCTCACCGAGAGGGCGGCTCCGTGACCACGACGACCACCCCCCACTCCCGCTTCGCGGTCGCCCGGCAGGTGGCCGACGCGGTCCTGCTGGAGGGGTACGTGCTCTACCCGTACCGGGCCTCGGCCGCGAAGAACCGGCTGCGCTGGCAGTTCGGCGTCCTCGTGCCCCCGGCCTGGGGCCGCGCGCACGAGGAGCACGTCCTCCAGCAGACCGAGATCCTGATGGAACCGCGCGGCGCGGCCACGCTCGCCCTGGAGCTGCGCTTCCTGCACGCGCAGCGGCGTACGGTCCAACGGGCCACGGACGGCGGCGGCTTCACGGAGGTCGCCGAACTGCACATGGCCGACCGGGTCCTCGTGCCTTGGGACGAGGGCGCCGAGGAACGGGTCGAGGTGAGCGTCCCCGTTGCCGAACTGTTGGGCGATGACGGCGTCACCTTCCCCTTCCGCCGCCCCGCCCGCGTCGACCCCGAGCCCGTCCTCGATGCCGACGGGCGCACGGTGGGCCGCCTGGTGCGCCGCACCGAGGAGATCGAGGGGGTACTGCGGGTGCACGCCACCGAACTCCCCGGCGCCTACCGCGTGCTCCGGCTCCGGGCCGTGGTGGAGAACACCAGCCCGTGGACCCCGCCCGGTGGGTCGGGACCCGCGGACCGCGAGGCCGCCCTGCCCCGCTCGCTGGTCGCCGCCCACCTGCTGCTGGGCCTGGACCGCGGATCGTTCCTGTCCATGACCGACCCGCCCGAATGGGCCAGGCAGGCGGTGGCCGCCTGCGAGAACCGCCACACCTGGCCGGTGCTCGCGGGCGAACCGGGCCGCGCCGACGTGGTCCTGTCCTCCCCGATCATCCTGGAGGACCACCCGGCCATCGCCCCCGAGAGCGCGGGCGCCATGTACGACGCCCTCGAGATCGACGAGATCCTCGCCCTGCGCACGGCCGCCCTGACCGAGCAGGAGAAGCGCGAGGCCCGCGGCACCGATCCGCGGGCGGCCGCCGTGATCGACCTCGCCGACTCGATGCCCCCCGAGGTGCTGGAGCGGCTGCACGGCGCGGTGCGCGCCCTGCGGGAGGTCATTGGCCCGGAGCAGCCGCCACTGCTCACCGAACTCCCCGAACTCCCCGAACTCACTTCCGAAGAGGCGGTGTTCCGGCCCGACACCCCCTGGTGGGACCCGGCCCGGGCGGACCCCGCGGACCCGGCCCGTGACCGGATCGCCGTCGACGGCGCCCCGGTGGGCCCCGGCAGCCGCGTCCTGCTCCGCCCCGGACTGCGCCGCACCGACGCCCAGGACCTGTTCCTGCAGGGTCGTACCGCGCTGGTCGAGGCCGTCCTGCACGACGTCGACGGGGGAGTGCACCTCGCTGTCACCGTGGAGGACGACCCGGGCGCGGACATCCGGCGGGAACAGGGCAGGTTCCTCTACTTCCAGCCCGACGAGGTCACCCCCCTGGAGGACGCGTGAACGAGCGGGTCCTGATCGCGGGCATCGGCAACGTCTTCCTCGGCGACGACGGCTTCGGAGTCGAGACCGTCCGGGCGCTGGCCGAGCACCCCCTGCCCGACGGGGTCGAGGTGGTGGACTTCGGTGTGCGCGGCGTCCACCTCGCCTACCAGCTCCTCGACGGCTACGACACGCTCCTGCTGGTCGACGCCACCGCACGCGGTGGCGAGCCGGGCACCCTCTACCTGATCGAGGCCGACGACGGAGCGGGCGCCGGCCCGGCCGGCGCCCCGGCACCGCCGCCCGTCCTCGACGGCCACCACATGTCCCCCGACGCCGTCCTCGCGCTGCTGGACACCCTGTGCGCCGGGACCGGAGCCACCCCACCGCGGCGCACGCTGGTGCTCGGCTGCGAACCGGCCGGCACCGAGGAGGGCATCGGACTGAGCGCACCCGTGGCCGCCGCCGTACCGGAGGCCGTACGCACGGCCCTGGACCTGATCCACGGCCGGACCCACGACGAAACCGACCGGCCCGGCCGCGAACTGAGGAGAACACCGTGAAGAAGGTCTTCGTCGTCGGGGCCGCGGCCGCCGCCGCCACCGCCGTCCTGCTGCAGATCCTCCCCGACCTCCGGCGCTACCTGCGCATGCGCCGGATGTGACACCACCCCGGGAGGCCCCGAGGCAGCCATGGGAGCGGCCATGGGAGCGCCCCGGGGCCGGCCCCGGGCACGGGTCGATACCCGCGCGCCCGAATGGCGTACGGGGCGCACCGCGCACCGGCGTGCCCGACCGCACGGACTCCGTCCCGCCGGTTCAATGAGCCCCGGCAGGACGGAGTCCGATGCACGAGATGTCGATCGCCATGGCCGTCGTGGGCCAGGTGGAAGAGGCGGCCCGGTCGGGCGGCGCACAGGCCGTCACCTCCGTACGGCTGCGGGTCGGTGAGCTGGCGGGGGTGGTCCCCGACGCCCTGGCCTTCTGTTTCGAACTGGCCTGCGCCGGAACGGTCCTCGAAGGCGCCGAACTCGTCACGGAGCCGGTGACGGCCCGCGCCCGCTGCGGCTCCTGCCCCGGCACCTGGGCGGTGGGCATGCCCCCCGAACTGTGCTGCCCCGGATGCGGCAGGGCCACCGAAGTGGAACTGCTCTCGGGCCGTGAGCTGGAGATCCTCAGCGTGCACTGGGAAGACGGCTCCGCCGGTGCACCCACCCGCGAACCGATTTCCGAGGAGGCCTGAACCATGTGTCGAATGGTCGATCTGCGGCAGGCGGTGCTCGCCAAGAACGACGCCACCGCCCAGGTCCTGCGCACCGAACTCACCGCCCGCGGCACGACGGTGGTCAACCTGCTCTCCAGCCCCGGCAGCGGCAAGACGGCGCTGCTGGAGCGCGAACTGCTCCTCGCGCGGGAGCGGGGCGTACCCGTGGCCGCGTTGACGGCCGACCTGGCCACCGAGAACGACGCGCTGCGGCTGGCCCGTTCGGGCGTACCGGTCAAGCAGGTCCTCACCGACGGGCTCTGCCACCTGGAGGCCGCGATGCTCGGCCGGCACCTGGACGGCTGGCTCCCCGAGGACACCCGGCTGCTCTTCGTGGAGAACGTGGGCAACCTGGTCTGCCCGGCCGGCTACGACCTGGGGGAATCGCTGCGGGTGGTGCTCGCCTCGGTGACCGAGGGTGAGGACAAGCCGCTGAAGTATCCGACCGCCTTCGGACTGGCCCAACTGGTGGTGGTCACCAAGACCGACATCGCGCGGGCCGTCGAGTTCGACGAGGCCGCCTTCCGCGCCAACGTCGAGCAGGTCAATCCCGGTGTGGAGGTGGTGCTCACCTCGGCGCGCGCGGGTGCGGGCCTGGGCGTCCTGCTCGACCGGGCGCTGGCCGCCGGGGCGGGCACCGGGACGCACACACCGGTGATGGCCCGTCAGCAGCAGGCGCACGAACACGGCCACGGCAACGAACACGGCCACGGCCACGAGCACGGCTACGTCCAGGGCCATGCTCACGAGCCCGGTCACGACCACGACCACGAGCACGACGCGGACCTTGACCACGAGCACGAGCACGACCACGACGCGGACCACGACCACGACCACGACCACGGTCACGGTCATGACCACGATCACCCGCACGTCCACACGGTCGCGCAGACCCGCTGATGGAGGCGGTGCAGCGGCGCCGGGTCACGGTCCGGGGCGTGGTCCAGGGCGTCGGCTTCCGGCCCTACGTCTACACCCGTGCGACCGGACTGGGCCTGGCCGGGCACGTCACCAACACCCCCGAGGGCGTCGTCGCGGAGGTCGAGGGCGCCCCGGCGGCGGTGTCGCGGTTCTGCGAACGGCTCGCGGCGGACGCACCCCCGCTGGCCGTCGTCGACGCCGTCGAGCACCGGGAGGTCCCCGTCGCGGGCGGCACCGGATTCACCATCATCGCCTCCCGGACCGGCGGCCCCGCCCGCACGCTGGTCTCCCCGGACGTGGCCACCTGCACCGACTGCCTCGCCGAACTGGCCGACCCGGCCGACCGGCGCCACCGGCACCCCTTCATCACCTGCACCCATTGCGGGCCGCGGTTCACCATCGTCACCGGGCTGCCGTACGACCGCACCCACACCACGATGGCCCCGTTCCCCATGTGTCCCGACTGCGCCCGCGAGTACGGGGACCCGGCCGACCGCCGCTTCCACGCCCAGCCGGTCGCCTGCCCGTCCTGCGGTCCCCGCCTCAGGCTGCTCACGGGGCGGCCGCCCCGCGAGCGCGCCGGCGCCGACCCGGTGGCCGGGGCCCGGCGGCTCCTGGTGGCCGGGGCGATCCTCGCTGTCAAGGGCCTGGGCGGCTACCACCTGGCCTGCGACGCCACCGACGCGGGCGCGGTGGCCGAGCTGCGCCGGCGCAAGGCGCGCGGGGACAAGCCCTTCGCCCTGATGGCCCGCGACCTCGCAGACGTCGAACGGTTCGCACACATCGGCCCGGAGGAACGCGCCCTCCTCACCGGCGGCGTACGGCCCATCGTGCTGCTCCGCCGGCGTGCCGGTGCGGGCGGCCCGGACGGGGTCGCCCCCGGCGCTCCCGACCTCGGCGTGATGCTCCCGTACACCCCCGTCCACCACCTGCTGCTCGGCCTGCCCGGGGATCCCCCGGGCCCCCGGCTGCTCGTCATGACCAGCGGGAACCTCGCGGGGGAGCCCATCGTCACCGACGACGACGAGGCCCTGGAACGGCTCGCCGACCTCGCCGACGGATGGCTCACGCACGACCGCCCCATCCACGTGCCGTGCGATGACTCCGTGGTGCGGGTGTGCGACGGGGAGACGCTGACCGTACGCCGCTCGCGCGGATACGCCCCGCTCCCGTTGACCCTGCCGGTGCCCGTCCCCGCGAGCCTCGCCGCGGGCGGGGACCTGAAGAACACCTTCTGCCTCGGCGAAGGGCGCCGGGTCTGGCTGTCCGCCCACATCGGCGACATGGACGACCTCGCCACCCAGTACGCCCTCGAAGGCGCCGAGCGGCAACTGGAGTCCATCACCGGCGTCGCCCCCGTGCTCCTCGCCGCCGACCGGCACCCCGGCTACCGCACCACCCGGTGGGCGGAGCGCGCCGCGGGCGCCCGGCCGCTCGTCCGCGTCCAGCACCACCACGCGCACATCGCCTCCGCCATGGCGGAACACGGCCGGGGCCCCGGCCGCCCGGTGATCGGGGTCGCCTTCGACGGCACCGGCTACGGCGACGACGGCGCCGTGTGGGGCGGCGAGGTCCTCCTCGCCGACTACGCCGAGTTCACCCGGTTCGCCCACCTCGCGTACGTCCCGCTGCCGGGCGGCGACGCGGCCGTGCACCGCCCGTACCGGATGGCGCTGTCCCACCTGCGGGCCGCGGGCATCGAACGGACCCCGGACCTACCCTGCACGACCGCCTGTCCGCCGGGTGAACTCACAGTGCTGGAACGTCAGTTGGAACGGGGGCTGAACTGCGTCCCGACCTCCAGCATGGGCCGCCTCTTCGACGCCGTCTCCTCCCTCGCCGGCATCTGCCACCTGGCCGGCTACGAGGCGCAGGCCGCCATCGAGCTGGAGGGCGCGGCCCTGAGGGCGAGCGGAGCCGATCCCGGGCCCGGCTACGCCTTCGACCTGCACGGGGCACCCGGCCCCGACGGCGGGCCGGTCACCGCCGATCCGGCGCCCGTACTGGCCGCCGTGGTGGCCGACGTCCGCGCCGGCACGGACCCGGCGCTGATCGCCGCCCGCTTCCACACCGGTGTCGCCGCCCTCGTCGCCACGCTCTGCGCGCTCGCGCGCGAGCGGCACGGCCTGGACACCGTCGCCCTGACCGGTGGGGTCTTCGCCAACACCCTGCTCTCGACGGAGTGCGCCCGACGCCTGGGCGCGGCCGGATTCACCGTTCTGCGGCACGGTCGGGTTCCCCCGAACGACGGCGGCCTGTCCCTCGGCCAGCTCATGGTGGCCGCCGCGCACCACACCCCCTGACACGCCCCGACACACCCACAGCAAGGAGAAGCCCATGTGCTTGGCGGTGCCCGGCAGAGTGCTCGACATCGGGGAGAAGGACGGCACCCGCATGGCCACCGTCGACTTCGGCGGTGTGCAGAAGGAGGTGTGCCTGGAGTACTTGCCGGACCTCCAGGTGGGCGAGTACGCCATCGTCCACGTGGGCTTCGCCCTCCAGCGCCTCGACGAGGAGTCGGCCAAGCAGACCCTCGAACTCTTCGCGCAACTCGGGATGCTGCAGGAGGAGTTCGGCGACCCGTGGGAGCAGGCCGCCGCGGCCGGCGGCGACCCCTGGCCCTTCGCCCACGATCCCGACCTCGAACCCGGACCCGCGCCCGCCCTCGCCGCACCGCAGGAGGAAGTCCAGCCGTGAAGTACATCGAGGAGTTCCAGGACCCGGCCCTCGCCCGCCGGCTGCTGGACGACATCCACGCCACCGTGACCCGCCCCTGGGCCCTGATGGAGGTGTGCGGCGGTCAGACCCACACCATCATCCGGCACGGGATCGATCAACTGCTGCCGGAACAAGTGGAGTTGATTCACGGACCGGGCTGTCCGGTGTGCGTCACCCCGTTGGAGGTCATCGACAAGGCGTTGGAGATCGCCTCCCGCCCCGATGTGATCTTCTGTTCCTTCGGGGACATGCTCCGGGTGCCCGGGACCGGCCGCGACCTGTTCCAGGTGCGCAGCGAGGGAGGCGACGTACGCGTCGTCTACTCCCCGCTCGACGCCCTGCGGATCGCCCAGGAGAACCCGAAGCACCAGGTGGTCTTCTTCGGCATCGGCTTCGAGACCACGGCGCCGCCCAACGCCATGACCGTCCACCAGGCGAAGAAGCTGGACATCCCCAACTTCAGCCTGCTGGTCTCCCACGTCCGGGTGCCCCCGGCGATCGAGGCGATCATGCAGTCGCCGAGCTGCCGGGTCCAGGGCTTCCTCGCCGCCGGACACGTGTGCAGCGTGATGGGCGTGCGCGAGTACCCCGAATTGGCCGCGCGCCACCGGGTGCCGATCGTGGTGACGGGCTTCGAACCGCTGGACATCCTGGAGGGCGTACGACGGGCCGTACGGCAGCTGGAGCGCGGCGAGCACACCGTCGACAACGCCTACGCGCGCGCCGTGCGCCCCGAGGGCAACCCGGCCGCCCTCGCCATGCTGGAGGACGTCTTCGAGGTCACCGACCGGGCCTGGCGGGGCATCGGAGTGATCCCCGACAGCGGCTGGCGGCTGTCGGAGCGCTACCGGGACTTCGATGCCGAACACCGCTTCTCGGTCACCGGCATCAACACCCGTGAACCGGCCGAGTGCCGCAGCGGCGAGGTGCTCCAGGGGCTGCTGAAACCGCACGAGTGCGAGGCCTTCGGCACGCTGTGCACCCCGCGCAGCCCGCTCGGCGCCACCATGGTCTCCAGCGAGGGCGCCTGCGCCGCGTACTACCTCTACCGGCGGCTGGAGCTGGGAACCGTGCCCGCTGCCAAGACGGCCGCGACCGCCCCGACCGCTGCGAGCGCCCCGCTGGAGGCGAGCCCCGTTGTCTGACACCGCACTCGACATCACCGGCTGGACCTGCCCGGCCCCGCTGCGCGACCGCCCCCGCGTGGTGATGGGCCACGGCGGCGGGGGCGCACTCTCCGCCGAGCTGGTCCAGCACCTCTTCGCCCCGGCCTTCGGCGGTGACGTGCTCGCCCAGCTCGGGGACTCCGCGGCGCTCTCCCTGGGCGGGGTCCGGCTGGCCTTCTCCACCGACTCCTACGTGGTGCGGCCGCTGTTCTTCCCCGGCGGCTCCATCGGCGACCTCGCGGTCAACGGCACGGTCAACGACCTGGCCATGAGCGGAGCCGAAGCGGCGTACCTGTCCTGCGGGTTCATCCTGGAGGAGGGCGTCGAGATGCCGGTGGTGGCGCGCGTGGCCGAGGCCATGGGCGCGGCCGCGCGCGCCGCGGGCGTGGAGGTCGCGACCGGCGACACCAAGGTCGTGGAAGCGGGCCACGGGGACGGCATCTACATCAACACCGCGGGCATCGGCGTCATCCCCGACGGGGTGGACCTGCGCCCGCAGCGCGTCGTCCCCGGAGACGTCGTCATCGTCAGCGGTGAGATCGGGCTCCACGGCGTGGCGATCATGAGCGTCCGGGAGGGACTCGAGTTCGGCGTGGACGTCCAGAGCGACTGCGCGGCCCTGGGCGGACTCGTCCGGAGCATGCTCGAGGTCGCCCCGGACCTCCACGTCCTGCGCGACCCCACCCGGGGCGGCCTGGCGGCCTCCCTGAACGAGATCGCGGCCGCTTCGGGCACCGGTGTCGTGATCCACGAGGGCCGCGTCCCGGTCCCCGCGGCTGTCGCGAACGCCTGCGCGATCCTCGGGCTCGACCCGCTCTACGTGGCCAACGAGGGCAAGTTGGTCGCCTTCGTGCCCCGCGAGCACGCCGACGCCGTCCTCGACGCCATGCGCGCCCATCCGCTGGGCCGCCGCGCGACGGTGATCGGTGAGGCCGTCGACGCCCACCCGGGCCTGGTCGTGGCCCGCACCGCCCTCGGCGGCACCCGCGTGGTCGACCTGCCCATCGGGGAGCAGCTGCCGCGCATCTGCTGACCGGTGCGGAAGATGGGTGCCGGCCCCGATGTGCGGTGGCGGTGGGCCGGGCGATGCTGGGGGTGTCCGCATGGTCCCTGCCCGGCCACCGCCGGGAGGCGCCGCGGGCCGCGGAGCCCCGTACGCCCGCCGGCCTGCCGGCCGCGGGGTCCGGGGCGCGTGACCGCCCGCGACGGACGCCGCGCGGCACGCCCGCACGGCGGCGCCGCAGCTTCGCGGCACGCCCGCCTCCCGGACCGGTGAACATCCCTGCGTCCCAGGTGCGTCGACGAGGAGCGGACCGAAAGGAGCGGGGCCATGCCGCGATCCGACGGAGCGAGGACCACCCGTCCCGGATCCCCGGCCGGGTACCGGTGTCCGCCACCCGCCCGGGGCCGCGGCGCGCGACGCCCGCGCCGACCCCGTGCACACCGCAGGGCCGGCGCCTGGCTGGCCGTCGTCCTGGGGGTCTGGTGCACCGTGGCCGGGGCCACCCTGCCCAACGGCCTGGTGTTCGCGGCCGGGCTGGTCGTGGCCGCGCTGGCGGTGAACCGCTTCGGCGCGGAGCCCCGTACGGCCCGCAGGGCGAAGCCGATGGCCCCGCCCTGACCGCCGGGTCGTTTACGGCCGCCCGGCGGGATCCTGGTCGGGAGCCGGCTCCGCGACGGCCTCCGGGGACCGTGCGGGAGAGGGTACGGCCGCGAGCAGCGGGGTCTTCACGGTGCGCCGCCCCCGGAACCGGGCGGCCAGCGGCTCGGTGTAGCGGGCGGTGAGCGGACCGATCACCACGAGGATCAGCACGTAGGCGGTGGCCAGCGGCCCGAGGGCCGGTTCGATGCCGGCGGTGACGGCGAGACCGGCGATGACGATCGAGAACTCCCCGCGGGCAACGAGGGTTCCGCCGGCCCGCCAGCGGCCCTTGACCCCGACCCCGGCGCGCTTCGCGGCCCAGTACCCGGTGGCGATCTTCGTGCCGGCGGTGACCAGGGCGAGCGCGAGCGCCGGCAGCAGTACGGGCGGGATGCTGGCCGGGTCGGTGTGCAGGCCGAAGAAGACGAAGAACACCGCCGCGAACAGGTCCCGGAGCGGGCTGAGCAGGGTGTGCGTACCCTCGGCCACCTCACCGGACAGGGCGATGCCGACCAGGAACGCTCCGACCGCGGCCGACACCTGTAGCTGCTGGGCGATGCCCGCGACCAGCAGGGTCAGGCCCAGAACGACGAGGAGCAGCTTCTCCGGGTCGTCGCTGGAGACGAACCGGGAGATGAGCCGGCCGTAGCGGACGGCGACGAACAGCACCGCGCCCGCCACGCCGAGCGCGATCGCCAGGGTCAGGCTGCCCGCCGCGAGACCGACCCCGGCCAGCAGCGCGGTGATGATCGGCAGGTAGACGGCCATGGCCAGGTCTTCCAGCACCAGGACGCTGAGGATGACCGGGGTCTCGCGGTTGCCGAGCCGCCCGAGGTCCCCCATCACCTTGGCGATGACGCCCGAGGACGAGATCCAGGTGACCCCCGCCAGGACCACGGCGGCCACCGGACCCCAGCCCATGAGCAGCGCGGCGACCGCGCCGGGTACGGCGTTGAGGGTGAAGTCGACCAGCCCGGCCGGGTACTGGGTCTTGAGGTTGGAGACGAGGTCGGTGGCCGTGTACTCCAGCCCCAGCATCAGCAGCAGCAAGATGACGCCGATCTCGGCGCCGATCGCCACGAACTCCTCGCTCGCGCCCATGGGCAGCAGCCCGCCCGTGCCGAAGGCGAGACCGGCCAGCAGGTACAGGGGTATCGGGGAGAAGCGGAAGCGCCCGGCGAGCCTGCCCAGCAGACCCAGGCCCAGGATGATCGCACCGAACTCGATCAGGAAGAGAGCAGAGTGCACAGGCGATCACTCCCGTCCGAGTATGGAGGCGGCCGCGTCGACGCCCTCGCGGGTGCCGATCACGATGAGCGTGTCCCCGCCGGCGAGGCGGAAGTCGGGAGCGGGGGAGGGGCGGGCCTCGGCCCGCCGCAGGACCGCCACGATCGAGACGCCGGTCTCCGTCCGCATCCGGGTCTCGCCCAGCAGCCGGCCGTTCCAGTACGAGTGCGCGGACAGCTCGATGCGCTCGGCGACCAGCCCGAGGTCGGTCGTGTGCAGGAGGTTGGGGCTGTGGTGCGCGGGCATCAGGGCGTCGATCAGCGAGGTGGCCTCGGCCCCGGACAGGTGCAGCGACTGGGCGCACGCGTCAGGATCGTCCGCGCGGTAGAGGTTCACCGTACGGGTGCCGTCGCGGTGCGCGATCACCGACAGGTGGCGCCGCTCGCGGGTGGTGAGGTCGTACTGGACCCCGATGCCGGGCAGTGGCGTGGCGCTCATCCGTGGAGCAGGCACAGCTCTGTCCCCCCTTGCTTCGTGTTCGACGGTGGTGCGGCGCAGCTCGGGCGGACGGCAGGATCCGGCTGCTGCGCGGGCTCATGGTGCCACCTCGCACAGGGGGCGGCATATGGGTGTCAGCACGGATGGACAAGAGCCCCGGCGGACGACAGGGTGAAGCGGGGACACCGGTCCCACCGCAGGTCACCGCAGGTGCGGGAGCGTATCGGCGGGGATAGTGGAAGCAAACGATCCGCCGGAGCGGCGGATCCCGGAACGAGCGAGGGACGCCCGTGTCGCTGTACTGGCGGATCTTCCTGCTCAACGCGGCCGTCCTCGTCACCGCCGTCCTGCTGCTGTTCGGCCCGGTCACCGTCTCCACCCCGGTCCTCTTCGGCGAGGCCGTGGTGTTGCTCGCCGGCCTGGCCGCCATGCTGATCGCCAACGCCGCCCTGCTCCGGATCGGTCTGGCACCGCTCGGCCGGCTGACCCGCGCCATGAGCGCGGTCGACCTGCTGCGCCCAGGCGGCCGGGTCCGGGTGGAGGGCCCTGCCGAAGTGGCCGAGCTGACCACCTCCTTCAACGCCATGCTGGGCCGGCTGGAGGCCGAACGGGCCGGCAGCAGCGCCCGCGCCCTCTCCGCGCAGGAAGCCGAACGGCGGCGCATCGCCCAGGAACTCCACGACGAGGTCGGCCAGACCCTCACCGCGGTCCTGCTCCAGCTCAAGCACGCTGCCGACCGCGCCCCGGCCCCCTTGCGGGAGGAGCTGCGCCAGGTGCAGGAGACGACCCGCACCAGCCTGGACGAGATCCGCCGCATCGCCCGCAGGCTGCGGCCGGGGGTCCTGGAGGAACTCGGGCTGCACAGTGCCGTGCGCGCGCTGACGGCCGAGTTCACCAGCGGGTCGCTGACCGTGCGGCACGTCATCGGCCCCCAGGTGCCCCCGCTGGACGAAGCGGCCGAACTCGTCGTCTACCGGGTAGCCCAGGAGGCCCTGACCAACGCCGCCCGGCACGCGGGCGCGAGGGAGGTCGAGGTGCACCTGTCGGCCCGGCCCGGCGGAGCGGTCCGCCTGCTGGTGCGGGACGACGGCCGGGGCATCGGCCCCGCCGGTGAGGGCGCGGGGATCCAGGGCATGCGGGAACGGGCCCTGCTGATCGGTGCGGACCTCGCCATCGGGAGCGGCCCGCAGGGCGGCACCGACGTACGGCTGGACGTACCCGCCGTCACCACCGCCGCCGCCGCGACCACGGAGGGAAACCCTTGACCACCCCGGAACGTACGCCGACCCGCGTCCTGCTCGCCGACGACCACGCCCTCGTACGGCGCGGGGTCCGGCTCATCCTCGACGCCGAGCCGGATCTGACGGTGGTCGCCGAGGCCGGGGACGGCGCGGAGGCCGTCGCCCTGGCCCGTACCGGGGAGGTGGACCTCGCCGTCCTCGACGTGGCCATGCCCCGGATGACCGGACTGCAGGCCGCACGGGAACTCTCCCGGCTGCGGCCGGAGCTGCGCATCCTCATCCTGACCATGTACGACAACGAGCAGTACTTCTTCGAGGCGCTCAAGGCCGGGGCGGCCGGATACGTCCCCAAGTCGGTCGCCGACCGCGATCTGGTCGAGGCCTGCCGGGCGGCGATCCGGGACGAGCCCTTCATCTATCCCGGGGCCGAGACCACCCTCATCCGCAACTACCTGGACCGGGCCCGCCAGGGCGATCCGCTGCCCGCCCGGGCGATCACCGAGCGCGAGGAGGAGATCCTCAAGCTCGTCGCGGAAGGCCACTCCTCGAAGGAGATCGGCGACCTCCTCGTCATCAGCGCCAAGACCGTGGAGCGCCACCGGGCCAACCTGCTGCAGAAGCTGGGGATGCGCGACCGGCTGGAGCTGACCCGGTACGCGATCCGGGTCGGGCTCATCGAGCCGTAGGGAAGGTCGCCCGCCCCCCACCCTCGTAGCTACGAGGTGGTGCCGTCCGGGCACCGTCCCCCAGCATGGCGCGGGAGACCGCCCGTCCGGGCGCCGTCCACGGGGGCCGGGAGGGGAAGACGTGCTGCGCCATATGAGCAGGCTGCGAGCGGCGGTGTTGATGTGCCTGGCGGGGCTGGTGCTGGCGGGTGCGCCCGCGCCCGCCTCCGCGTCCATTGCCCCCGCCCCCGCCCCCGCCCGTGTCCCTTCCCCTGCCCCTGCCGCTGCTGCGGGGAAGCCGCTGTTCCAGCTGCCCTTCCCGTGCGGGACCAACTGGCAGCTGAACACCTGGGGTCACAACCCGGCGCTGGACATCGTGGTGGAGGGCAACACCGGCTCCGACGGGCTGCCCGTCCTGCCGTCCGCTGCCGGCACGGTGGCCGCCACGTACTGGACCAACGGTTCGGGCAACACCATCCAGATCAACCACGGCAACGGCTGGTTCACGGCGTACTACCACCTCAAGGACGACCCGGCGACCTACGTCAAGAAGGGCGACGCCGTCCAGCCGTCCACCCGGATCGGCCGGATCGGTACCTCGGGCGCCTCCACCTGGTCCCACCTGCACTACGAGCAGCGCTACCTGGCTTCGGGCGACTTCACCGACGAGAGCCACCGCGTCCCGGTCCACTTCGACGGGGTCGAGTACACGGGCGACGCGAAGGAATGGCCCACCGTCACCAGCCGCAACTGCGCCGGCACGCCGCCCCCCGCCTGGCAGGACTGCCCGCTCGGCTACGTCTGCTTCTACTCGGGGGTGGAGGGCACGGGCACCGTCTGCCGCTCCGCCGTCGACGAGCCCCGGAGCACGTGCGGGATGCGCAGGTCCTTCTTCAACAACGGCACGCCGCAGCCGGGTTACGACCACGTGCAGGTGTACTTCCGGGAGGGAGGCAGCGCCTGTCTGCACCGCGGCTGGGACGAGGGGCGCGGAAACCTCCCCGCCGGGGGCCGGACCATCGAGCGCTTCCAGTGGCGAGGAGAGTGCTGAAGGGCCGAAGACGAGCCATCGTTGTAGGAACGATTGATTCCGCTGGCTAACCTTCCCCTGCACCTTCGGGGAAGGATCCAGCGTGAACAGCATCATCGTCGTTCCGGGGCCCACCATGTCCCCGGCCGCACAGATCCGCCTGGCACCGGGGCAGACCCTCCGGTTCGGCCGTGAACCCCTTCGCCGCACCGGCACCGGCACCCGCACCGGCACCGGCACCCGCACCGGCACCGGCACCCGCACCGGAATCGGCATTGGCACCGGCACCGGAATCGGCGGCAGCAGCTTCGGACCGCACGCCCTGTACGTCCCGCACGCCGGCGTCTCCCGTTCGGCGGGGGAGATCACCGCCACGGCCACGTACTGGTCGCTCAGCAACTTCTCCCGCTCCGCGACGTACGTGGTCGAGAACCCCGAGGGCGCCGGCGAACACATCAAGATCGCCCCCGGCCGCCTCGACGCACCGGTCCCGTTCGAATTCGCCCGGCTCGTCCTGCCCGCCGGCTCCCAACTGCTCACCCTGGACGTCTGGGCACCGCGCCACGACTACGCCGACCGCGACGACCCCGGCGGGGCCGACGGGGAGCCCGAAGGGGAGCCGACCGCACTCCCCTTCCCGCTCGACCGCTCCAGCCGGTACTTCCTGGTCCTCACCGCGCTCTGCGAGCCGAGGCTGCGCGGCGCACCGCACGCGCCCCTGCCCACCGTCGAGCAGGTGGTCGACCGGCTGAACCCGTCCTGGCCCGCGGCCAACCGCGCCGCCGTGCAGTGGAACATCGACTACCTCGCGGTCAAACTGCGCCTCAAGCCCGGCCCCGAGACGGTGGATCCCGGGCCGCGACTGGTCGGCAAGAAGGAGACCCTGGTCTCGCTGGCCCTGCGCTTCGACCTCGTCCGCGAGAGCGACCTGGCGGCCCTGCCGGCCGCCCCGACCGGTACCGCCCGCTGACCGGGAGGGCCGGGCCCCTCGGCGCCCTCCGGGTCCCGGCCGGCTACCGCATCGGCCCCTGGGTCGTCGGGCAACTGCTGGGAGCCGGTGCCTTCGGCAGCGTCTACGCGGCCCTGCGCGCCGTACCCGAGCCCGGCCTGCCCGGCCGGGCCGCGCTCAAGGTCCTGGCGACCGGAACCCGCACCCCGCGCCAGCTCCGGCACCTGGTCGAGCTCGCCGAGCGCGAGACCGAGGTACTGCGCCGGGTGCGCACGCCCCGGCTGATCCGGCTGTACGAGGTGCTCACGGTCGACGACCCCGGCCGGCCCGAACTCGACGGCGCCACCGTCCTCGTCCTGGAGCAGGCACAGGGCTCCCTGGACACCCTGCTGGTCGACGGAGTTCCACGGTCCGGGCCCGCCCTGCTCGCCCAGGTCTGCGAAGGACTCGACCAACTGCACCGGGCGGGCTGGGTGCACGGCGACCTCAAGCCGGGCAACGTCCTGCTGATGGCCGACGGCACGGCACGGCTGGGCGACTTCAACATGGCCGCGGAGCTGGAGGGCACCCACGCCTACTCACCGGCCTTCGCGACGCCCGACTACACCCCACCTGACCTGCTCTGGTCGGAGGTCGGCGAACGCGGTACGAAGATCCGCCCGACGGCCGACATCTGGGCCTTCGGCGTACTGGCCCACGTCGTCCTGACCGGCGCCCTACCGCTGCCAGGCGGCACCCCCGCCGCCCGCCGGGACTCCGCACTGCGCTACGCAAGGGGCGAGGAGGAGCTGCGACTGTCGCCGGAACTCCCGGAGCACTGGCGGGACATCGTCCACGACTGCCTGGCCCGAAGGCACGAGGACCGGGCCCCGCACACCGCCGCGTCGCTACTGGGCCGGGTGGCGGCGGCGGTCGCCGCCCCGCCCGCCCCGCCGGCCCCGCCCCTTCCGGTACCGCGTCGGCGGCGCCGCGCGCTGATCGCGGTCGGCGCGGCGGTGCTCGCCGCCGGCCTGGGCGCCGTCTGGGGCTCCGGGCTCTTCCACCTCGGCGACTCCGCCGGGGTGTTGGGGTACGACCGGTGCTGGCGCGGGGCGGTCTGCTTCTTCTCGGAGGAGGACGGTCGGGGCGAGATGTGCTCCTGGGTCGACGGCAGCGCCGACTGGATCGACGGCCCGGCCCCCTGTCCCTGGACGGCCCGCAGCGCACCCCGCTCGGTCTTCAACAACGGGTTCGACCTCACGGAGGGCGCGACCAAGGTCGACGTCGTCTACTACGGCCAGCCGGCCCAACAGGAGCCGCTGGGCTGCGTGAAGGTGCGCACGAGAGCCAACGTGAGCAGCACGACCCCGCCGCGCTCGCACGCCTGGGTGCCGAACTGCTGAGGGCCACCAGGCCACGGCGGACCCACCTCCCCGCCGCCCGACCGAGCAATTCGAGCCATTCGCGCCATGTTCGACCGCCGCAGCGACCGACCCTACCGCCTCCCGGCGAGCTGCAGGCTCAGGCCACGTCCGCCACCAGCAGGTCCAGTGTGGCTTCCTCGTGCAGGGCCATGCCGAGCGCGGCCATGGCCGGGGCGCGGCCCGGATCCCAGTCCGCGGTGGTCGGCTGGCCGGTGAGCGGGTGCTGCGGGACGTTCCGGGCCCGGGTGCGCGCGGCGAGCTGCTCGTAGTCCTCGGCGCCCATCCGCCACCGCTGCGCGCCGTAGCGGTGCACCACGCGGTTGGCCAGGGTGATGCCCGGCCAGTCGAAGTCGCCGTGATAGGCGAAGCGGCAGCCGGTGGCGGCGAGGGATTCGAGGAGGGTGAGGACCACGGTCGCGGCACTTCCCGAGGTGCACACGATGGGGTGTGCGCAGGCGGCGTCGGCCGCGGCCTCCACCACGTGCGGGTTCTTACAGATGCGGACGAGGGTGCCGGCCGGCAGCGAGAGCCGCAGGGCGTGCACGTCGCGCAGGGTGAGGTGGGTTTCCACGTGGTGGACCGCTCGTTCGTAGAGGGAGCGTTCCCGCCAGCTTCCGCCGTCGGGACGCAAGCCGTAGGCGAGCACCGTGCTGGAGACCTCGTCCGGTGTGAGGGACGCGAGCCGCCACATGGCACGGCGTCCGGCCGCGTCGTCGGGGAGCTCGGTGTCGTGGGCGAGGACGATGCCCCGTTGGACGACGCGCGCCAGCCAGGTCCCGTCGTCCAGGCCGTGGGCCGACCCGGTTGCTTCGGCAGCGAGGTCGCCCCGCCCCCAGGTACCGGCCCGCTCGGGACCGAAGAGCAGGACGAGGACCTGGACCGCCTGCTGGAGGGTACGGACCGCTGTCGCGGGTGGCACACCGCTGGGTACGCCCGTGCGGCGCAGCCCGTCGTACTACCGCCAGGCCCACTCCTCGTCGGCGAGTCGGCACCCCTCCAGGGACGAGGCGAGCGAGGACGTGCGCTCGTACTACCGCTCACGCAGTTGGTCGCAGAAGTCTGTCTCACCGTACTTGCACAGATCAACACTGCGCAGGAGGTGATCTCGCCCTGCAGTCAGAACTCCCGCAACAGCTTTGGATTGCTGGTGACGCCCCTTTCCCACCAGTGAGCCGGAGGCCATCGACCCGGCCACGCCCGCTCCACTCGTCGATCAGTTGGCTGTCCACTGCCTTTGCCTGCTGCGGCTTGACCACCTTGACAGTCTCGGCTCTTGGTGGAGTGATCGGGCGAAGTCACATACTCCGTCAATCTCGATCGATTTGTCCCGACTGCGATCGATTCCGGTCACGGCAAGGAACAGGCAGAGCGCAACGGAGGGTGTAAGAGGCAACGGGCAACACCGTCGAACCTCGATCCTCAAGGTCGGCCTCGTGTCAAACTCGTTCTCGGATGCGAAGCGATGGGGCTTCGATGCGGCGGGTGTTCGCCATCGGTCTTTGTGTCGACTGGTGAGCGAGAGTTCCACGTAAGGGCTACGACCCTCACGTTCGCTATTCAAAGAGAGGCCAATAATGAGTGCAACTTCACGTTTCGGCCCAGAACTTCGTCGCTTACGACAGGATGCGGGACTGACTCTGACTGAGTTCTCCGTGGCACTCAACTACGACAAGGGGTACCTCAGCAAAGTCGAACGTGGGGAGCGTTCTGCGTCCCCCGAGCTGGCCCGGCGATGCGACGCTTTTCTTGGCGCGAACGGTGAGTTGCAGCGTCTGGCAGCCCGCTCCGAGACCGAATCGGACACCACCGAAAACCCCGACACCCCGAGCCCGTGGCTCGTCGGGCGCCGGGAGGTTCTCGCGGCGGGTACGGGAGCACTGATCGACCTCGGACTGAAACTCGGCGGTCAGGCGTTCTCTGCCAAAGACCCCCTCCTTCCCTCCTTCCGCACGCAGTTCGACCAGCTGCGAATGCTTGGCCAGTCCACCGCGCCAAAGGTCTTGCTTCCCCTGCTGGAGGCTCAGACGCGCACGATCGCCGCGCTGGCTGCCGACACGCCGTCCGTCACTCGGGCCCCCGCGCTCCTGCTTGCCTCGCGGTTTGCGGAGTTCACCGGCTGGATGGCCCAGGAGGCCGGAGACAACGCCGCGGCACTCGGCTGGACCGGTGAGGCCGACGGACTGGCACGCGCAGGGGGTGATCCGTACCTCGGTTCCTACGCGCTTGTGCGCCGCGCCCTGGTCACGCTCTACGGTGGGGACGCCGCGAGCACCGTCGCCCTGGCCCGACGGGCGCAGAGCGACAAACTGCCGCCGCGCATCCGGGGGCTCGCGGCCCAGCGGGAGGCGCAGGGGCACGCGCTGGTCGGCGACGAACTCGACTGCCTTCGCAGCCTCGACAGGGCACGGGAGCTGCTCGACAGTGATGACGCCCGCAGCGGCGCCGGCCCCGTTATCGGCACCACCAACGTGAGCGATCCGGCGGCGATGACGACCGGCTGGTGCCTGTACGACCTCGGTCGGCCCAAGGCCGCTGCCGAGGTCCTTGACCGGGAGTGCCGTCGCCTCCCGCCGCAAGCGCTGCGAACCCGCGCCCGATACGGCTTTCGCAGGTCCTTGGCCCACGCGGCCTCCGGAGAGGTCGAACGTGCGTGCGCGATCGCCGGGGAGCTCTTGGCGGTGATGCCGGCCGTACCCTCGGTGACGGTGAACAGCGATGTCAGGCGTCTCGCGCGGGAACTCTCCAGGTTCCGGAGCAGCCGGGCCGTACACGATCTCCAACCGGCGCTGGCGCGGGTGCTCGCCCCCGCGCACGACTGACAACGACTCCGCGACCGATACGGGCTCGAGCGGCGTGTCTCGCCGGACTGCCCGGTCCCTCCAGATCCGATGCGCCCCGGCGAGACCCTCCAGTCCCCGCCTGATGCGTCGCGCTGCGCCCCGGCTTTTCGGGGTTGTCCGCAGTCAGTGACCCGCAGGGTCGTGAGCATCCTTAGGCCCTCCCGTGGACGCCATGCCGTCGCACGGTCGGGGCCTCACCACCACAGCCCCCGAACTCGAACGCATTCGGCACTGTCTTCCGTCTGCCACCCACGAAGGGAACCTTCATGCCCAACGTCTTCGTCAACTACCGCACGGGCGACGAGGAATCAGTGGCGACCATGATCGCTCGTGAGTTAGCCCGACGGTTCGGCAGCGAGCGGATCTTTTTCGCCAGTACTTCGATCGCGCTCGGACAGCGTTTCCCGGCGGAACTGGTCAGGGCGGTGGAGGAGTGCGAGGCGCTCCTAGCCGTGATTGGCCCGCGCTGGGCGGAAGTACAGGGGGAAGACGGCCGCTCCGCCCTCGAAAGCGACCAGGACTGGACCCGTCGTGAGATCCAGACCGCGCTCGACCGAGGGATTCTCGTCATCCCAGTGCTCGTCGGAAAGGCCACACGGATTGACCACGCCGTCCTCCCAGACGATCTGCGGGAGCTGGCGGACTGCCAGTACCGGCGGTTCGACCACCGCAACGCAGAGTCGGACCTGACGGCGATCGGCGACGCCCTCGGCCGACTGCTGCCCGAGCTGGGCGCAGAGGACCACGACCTTCGCGCTGCGCGGGAGCGGGCAGAGGCGAAGCCCCGCAAGAAGTCGGCCCAGGACGCCGGGAACACCAGGATGCGGACGCGCAATGTCGAGCAACGCGTGCGAGGGGGTATCGGAAACCTCAATGGAGACCTGTCCGGCACTTTTGTCAACGAGCCGCAGGGGCCGGTGAACACCGGTCGGGGACACCAGTACAACGCGCCCCACTTCCAGGGTGACAACACCGGGGTCCAGTTCACAGCGGGTGACAACAGCGGTACGGTCCACCAGCGCTTCGAGCGCGAGCGTCGGCGCTCGGACGACGGACGATGACCGAGCAGGACCGCGTCACCGTCAATGATCCGCGCGGCCCGGTGAACAACGGTGAAGGGCACCAGTACGTTTTCTACGGCGCCGGCCCGGACTGGATGATCCGTAGAGGGGTCGAGTCCCTCAGGGTCACTCGTGAAGATCGGAAGCGCCTGGCCGACCGGTTCGTTCGACCGGGGGGCTACCGCGGTGCTGCCGAACGCCTGGAGAAGCCGGGGTCGGTGGTGCTGCTGGAGGCGCCGCCCGGCAGTGGCCGGCGCGCAGCGGCGATCATGCTGCTGCACGGGCTTGGTGAGGACGAGGACGCCGACGAGGATGGCGTCCGGTTCGAGGAGCTTCCCGCCACGGACAAGGACACGGACGCGGGTACGGAGGGGAGCCCTCTCACGCCCGACGAGGGGGACCGGTTCCTCCTCGACCTCTCTGGGATCGCCGACGAGGAGGCGTACACCAAGGCCCAGCGCCTCATGGTCCTGCGTCGTTCACAGGTCCAGGAAGCGCGGGCCCATATGGTCGTCGTCTTGCCGGCGGGGATGGATCACGCGCATTCGCCGGACCTCGAACCGGACAGGGTGACACTGCGGCGTCCCCGGGGAATTGCCGTCATCACCCGGTACCTTCGCATGGGTCGCACGCCCTTCCGCTCTGCCGACCTGCGGAGCGACGACCTCCAGCGCTTGTGTGACCGCTCACCCATGCGAGAACTGGCGCGGCTTGCAGGGCTTGTCAGGTCCGCTCGTGAAGACGGTCGGTTCGGCGCCGATTTTGCGGGTTGGCTTGACCAGGCGATGCACGCGGTCACTGATCGTGCCGGTGACGTGGGCAAGCAGGTGACGACGGTCCGCACCGCCTCCGAGCGGGCGCTGCTACTTGCGACGGCGGTGTTCGAGGAGGCCCATGCCGACACCGTCTACGAGGCGTGGCACGGCTTGATGAAGACGGTGAGGCACGAGGAAGAGGCGACTACTGAGCTCGCGGGGAGCGACTTTGGGGAGCGGTTGGAGGCGCTCGGGATCGAGCGGGATGCTGACGGAGGGCTACGCTTCGGGCGGCTGGCATACGCCGACGCCGTACGGACGTACTTCTGGGCGAACTTCCCTGGGGTACGCGATGAGCTCAAGGACTGGATCGGCCATGCCACTGGTCTACACGGTCTGACCACCGACGACAGAGTGAACGCTGTCGTCCGCTTCGGCGAGCGGTCTCTTGCCGTCGGTCGGCCCGACCACCTTTTCGACCTGGTGGTGCGCTGGACGGATCGTGCAACCGGAGCATCGCGCGACCCGCGAGCTGTGGCCGCCCTCGAACTCGGTCTTAGTCACGAGAGGTTCGGGGGATGGTTCCGCAGGCGTATATACGAATGCGCGACGTCCGGCTCCATATCGGATGGTCTCGCCCGCATCCTGACCAACGCCTGCCTGCAGAACCTCAGCGCGACACACCCTGATCAGGCGATGGTGCGGCTTCACCATCTCGCTGTACGGAAAGGGGCGGCGGCGGGTGAGGCGCGGGAGGCACTCCTCGACCTCGCCAGGCGCGACCGTCGGCTCTACCGACTGCTCATTGACCGCCTGCGGGAGCGGACGGGCCGGGTGCCGCGCGAGACGGATCCCCATCTCCACCTGCTCAGTGAGCTGTTGAGCAGCGCTCGGGCACCGGATCCGCCACCATGGCCGGACCTGTACCTGGGCTGGGAGGCGGTCTTCTCTCAGCGGCCGACGGACCTCTGGAACCTGCTGGCGAGTAGCTGGCTGAACGCAGTGGCGGGCGACAGTACGCGGGAGATGGCGCTGGGCTTGATGGTCAGGGCGACGCACAGCCGCGCGGTCGCTCTCCACCGCCTCTACACCATTGCTTACGACTGGGTGGGACCCACGCGCCACCCGTCGAGGGAAGCTGTCGCCGCCCTCTTCTGGCGGCACATCGACCACGCGCAGTACGCCCGCGCAGAGAGTACGGGTGGCGGACCACGGACCACGGAAGAGGCACGATGAAACACCGCTTTCCCAGCCTGCTGTTCGTCGCTCTCTGCGGCCTGGCACCGGCTGCGTTCGGGAACCTCCTGCACTGGTCGGCGTGGCTGTGGGGCTTCATGTGCATGGTCACGACCTCGGGTTCCCTACTGCTCGTGATGATGGCCCCCGGCCGTGGCAGCGTGCCGGTCGATCCGCACGAGCCCAGGGAACCCGAGCCGCCCGCGGCGCCGTCGGAGCAGCCTTACGAAGAGACGCGGGTGGTCGACGCGGCGCTGCCGAGCTCGGCGGACGGCTACGACTTCCTCTTCTCCGCAACCGTGTGGTGGAGGCCGGCTCCCGGTCGCGACGGCTACTCTGACGGCGCCTCCCCGGCCCTTGCCGTGGCCTCGGTCGTCAGCCGGGCCTTGGCGGTTGTCCAGCACGAGGAGCCCGGTCGGGCGAGCTTCGCGCAGTATCTCTTGGAGGGGGAGCTGGGCGTCCCGCTCCCCGACCGGAGCGGACGGGTCAAGGCCCTGGCGGCGGAGGTGACGCTGACCCTCGCCCCCGCTGATCGCGAGCGCCTACGGAAGTTGAACGACCTTCGCAAGGACGAGGAGGTCTGGGAGTACGAGCGTCATCACGAGCGCAACAAGCGGCGCTACCTCGGTGACGACGTGCTCAAGAGTGCGGGCAGCGCGGTGGTGTGGTGGCTGGCCCGACATGAGAACGAGATCGAGAAGGCGGTCGACATGATCGGTCCGCTCGCCCAGATCGCCGCGGCGGCCAACGACGAGGAGGTGCCCGAGCTCTTCCGTCACCTGCTCGTCCCGCCCGTGGGTGCGCGAAGCGAGGCGACCGTTGGGGGCCCGCTTTGGGATGGGCGCAGTCACGAAGGAGGATCCTTCAACCACGAGGAAGAAGTGAGGGTTTCGGACCGGCTGCTTCTGTTGCTGGCGGCGGTGGGCCTGAAGCCGGACATGGATGAGTGCACGGTGTTCGTGCACCGTGTGGTGCGGAGCCTGGAGGCAGCCGGGCTGGACGAGGCCGCCGAGGAGGTCAGGCGGACTCTCCTCTCTACGTCCGAAGAGTACTGGGGTGGAGGGTCGGAGGAGGGTAGGGCTCCAAGCGAGTTTGACGGCACCGAGACTTGGTCGCCGGGCTACCCAGGACCTGAGGACTCGCAGCCCACCGATGCGGGTGCTGCCACGTTCACGCCGGGCGCGCAGGCGGGCGACGAAGTGGAACGTAACCAAGGTTGGCGGGAGGCAGCTGAGGACGATACGCATCCTCCGCACTTCTGGGACACCCTGCAAGACCCGCACCGACCCGCAGGTCCTCATGTACGGGATGCGGACGACAAGGACGGAAAGAGCTGATCTGGTAGCCAGACGGCCCCCAGAGGGCGGCGTTTACAACGGTGACCATGCGGGGCAGCGGGCGGCTCGACTCGGCGGCGCCCTGGCCGACCCGCTGTGTGCCGCACTGCGCCGCAGTAAATGCTTCTTCGAGCACATCGACGTCCCCCAAGACCGGATCATCGCCATGGCCACCACCAACGCCGCCCGGGCGCTGGGGCTGGACGGCCGGACCGGTCGTCTCGCACCGGGCTGTCGTGCGGACGTCCTCGTCGTCGACGGCAACCCCCTTGATGCTGTCGATGTCCTGCGCGCCGTACGCTTCGTCCTCGCCGCTGGCCGCCCCCACGTTCCCCAGCAAACGGCCCTGCGCGCAGCAGCTCACTGAACGACGCCCGGGTGCCCTGGTACATGTCATGACCGGTGTGTGGGCGCTGTTGTGACCGCGTCCCATCTGCCTGCGGTGATCCGAATTTCCGCGACACTCCTGCGGCTTGCGGGGCTGGATGGTCAGTGGGTGATCGAGATGGCGAAGGGGGTGAATCCGGTGGAGCGGATGACGTGGGGGACGAACAGGATGGCGGCTTCCGTGGCGCGGGCGGTCTGGATTCCGCCGAGGTCGGTGATCCATTCTTTGTGCCAGCCGAGGTCGGTGAGGAGTTCGCGGACGGTTTGCTTGGCGAGGGGGTCCTCGCCGGAGAGGAAGGCGGTGGGGGTTTGGGTGAGGGTGGCGGGGGCGGTCATCACGGGGAAGAGCATGGTGTTGAGGGTCTTGACGACGTGTGTTTCGGGGAGTGCTGCCTGGAGTTGTTCGGCGAGGCTGGAGCCGGGGTAGATGAGGTCGGCGGGCAGGCCGTCGGGTCCGTCGGTGGTGGCGTTGGAGACGTCGATGAGGATCTTGTCGTGTAGCTCTTCGCGCAGGGCGGTGAGGTGTTTCAGGGAGCTGGCGCCCGGGGTGGCGTTGATGACGATCCGGGCGGTTCGGGTGGCGTGGGCGGCGGCGCCTGGTGTGCGGTCCGCCACGGTGACTTCGTGTCCTGCGCGGGTGAGGGCGGTGGCCAGGTTGCCGCCGACGCGGCCGTTTCCGAGAACTGCGATCGTGGTCATGAGGTGTGGTCCCTGTTCGTGTGTGCGGGTGGGGTGGTGTTCGGTCAGCGGGAGAGGGTGGCGACGGCCTGGGCGTGGATGTCGGGTGCGGTGGCCAGGAAGCTGTGGCTCTGTGGGGTCCAGGGGCGGCCCTGGGCGTCGGAGATGCGTCCGCCGGCTTCGGTGACGAGGAGCGCGCCGGGCAGTAGGTCCGCGCGGGCGCCGGCGAACTGCCAGAAGGCGTCGATCCGGCCGGCGGCCACGTTCGTCAGGTGCAGGGTGGCGGGCACGGCGGTGCGGACGACGAGTGCGTCGAAGAGCATCGCGGTGATCGAGGAGCCGACGCGCCGGACGACGTTGTCGTCCTCGTCGGGTCGGGCCTGGCTGGTGGCCACGATGCCCAGGCCGAGGTCGGCGGTCTGGGAGACGTGCAGGGGCCGGCCGTCGAGGTGGGCTCCCGCGCCGGTGAGCGCGGTGTAGGTCTGGTCGGTCAGCGGCAGGTGGACCACGGTGAGTACCGGCTGGTTGTCGCGCACGAGGGTGGCGGTCACCGCCCACTCGGGCAGGGCGTGCAGGTGGTTGACGTTGCCCTCGGCCGGGTCCACGACCCACCACTCGCCGGGCGGCAGCGCCCCGCCGTCCAGCTCGTCCTCCACCCAACTGGCGGCCGGGCGCAGGCTCGTGAGGCGGGGGCGCAGGATGTTGAGGGCCGTGTCGTCGTTGACGGTGAGCGCCCGCATCAACTCTTCGCGGGTCTGATAGCGGACCACCTCACCGAACCGCTCCCGCAGCGCCGAACCGGCGGCGCGCACGGCGGCCACGGTCTGATCGAGCAAGCCGGCGTCAGGGGTCTGAAGGGTTTCGGACATGGTGGTACTCCCGTCTGAGCAAGGGGTGTTGAAGAAGATCTCGGGCCGGGCCGTGCGTTCCGTCCTGCGCCGTGATGACGAAGCTATCCACCCCCTCCGTTAACATCAAATGCATGTCAAACACGGCTGGGATTACTCCCATGCAATTGGATTTGAATCTGCTCACCGCGCTCGACGCGCTGCTGGAGGAGGGCAGCGTGGCCGGGGCGGCCGCACGCCTGCACGTGACCGCCCCCGCGATGAGCCGGAGTCTGGGCCGGATCCGGCGCACGACCGGGGACCAGATCCTGGTGCGCACCGGCCGCACCATGACCCCGACGCCCTACGCCATCGCCGTCCGGGAACAGGTGCACGAACTGCTGGAGCAGGTCCGGGGCGTGCTGGCACCGAGCCGTGAACTCGATCCGGCAACGCTGGAACGCACCTTCACACTTCGCTGGCACGATTCCCTGGTCGCCCTCAGCGGCCCCGCGCTGCTCGCGGCCGTACGCGGACAGGCACCGGGCGTGCGGCTGCGCTTCGTCGCGGAATCGAGCACCGACACCCCTGAACTGCGACGCGGCGAGGTCGATCTGGAGGCGAACGCCAATCGCCCGAGCGCACCGGACATCCGCGCCGAGCACGTGGGTGAGACCCGCCTCGTTGCCGTCGTGAGGCAGGGACACCCCCTCACTCGCGCCGGAACCGTCACCGCACAGCAGTACGCCGCCGCCGAACACGTCACCGTCTCGCGACGCGGAAACCTCAGCAATGCCCTCGACGACGCCCTCACCCGGCTCGGCCTCGCCCGCCGGGTGGTGGCGGCCGCCCCCACGGAAGCAGCCGCGCTGGAGTTCGCGCGCGGCACCGACCTCGTGATCAGCATCCCCGAAATCACCACGCGCACCGCGGTTGCCGAGCTCGGCCTGGTCGTGCTCCCCCTGCCTCTCGAACTCCCCTCGGCACCGGTGTACCTGTCATGGCACCAGCGTTACGACAGCGACCACGCCCACACCTGGCTGCGCGCACTGGCGCGAACCGCACTGGCCGCGTGCGGAGCGTCGTAGCCGACTCCGCCCGGCCGGCCACTACGTACGGCGCCGGCCGGCGCGCAGGTCTGCACGACGTAGCGGCGCGAGCGTGCTCGACCTGTGGCCGTGAAGGAGCTTCAGTCCTCCGCCGCGGGCAGCACGTGGGAGCAGGTCGAGCGTGCTACGAACGCGATGCCGTCGTAGTCCTCGGCCGGAACGAGCGGGGCCGTGTTCAAGCGGTAGAGGAACCGCGGGACGTTGGCGCCGAAGCTGCGCTGTGCGTGCGGGGCGTGCAGCCAGGGCGCGGCGCCGGCAGGGGAATCCGCGGCGCGAAGGTCCGCGTAGTAGTCGCCGGGCAAGGCGTGCGCGAGCCGGGCCTCCAGGGAGCGGAAGCCGGTGCCGATGCGGTGGCGTACCGGCCGGCCCTGGTAATCGTTGCCGCGGCGGGCCAGGAAGGAGCCCTTGCCGAAGAGGAGGGCCAGCGCGTAGTAGGCGTCGCCGTACCGTTCGCGGAGTCTGCTACCGAGGGCCGGCACCTGTTCTCCGTACGTGCCCTTAGCGATGTGCCCGTTGTGTGCCCAGACCATGATGCGCGCCTCGGGGTCGTCGTCCACGAGCCGTGCGACGGCCTCGGCCATATAGCGGTCACGCACGGCGTACACGCCGTCCTCGCCGACCGAGGCTTCGAGGGGGCGGGTCACCAGGTCGGCGGCGCGGACCAGGATCCGCGCGTGCTCCAGGGCCTCGTCGGCGTCGTGGCCGGGACCCGACTGCTCGGCGTGGTCCGCGACGAGGCGGGCGATCTCCTCGGCGCGCCGCATCAGGGCCTGGTCCGGGTCCGGAAGCGAGGCCGGGCGGGCCCGGGCCAGTACGTCCAAGGCGCGGACGTGCCCGGCTCGATCGGGCGCCGTCCGGGACAGGAAGGCGGCGACGCCCTCGACCGAGTCGGCGCAGAGCTGGGGGTCCGTTCCCACGAAGCGGGTCCGGCGCTCTTCGGGCAGGTCGCGGTTGTGGGCGCGCAGCCACTCGACGAGGTCGACCATCTCGCGGGTGCGCCAGGTCCAGAAGCCCAGCCGGGCGACCAGCCGTTCGGGGTCGCCCGTGCCGTACCGCACGTACGCGTCGAGCGCGCGGGCGGCGGACTGGCTGGCCTCCATGGCGAGGGTGGTGAACCCCTCCTCACGGACCAGGAACTCCACGATGCGGTGCTTCAGCCGGAAGAACTCACTCGTGCCGTGGGTGGATTCGCCCAAACCGACGATCCGTGTCCCCCGCAGGGCCTCGCCCAGCGGTTTGAGGTCCGCCACCGGCGCACCGGGAGCCAGGGTGTTCAAGCGGTCGGCGTGCTCGTTCAGCCATCGGGCCATGTCGTCGGGCACCGTGTTGCCTCTTCTCCCCGCGTGCGGCAGGGCGGCACGGCACGTGTGCGCGCTCCGGCCTGTCGTAGCCGTTCATGGGTCAGTTCATCGCCTTCCGGCAGGCCGCGACGATCTCCTGGAGGTCCCGGACGGCGTCCGGTCGACCCTGCTCGGAATACACTCCCGCGACGTTGACGACAACTTCGTTTGCCCGCGCCCGACCGTATTCGGTCAGCTGTGCGGCGATGTTTCCGGGCGGCCGGAACCGACCCGACCCGGCCGTGCCCTGCGCCACCGCGGGTCGGCTTTCGAGCGGGGTTGCGGACGGAAGCTGTCCGCAAGGGGGGCTACTTTGCTGCCATGGCTTCCAGGACGACACACCCCGTACTCAGCACCCGCGCTCTGAACCGTGCCACGCTCGCACGCCAACTGCTGCTGAGCCGTGCCGAGATGTCCGCGGGGGACGCAGTCGCGCACCTGCTCGGGCTGCAGGCGCAGAACGTGAAGCCGCCCTACTTCCAGTTGCACGCCCGGCTCGCCGGCTTCCGGCCCGCCGAGCTGGCCGGGCTCATGGAGTCCCGCGAGGTCGTCCGGATGGTCACCATGCGGTCGACGATCCACACGCACACCGCCCACGACGCCCTGGCCCTGAGGCCCCTCGTCCAGCCCGCCCGCGACCGCGAGGTCACCTACTTCCGCAAGGGGCTCGCGGGGGTGGATCTGGACCGGCTCGCGCAGCGCGCCCGCGCCTTCGTCGAGAGCGAGCCGCGCACCATGGGCGAGATCCGCGAGGAACTGCTCAAGGAATGGCCCGACGCCGACCCGCAGTCCCTGTCCGTCGCCGCCCGCTGCCGGCTGCCGCTGGTCCAGGTCACCCCCCGTGGGGTGTGGGGGCGCAGCGGCCGGGTCCGGCTCACCACCGTCGAGACCTGGCTCGGGAAGCCCGCCGGTGCGGCGCAGCCCGTGGACGAGGTCGTGCTGCGCTACCTCGCAGCCTTCGGGCCCGCCTCCGTCAAGGACATGCAGACCTGGGCCGGACTGACCCGGCTGCGCGAAGCCTTCGAGCGACTGCGCCCGAGCCTCCTCGTCTTCCAGGACGAGAACGGCGCGGAGCTCTTCGACCTCCCGGACGGCCCCCGCCCCGACGCGGACGCCCCGGCCCCGCCCCGCTTCCTCCCGGAGTTCGACAACCTGCTGCTCTCGCACGCCGACCGCGCCCGCGTGGTCGCCCCCGAGATCAAGGGACGCACGTGGACCGGGAACCAGGCCCACTGCACCCTGCTCGTGGACGGATTCCTCGCCGGCTTGTGGAAGCTGGAAGGGCAGGCGCTCACCGTCGAGCTGTTCCACCCGGTCCCGAAGGCGGCGAAGGAGGAGATCGTCGCCGAAGGGGAGTTGATGGCGGAAGGGATGGCGGAAGGGATGGCGGACGGGGGTGGTGGTGCGGCCGTACGCTTCGGGGCGATCAACCCCTGACGGGCGCCCCCCGAAGGGTCCGGGCCGATCCGGGCCGATCCGGGCCGGTTCCGCGCGATCCCGGGCGGTTCGGGCCGGTCCGGGCCGGTCCCGCGAGGTCCCGGGCGCTCCCGCGCGCTCCCGGGCGGTCAACTCACGGCTGACGCCGCACTGGTGGTCCGTACACCGAAGGCGGCACGATGCCGGTCATGACGACCGAGAGCACACAGGACGACGCCACCGCCCGTTTTCTGGCCGCCCGGGACTTCCTGCTGGAACGCCGCGGCGACTACGAGGCCGCCCGCGCCGGATTCACCTGGCCCCGCCCCCACCGCTTCAACTGGGCCCTGGACTGGTTCGACCACATCGCCGCCGGGAACGACGCCGACGCCCTGCGCATCGTCGAGGAGGACGGCACCAGCCGGGGCCTCACCTTCGCGGAGCTCGCCGTACGGTCGGGCGCCGCCGCCAACTGGCTCCGCGAGCAGGGAGTAGCGCCCGGCGACCGGATCCTGGTCATGCTCGGCAACCAGCGCGAGCTGTGGGAGGTGATGCTCGGCGCGATGAAGCTGCGCGCCGTCGTCATCCCGGCCACCCCGCTGCTCGGCCCGGCCGACCTGCGCGACCGGGTCGAACGCGGCCGGGTGCGCCACGTCATCGCGCGCGCCGAGGACACGGCCAAGTTCGACGAGGTGCCGGGCGGTTACACCCGGATCGCCGTCGGGGACCAGGTCCCCGACGGCTGGCTGGAGCTGGCGGACACGGCAGCCGCCGACGGCGATTTCACGCCGGACGGCGAGACCCTCGCCACCGACCCGCTCATGCTCTACTTCACCTCCGGCACCACCGACCGCCCCAAGCTCGTCGAGCACACGCACGCCTCGTACCCCATCGGGCACCTCTCCACCATGTACTGGCTCGGGCTGCGCCCCGGCGACGTGCACCTCAACATCGCCTCGCCCGGCTGGGCCAAGCACGCCTGGTCCAACCTCTTCGCGCCGTGGAACGCCGGAGCGACCGTCTTCGTCCACAACTACACCCGCTTCGACGCCGAGCGACTGATGGCCGAGATGGACCGGCACGGCGTGACCACGTTCTGTGCCCCGCCCACCGTGTGGCGGATGCTGATCCAGTCCGACCTCACCAAGCTGGCCAGGCCCCCGCGCGAGGCCGTCGCCGCCGGGGAACCGCTGAACCCGGAGGTCATCGAGCGGGTCCGCGCCGCCTGGGGCGTCACCATCCGCGACGGCTTCGGCCAGACCGAGACCACCCTCCAGGTCGGGAACTTCCCCGGGGTGCCCGTCAAGCCCGGCTCCATGGGCCGGCCCGCCCCCGGCTACGAGATCGTCCTGCTGGACCCGGTCACCGGCAAGGAGTCCCCCGACGAGGGGGAGCTCTGCGTGGACCTGCGCACCCGGCCGGCCGGGGTGACGACCGGCTACCGCGACGATCCGCAGCGCACGGCCGAGGCCGTGGCGGACGGTCTCTACCGCACCGGTGACATCGCCGCGCGCGACGCCGACGGGTACCTCACCTACGTCGGGCGCTCCGACGACGTGTTCAAGGCCTCTGACTACAAGATCAGCCCGTTCGAGCTGGAGAGCGCCCTGCTGGAACACGAGGCGGTGGCCGAGGCCGCCGTCGTTCCGGCCCCGGACGCGCTGCGGCTCGCGGTCCCGAAGGCGTACGTCACCCTCGCGGGCGGCTGGGAGCCCGGGCCGGAGACCGCCCGGGTGCTGTTCGAGCACTCCCGCGCGGTGCTGTCCCCGTACAAGCGGATCCGCCGCATCGAGTTCGCCGAGCTCCCGAAGACCGTGTCCGGCAAGATCCGCCGGGTGGAGCTGCGGGAGCTCACCGCGGCCGGGTCGGCGGGGGAGTACGACGAGGCCGACCTGGCCTGAGCGCAGGGCGTCCGGGGCGTACGGGCTGCTGCGCGCGCCGCAGCGCAGCGCGCCGGGGAGCCGCGCAGCAGCCCCTACGGAGTGTCCGGGGGCCCCTGTGCGCTCAAAACGCGGTTCTGGCACAGATCTTGGGGAGTCGTCGCGGAGCGTTACCCCGTTGTTCGATTGCGAGGAGACGGGTTCGCGTGAGACCGCGTACGCCTTGTCTTCCGACGATGAGAGATGACGCTCCATCAGGTGTCTGCCTGTCGCTGCTGCGGTCGGTTGTGGGCGTGATGGTGCTGGTCATGCTGACCGATGCACCGTTCTGGGACTCGATGGTGTTCGAGGGGATCGACGATGTGGATGTCGAGGCGGTTACGACCGCGTTCGGCACGGTCGAGGTGGTGGCGAGAGGCCGCGCCGCCGGGGCTGCATGTCCGGACTGCGGCCGCTTCTCGGACCGAGTCCACGACCGTTACCAGCGCAGGCTGAAGGACCTTCCGCTCGCTGAACAGGGCTTCGTGATCCGGCTGACGGTTCGGCGCTTCATCTGCGGAGCGGCGGACTGCCCGCGCCGGACGTTCGCCGAGCCGTTCTCCGGGCTGGCCGCCCCACATGCACGGTCCACCAAAAGGCTCAACCGCGCCCTGGAGCGAGTAGGGCTCGCGCTGGCCGGGCAGGCCGGCGCACGGCTGGCTGCCCAGTTGGGCTTCGGCGCGGGAAGAATGACCTTGTTACGCAGGGTCAGGGCATTGCCCGATCCACGGTTCAGCACGCCACGTGTGCTGGGCGTGGACGACTTCGCGATCCGTCGCGGCCAGACCTACTCCACCGTCTTGACCAGCGTCGAAGACCATCGTGTGGTCGACGTGCTCCCGACGCGCGAGGCCGGGCCGCTGGCCGCGTGGCTGATCCGTCACCCAGGCGTTGAGATCATCTGCCGGGACCGGGCGGGCGCCTACGCTGAGGGTGCCCGCCGCGGTGCCCCCGACGCTCTGCAGGTTGCAGACCGGTTCCATCTGTGGCAGGGCCTCGGCCGAGCCGTGGAGACCTGTGTCGCTGCCCATCGCGACTGCCTGCGCGACCCGTTGCCCAGCGGCATGTTGCCGGAGGCCACCGGACTGACTTCCGGCCGACCGCAGGACGACCAGGCGCCCGTCGGCCGGCGGGCTGAGCGCAAGAAGGCCGCGCACGCCCTGGTCCACGAGCTCCTTGCCCAAGGTCACTCACGCCGGGCGATCGCCCGGCACCTGGGCTGGGGCCTCAACACCGTGCTCCGGTACGCGAATGCCGCACGTTGGCAGGACACCATTCGCGAGAACCGGGCCCGGCCCAGCAGACTGGACCCCTACAAGCCCTACCTGGAGCGGCGATTCGCCGAGGGATGCACCAGCGTCACCCGACTGCACGGCGAGCTGGTGGCCGAGCAAGCTCCCGTCACCTACGGCATGGTCCGCGCGCACATCGCCACATTGCGCGGGGCTCCGTCCGCCGCACCGCCGCGGACACCGACGGTGCGACAGGTGACCGGCTGGCTCACCCGTCACCCCACGACCCTGACCGACGAAGACCACGCCGGTCTGAAGGATGTCCTGGCCCGCTGCCCCGAACTGGACAAGGCCGCCGGACATGTCCGCGACTTCGGCGAGATGAACCCGCCGCCTCGGCTCCACGCTCCCTGCCTGGATCGACGCAGTCGACGCCAGCCAGCTGCCCGGCCTCACTGGCTTCGCGCTTCACCTGCTCCGGGATCTCGACGCTGTGATAGCCGGGCTCACCCTGGACTGGAGCTCGGGCAGCATCGAGGGCGCCGTGAACCGCATCAAGAAGATCAAAAGGCAGCTCTATGGCCGAGCCGGCTTCGAACTACTCCGCAAGATGATCCTGCTCCAGTGACGCTCAGGGACGGCTCTCCAAGCCCTGTGACAGACCAAGCTTTTGAAGGCACCTGCTCATTCAGGCGAGTCGGGTCGGCGGCTTGCGACAGGACTGTCACAGCTCCGAAGATCGCTTGACCTCGCCCCAGAGGGAGAGACGACAGTGTCTGAGTCGATCACATGAGCGGGCGGTCTGCGCTCGCTGGTCAGACCAGGACGAAGAGGGGGAGTTTGCGTGACCGCGACCTGCGTCATTCTCGACATCGGCGGCGTGCTGGAGATCACGCCGGAAACGGGATGGGTGCAACGGTGGGAAGAGCAGCTGAAGCTGCCTCTGGGCACTGTCCATGAACGGATGCACGACGTGTGGCGGGCTGGGAGCGTTGGGAGCATCAGCGAGCGAGAGGTGCACGAGCAGGTGGCGGCCCGTTTGGGTCTCGACGCCCCTCAGGTTGAAGCCTTCATGGCTGATCTGTGGGCGGAGTATCTAGGGACGCCGAACGAGGAGCTGATCGACTATGTGCGAGGGCTGCGCGGAAGGTGCAGGCTGGGCATCCTGAGCAACAGCTTCGTCGGCGCCCGGGAGCGGGAGACGACGCTGTACCACTTCGACGAACTGGTGGAGCAGATCGTCTACTCGCACGAGATCGGTGTTGAGAAGCCCGACCTGCGGGCCTTCGAGGCAGCATGCGCCAGCTTGGACGTGCGGCCGGAAAACTGCCTGTTCATCGATGATGTCGCAATCAACGTTGCGGCCGCCCAGGCGGCGGGCATGCAGGCGCATCTGTTCGAGGACAACGCCCGGACCGTCACGCGCATCGCAGCTCATCTGAATGCCGGGCCCTTGACCCCAGAACGGGTCCCGCTCGGATGACGTCGGCCTGGCCGGTCTTCAGCGGTGCCGGCCAGGCGTTGAAGCAGTTGATCAGCGCCCCTGCGTGTTCGGCTCGGGCGCGGGTGCTGTCGAGGCGGCAGGCGTCGGTGCCCGCTTCGATGACGGTTCCGTTGAAGGCGAGGCGGCCGATGATGGCCGCGCAGAGACGGGGACCGGTGAAGGTGTCCAACCAATCGGGCTGGCGGGGTTCGTGATCATCCCTAATAAATCGAACGCCACCGTCACCCTCCGCGACCGCTCCCCAAGGTCTGTGCCAGAACCCAAAACCCGGGTACTACGTGGGTACTACCCGGGTACCCACGCGCGTACTACGCCGGCAGGTGCGCCTCGATCGCGGCGATGACCTCGGGGGCCTCCGGCTCGGTGCGCGGGCGGAAACGCGCCACGACCTCGCCGGCGGGGGAGATCAGGAACTTCTCGAAGTTCCACTGGATGTCCCCGGCCTCGCCGTCCGCGTCCGGGGTCTTCACCAGCTCCGCGTAGAGGGGGTGCCGGTTCTCGCCGTTGACCTCGGACTTCTCCAGGATCGGGAAGGTGACGCCGAAGCCGGCCGAGCAGAAGGTCTGGATGTCCTCGGCGTTGCCGGGCTCCTGCTCGCCGAACTGGTTGCAGGGCACGCCGATGACCGTGAAGCCCTTCTCCTCGTACGCGAACTGCAGGCGGGCCAGTCCCGAGTACTGGGGGGTGAGCCCGCACTGGGAGGCGGTGTTCACCAGGAGGATCGCCTTGCCCTTGTGGGCGGCGAGGCTGGTGGGCTCGTCGGACAGCGTGGTCAGCGGGATGTCGTACAGGCTCATCGGGCTCTCCTGGGCAGGAAGTAGGCAATGCCCACGAGCTTAGGGGGTAGCTCCTCGATCCTGCCGGGGACACCCGTTCCCGGAGGGCCTACGCGTCCGGGCCGACCAGCGCGTCCGCCGGGTCGTTGACCGGTTGTGGCATGCCGGTCAGGTCCATGACGAAAAGTGGTATGCCGAGATCGTCCGCGCGGGCCCGGGCCTCCGCCGTGTATCCCGCGAGTGCGAAGTAGACGCTGGTCGCGGAGGCCGTGAGTCCGTTCAGCCAGACGCACTCCACCGCCCGCAGCCCGGCCGGCGCCGTGGTCGGGTCCACCTGGGCGACCAGGCCCGGAGCCCGCAGGTCCACGGTCGCCGCCGGGATCGGGCGCCCGTCGGGCTGCCGTACGTCCCGGAATCCGAGCCAGCGCAGGTACAGCGCGGCCGTGGCCACCGCGTCGCGGGCCGTACGGATGGTCACCGGCCGGAACGCGGGCCGCGGCACCGGCGCGCTCGGCGGCGACGGGATGTGCGCCGGGCGCCGGCCCGTGCCTCCGCCCGTGCCTCCGCCCGCGGGCCCGCCCGCTGGTCCGCCGGGATCCGGTCGGGCGGCCTCCGGAGGCGACCCCGCCGGATCCGCCGGGGTCCCCGCCGCCTCCAGCGGGTGGACCGCGATGAGCACCACCGTCCCGCACGAGCCGCAGCCCAGTTCGGGATGCGGCCACTCGCTCTCCCGTCCGCACGTCGTGCAGCGCACCGTCACCCAGGTGTCCGACCAGGTCCGATGGGTCAGCGGGACCGGCGGCGCCGCCAGGTCCAGCGGGGGATGGACCGGACTTCCGCAGGCACAGGGGAAGACCGGGGCGGTGTAGCCGTTCTCGCGCAGGCACGCCGGGCAGCGCACCGGTACCGCTTCCGCCATGAGACCTGGACCCCCTCCGTCGCTGTGCGTAGGTCCATGCTCCACCACCGGCGACCGCCGGGGGGAGGCCGCACGCCTTTTCCGGGGGATTCCCGCCGGCGCATCGGTGATTTGTACAAGTCGCCGACCGAGATGCGGCTTTTGGTGGTTTCCGAGGTCCCCCACCGCCTTGACGTCGCTGGAGTCGCCACTTAGTTTGTTCCGTATAGCAGAACAAAACTTCCGGATTACGGAAAAGCCTGACCGTCAGACCCGCAGGAGAACCCGATGCCCCGTATGACAGCCGCCGCCGCTGCAGTGGAGATCCTCAAGCTCGAGGGTGTCGAACAAGCGTTCGGTGTTCCCGGTGCCGCGATCAACCCGTTCTACCGAGAGCTCAAGAACGTGGGCGGCATCGCGCACACCCTGGCCCGCCACGTCGAGGGCGCGTCGCACATGGCCGAGGGCTACACCCGCGCCAAGGCGGGCAACATCGGTGTCTGCATCGGTACGTCGGGCCCGGCCGGCACCGACATGATCACCGGCCTGTACTCGGCGATCGCGGACTCGATCCCGATCCTGTGCATCACCGGTCAGGCCCCGGTCTCCAAGCTCCACAAGGAGGACTTCCAGGCCGTCGACATCGCCTCGATCGCGAAGCCGGTCACCAAGAAGGCCACGACCGTCCTGGAGGCCGCGCAGGTCCCCGGCGTGTTCCAGGAGGCCTTCCACCTGATGCGCTCCGGCCGTCCGGGCCCGGTCCTCATCGACCTCCCGATCGACGTCCAGCTCACCGAGATCGAGTTCGACCCGGCCACCTACGCGCCGCTGCCGGTCTACAAGCCGCAGGCCACCCGCGCCCAGGCCGCCAAGGCCCTGCAGTTCCTGCTGGAGTCCGAGCGCCCGCTGATCGTCGCCGGTGGCGGCATCATCAACGCCGACGCCTCCGACCTGCTGGTCGAGTTCGCCGAGCTGGTGAACGTCCCCGTCATCTCCACCCTGATGGGCTGGGGCACCATCCCGGACGACCACGAGCTGGCCGCCGGCATGGTCGGTGTCCAGACCGCGCACCGCTACGGCAACGCGACGTTCCTGGACTCGGACTTCGTCCTCGGCATCGGCAACCGCTGGGCCAACCGTCACACCGGTTACAACCTGGACGCCTACACCAAGGGCCGCACGTTCGTCCACGTCGACATCGAGCCCACCCAGCTCGGCAGGATCTTCGCCCCGGACTTCGGCATCGCCTCCGACGCCAAGGCCGCGCTGGAGCTCTTCATCGAGATCGCCAAGGAGCTCAAGGCCGAGGGGAAGCTGCCGGACTTCTCCGCCTGGGCCGCCTCGGCGCAGGACCGCAAGGCGACCCTGCAGCGCCGTACGCACTTCGACGACATCCCGCTGAAGCCGCAGCGCGTCTACGAGGAGATGAACAAGGCGTTCGGTCCCGAGACCCGCTACGTCACGACCATCGGCCTGTCCCAGATCGCGGCGGCGCAGTTCCTGCACGTCTACCGCCCGCGCAACTGGATCAACTGCGGCCAGGCCGGCCCGCTCGGCTGGACCATCCCGGCCGCCATCGGCGCCGCCACCGCGGAGCCGGAGACCCCGATCGTCGCGCTGTCCGGCGACTACGACTTCCAGTTCATGATCGAGGAGCTGGCGGTCGCCGCCCAGCACAAGGTCCCGTACGTCCACGTCCTCGTGAACAACGCCTACCTGGGTCTGATCCGTCAGGCGCAGGGCAACCTCGGCATCAACTTCGAGGTCAACCTCGAGTTCGAGAACATCAACACCCCCGAGCTGGGCGTCTACGGCGTCGACCACGTCAAGGTCGCCGAGGGCCTCGGCGTCAAGGCCATCCGCGTCACCGACCCGGACAAGCTGGGCGAGGCCTTCGAGGAGGCCAAGAAGCTGGCCCAGGAGTTCCAGGTCCCGGTCGTCGTCGAGGCCATCCTGGAGCGCATCACCAACATCGCGATGAGCAAGACGGTCGACATGAGCGACGTCACCGAGTTCGAAGAGCTCGCGACCGAGCCGGGCCACGCTCCGACCGCGATCAAGGCGCTGCAGGTCTGATCCGAGCCAGCAGCACGACGACGGCCCCCGTCCCTCCTTCCGGAGGGGCGGGGGCCGTTCGCTTCACCCCTACGGGGAACGGGGCGCGGGTCCCTCAGGGCGCCTCCCGAGACCGGGCGGGTACGGGCGCGGGGACGGGAACGGCCCTCAGCGTCACGGGGCCGTCCGCCCCGGCGACGACGAACTTCACCGACCCCGCCGGTTCCCGCGCGTGCTCCGGCACCTCGACGACCTCGTACGCCGTGGCGAACGGCGTGTGCCGCAGCTCGTCGGAAGTGAGGAGGGCGCCGCCGCCGTCGAGGGGCCCGCCGGTGACGTCCTCGGCGACCTCGGCCACCAGGCCCGCGCCGATCACCGCAGGGTCCGGCACGTACACGTAGCGGCCCGGGGGCCGCACGGACGGCTCGGGCAGACCGCGCGCGGTGAGCGAGGCACCGGCGGGCAGCACGGTGGCCTTGCGCACGGTGACTGGTGCGGGCTCGTGGTGCAGGCCGAACCACAGGACCAGCTCCTGGACGGCCCCGGCGTAGGAGATCCACTCGGCCTCGGCGGCCCGGCCGAGGCCCGGCAGGGCCCCGCGCGGGAGGTCGGGCACGAGCCGGATCCAACCGAGGCCGGTCTCGCGTACCCGCTCCAGCGCCCAGGAGAGCGGCAGATCGTACGACTCGGGGTCATGGCGCCCGTCCGGCCCGGGACGCCGCACCAGGTCGATGAAGACGGCCTCGCCCTGGCTGCCGAACCGGGTGGCGTCCTCGCACTGGGGGAAGAACATCCCGTCGTTCACCACCGGCGCGTTGGCCGCGGCGATCTCCACGGTCAGCGGATCGGCGTCGAAGGCCGTCGTGTGGTGCGACCAGCTGAGCACGAGGGCGTCGGCGCTGCTGCCCAGGCATATCGCCTCGATCAGCACCACGCCCACCTCGTCCAGGACGCGGTGCAGCTTGTAGTCGGACACGGTCAGGTGGGAGGAGAGCTCGACGAGGTCGGGGGTGAAGTACATCTGCGGGGCGAACTCCCCGAACTTCGCGGCGGCCAGCCCGCGCAACCGCACCTGCTCCTCGGCCGCCGCCACCAACGCGGCGGGCCGGCCCTGTCGCACGGCGGCCGTCGCCGCGGACTCCGGCCCACCCTCCGGGCCGGCCTCTTGCAGGGCCGCCAACAGGCTCTGGCCCTCGTCCGTCAGCAGCGTCCGGAAGGTTTGAAGATCCATCTGGCCATTCAACCAGCGCCCACCGGCCCCGTGAGGCGCGTCCGTTCGGGGCTCCGCCGCGAGCGTCGCCCGCCAGTCGCCGGGGTGGAGCGGCCCGGCGCAGGACACTGAGCGGGCCCCGCAGCCTCTGCGAAGGGCCGGTGGAGAGTGAGGTGGCCGGGTGGCGCGGGTTTCGGCGGGCGGGCAGGGTGAGCAGGGCGGCAGCCGTGACGGCGCCCGCAGCGGTGGGGGCGGTGACGGTGCGGGCGTCGAGCTCGGGGGCTACCGGCAGGAGCTGAAGCGCACGCTGGGCTCCTTCCAGGTGTTCGCGATCTCGTTCGCCTTCATCTCGGTGGCGGTCGGCGTCTTCGGGACCTACGACGAAGTGCTCCGAACCGCGGGGCCGGTGGGGATCTGGCTCTGGCTGATCGCCGCGGTGGGGCAGACCTTGGTGGCGCTGGTGGTCGCCCAGTTCGCGGCTCGCATTCCGCTCAGCGGCTCCTCCTACCAGTGGGCCTCCCGGTTGGCCAACACGAGAATCGGCTGGTGGTTCGGCTGGCTGACCTTCTGCTACCTGGCGATCGCCGTGCTGGCGATCGACAACGCGCTGGCGAGCCAGGCGTTCATGCCCCTCGTCGGCATCGCCGAGAACGAGGACACCGCGCGCATGATCACGTTGGCGGTGCTGATCGTCCAGGCCGTCGTCGCCATCGCCTCGACGCGTCTGGTCAGCTGGATCAACTCGGCTGCGGTGGGGCTGGAAGTGGCGCTCGTCGTGGTGGTGGCGATCGCCCTCTTCGTCGCCGTGGCCGTCACGGGTGACGGTTCGACGGGCAACCTCACCTCGCGCGGGGTCGCCGCGCACGCGCCCGACTACTTCGCGGTCGGCGGCGGGCTGATGCTGGCGATGATCATGGGCCTCGCCACCCTCGTGGGCTTCGACTCCGCCGCGAACCTGGCCGAGGAGGCCAAGGACCCCCACCGCAGCGTCCCGCGCGCGATCGTGGGGTCGGTCGTCGCCGCTGGAATCCTGGGCATGCTCTTCCTGATCGCGCTCACCGTCTCGATCGAGGACGTCCCGCGGATCAGCGCCGACGGGTCGCCGGTCGCGGCGATCATGCGCGAGAACCTGGGCCCGGCCGCCGAGAAGGTGCTGCTGGTCGCGATCTCGTTCGCGTTCTTCGGCGCCGGGATCGTGGTGATGGTCTCCTGCTCGCGGCTCGTCTACGCGATGTCGCGCGACGCACGCTTCCCCGGGCACCGGTTGCTGCGGCGGGTGAACCCCCGTACGCAGACACCGGTCCCGGCGACCCTGCTGATCCTCGCGCTCGGGTTCGTCCTGATGGTGGCGCTGCCCGGTGCGGCGCTGCTGGAGCTGATCACGGCGTCGACGATCCTGCCTGCCCTCATCTACGGGGCCACGATCGTGCTCTACCTGGCCGTACGCCGCCGCCTGGGCCGCCGGGAGGGCGCCTTCGACCTCGGACGCCTCGAACTGCCGGTCGCGGTCTGCGCGCTGGTCTGGACGCTGCTCGCGCTGTTCGTGCTCGTGACCCCGCGGGAGGCGCTGGTCCCCGTCGTGGTGGTGGGCGGCCTGCTGGTCCTGGGAGGGCTGTTCTTTCTTGGGACGCTGCTGTTCGACCGCGAGGCGCTGGACACCGAACGCGGTGCCGACACCGACTGGTAGGGGAGCGGCCCGTCACCCGTGCGAAGCTGACCGCGCCTGATGAGGGGGAGACATGACCGAATTCGGATATCCGCGCGCCAGCGACCAGGTCCTCGCCGTCCGGAGCGAGCTGGCCGACCAGGTCGTCCTGGCACTGCGCACCGCGGGCCTGCCCGCCTTCCGCGAGGACGGCCCCGACGGCCCCGACGGCCCGGACGGGTCGGACGGGGCGGGTGCGGTGGTCATGGTCGATGCCGACGCCGAGACGGGCTCGGCGGCCGTCTCCGTGGGATGGAGGTGCGGCCCCGGCGTGGCCCAGGCCGCCCTGGACGCCCTCGTCGCGGGAAGCCCCGGTGACGCACCGGCCGTCCGCCGGCCCGGAACGATCGCACTCCACATGCAGGGTGCGCTGATCGGGCTCCTGCTGTCGGCGGGGTTCCTCGCGACGCCGGAACACGACCTCATGAATCCGGACCTCGTCCTGGTGTTCGGCCGGACGTCCGACCTGCCGCCCGCACTGCGGCCTGCGTTCGTGCCGCCGGGAAGCCCGTAGCGGGCCGGCACGACCGGGCCGGCACGACCGGGCCGGCACGACCGGGCCGGCACGACAAAGCGCCGAGTCACGGGACCGTCCGTGACTCGGCGCTCTGGTTGGTTACCGCCCGACGGTGCGAGGCTGGCGCGACAGGACGTTCGCACCGCCGGGCGGAGTGTGTGGGGAGGTGGGTACCTCCGCGTGCAGGGGGCTCTGTGCGCGGCCCCCGTACGAAGAGGTGTGGCTGGGACCGTGGCGGGCGGGCGACGAGAACTCCGGCACCGTCTCCCTCAGGTCAAGAGACGGGCCTCGGAACCCATTACCACCGCACTGGCTCGCACGCCCGCCACGGTCCTCGTCCTGCCCTCACCGCGCACCACCCCTCATCCGGGTCCACGGGTCGGGCTCAGCACCCGGGGCCTGACCTCCCGTCAGGCCCCCGGTACATCCATATCCGCTCAGGCGTCGCGCAGGGCGCGGACGGCCTCCTCGACGCGCTTGCCGTAGTCGGCGTCGGCGGCGTGGAAGTGAGCCAGGTTCTTCTCGATGACGTCCTCCAGGGTGACCTGGGACAGACCGCCGGCGATGTTCGCCACCAGACGCTGCTTCTCGGCCTCCGACATCAGGCGGTAGAGCTCACCGGCCTGGAAGAAGTCGTCGTCCTTGGTGTGGGCCGGGGCCTCGTGGGTGCCCGTGTAGCCGGAGACGGCCTTCGGAGCGCCCAACGCCAGACCGGTCTCGGCCGGACCCCGGTACGAGTTGGGCTCGTAGTTCTTGTCGTGGCGCGAGCCGTTGCGCAGCGCCATGACGCCGTCGCGGCCGTAGTTGTCGGCCTTCGTCGCCTTCGGGGCGTTGACCGGCAGCACGGTGTGGTTCACGCCGAGGCGGTAGCGCTGGGCGTCGGCGTACGCGAAGAGGCGGCCCTGGAGCATCTTGTCCGGCGAGGCGGTGATGCCCGGGACGAAGTTGTTCGGGGAGAAGGCGGACTGCTCGACCTCGGCGAAGACGTTGTCCGGGTTGCGGTCGAGGACCAGACGGCCCACGCGCTGCAGCGGGTAGTCGGCGTGCGGCCACACCTTGGTGAGGTCGAACGGGTTGAATCGGTAGTCCGCGGCCTCGGCGGCCGGCATGATCTGCACGTACAGGGTCCACGAGGGGTTCACACCGCGCTCGATGGCCTGCAGCAGGTCGGTCTGGTGCGAGTTCGCGTCCTTGCCGACGAGCTCGGCGGCCTGCTCGCCCGAGAGGCTGCGGATGCCCTGGTTCGTCTTGAAGTGGTACTTGACGAAGAAGGCCTCGCCCTGCTCGTTCGTCCACTGGTACGTGTGGGAGCCGTAGCCGTTCATGTGACGGTACGACGCCGGGATGCCGCGGTCGCCCATGAGCCAGGTGATCTGGTGCGTCGCCTCGGGGGCGTGCGCCCAGAAGTCCCAGACGTTGTCCGGCTCCTGCTTGCCCGTGAAGGGGTCGCGCTTCTGGGAGTGGATGAAGTCGGGGAACTTGATCGGGTCCTTGATGAAGAACACCGGGGTGTTGTTGCCGACGAGGTCGTAGTTGCCCTCTTCGGTGTAGAACTTGAGCGCGAAGCCGCGCGGGTCGCGGACCGCGTCCGCGCCGCCGAGGGAGTCGGCGACGGTGGAGAACCGCAGGAAGGTCTCGGTCTTCTTGCCGACCGTGTTCAGGAACGCGGCGCTGGTGTACGCGGTGACGTCGTCGGTCACCTCGAAGTAGCCGTACGCGGCCGAGCCGCGGGCGTGCACCACGCGCTCCGGGATGCGCTCGCGGTTGAAGCGGGCGAGCTTCTCCAGGAGCTGCTGGTCCTGGACCAGCAGCGGGCCACCGACGCCGGCGGTGGCGGAGTTCTGATTGTCGGCGACCGGGGCGCCGGACTCGGTCGTCAGCGTGCGCTTCGACATGGTGACCTTCCGTACGGGGTAACTGCTGACGGAAAGCGTCTTCCGTCATGCGGAACAGCCTAATTTCGGCGAGAACTAAACGTCAACAGTTTGTTGAACGAAGTTGAAGGGTGAGTGGTGATCCGGACGGCGCCGGCGCTTGGGCGCGACAGGACAGGTGTCAGCACCGGCGCCATCCGGAGACTCGGGCCCCCGCGAGAGGGGGAGTGCTCAGATCTGAGCGCCGGAGAGGCGCTCGACGGCACGGAGCAGGGCCGAGTGGTCGAGGCCGCCGTCACCCTGGGCGCGCAGGGAGGCGACCAGCTGGGCGACGACCGCACCGACGGGCAGGGCCGCACCGACGTTGCGGGCGGCGTCGGTGACGATGCCCATGTCCTTGTGGTGCAGGTCGATCCGGAAGCCGGGCTTGAAGTCGCGGTTCAGGAAGTTGTCCTTCTTGCGGGTCAGGACCGTGGAGCCGGCCAGACCGCCGTTGAGGACGTCCAGGGCGGCCTGGAGGTTCACGCCGGACTTCTCGAGGAAGACGACGGCCTCGGCGCACGCCTGGATGTTCACCGCGACGATGAGCTGGTTGGCGGCCTTCACGGTCTGGCCGGAGCCGTGCGGACCGCACAGGACGATGACCTTGCCGAGGGCTTCGAGGATCGGCAGGGCCTCGTCGAAGTCGGCCTGCTCGCCACCCACCATGATCGACAGGACGGCCTCGATGGCGCCGGCCTCGCCGCCGGACACCGGCGCGTCGATGACGCGGATGCCCTTGGCGGCTGCGTTCTTCGCGAGGTCGATCGAGGTCTGCGGGGTGATCGACGACATGTCGATGATCAGCGCGCCGGACTTCGCGTTCTCCAGGATGCCGTTCTCGCCGTAGGAGATGGCCTCGACCTGCGGGGAGGCGGGCACCATGGTGATGATGACGTCGGCGTCCGCCACGGCCGCGGCGATCGAGCCGGCCGCGGTGCCGCCGGCGGCGGCCAGGCGGTCCAGCTTGTCCTGCTCCAGGGTGAAGCCGGTGACCGAGTAGCCGGCCTTCAGGAGGTTCTCGGCCATGGGGGAGCCCATGATTCCGAGGCCGATCCAGGCAATCTTGGGGAGGTTGCTCATGATGAGGGTCCTTCTCTTAATGCTTCGTACGAAAAGTGCGTGAGGTGCCTGGCTGATCGCCCGGACTTGGTCCGCCTACTTCGCGGCGCGGGCCTCGGCCGGCAGCCATGCGAAGGAAGCGGCAGCGTCGGCGGCCTTGTACTCCAGGCCTACGTAGCCCTCGTATCCGGCCTTCTTTAGCTGGTCGAGCAGCTCCTCGAGGGGCAGCTCGCCGGTGCCGGGGGCACCGCGGCCGGGCTTGTCCGCGATCTGGACGTGCCCGGTCTTGGCGGCGTACTTTTCGATGACCTCGGAGAGGTCCTCATCGTTCATCGCCAGGTGGTACAGGTCGAGCAGGAACTTGGCGTTGCCGAGGCCGGTGGCCTCGTTCACCTTGTCCACGACCTCGATGCCGGCCGGCGCGCTCACCAGGGGGTAGAGCGGCGACTCGGGCTTGTTGAGGGTCTCGATCAGGAGGATCGCGCCGACGCGGTCCGCGGCCCGGGCCGCCACGACCAGGTTCTCCAGGGCGAGCTCGTCCTGGACGGCCGGCTCCACGCCTTCGACGCGGTTGCCGTAGAGGGCGTTCAGCGCCTTGCAGCCGACCGAGGCCGCGAAGTCCGCGGCCACGTTGATGTTGGCGTTGAAGCGCTCCGACTCCGCACCGGGCACCGACACCGCGCCGCGGTCCGGGCCCGGCAGCTGGCCGGCGTAGAAGTTCAGTCCCACCAGCTGGGTGCCGGCGTCCTCAAGAGCCTTCTTGAGGGCGTCGAGCTCCTCCTGTGCGGGGGTGGGGGTTTCGATCCAGGGCCACCACAGCTCGACCGCCGTGAAGCCCGCCGCGGCGGCGGCCGCGGGGCGCTCCAGGAGCGGGAGTTCCGTGAAGAGGATCGACAGGTTCACATCGAAGCGCTGGTCCGTGTATCCCATGAGGGGTGTGCGCTCCTTCCGTATTGCGGAAGTTATTTTCTGCTTGATGGAAGACTGCATGGGGTTCTGCGTCGATGTCAAGTGCGGACTCCCGAAGGATCGCCCCCGCCCGTCGGCCGACCACCACCCCTCGAGGAGGCGCTGTCGCGCAGCCCCTTGCTGCCCGGGTAGCTTGACGACGTGCGATTGAGAGTGGAGTTCACGACCGAGCCCTTCGATCTGGAAGAGGCTCCTGCCCATGCCGTGGCGGCCCGCGAGGTCATCCAGAAGGCCCAGCTGGACGCGGTGGACGTCGGCCCGTTCGGCAACACCGCCGAGGGTGGGGCCGACCGGGTGCTGGCCGCGGTGGGAGCGCTGCTGCGCGAGTCCCTGGAAGCCGGCGCCACGCGCGTCTCGCTCCAGGTCAACGTGATCGGGGAGGACGTGTCGTGACCGAGCCCCGCGACCATCCCTTCGTCACCGCGGTCAAGCCGCTGGTGGACGCCATGGGCGGCGAGCTGATGGACCCCGCCCTGGCGCAGCCCGACGACGTCGTGCTCACCTGGGAGGGTCAGGACCTGCTGGCCGTGCGCCTGCCGCAGCTCTCGGACTCGCTGGACCGCATCCTGGCCGCCCTGGAGCGCCGGTACGGCGTGCCGTTGGCGCAGCTCGACCGGAAGTCCAAGCAGGACGTCGTGCGGATACTGGAGGCGCGGGGCGCCTTCTCCGTGCGGCACGGCGTGGAAACGGTCGCGGGCGCCCTGGGCGTCAGTCGCTTCACCGTCTACAACTACTTGAACAGGGACTCCAGCACCCCGAAGGGCGGCGGCAAGACCAGCCAGGAGTGAACGTCATCTGACTCGCGGTGACCGGCCGCCGCCCAATTCACCCGGGCGGCGGCTTTTGTGTACGGGAAGTTTCAACAAAGTGTTGACGCCGTGTTGTCGAGGGCGTTAGCTATGCGCAGCCCGTCAAAGCAACAACAGGCCACGGAGGCCTACCGTGACTTCGAGTCCGACCCCGGGTCTCACCCGGTTCAACACCTTGGACGACGGCGCGGCCACGGCCGAGCTGCACGAGGTGTGCGCCAGTTCGGCGTGGGGGAGCAAGATGCTCGCCCAGCGCCCCTTCGCCACCGCAGAGTCCCTGTTCGCCGCGAACGAAGCCGCCATGGCGGAGCTCACCGCGGACGACCTGGGCGAAGCGATGGGAGGCCACGCGCCGATCGGCCGGCCGAAGCCGGGGGACCCGACCTCCGCCCGCGAGCAGCGCGGCATGGCCGGTGCCTCGGAGGAGCTCAAGAACGAGCTCCTCGAACTGAACCTGGCCTACCAGGACAAGTTCGGCCACGTCTTCCTCATCTGCGCCACCGGTGCGACCGGTGAGTTCATGCGCGACGCGGTCAAGGTCCGGATCGACAACTCGCCGGAGCAGGAGCGGGAGATCGCCCGCGGCGAGCTCGTCAAGATCAACAAGATCCGCCTCACCCGCCTCGTCGAACGCGCAGAAGCAGAAGGAGCGTGACCATGAGCACCGAGACCACTGCGTCGGTGTCCACGCACATCCTGGACACCAGCATCGGCAAGCCCGCCGAGGGCGTCGCCATCTCCCTGTCGGCCCGTACGGGTCTGCACGGCGAGTGGGCGGCCCTGGGCGGCTCCGCCACGGATGCGGACGGGCGCTGCAAGGACCTGCCGGCGCTGCCGGAGGGCACCACACACGTGCGTCTCGATTTCGAGACCGAGACGTACTTCGAGAAGAAGCAAGCCGAGGCGCAGCAGGACGCCCCCCGCGTAAGGGACAGCGGTGCGTTCTTCCCCGAGGTCACCATCACCTTTGCGGTGAACCCGGGCGAGCACTACCACGTACCGCTGCTGCTCAACCCGTTCGGCTACTCCGTTTACCGAGGGAGCTAGCATGGCCACGATTCTGGGCCAGAACCAGTACGGCAAAGCAGAGAACCGCGTCGTCAAGATCACGCGGGACGGCGACACGCACCACATCAAGGACCTGAACGTCTCGGTCGCCCTCTCCGGCGACATGGACGACGTCCACTACTCCGGCTCGAACGCCAACTGCCTTCCGACCGACACCACCAAGAACACGGTGTACGCGTTCGCCAAGGAGTACGGCATCGAGTCCGCCGAGCAGTTCGGCATCCACCTGGCGCGCTGGTTCGTCACCAGCCAGGAGCCGATCAAGCGCGCGCGCATCCGGATCGAGGAGTACGCCTGGGACCGGATCGCCACCTCGGACGCCAACTCCAAGTTCATCGGCTCCGACGAGGTGAACCACTCCTTCGTCCGCCAGGGCGTGGAGACCCGCGTCACCCAGATCACGTACGACGGTACGAACTGGGAGGTCATCTCCGGCCTCAAGGACCTCGTCGTCATGAACTCCACGAACTCCGAGTTCTGGGGGTACGTGAAGGACAAGTACACGACGCTGAAGGAGGCCTACGACCGCATCCTGGCCACCCAGGTGTCGGCCCGCTGGCGCTTCAACTGGTCGGACGACGAGCAGCGGATGCCCAACTGGGAGAAGTCCTACGCCGAGGTCCGCAAGCACATGCTGCAGGCCTTCGCGGAGACCTACTCCCTGTCGCTGCAGCAGACCCTGTACCAGATGGGTTCGCGCATCATCAACCACCGTTCGGAGATCGACGAGGTCCGCTTCTCGCTCCCGAACAAGCACCACTTCCTCGTCGACCTCGAGCCCTTCGGCCTCAAGAACGACAACGAGGTGTACTTCGCCGCGGACCGTCCGTACGGTCTGATCGAGGCCACTGTTCTCCGGGACGGCGTCGACGCCCGCATCCCCGTGGACATGACTAACCTCTGACGCGGCACGCGCGTCCCGGGGCTCCGCAGTGGCCCCGGGACCGCGCGACACTCCGAGCCTCCTGAATCGGCACCCGGTGCATCACACGGGGCGGCAGTACTGTCAGCTGTCAAGGCCCCCGGCTCCGGCACTCAAATCTCCTGGGCCTTGCCGTGCCCGCACCGCCACTGAAAGCACGAGGAAGTCCCATGGCAGCATCGGCAGCCCATGACAGCGCGGTCGAGCGCATCGTCATCGAGAACTGTGCGATCGCGACCGTCGACGCGAACGACACCGAGTACGCCTCGGGTCACATCGTCATCGCCGGCAACCGGATCGAGTCCATCGGCGCGGGCAAGGCCCCCGAGAACCTCGACAACGTGGTCCGCCGCATCGACGGCACCGGGCACCTCGTGACCCCCGGTCTGGTCAACACCCACCACCACTTCTACCAGTGGATCACGCGTGGTCTGGCCACCGACCACAACCTCTTCAACTGGCTGGTCGCGCTGTACCCCACGTGGGCGCGCATCGACGAGCAGATGACGTACACGGCCGCGCAGGGCTCCCTCGCCGCGATGGCCAAGGGCGGCGTCACCACCGCGATGGACCACCACTACGTCTTCCCCAAGGGCTCCGGCGACCTGTCCGGCTCGATCATCCGCGCCGCGTCCGAGATGGGCGTCCGCTTCACCCTCGCCCGCGGCTCGATGGACCGCAGCGAGAAGGACGGCGGCCTGCCGCCGGACCACGCCGTCGAGACCCTCGAGGGCGCGCTCGCCGACACCGAGGCGACCGTCAAGAAGTTCCACGACGCCTCCTTCGACTCGATGACCCAGGTCGCCGTCGCCCCCTGCTCCCCCTTCTCGGTCTCCACCGAGCTGCTGAAGCAGGGCGCCGAGCTGGCCCGTCGCCTGGGCGTGCGCATGCACACGCACGGCTCCGAGACCGTCGAGGAAGAGAAGTTCTGCCACGAGCTCTTCGGCATGGGCCCGACCGACTACTTCGAGTCGACCGGCTGGCTCGGCGAGGACGTGTGGATGGCGCACAGCGTCCACATGAACGACTCCGACATCGCCGCGTTCGCCCGCACCAAGACCGGTGTCGCGCACTGCCCGTCCTCCAACGCCCGGCTGGCCGCCGGCATCGCCCGCGTCCCGGACATGCTGGCCGCCGGTGTCCCGGTCGGCCTCGGCGTGGACGGCACCGCCTCCAACGAGTCCGGTGAGCTGCACACCGAGCTGCGCAACGCGCTACTGATCAACCGACTGAACCCGGTCCACCGCGAGCGCGCCCTGAACGCGCGCCAGGCCCTGCGCCTCGGTACGTACGGGGGCGCCCAGGTCCTCGGCCGTGCCGACAACATCGGTTCGCTGGAAGTCGGCAAGTGCGCCGACCTGGTCCTGTGGAACCTGAACACCTTCCTGCACTCCTCGATCGCCGACCCGGTCACCGCGCTGGTCTTCGGCGCGGCGGCCCCGGTCACCGCGTCGTTCGTAAACGGCAAGCAGATCGTTGAGAACAACCGGCTGCTCTTCGCCGACGAGGACGCCATCGCGGTGTCCACGCGGGAAGAGGCCCAGCGCCTCGCGCGGATCTCCGCGCAGGCCTGATCCCACGGAGTCCGGCCGGGGGGGACGGCCCCCGGCCGGCGGCCGCGGACCCGAGCGGGGTCCGTGGGCAGCCGTTCCCGGGTAGCGCCTGAGGAGATCCGCAGGCGCCCCGGGGGCGGTGACTCGTGCAACCAGCGCGCACCGCGCCGCTGCCGCGGCACCTCCGGCTCACGTTCGGATCCGGCTCCTGCCGGCTCCCGAGCTGGGCCGCAGCGCGGAACCGATGATCGGGCGAATCGTTTCCGCACCCCTTGGGGCAAGTAGTCGCACCACCACAACCGAACAAAGGCTCGACTCGCACCGCTTTCGCACCACCTCCAAGACACCACGCCCCCGCCGGCGTGTTCAACCGAACGGAGGAAGCCGTGGCCCAGGCGCCCAGGTTTCGCAAAGATGCAGATGCAGTCGCAGTACCGGAGGAGAAGCATCCGGTCGATGAGACCCTGCCTCCGCTGAAGATGTTCACGAGCGGTCTCCAGCACGTGGCCGCCATGTACGCGGGTGTCGTGGCCCCGCCCATGATCGTGGGCCCGGCCGTCGGGCTTTCCGCCACCGAGACGGCCTTCCTGATGGGCGCCTCGCTCTTCACCGCAGGCCTCGCCACCCTCCTCCAGACTCTCGGGTTCTGGAAGATCGGCGCCAAACTCCCCTTCGTCAACGGCGTTTCCTTCGCCGGCGTGACCCCGATGATCGCGATCGGCAAGGGGGAGGGGGACAACGCCGTCCCCGTCATCTTCGGCGCCATCATCGTCGCCGGGGCCATCGGCTTCTTCGCCGCCCCCTACTTCGGCAAACTCGTCCGCTTCTTCCCGCCGGTCGTGACCGGTACGGTCATCACCCTCATCGGCGTCTCGCTCCTGCCCGTCGCCTTCAACTGGTCACAGGGCGGGAACCGCACCGCCACCGACTACGGCTCCGTGCAGAACATCGGCATGGCCGCCGCCACCCTGGTCATCGTCCTGCTGATGCGCAAGTTCCTGCGCGGCTTCCTCCAGCAGATATCCATCCTCCTCGGCCTGGTCGCCGGCACCCTCATCGCCCTCCCGCTCGGCATGACCAGCTTCGACGCCGTCAAGAACGCCTCGGTGGTCGGCTTCCCGACCCCCTTCCACTTCGGCGCCCCGCAGTTCCAGGTCGCCGCCATCGTCTCGATGTGCATCGTCATGCTGGTCTGCATGACCGAGTCCACCGCCGACATCCTGGCCCTGGGCAAGATCGTGGGCCGTCCGGCGGACGCGAAGACCATCGAGGGCGGGCTGCGCGCCGACACCCTCGGCAGTGCGATCAGCCCGCTGTTCAACGGGTTCATGTGCAGCGCCTTCGCCCAGAACATCGGGCTGGTCGCCATGACCAAGGTGCGCAGCCGCTTCGTCGTCGCCGCGGGCGGCGGGATCCTCATCCTGCTCGGCCTGTGCCCGATGGCGGCCTCCGTCATCGGCGTGGTCCCGCTGCCGGTCCTCGGCGGCGCCGGCATCGTCCTCTTCGGCTCGGTCGCGGCCAGCGGCATCCAGACCCTGGCCGGGGCGGCCATGGAGAAGGGCGAGAACGCCCTGATCGTCGCCGCCTCCGTGGGCATCGGCCTGATCCCGATCGCCGCGCCGGACTTCTACCACGCCTTCCCGAAGGACCTGCTGGTCGTCCTCGACTCCGGCATCAGCACCGGGTGCGTGGTGGCCATCCTGCTCAACCTGGCCTTCAACCACCTCGGCGCCAGGAAGGGCGCGGCCTCGGGGGCCGCGGCCGACCCGGTACCCGTGCACTGACACCCGGCCCCCGCCGGACGCACACGGCGGCGGGGGGGGGGCCCCCCCCCCCGCCCGCGCGGCGCCCGGGCGCCCCCCCCCCCCCCCCCCCCCCCCGGGGGGGGGGGGCCCCCGGCCCCCGCGCGCCCCCCCCCCGCCCCGCGCCCCCGCCCCCCCCCCCCCCCCCCCCCCCCCCCCCCCCCCCCCCCCCCCCCCCCCCCCCCCCGCCGCGCGCCCCGCTCAGCAGGTCGAGTGGAAGAGGCCGCCGACCCGGCCGTCCCGGGCCAGCCGGTTGTAGATCTCCACGGCTCCGGTCGTCTCCGCCACGTGCACCTCGACCCCGGCCGCCCGGAGCACCTCCAGCGTCTGCGGTACGACCCCGAGGCGCTCCTCCATGCCCCGGCTGAGCACGACCGCCGTCACCCCGAGGTCGAGGAACTCGCGGACCTCGCCCGGCTGGATGCCGGGATCGTGCCGCGTACCGTGCTCGGACCAGTCCCAGGGGCGGCCACCGCCCGGATACAGCTTGAAGTCCTTGGCGGGGGCGAGCCTTTCGGCCTCGATGCGGCCCCACGAGAGGTGGGTGATGAGGGGGGACCGGTCGGCGGCCGGGGCGGGCACCGGGGGAGGAGCCCACAGCATCAAGTTGCTCATCAGCTCGGCCTGTTCGATCGCGTCGTCCAGGGCGTGGTGCGTGTGGCGGCGGCGCGACAGCAGTTCGCGCGGCATCCGGCCCTTCACCGCGGCCCGCAGCGGCACCCGCGCCTTCGTGGCGTAGAGGGTCTTCATGTCCAAGCAACCGGAGTGGCCGAAGGGGCTGTCCCCGCCGAACCGGATCAGGTACCAGTACAGGAAGGTCCAGTCGAAGGACGCCGGATAGCCGCACATCACCGGCTGGGCCCCCGCGGACACCTCCCGCACCCAGGCGCGGAACTCGGCCATGGCCGCTGCCGGATCGGCGCCCTCCCGCACCAGGCGGTCGCGGTCCAGCCCGCTCACGGCCAGCGCCTCGGGCACGAACTCCTCGCTGATGGGCCGCAACTCCCGGTAGAAGGTGAGGCGTTCCGGATCGGCGGCCGTATACGAGGCACCGTCCTGGCGGCCCGCGACCGAAGCTCCGAAGCTGATCATCGAATACGGTCCGGGGATGGGTCCGTCGGCCTCGATGTCGACGGAGATGTACAGACTGGGACGTGCGCTACGGGCTGCCATGCGCCCGAGCATGCCAGCCCCCCCTCGCGTCGATCACCCCGATTTCCGGGGCGCCGGCCTGCGGAATCGACGCCCGGCCGGACCGGGAGGACCATGGGAAGCGGGGAGCCCCGGACCGAAGGAACCGGCATGTTCGAAAACAGCAGGGCATTCAGCGGATTCGCGGTCGACGACCTGGAGCGGGCCGAGGAGTTCTACGGGACGACCCTCGGCCTGAGCGTCTCCCGGGACGAGGACATGGGCCTGCTCCGCCTCGACCTCGCGGGCGGCACCACGATCATGGTCTACCCGAAGGAGGACCACCGGCCCGCGACCTACACGATCCTGAACTTCCCCGTGGACGACGTCGAACGGGCCGTGGACAAGCTCACCGCGCGCGGCGTCGCGTTCGAGCGCTACGAGGGCTTCGAGGCGGACGCCAAGGGCATCGTGCACGGCGAGGACGGCACGCCCACCATCGCCTGGTTCAAGGACCCGGCGGGCAACATCCTGTCGGTGCTCACGGCCGCCCCCGACCGGTGATCGGCGTGACCTGCGCGTCGGCGTGCTCGCGGACCGCGATCCTGGCGAGCTTCGTCAGCATCATGCCGTTGCGGATGGCGACGATGTAGTCCACGGGGAGCCCGTGCATCCGGGTGCCGGGTCCCCGCAGGGGGTGCCAGTCGAGGGTGAAGAGGGTGTTCTCGCCCCAGGGCGCCAGGTGCATGGCGATGCGCGCCGCCCCGAAGGGTTCCGCCCGCGCTTCCAGCTCCAGGCGGCGCTGCGGTTCGCACCGGCGCACGACGCAGGTGTCGTCGAGGGTGAGGGGGCCGGAGCCGACCCGGACCTTCAGCCGGGCCCCCACGTCCGGCCAGTGCGGATCCGCGGCGAGGACCTGCTGGGTTCCCGTGACCCATTCGCCGTAGCGGTGGCCGTCGGACAGCAGCCGCCAGACCTCGGACGGCGTGCTCAGGATCAGGCGGCGGTTGCGGGCCACGCCGATCACGCTCCTTCCGGATGCGGCGCGCCGCGTCGGACCCGCGGTCCGTCGCCCCGTCCGTCACCCCCCAGACTCGGGCCGACGGGCCGTTCGCGCAGTCCGACTGACCCGAACGGGGCCCGCCGGGGCCCGCCGGGGCCCGCCGGGCCCCGCCGGGCTCCCCAGGGCTCCACCGGGCCGCCGCCCGGTGGAGCCCCGACCACGGGGCCTCCCTCAGGAGGTCGGGGTCAGGAACATGCCCGTCTGGTCCCCGCCCGCGGTGTTCTTGCAGCTGAAGCCGGAGCTCGCGGGCTGGGCGACGACCAGGGCCAGGCAGCGCCCCGCGGCGAGCTGGCCGAAGTAGTTCGGGTGCATGGACTCCTGGATCGGCCCCTGCGTCTCGTTCTGGTCGATCCAGCGCGCCCACTCGCTCGTCTTCGCCGAGGCGGGCACGCTCGAGCTCACCAGCTTGCTCGCCTTCGCGCACACCTCACGGCCCTGCATCATGTCCCGCAGGTCCAGGAACTGTGCGCCCTTGGCCGCCGCGACGCCCTTGATCCGGTTCGCTATCTGCGGCACGAGGGAATCCCGCGCCCAGTCCGAGTCCCGGTTCCAGAAGGGGCATCCGCCGGTGTTGAGCCGGCTCCAGTCGCTCTGCGTGTACCGGTTCTCCGCGCCGCGCGGGATCGGCGACGGGTAGGACTGCAGCACGATCCGGTACGAGGAGTCGGCGTACCCGGCCGCACGCATCACGGCCCGGATCTCGTCCACGGACTTGCCGACCTTGCCCATGACCGCGTCGATCTTCTGGTCGACGCCAGCCTGCTGGTCGTCGTAGCAGTACGAGTTCCAGAGGACGAAGTCGAGCGCGCAGTCCGTGATGATGTCGGCGAAGCCGAGGTCGTTGCCGCCGATGGACAGGGCGATGACCTTGACGTTGTGGCTCGCGGCCACGGCGGCGAGCTGATCGGCCTGCGGGGCCTCGCCCTTGTAGGCGACGCCGCCGTTGGAGGCGCGGAACACGTTGTCCGAAACCGCCCCGGAACAGGCGAGGTTCACGGCGACGTCGGCGATCGCCCCGGCGCTGCGCACCTCGGCGGAGTCGGAGCGGTGGCATCCGCCGACGGTGGTCCCGTAGACCTTGGCGGGGTCGTAGGTGCTGCCGCTGACCCAGCCCCGGTCGGTACCGTTCCGACTGCCGCTGTTGGTCAGGCTGTTGCCCTTCCAACGCCCGGCCTCGCCGGAGATGTAGCTGTCGCCCATGGACACCACGGCGGTGGGTCCGGTTACCGGGCTGGCGGCGGAGGTACCCGCCCCGCCGGCCAACAGTGCGCCGGCGGCGAGCGGCACGGCCATTGCGGCCCCGGCCAGCCGTCGCACCCGACTGCGGTCACGGTCCTTGCTGACGTTGCGGAATCCGATCACGGCGGAACTCCTGCGTTCGGCCACGCCGAAGTCGGCGACGACTGTGTCGCGTGGCTGGGAAGTGGGGGTACCGCCGGCCGGTGGCATCGGAAAGGTGACACGGGCCCGCTTGTTACCGCTAGGTACAGTCACGTTACGAACAAGTAACGACCGACCGGTCGTTCGGGACTCGGATCGTCCTGTTGTGGAACGCAAACGGCTCCGCCCGCGCGCCGTGCGGCGCGCGGGCGGAGCCGTCGGGCTTCGGCCGCTGTGCGTTTCGGTCGAAGCCGGGTATCAGCCGACCAGCTGGTCGTAGGCGGGGAGGGTCAGGAAGTCCGCGTAGTCCGCGTCCAGGGAGACCTGGAGGAGGAGGTCGTGGGCCTGGTTCCACTTGCCGGACGTGAAGGCCTCCTCGCCGACCTCGGCGCGGATGGCGGCCAGTTCCTCGGCCGCGATCGTGCGGGTCAGTTCGGCCGTGGCCGTCTCGCCGTTCTCGAACACGACGCCCGCGTTGATCCACTGCCAGATCTGCGAGCGCGAGATCTCGGCGGTGGCCGCGTCCTCCATCAGACCGAAGATGCCGACGGCGCCGAGGCCGCGCAGCCACGCCTCGATGTAACGGATGCCGACCTGGACCGCGTTGCGCAGGCCCTCGTACGTCGGCCGCGCGTCGAGGGAGTCGATCGCGATGAGCTCGCCCGGGGCCACCGAGACGTCCTCGCGCAGCCGGTCCTTCTGGTTCGGCTTCTCGCCGAGCACGGCGTCGAAGGAGGCCATCGCGATCGGGACCAGGTCGGGGTGGGCGACCCAGGAGCCGTCGAAGCCGTCGCCCGCCTCGCGGTCCTTGTCGGCCTTGACCTTCTCGAAGGCGACCTTGTTGACCTCGGCGTCCTTGCGGGACGGGATGAAGGCCGCCATGCCGCCGATGGCGTGCGCGCCGCGCTTGTGGCAGGTGCGGACCAGCAGTTCGGTGTACGCCCGCATGAACGGGGCGGTCATCGTGACCGCGTTGCGGTCCGGCAGGACGAACTTCTCGCCGCCGTCACGGAAGTTCTTGACGATGGAGAACAGGTAGTCCCAGCGGCCCGCGTTCAGGCCGGCCGCGTGGTCGCGCAGCTCGTAGAGGATCTCCTCCATCTCGTACGCGGCGGTGATCGTCTCGATGAGGACGGTCGCGCGGACGGTGCCCTGCGGGATGCCGACGTAGTCCTGGGCGAAGACGAAGATCTCGTTCCAGAGGCGGGCCTCCAGGTGCGACTCGGTCTTCGGCAGGTAGAAGTACGGCCCCTTGCCGAGGTCGATCAGGCGCTTGGCGTTGTGGAAGAAGTACAGGCCGAAGTCGACGAGCGAGCCGGAGGCCGGGCCGCCCTCGAACTGCAGGTGGCGCTCCTGCAGGTGCCAGCCGCGCGGCCGCATGACGACGGTGGCGAGCTGGTCGGCGGGCTTCAGCGCGTACGCCTTGCCGGTGCGCGGGTCGGTGAAGTCGATGCGACGCTCGTAGGCGTCGATGAGGTTGAGCTGGCCGAGGACGACGTTCTCCCAGGTGGGAGCGGAGGCGTCCTCGAAGTCGGCGAGCCAGACCTTGGCGCCCGAGTTCAGGGCGTTGATGGTCATCTTGCGGTCCGTCGGACCGGTGATCTCCACACGACGGTCGTTCAGCGCGGCCGGGGCCGGCGCCACCTTCCAGTCGCCCTCGCGGACCTGTGCGGTGTCCGGGAGGAAGTCGAGGGTGGAGGTCCGGGCGATCTCGGCACGGCGCTCGGTGCGGCGGACGAGGAGCTCGGCGCGGCGGGGGGCGAACCGCCGGTGGAGCTCGGCCACGAAGGCGAGGGCCGCTTCGGTGAGGACTTCGTCCTGCCGGGGCAGGGGCTCGGCGTCGACGATGGCCAGCGGGGACGGCGCTGGTGCGGACATATCTGTCACTCCTTCAGCGGCGGTGCCTGGCGGCCGCGGGGGAATGCTCGCGCGAGACGGCACGCAGTGCCGTCGGGTGTGGAGAGCTCCGGAATACGGTCGCGGGCGCCGTCTGGGGGTTCAGGGCGCTTCTGACCAGTGGATAGTAATTTCCTCATGGTGGAAGTTCAATGGTTTGTTGATGTCGAGATTCTCTGAGTCGACAGATTCCGCTTCCCGGTGGCCCTCAGTGCCAAGGCGGTCACGCCGTGCTCAGAGGAGTCGTGCCAGGTCGGGCGGCGTGTCGATGTCGAAGGCCTCCGCGATGTCCGCACACTCCACCAGCATGAGCTCCTCGGCATGTCGCGCAAGATGCACCCGAGCGCCTTTGTCGCCGGTCGCCGTTGCGGCGACGTCGGCCCAGCGGTCCGCCCCGAACAGCACGGGGTGGCCGCGCTCCCCGCCGTACGCCGCCGCCACCAGGCTCGTGGGGGAGCGGTACGCCGCCCGTACCCGGGCCACCGCCGCCGGGCCGATGCCCGGCTGGTCCACCAGGGAGACCAGGGCCGCGCGGGCGCCCGTACCGGCGAGGGAGGCGAGGCCGACCCGCAGCGAGGAACCCATCCCCTCGGCCCACTCCGGGTTGTCCACGATTACGCAGCCGGTCAGGTCCGCGCGCTCGCGCACCTCGGCCGCCGAGGCACCGAGCACCACGTGCACCGGGTCGCAGCCCGCCTCGCGCAGGACCCGTACGGCGTTCTCGACCAGCGGGCGGCCGCGGTAGGGGAGCAGGGCCTTGGGTCGTCCGCCGAGCCGGCGGCCGCCGCCGGCGGCCAGCAGCAGGCCCGCGATCGGCGGGGACCCCGGGGTCAGGGGCGGATCGGGGTGCGTGTGGGATGACATGGCACCGATTCTCGCTGCTGCGTGCGATCCGGTGACCGTCGTGCCAGGGCGCGCCGTACGGAGGCCAGCGCGGCCCCGATCCGCAGCGGACGGGCGATCCGGTTCTCGGCGGCGGCCAACAGGAAGCGCTCGTCACGGTCGGTCAGCATCTCGGGATCTCCTTGCCAATCGAGGGCCAATACGGCGAGTCTGGTCCTCGATTGGCCTGGCCGTCAGAGCCAATCGGGGGAGGTTGGCATGGCAATCGGGCGAGTGGTCCAGACAGCGGACAGGACCATCGGCAGCCGTCAGCTCGCGGCCCTGCTGCCCGCCGACGTCCTGGCCCGCCCCGGCTACCGGGCGCTCGCCGACGCGGTCCGCACGCTGATCCTCGACGGACGCATCGCCCTGCACGTCCGGCTGCCCGCCGAACGCGAACTCGCCGAGGCGGTCGGCGCCAGCCGGGCCACCGTCACCGGCGCCTACGACCTGCTGCGCGAGAGCGGCTACGTCCGCAGCCGGCGCGGCGCCGGCACCTGGACCGAGCTCCCCGACGGCCACCGCCCGGTCGGAGCCCACGCCCTCCTCGGCGCCGGCGGCTACGGCGCCGACGGCGATCCCGGTGTCGACCTCGCCATCGCCGCCATGGGCGCGCCGGAATCCGGCCTCGCCGACGCCCTGGCCTGGGCCGCGCCCCGGCTGCCCCAGCTGGCCCGGACCCCCGGCTACCACCCCTTCGGCCTGCCCGACCTCCGCAGCGCCGTCGCCGACCGGTTCACCCGGCGCGGGCTCCCCACGCGCCCCGAGCAGATCCTGGTGACCGCCGGGGCCCAGCAGGCCTTCTCGCTGGTCGTCAGCCTGCTCTGCCGGGCCGGGGACCGGGTCGTGACGGAGAACCCGACCTACGCCAACGCCCTCGACGCCCTGCGCCACGCGCGCCTGCGCACCGGATCCATCGCCGTCTCCGACGCGGGCTGGGACATGGAGATAGCCGAGTCCACGCTGCGCCAGACCGTGCCCCGGCTGGCGTACGTGATCCCCGACTTCCACAACCCGACGGGCGCGCTGATGCCGCCGCAGCAGCGGCTGCGGTTGCTCGCGGCGACCCGTGCCACCGGGACCTGGCTGGTCGTCGACGAGACGATCGCCGACATCGCGCTGGACGTGCCCGCCCCCGCGCCGCTGGCCTCCCTCGCCCCGCGCGGGGGCGCCGACCACGTGATCACCATCGGCTCGCTGAGCAAGACGCACTGGGGCGGGCTGCGGGTGGGGTGGATCCGGGCCACCGCGAAGATGATCACGGAGCTGACGGCCGTACGGGTCTCCGTCGACATGACCGGCTCGGTGCTCGACCAGCTGGTCGCGCTCCCGCTGCTGCACGCCATGGAACGAGAACTGCCCGCACGCCTCGCGCAGCTGAGGAACCAGCGCGAGGCCCTGGTGGCCTCGCTCCAGCGCCACACCCCGGAATGGTCCTGGCAGGTCCCGCCGGGCGGCCTCTCCCTCTGGGTCGACCTGGGCGAGCCGGTCAGCTCCGCCCTGGCCGAGCGGGCCGCCGCGGCCGGCGTGCACATCGGCCGCGGCGCGCGCTTCGGGGTGGACCCGGGCACCTTCGAGCACCGGCTCCGGATCCCGTACACGCTGCCCGCGGACCGCCTGGACGAGGGCGTCCGCCGCCTCGCGAGCGCCTTCCACGACGGGGTGCCGCTCCCGCCGGCGGTGGAGCGGCCGCACTGGGTGGCGTAGGGGCGTCCCGCGCGGTCTTCACCGACCACGCACCCCCGCCCCCGCCAGGACCGGGCAGGCCCGGATGACCAGCCCTGATCCTGTCAAGGAGCGAGTTCGACCTGGCGAAGGCTGCGGAACACCGCCGGGGTCGCCCACCCGCGCAACGTGGCGTGAATCGCCGAGCGGAATGCGGCCTCGGCCGTGGCGGCGTCGAGAGCCCCGGCCAGTTCAAGAGTCACCAGCCCGTGCAGGGTGGCCCAGATCGACAAGGCGATCGACGTTGCCTCGCCGACGAGGACGGACGCCGCCAACGCGCGATCGATCGCCGCGAGGAGCGGACGGATCGGGTCCCTGGCACCGACCTCCCCCGACGGGTCGAAGGACTGCACGCCACCGAACAGCACCGTGTACAGGTGGCTGTGACCGCGCCCCCAACGACGGTAGGCGACGGCCAGCGCGTAGAGGTCGGCGAGGGGGTCCGCGGAGGTCTGCGCAGCCGACAGGTCCTGGAACAGGCCGGCTATGGCCCTGTCGCGCACCGCACTGATCAGCCCGTCCTTGCCACCGAACAACGAATACACCGCCGTCGTCGACGCCTCGGCAGCAGCAGCCACGGCGCGGACCGTGAGCGACTCCCGCGGACGGGTGGCGAGCATCTCGGTCGCGCACTCCACGAGCCGCTCTTTGACGGCCTCGTCGTTCGTTCTCGGTCTACCCACGGCCAGCAGCCTACCCCTCTTTGATAACGTCGTTTCAAAACAGCGTTCTGAAACTGTTGGAGGTCCGCCATGCCCACATCCGCCATACGTCTTGTCCGCTTCACCGGACGCTTACTGCTGGCCCTGGCCGCCGTCGCGATGCTGGTCGTCGTCCTTCTCGCGCTGATCTCCCTCACGGACGGGGCAGGCTCGGGGCTCGCCGCATGGTTGCCGACCCTTGCGGTCGGGGCCGTCCTCGCGATGTGGCGGGGCCGACGCCGCACTGCATCCCGACCGTGCCGACGGCCCGGCAGTACCCGCCCGCGCTCCCCTTCGTGACCACGCAGCACTGGAGCCTGACCACGGGCAGCCGGGTCGCGGTGTACCACTACCCGCCCGCGCACCCCGGCCCCCGGCATCCCATCCCGCTCGTGTACCTCAACGGCGGACCGGTCCGTGGCATCTCGGTACTCGACCACCGGTTCCTGCAACTCCTGGCCCGCCAGGGCTACGACGTCTACGCCTACGAACAGGCCGGTGGCGGACGCAGCGACCTGCTCCCCATGGGCCAGTACACGATCTCCAGGTCGGTCAGCGACCTCGCCGCCTTCATCGACCGCCTGAACAAGGGCAAGGTCGACGTCCTCGGCTTCTCCTCAGGCGGGGTCGTGCTCACCCGAGCCCTGGCCGATCCGAGCGTCGCCGCACGCCTGCACCGGGCGATCATCGCCGAGCCCGGCCCCATGGACGGCCCCACCGCACACATCACCGGGCACAAGGGCCGAAAATCCGCACGCGGCCTCGCGCCGGCCCCGACCGGACCGCGATCGACCTACGTCCCCCGGTACGCCGTGGCATTCGGCCTCATGCGACTCGGACTCCTCAGCCCCGATACCGGACTGATCGGACAGGCCGAAGGCGACAACGCCTTCACCGCCGCAGACCTCGGCAGCGACACCGCATCCGCGTACTGCGCGCGCGACGCGCACCGCATCCCCGCCGAAGACACCGCACAGAACTTCTCCTTCAGCCCCGCCGCCAGCCTCCGGATCCAGCAGACGGTCAAGGACTCACCCTCCATCGCCTCGCAACTGAGGCACTCCCGGACCCCCACGATGCTGATGATCGCCGAGTGCTCCTCCCAGATCCGTCAATGGGAGACCGCCGTCCTTGCCCATGACCCCGCCATCCAGCGCACGCAGTACATGCCCGGAGTCGGACACCACATGTGGAACGGCCTGGACGACAACAACGACCGGGCCGCCGCCGTCATCACCGCGTTCCTTCAGGACGAGCCAGCACCCCTGCCGAACCACCCGACCCGCGACGAGATCCCTACGTTCCTACGCGATCACGAATGACGACGACGCAGCCGGTTCGACACCCCTGATGCTCCCGTCGAAGTGCGCGCCGCACCTGCCGGCAGCCCCGCCCGTCCGCCCTGGGGCCAGCCCCCCTACGGGGTGCGGATCAGGCGGCGGGTGGCGGCCGCTGCCACCGCCGAGGTGCGGGAGTCGACGCCGAGCTTGGCGTAGACGTGCACCAGGTGGGACTTGACCGTGGCCTGGCTGAGGAAGAGCTTCTTGGAGATCTGCTGGTTCGACAGGCCGTCCGCGACCAGTTGCAGTACCTCCAGCTCCCGCTTCGTCAGCGCCTCCGCCGGGGTCCGCATCCGGTCCATCAGGCGCAGCGCCACCGCCGGGGCCAGCGCCGACTGGCCCGCCGCGGCCGTCCGCACGGCCGCCGCGAGCTCCTCCGGCGGGGCGTCCTTGAGCAGGTAGCCCGAGGCGCCCGCCTCCACCGCCGCCAGGATGTCCGCGTCCGTGTCGTACGTGGTCAGCACCAGCACCCGGGGCGCACCCGGGCGGGCCGTGATCAGGGCCGTCGCCTCGGATCCGTGCATACCGGGACCGGGACCGAACTGGAGGTCCATCAGCACCACGTCCACCGGTTCACGGGCGGCCAGCTCCACCGCCTGCTCGGCGGTCGCCGCCTCGGCCACCACTGCGAAGTCCGGTTCGGTGTCCAGCACCGCGCGCAGCCCGGCCCGGACCACCGGGTGGTCGTCGGCGAGCAGGAGACGGATGCTCACAGGGCCTCCACGGCGTCCGGACGTTCCGCGCGTGCGGTGTCTTCGAGGTGTTCGAGGGGCAGCGGCAGGGTGACGGCCACGGCGGTGCCCTGACCGGGGGCGGACTCCACGGTGAACAGCCCGCCCAGGGTCTCGGCCCGCGAGCGCATGGCGGGCAGCCCGAAGCCGCCGTCGCCCGAGCCGGAGGCGGCCGACGAGGGGTCGAAGCCGTGCCCGTCGTCGACGACGTCCAGGGTGACCGAGGCGTCCATGAACGTCAGGGTGATCTCGGCGCGCCCGGCCCGCGCGTGCCGCACCACATTGGCCAGCGCCGACTGGGCGATCCGCAACAGGGCCACCTCGTACGGGGTGGGCAGCACCCGTGGGCTGCCGGTCAGCGAGAACCGCACGCGCGGCCCCGGGACCCCCGCGCACAGCCGCTCCAGTGCGGCCGCGAGCGACCCGTGCTCCAGGTCCGGCGGGGTGAGGGCCCGTACGAAGCGACGCGCCTCTGCGAGGTTCTCCTGGGCCGCCTCTCGCGCCCGGGCGATGTGCGGCCGGGCCGGGGCCCCCTCGGGCAGCGCCCGCTCGGCGGCCCGCAGCAGCAGCTGGATGGAGGACAGCCCCTGGGCGAGGGTGTCGTGGATCTCCCGGGCGAGGCGCTCCCGCTCGGCCAGGATGCCCGCGCCCCGCTCGGCCGCGGCCAGCTCGGCCCGGGTGGTGATCAGCTCCTCGATCAGCTCCCGACGGCGCTCGCTCTCGCGGTACAGCGCCTGGTAGCCCAGTACGGTCGCCACCGCCACCGCCCCGCCCAGCAACGGCCCGAGGAAGGCCCCGGGGGTCACCGCGCTGCTGTGGGCGAGGAAACCGGCGATGGCAGCGCAGGCGGTCACCGCGACGGCCGTCACCCCCCAGCGCAGCCGCAGCAGGTGCAGCTCCAGGAAATACAGCGGGAAGGCGATCCACAGCCCGTCGGGGCAGACCACGAGCAGCGCCGCCCAGGCCGAGCCGAGCCCGGCCAGCCACAGCGCCCCGGCGCGCGGTGAGCTGTGCACCGCGGGGGCCCGTACGCCGCCCGCGTAGACGGCGGCGAGCACCGCACAGGCGGCGATCACCCACCCGGCCCGGGGCGCGGAATCGGTCACGGCCCGGCCGGCGGCGAGCGCGAGCAGGCCGAACAGCAGCGCGTGCAGGCACAGCCGCAGCACCTTGGACACGGGCGTCAGGGCGCGCGTGGCGGGGAGGGCCCGCGCGGCCGGGAGAACGGAGGAAACGGGAGCAGTCATGTCCGGACCAGCGTAAGTGGGGGCGGACCGGACCCGGTCAACCGAAAGTTTGATGTCCCGGCGCACCCTTCGATACGAGGATCACTACTGTGGCGCGATGCCTTGTGTCCACGCGGAAGACCAAGGTGGGGAACATGTTCGTCGCATGGAGAGATCTACGGTTCGCCAAGGGCCGGTTCGCCCTCATGGGCTCGGTCGTACTGCTCATCACCCTGCTGGTGGGCCTGCTGTCCGGGCTCACCTCCGGACTGGCCCGGGAGAACATCTCGGCCATCACCGGTCTGCCCGCCACGCACCTGGCCTTCGCCGCGCCCACCGGTGACCAGAAGGTGTCCTTCACCAACTCCCAGGTGCCCGAGTCCGCCTGGCTGGCCTGGCGGGGGCAGCCCGGGGTGGAGGCGGCGCAGCCGCTCGGCATCCGCACCACCAACGCCGTCTCGGGTGAGCGCACCGCCGCGGTCTCGGTCTTCGGAGTGGACCCCGTCGGGGGGCTCGCACCGCGGAACGCCGGCCTCACCCAGGGCCAGGTGGTCCTGACCGAGAAGGCCGCGAAGGAGCTCGGCGGCCTGACCGCCGGGGCCAAGCTCAAGATCGGCCCGCTGGAACTGACCGTGGCGGGCGTGTCCGGGACCGCCGCCTACAGCCACACCCCGGTCGTCTGGATGGACCTGGGCGACTGGCAGCGCATCGGCAATCCCGGCACCTCCATCGACACCCTCGCGACCGTCGTCGCCGTCTCCGCGGGTGGCGGGGTGGACCTCGGTGCGGCGGACGGGGCCGCCGGGACCAAGGCGCAGACCGTGGACGAGGCCCTGGGCGCCATAGGCTCCTACCAGGCGGAGAACGGCTCGCTCCAGCTGATGCGCGGCTTCCTGTTCGCGATCTCGGCCCTGGTGATAGGCGCCTTCTTCACGGTGTGGACGATCCAGCGCAGCGGGGACATCGCCGTCCTGAAGGCACTGGGTGCCTCCACCCCGTACCTCCTGAAGGACGCCCTCGGCCAGGCCGTCGTGATGCTCGCCATCGGTACCGGGCTGGGCACCGCGCTCGCCGCCGGTTTCGGCGCGCTGATCAGCGGCGGTCCCGTGCCCTTCGTCCTCGACGCCGCCACCGTGCTCGTCCCCGCCGTGATCATGATCCTGCTCGGCGCGCTGGGCGCCGCGCTGTCCATCCGGCGGATTACCGCCGTCGACCCGCTGACCGCCCTCGGGAGCGCCCGATGACCCTCCTCGTCCATGACGTCACGCTGACCTACCCCGACGGCGAGAGCCGCCTCACGGCCCTCGACGCGGTCGGCCTGGAGGTCCCCGCCGGCACCCTGACGGCGGTCATCGGTCCCTCCGGCTCCGGCAAGTCCAGCCTGCTCGCGGTGGCCGCCACCCTCGTCACACCGGATTCGGGCCGGGTCGTCGTCGCGGGCCAGGACACCACGGGGCTCGGTCCCGCCGAGAAGTCGGCCCTGCGCCGGGAGAAGATCGGCATCGTCTTCCAGCAACCGAACCTGCTGGCCTCGCTGACCGCCGCCGAACAGCTCCAGGTCATGACCCACCTCTCCGGCCGACCCGCGCGGGCGCTGCGCCGGCGGGCGCTGGAGCTGCTGGACGCGGTGGGCCTGGCCGACAAGGCCGACAAGCGCCCCCACCAGCTCTCCGGCGGTCAGCGGCAGCGGATCAACATCGCCCGCGCCCTGATGAACGAGCCCGCCGTACTGCTGGTCGACGAGCCGACTAGCGCGCTCGACCACGAGCGCGGCGCGGCCGTGCTCGACCTACTGGTCACCCTGACCCGGGAGCGCTCCACGGCCACGGTGCTGGTCACGCACGACCACGCCCACCTGGAGCGGATGGACCGTACGGCGACGATGACCGACGGCGGCCTGACGCTGAGCCCGGCCCCGGCCGCCGTGCCGGCGCCCTGAGCGGCGTACGCACGGCGCACCGGCATGCGCGAAGGCCCCGGCCGCCCCCGCTACGAAGCGGAGGCAGCCGGGGCCTTCGTACGACGGCGTGACCCTACGCGGGGCTCTGGTTGGCCAGGGCCACCGAGAGCTCGGCGGCCACGCCCTGGAGGATCGGCACGAAGGACTCGGCCACGGCCTCCGTGACCCGGCCCGCCGGACCGGAGATGGAGATCGCGGCGGCGGTCGGCGAGTTCGGCACCGACACGGCGAGGCAGCGGACTCCTATTTCCTGCTCGTTGTCGTCGACCGCGTAACCCACCTTGCGCACCTGCTCCAGCGCGTCGAGGAAGCCCTCGGGCGTGGTGATGGTCTTCTCGGTCGCCGCCGGCATCCCGGTGCGGGCCAGCAGGGCCCGTACCTCGTCGGCCGGGGTGTGGGCGAGGAGCGCCTTGCCCACGCCGGTGGAGTGCGGCAGCACCCGGCGGCCGACCTCGGTGAACATGCGCATGGAGTGCTTGGACGGCACCTGGGCGACGTAGACGATCTCGTCACCGTCGAGGAGGGCCATGTTCGCCGTCTCCCCGGTTTCCTCGACCAGGCGGGCGAGGTAGGGGCGGGCCCAGGTACCCAGCAGGCGCGACGCGGACTCGCCGAGGCGGATCAGGCGGGGGCCGAGGGAGTAACGTCGGTTGGGCTGCTGGCGCACGTAGCCGCACGCCACCAGCGTGCGCATCAGGCGGTGGATCGTGGGCAGGGGCAGACCGCTGGCGGCGGAGAGCTCACTGAGGCCGACCTCGCCCCCGGCATCGGCCATGCGTTCGAGCAGGTCGAAGGCGCGCTCGAGGGACTGGACGCCACCGCTGGCGGCGGGGGTCTTCGAGGAAGCGTCGGTGGTGCTGGCGCTGGACGTCGGCACGGCGCGGTCCTTTCGGTGCTGGCAGGCAAGGGAGCAGCCTACCCGGCGGTCGGCGTCAGCCCCAGTCTTGGGGTCGAGGTCGTCGCCGCCGGTCAGAGAGGGTTTGTCCGGGTGGTGGACGTCCTCGGGAAGTTATCCGCCCGGTTGCCGGTGGTGGTAGCTACATTCTGTATAGCGAAATCTTAATTCCATCTTGTGGAAACATCCAATTGCGGTCCTGGTGTGTCAGTGGTCCGTCCGGACGCTCTTGACGGGGTACGGATCGCCGGGAAGACTCCGTCAACAGAACGTTGAATTTCGCTCTGTGGAAGTAGATGGGGAGGTTCCGGTGGCTGACGTGGCCGACGTGGCTGTGGAACTGGTACTGCGCTCGACGCGCGTCATCACCCCCGAGGGGACGCGTGCCGCCTCGGTGGCCGTCGCCGGTGGGAAGATCACGGCCGTGCTGGCGTACGGGGCCGAGGTACCGGCCGGAGCCCGGCTGCAGGACTTCGGTGACGACGTCCTGCTCCCCGGCCTGGTCGACACCCACGTCCACGTGAACGACCCGGGCCGCACCGAGTGGGAAGGCTTCTGGACGGCCACCCGCGCCGCCGCGGCCGGCGGCATCACCACGATCCTCGACATGCCGCTGAACTCCCTGCCGCCCACCACGACCACCGACAACCTGCGCGTCAAGCAGGAGGTCGCCCGCGCCAAGGCGCACGTGGACGTCGGCTTCTGGGGCGGCGCCCTGCCGGACAACGTCAAGGACCTGGCCCCGCTGCACGACGCCGGCGTCTACGGCTTCAAGTGCTTCCTGTCGCCCTCGGGCGTGGACGAGTTCCCCGAACTCGACCAGGACCAGCTGGCCACCTCCCTCGCCGAGATCACCGGCTTCGGCGGCCTGCTCATCGTGCACGCCGAGGACCCGCACCACCTGGACGCGGCCCCCGTCGTCCCGGGCCCCAAGTACGCCGACTTCCTCGCCTCGCGGCCGCGCGACGCCGAGAACACCGCGATCGGCAACCTGATCGCCCAGGCCAAGCGGCTGAACGCGCGGGTGCACGTGCTGCACCTGTCGTCCTCCGACGCGCTGCCGCTGATCGCCGCCGCCAAGGCCGAGGGCGTCCGCATCACCGTCGAGTCCTGCCCGCACTACCTCACCCTCACGGCCGAGGAAGTGCCGGACGGCGCGAGCGAGTTCAAGTGCTGCCCGCCCATCCGCGAGGCCGCCAACCAGGACCTCCTGTGGGACGCGCTCGCCGACGGCACGATCGACTGCATCGTCTCCGACCACTCGCCCTCCACCGCGGACCTGAAGACCAGCGACTTCTCCACCGCGTGGGGCGGGATCTCCTCCCTCCAGCTGGGCCTGGCCGCCATCTGGACCGAGGCGCGCCGCCGCGGCCGGACCCTGGAGGACGTCGTCCGCTGGATGTCCGCCGCCCCGGCGAACCTCGCGGGCCTCACCCAGAAGGGGGCCATCGAGGTCGGCCGCGACGCCGACTTCGCCGTCCTGGCCCCTGAAGAAACGTTCACTGTGGACCCGGCCGAGCTCCACCACCGCAACCAGGTCACGGCGTACGCGGGCAAGACCCTGCACGGCGTCGTGAAGTCCACGTGGCTGCGCGGCACGCAGATCGCCGACCACGGCACCCCGACCGAGCCCACGGGCCTCCTCCTCGAAAGGCAGAACTGACCAGTGGCGATTGAATCCTTCACCGGTAACGCGAACCCGTACGGAGGCGGCGACCCGTACGCGGACTACCGCACCGCGGACTTCCCCTTCACCCAGTACGCGAACCTCGCCGCCCGTGAGCTGGGCGCCGGTGTCATCGCCGCCAACGACGAGTTCTTCGCCCAGCGCGAGAACCTGCTGATCTCCGAGGCCGCGCACTTCGACCCCGAGGACTTCGGCCACAAGGGCAAGGTCATGGACGGCTGGGAGACCCGCCGCCGCCGCGGTGTCTCGGCCACCCAGCCCTGGCCGACCCCCGAGGACCACGACTGGGCGCTCGTACGCCTCGGCGCCCCCGGCGTGATCCGCGGCATCGTCGTCGACACCGCCCACTTCCGCGGCAACATGCCGCAGGCCGTCTCCATCGAGGCGACCAACTGGGCGGGCGCCCTCGCGCCGACCCCGGAGGAGCTCCAGGGCGACGACGTGAAGTGGACGACGATCGTCGCCCGCACCCCGGTCGGCGGCCACGCGGCCAACGGCTTCGAGGTGGACGCCCCGCAGCGCTTCACCCACCTGCGCGTCAACCAGCACCCCGACGGCGGCATCGCCCGCCTGCGCGTCTACGGCGAGGTCCTGCCCGACCCGAAGTGGCTCGACGCGCTCGGCTCGTTCGACGTGGTGGCCCTGGAGAACGGCGGCTCCGTCCAGGACGCCTCCAACCGCTTCTACTCCCCGCCGACCAACACCATCAACCCGGGCCGCTCCCGCAAGATGGACGACGGCTGGGAGACCGCGCGCCGCCGCGACAACGGCAACGACTGGATCCGCTACCAGCTCGTCACCGAGTCCGAGATCCGCGCCGTCGAGATCGACACCGCGTACCTCAAGGGCAACTCGGCCGGCTGGGCCTCCCTGTCGGTCAAGACGGGCGAGGAGGGCGAGTGGACGGAGTTCCTGCCGCGCACCCGCCTGCAGCCCGACACCAACCACCGCTTCGTGCTGGACGCCCCGGCGGTCGGCACGCACGTCCGGATCGACATCTTCCCGGACGGAGGCTTCTCCCGCCTGCGCTTGTACGGCTCCCTGACGGAAGCCGGCGCGGCGGCTCTGACCGCCCGCCACCAGGAACTGGGCGGCTGACGCCACCCGTTCGACCGCCCCGGGAGCCGACACTCCCGGGGCCACGCCCCATCGGGCCGGGCGCGGCCCGGCCCGGCGACGGCGGGAGCCGTGTGCCTCCGGCGGACACCAATGCGGCTCCGGCGGCGACGCCGGTGAACTGCTCGAGTACGGTGCGACGCGAGCACTCGATGCTCATGGGTTCCCGACGGGCACGTGTCGTGCCCGTCGGTTCAGGAACACGGCGGCGCAGGCCAGGACGACGGCAAGACCGGCCGACACGTAGACGAACAGGTTGATCGACCTGGAGACGTGCTCCACCGTCGAGCCGTCGGAGTAGATGCAGGCGTTGCGAAGGGGCCAGTATTCCTGCTTCAGGCCCGCCAACTGGGCGCCGGGGCCGTTCCCGTCCTCGCACAGCTCCGGGAACGGCCCTCCCAGGGCGACGGAGAACCAGCCGTAGCAGTACACGGCCGCAGCCGAGAAGACGAAGATCAGGGCGAGAACGGCACAGATCCCGGGCAGCGAACGGGGTGGTTTCCTCAGCATGAGGACGACCACCAGGATGCACGCCGGAACGGCCGCCGCACTGACGAGCAGGAACAGGCCCATCAAAGGCAGCGTCATCGAGTCCGCTCCTTCTGATCTGCTGTCGCGGACGCGCGGAACCGCGCCGTGCTTCCCGTTCGCTGCGCCGAGCGTCTTCTCATGGCTCGGCAACATACCCGGCGTGCCGCTTCCGGTGGGCAGGGGCGTCCGGGGCTGCCGTCATCCCGGGTGTGAGGGAAGGCCCGGACCGAGGCCTACGCGGCGTGCCCGCCGTCCACCGCGAACTCCGCCCCCGTCACGTACGCGGCCTCCTCGCCCGCGAGGAAGGACACGACGGACGCCACCTCCCGCGGCATGCCGAACCGCCCGAGGGCCGTCAGCGCCGCCTGCGTCCCCGCGTACGGTCCGTCCGCCGGGTTCATGTCCGTGTCCACCGGCCCCGGGTGCACGACGTTCGCGGTGATCCCGAGCCCGCCCAACTCCCGGGCCAGGGCCTTGTTGAACCCGGTCAGAGCCGACTTGCTCATCGCGTAGAGCGTCCCGCCCGGCCCCGGCACCCGCTGGGTCATGCAACTGCCGATGGTGATGACCCGCCCGCCCGGTCCCAGGTGCCCGGCCGCAGCCTGCGTCGTGAGGAACACCCCGCGCACGTTGACCGCGAGCACGCGCTCCACGTCGGCCGGGGCCAGCTCCGCCAGCGGCCCGAGCACCCCCACCCCCGCGTTGTTCACCAGTACGTCCAGCCGCCCGAACTCCGTGACGACCCGCTCCACCGCGGCTGCGGCGGCCTCCGGATCCCCGATGTCGGCCCGTACGGCCAGGGCCCGCCGCCCGAGCGCCTCCACCTTCCCGACCACCTCGGCCGCGGCCTCGGCGTCGTGGACGTAGCTGATCGCGACGTCGGCCCCGTCCTCGGCGAGCCGCAGTGCGACGGCCGCCCCGATCCCCCGGCTCCCACCGGTCACCAGGGCCACGCTGTTGTTGCTGTCCATGCCGTTCCTCCCGCGTCGATTGGTTGCGGGTTCAATCAAATCTCCCTGGGGCTCGCCCCGCTGGCAGGAATCCGACCTCGCGTTCCGCGCGGGGGAGCAGGAACGACAGGGCGCCCTGCCAGGAGTGTTCTCCCGGCAGGGCGCTCGCGGCTACGGCTGCTCCGTCCTGACTACCCGATCGTCAGGAAGGTGTTCCAGCCGTCCTCGTCGCGACCGTTGGGTGCGCCGAGGGTGCTGGTTCCGCCGAGGAAGAGCCATTGGTATCCGTTGTCCCCGACGGCCCAGATGTCGGGGATGCCGTCACCGTTGGCATCGGGGGTGCCGAGGAGCTTGGGGTAGGCGGCCCGGCCCCAGCCGGTGGTGGCGTAGGTGTAGTCCTCGCCGCCTTCGGCGTTCGCCTTGGACTCCAGGGACCTGAGGTCGACTCCGCCGTTGACGCCGGGCTTGCCCTTGCGCAGGGCCAGGCCGCGGTTGGCGTTGGTGTTGTCCCGGAAGATCAGATCCGGGACCTTGTCCCCCGAGACGTCCCGAACGCCGACGATGTCACGGCCGGCCCAGCCGGTGGCCATCTTCTTGTACGAGGCGAAGCTGGATCCGGTATAGCCGGAGAACGCCCAGAAGCCGTCGGCGTCCAGGGCGAACATATCGCCCAGGCCGTCGCCGTCGATGTCCTCGGTGACGACGAGCTGCCGGAAGGTCGACGGGTCGGGGGCGCTGAGGGGCAGCTGCATCTGCATGCGGCGGCCGACGTCGAACTGGCCGGTGCCGGTGCCGGGGTAGACGTAGAGCTTGCCGTCGGGCATCCGCGCGATCAGGTCCGTGAGGCCGTCACCGGGGTACCAGTCGGTGGCGTGACCGATGAGCGCGGACTGGCCGGTGACCGGATCCTTCCAGTACCCGGGGGCCACGGGCTTGCCGTTCTCGACCGCGCCGGGGATGTAGGCGTCGGTGTCACCGGCGCTGTCTCCCGCGTAGGTGCGCAGGTTGCCGTCCTTGTCGATGGCCAGGAGGTCGGGGTGGCCGTCACCGGTGACATCACCGGGCGTGTCCTGGCCGGGCCTCGGCCTGACGAGGAAGCCGTAGGTGCTCTGGGCGGATATGTTGCCGGACTTGCTGACGGTGCGGACGTAGAGGACGTTCGGACCGGAGGTGTCCACCTGGAGCGGGACGGAGACCTCGTCGCCACCAGGGGCGGGCACGGCCTTCTGGTCGAACACGGGGCGGTTCAGGCTCCACTGGTACTCGCGGATGTCCTCCGCCTTGGCACCGTTGCCCTTGATGGTGAAGTTCTGGCCCGGCGTGCTGGCGGGCTCCGTGCTCCACTCGTTGAAGTCGTCGCCCTGCGGCGGGAAGGCGGCGGAGGAGACGGCCGGGTTGGGCGGGACGGTGTGGCTGACGGTGAACCTGCACCAGCCCCCGCTACCGGATTCGTGCGGCCCGCTGCCCGACCCCGCGCCGTCCTTGTCGATGGCGCGGGAGAGCCAGTAGTAGGTCTGGCCGTCGCTGAAGGCGTTCCAGGGCACCTCGGCGGTGACCACGCCATCGCTGTTGGGCCACAGCCACTGGTCGAAGACCGTCCCACTGTCGCCCCACACCTGGATCTCGACCCTGTCGAGGTTGCCGTCGCGGTCGGTGCCCTTCACCTGGAAGGTGACGTTGGTCTTGCCGATGCCGGTCCCGGGCCAACCGATCAGGCACGGGCCGCCGGGGAAGGTCTGCATGTTCGCCGCGGTCGGGGTGTCCGGGCGCGAGTTGTAGACGACCTCGATGTAGGGAGCGGCCTCGCCGTTGGCGATGAACTTCTTCCAGAAGTACGGGTCCGACTCGTTCGGGGCGGCGAACCCCAAGGACAGCGCCCCCCAGCCGCCGTTGGCGGCCTCGGCGACCAGGCCCTTGATGTCGGGGGCGATCCAGTTGTCGGGGCACGAGCTGTTGTAGCCGTACCCCGCGTACTCCGAGGCGACCACTCTGCCCCAGTAGTCCGCGTTGTTGGTGCTTCCCCAGGTACTCGACGATGTGATGTACGGGGTCGAGAAGATGAGCATCTGCTTGCTGTCACACGACCACGAATAGGTCTGCAACGCCCGGACGCTGGCCGAGACGATTTCGGAGCCCTGGAGCTGACTTCCGAAGTCGAAGTTGAAAATGGCCACATGTCGCCGATTTCGGCGAACAATTCCAGCCTGCCCGGAAACAGAAAGTCCCGCGCCTGGCGCGCGCGCCTCGCCGGGCGCATCGGCGTCACGCTGTCCGTGACGCTGGTCGCAACTCTTCTGCCCGCCGAGGCCTGGGCGGCGTCACCGGGAAACCGCAGCGGCGTCGACCTGCCCGGCCTCCAGCAGGACATCAAGGCCAAGCTCGACAAGGTCGCGGCCGCGAAACTGCAGGGCTGGGACGGTGCCGCCGCGGCGCCGCCCCCGGGGTACGAGCCCTCCAGGGTGACTCCCCCGGCGGCCGGCTCGGAACCCGTGGCGCTGAATCCGGAGAGCGGGACGCAGCTGGTCCAGGCGGGCGGGCTGCCCATCAGCATCGGCAAGGCCTCGCCGACCGAAAGGAATCCGACGCCGCCGGCCCCGTCCGGAACCTGGGTGGTGGCCGTCGAGGCGCGGACCGTCACCGAGTCGGCCGGCGTCGACGGCGCGATCATCAAGGTCACACCTCCGGCCGGCAGCTCGACCCCGGTCGACGTGCAGCTCGACTACAAGAAGTTCGAGGACCTCTACGGCACCGAATGGGCCACTCGCCTGGAGCTCAAGCAACTCCCCGAGTGCTTCCTGACCACGCCCGAGCTTCCCGAGTGCTCCGCCGCCGTGGACGTCCCGAGCACCAACGACCCCCACTCCGGGACCGTCCGGGCAACCGTCGACCCGGTCGCCGTGCCCGGGCAGGGCCTGCGCACCATGTCCGGTGGCGGCGGTGCGATGGTCCTGGCCGCTTCCGACGGGGGCTCGGGCGCGGGCGGCACCTACAAGGCCACCCCGCTCTCCCCCTCGGGCAGTTGGTCGGCGGGAGGAAGCGGCGGCGGGTTCTCCTGGACGTATCCGCTGACCGTGCCCCCGAACCCGGCCGGACCCGAGCCGAAGATTGCCTTCTCCTACTCCTCGCAGGCCGTGGACGGCAAGACGTCCGTGGCCAACGGGCAGGGTTCGTGGATCGGTGACGGCTGGAGCTACGAGCCCGGCTACATCGAACGCCGCTACCGGGCCTGCTCGGAGGACCGCGATGCGACAGGGGGTGCACCGAACAACGACAACAGCACGGACAAGAAGAAGGGCGACCTGTGCTGGGCCGGCGACAACCTGGTGATGTCGCTCGGTGGCTCCACCACCGAGCTGGTCCGCGACGCCGCATCGGGGCAGCTGGTTCCGGCCGCCGATGACGGTTCGAAGATCGAGCGGATGTCGGGCAGCGCCAACGGCGCGAAGGACGGCGAGTACTGGGTCGTCACCACCCGCGACGGCACGCGGTACCACTTCGGACGCCACAACGTCGGCACCCACGGCGACGGAGCTTCGCCGCTGACCGTCACCGACTCGGTCTTCACCGTCCCCGTCTTCGGCAACCACCCCGGCGAACCCTGCCACCAGGCGGCGTACGCCAACTCGTCCTGCCGCCAGGCCTGGCGCTGGAACCTCGACTACGTCGAGGACGTCCACGGCAACGCCATGGTCATCGACTGGCAGCCGGAGCAGAACCGCTACGCCAAGAACGCGAAGTTCAAGGAGAAGAACGCCGCCGAAGTCGGTTACACCCGAGGCGGCTACCCCACCCGGATCCTCTACGGGCTGCGCGCGGACAACCTCGCCGGAGCTCCGGCAGGCCGCGTCGAGTTCACGCTCGCGGAGCGGTGCATCGAGGAGGGCGGCGTCAAGTGCGGCAACGCCCAGTTCGATTCGAAGAACTACGGTGACAAGCAGCCCTGGTGGGACACCCCGTCCACCCTTCACTGCAAGATGGACGCGGAGAACTGCCACGTCGCCTCGCCGACGTTCTGGTCGCGAAAGCGCCTGACCGGTGTCACCACCTACGGCCAGCGCACCGAAGGTTCCACGGCCCTCTCCAAGGTCGACCACTGGTCGCTGACCCAGTCGTTCCCGAAGCAGCGCACCGACACGCACCCCCCGCTGTGGCTGGAGTCCATCACCCGCACCGGATACGGCACCGCGAAGGACGGCGGTGACAACCTGATCGGGATCCCGCTGCCGCCGGTGTCCTTCCTGGCCAACGTCCAGGACATGCCGAACCGCGTCGCGAAGAGCGCCAACGACGCGACGCCCGACTACGACCGCCTCCGCGTGGAGACGATCCGCAACGAGACCGGTGGCGAGACGTACGTCGACTACTCGGCTCCCTGTGCGGTGGGTACGACCCACCCCAAGCCGGAGGCCAACACCACCCGTTGCTTCCCCGTCCACTGGTCCCCGGACACCGAGCTGGAGAAGCCGCCGCTGGAGTGGTTCAACAAATACGTCGTCGAGAAGGTCGTCGAGAAGGACCGCGTCGCCCGCCAGCCCGACGTCACCACCAGTTACACGTACGAAGGTGACGCGGCCTGGGGCAAGGACACCGACGAGTTCACCAAGCCCGAACTGCGCACCTACAGCCAGTGGAGGGGGTACGCATCGGTCGTGACGACCAAGGGCGTCACCGCCAACGCGGGCAAGCCCGACGCCACGGAGCAGTCCCAGACGCGCACGCGCTATTTCCGCGGCATGTCCGGAGACGGTGGTCGCGCCAAGGTCAGGGTCAAGGACTCCACCAATGCCGAGGATCTGGGGGAGGACCTTCTCCAACTGCAAGGACAAGTAGCGGAAACGATCAGCTACACGAAGGCGGGCGGCAACGTCTCCTCGCGCGTGATCAATTGGCCCTGGAGCCAGCGAACGGCGAATCGTCCGCGGCGTGGCACCACTGACCTGGAGGCCTTCCGTACCGGCACGGCCCGTTCCGATGCGTTCCAGTCGATCGAGGGCGGGACCCGCATGGTCCGTACCCAGAACACGTTCGACGAGGGGGCCTACGGTCTGCCCAAGACGGCGCAGGCCGAAGTGCTGACGTCGAACGGCACGGGGTGGACGTCCTCGGAGCAGAACTGCATCACCACCACCTACGTGCACAACACGACGAAGCACATCATCGGACTCGCCCAGAGGGTACGCAGCACGGCCGGTGACTGCAGCAAGGCGGCCACCGGGCAGGTCCTCACGGACACCCGCACCTCCTACGACGCCCTGAACGCATTCGGTACCGCCCCCGTGAAGGGGCTGCCGGTTCAGGTCGACACCCTCGACGGCGCCGGCACCGGATGGGTCACCACGGCCCGTACCGAGTACGACGCCCTGGGGCGCCCCGTCAAGGCCTACGACGCGGCCGGCAATCCGACGTCCACGACCGTCAGCCCTCCCACGGGCCCCGTCTTCTCCACCACGATCACCAACGCCCTGGGCCACACCGTGACGGCGAAGTCCGATCCCGGCCGTGGCAGCGTGCTGGAATCCACCGACGCCAACGGCCGCAAGGCGAGCATGGCCTACGACGCACTGGGCCGCACCACCGGAGTGTGGACTCCCTCCCGGAAGCAGGGTACGGACAAGGCGGCCTTCGTCTTCTCGTACGACATATCCGTCGACATGCCGCCGACCGTGGTCAGTGGCGCCCTGCGGGACAACGGCACCTACGAGAACACGGTCACCGTCTACGACGGCCTCCTGCGCACGCGACAGACCCAACCGCGACCTCACGAATGCGGCACTGGACGACACCACGACCTACGCGTACGGCGTCCAGGTGACGGGCAACGGCGGGCTACCGCCGGTCAAGACCCATCCGCACGCACTCACCGAGGCCAAGCAGACCACCAAGTCCCAGAACTCGACGGTCACGTCGCTCTCCACGTACGGATACGACAGCGCCGGCAACACGACCCGGCGGACCATCGACGGCGACACCCAGATCCTCAACTGGGACCGGCGCAACAAGCTCGCTTCCGCCAGTAGCCCGGGCATCGGCGCCGTCACCGTCACCGGTCTGGGCGGCAAGTGCCTCGACGTCGACGGCGGCAACTCCGATGACGGCACGCCCGCCCAGGTGATGTCGTGCAACGAGTCCAAGGCGCAGAAGTGGACCCTCAGCGGCGACACCGTCAAGGCCCTCGGCAAGTGCCAAGGACAGCAGGGCCCGCCTCTACACCTGCGACGGCAGCAACGAACAGAAGTTCACCTCCAGGCCCGACAAGACCCTCTACAACCAGGCCACGGGCCAGTGCGTCACCGTCCCCAACGACGATGCCGCCGACGGCAACGACCTCCACATCTACACGTGCGTCGCCGGGTCCGCCGCGCAGCAGTGGGTCTTCGGCGGCAGCGGTAGTTCGTACATCTACGACGCCTCCGGCAACCGGCTCATCCAGGAGACCGGGAGCAGTCGCACGCTGTACCTCGGTGAGGCCGAGGTAACGGTCAACCTGGCCGGCCAAGCCGTCGACGCCGTCCGTTACTACACCGGCGTCGGAGCCACTACCACCGTCCGTCAGACCAAGGGCAAGACCACCGGCCACGCCCTGACCGTCCTGTTGAGCGACCGCCAGGGGACCGCCACCACCATGGTGGAACAGGCCGCGGGCCAGAAGGTCACCCACCGCAAGGCCGACCCCTACGGCAACCCCCGGGGCGCCCAGGTCGGGAACTGGGCGGGCCAGCGCGACTTCCTGGGGACGGGCACGGACGACAGCGCCACCCGTCTCACGCACATCGGCGCCCGCGAGTACGAACCCGCGAACGGCCGGTTCATCAGCGTCGACCCGGTCATCGACATCACCAACCCGATGCAGATGAACGGGTACGTGTACGCGAACGGCGACCCGGTCAACCAGATGGACCCCACCGGGCTCGAAAGCTGCTTCCCGAACTACTGCGCAGGTACCAACGGCACCTACGGGGACTACAAGGAGGAGAACGACCCCGAGGTGGAACGGCAGCGGGTCTCGGGCGGCGGGGGCTCCAAGGGCAACGCGAAGGGCGACGCCAAGAGCGGTACCAAGAGCACCGTCAAGCTGGTCCTCGCAGGAAAGCCCCTTCCCACCGAGGAGGAACTCCTCAGGCAGGGCTTCTGGCCCACCCGGACCTACCAGGAGAACCTGAGGCGCTGGGCGAACGGGCACTGCTCATCCACCGGCGCCAGAGACAGGCAAGACTTCTGCGACGCGGCGAACAGAATCGGCCTGACGAGTCCCAGTGGCGACTGGATGGAGGCGCTGGGGATCCGAAACACCTGGGAGTGCATCAAGGACCCGGGCTGGAACAAGAACTGCGGAATGGCCGCGGTGGACGTGACGATCACGATCGCCGGAAGTTTCATCGGCAGGGCCGCGAAAGCGGCAACGGCGGGCAGGGCGGTCACCGGAGCGGTGGTGCACGACGCCGTCGATGTGGCCATCGCCTGTCTGCGCCACAACAGCTTCACCGAAGACACGCTCGTCCTGATGGCTGACGGCACCACCAAGGAGATCGACGACGTCGAAGTCGGCGAAAAGGTTCTCGCCACGGACCCGGTGACGGGAGAGACCACGCCGAAAACGGTCACCGCCGAGATCCTGACGAAGGATGACAAGGAATACGTCGACCTGACGATCGGAGCCGGAGAAGCCGAACCTGTCATCACGACAACAGCGCACCACCCGTTCTGGTCGATATCTGCAGGTGCCTGGGTCGATGCGGGTGACCTTAAGGCCGGAATGACCCTGCGGGCGGACGACGGGCGCGCGGTCACGGTTTCGCGAACGCATTCCTACCGTGCGGACCAGGCGACGTACAACCTGACGGTTTCCGACCTCCACACGTACTATGTGCTGGCGGGGGATACTCCGCTGCTGGTCCATAATTCGAATGGACTTTGCGGAGTTGGCGATTTCCGAGGTGGTGACACCTTCTACCACACGATGCCGACCGCTAAGGGTGACGTCGAAATGCTGGCAGGCGTGAAAATCGATGGAACGAAGTTGCACTTGTCTGACGTGGCCGTCTACGGGACGGGTGACATGGCGCGTGGAGCTCTCGACTCATCCGCAGTTCTTAGAGAGTTGAGACCTACGATTGCCCCGGCGGCCGCACAGCAGGGGTTCACGCATCTCCGTATCACGGCTGTAAGATTGAGTGGGAATGTTGGGCATCAGGTGGATATGACGCTTGACCTGAGTAGATACGCGAAATAGGGGGTTGGGTATGGTCGCGCCGCGGAGCCTTGGCGAAGTACTGCACCGTGAAGTGCCGCTTGTTCGAAACGGGAAGACTTTAGAGTCTGTCCTGACCGATCTCCGTAGTGAGGGATTTAGTGTCATCGACTGCATTAGGGTCGTAATGGCAGTAGGTTCCTGCGAACTTCCTGAGGCGAAGAGGATCGTGCACGAGTCTGCGGCTTGGTCGGATCTGAGGCAAGCCCATGAGGCTGCACACGAAGATCTTGCGCACCGGGTATCTGAAGAAACCGACTGATCGTCAGAAGCCCCGCCAGATTCTATTTCTGGCGGGGCTTCTACGGTGTTTGATGGAACGTCAGGCCTACGACCTGCCCGAGCTGCCGGGCCAGCGTGCGGCCCGCCCACGGGCAGGCTGGAATTTACTGACCAGGGAAAACGTGCGTGGCGGCCGCTCGGCGCGCACGCCTACTATGATCTTGCCGAGTCGACGCTGGTCTTGGTGCACAATGAAAATGGCTGGCAGGTGCCGGATGACTTCGTCATCGTTCGCGGGGGTGAGAGGCCGATGCCCGGTGCTGGCGAAGGCTTCTCCGGCGCAATGGGTACCTCGGTTTCTGAGGCGGGTGCCGGCGTTCCGCATGGCAAACTTCGCGCAACAACGGCCGAGGAAATTCGCGCAGCTGGTGGCACCGTGGACTATGCACCCGAGCCAATTAGGGGCGAAGGGTCGCCGCTCAACTACAATCACGTGAATGTGACACTTGGTTGCCTGCAAACATCTCGTGGGGGCCGTCTGATGTTACTGGAGGTCCGTTGGATGAAGTGCTTGCTGCTCTGAGGGGGATTTTCTCTGACCTTCGAGTCGAGCGGCTGTCAGTTACTTGGCCAGCCGATGACGATAACGTGTGGTTCATTTCCCGTGAAGGTGGCGCGGAAATGCAACTGGATTCGCGCGAAAATGGCCAACTGCCATTTCTGCTAGAATCCGACATCTCGATGGTTGAGGTGGACGATGCTGGCCTCGCTGTCGAAACCCTGACCGCTTGGTTGCGTGGCTGAAACATTTCTGAAGGGCCCCACTGTGAGGTGTTGCAGTGGGGCCTTCGGAGTTTTGGAGGCTTGTCCATCGATGAGGTCGGCCGCCCCGCTCTGCCGCGCACGGTCGGCCAGGGTCTCCCGGCCGGGCGTTTCCTCCAGTCAGTCGGAACGGACCGAACGGTCGTGCGTGGCGGCGCGATGAGTTCTGACGGGGGCGGGAGTCTGAACCCGTAGGGGCCATCGAGCGAGGAGCGCAGAGCCATGGGGAAGCTGACACTGACCACCTTCGTGACGCTGGACGGCGTGATGCAGGCGCCCGGGGGGCCCGACGAGGACCGCAGTGGCGGGTTCGAGTACGGGGGATGGGTCGCGCCGTTCGCCGACGAGGGGATGGGGGAGTTCGTCACCGAGGTGTTCGGGCGGGCCGGGGCGTTCCTGCTCGGGCGCAAGACGTACGAGATCTTCGCCTCGTACTGGCCGGAGCACGACGACCCCGCCGACCCGATCCCGGGCAAGCTGAACCGGCTGCACAAGTACGTGGCGTCGACCACGCTGAAGGAGCCGGCCTGGGGGCCGGTCACCGTGCTCGACGGGGAGCACCTGCAGGGCGAGATCGTCCGGGTCAAGGACGCGCTGGACGGGGAGCTCCAGGTGCACGGCAGCGGGCAGCTCGCGCAGTGGCTGCTGGCCCGGGACCTCGTGGACGAGCTGAACCTGCTGGTCTTCCCCGTGGTGCTGGGGGCCGGTCGCCGACTGTTCCCCACCGGCGGGCTGCCGACCGCCTATGAGATGACGAAGTCCGCCACGACACCCGCCGGGACCGCCGTCCACACCTACCGGCCGACGGGGCGGGCTGCCTTCGGCACGATCGGCGATTGACCTCGAGCTGCGCCGCGCACCGGGCAGAGGCCCGCGCGCGGTCCGTCGTACTGTTCGTCCCGGCTGCCGGCCATGCCGCTACCGCGGGTCCAGGGCCAGCTGGACCACGCGGCCCTCGCGCAGGACCAGCAGGTCCGGGGACTCGTGTTCGTAGAAGCGCAGGCGACCGACCGGGCCCGGCGGGCGGACGTGGGGGGCCAGGAGGAGCAGGAGGTCCTCCAGCTCCGGGAGCTGCTCCTCGTGGACCTCCTGGCGGGCGGTCAGCGCCCAGCCGCCGCGGTCCGTCGGTGCGAACTCGCCGACGAGCATGCCGCCGACCCGCCACGCCGGGCCCCGGGTCGAGAGCAGTCCGTCCCCCGTCAGCTGGCGCCGCACCTCCGCGAGCACATCGTCGGGCGTGGTGTCGAGCAGGTCGAACGCCAGATCGAGGGCGTAGAGATCAGCCATGGGCCCGATGCTACGGGTCCCGGGGCGCAGGCCAGGAAAGGGGTCGCCCGGCATGATCGGCTCCGGTACGGTGTGCCCGCACCCGTGCGAGCCGCCGACGTCTCCACCCCCGATGAGCCGTGGAGACCTCCGTTGACCGTGATCTCGCCCGCCCTCGAAGCCGCCCCGCGCCGGGCCTGGTTCGCCGATCTGCCCGTACTGGCCGTCGCCGTCGTCTGGGGCGGCAGCTACCTCGCGGCCAAGGGCATCACCACCACCCACACCGTCGTCGCCGTGCTCGTGCTCCGGTTCGCGCTCGTGCTGCCCGTGCTCGTCGTCGCCGGGTGGGCGCGGCTGCGCGCCCTGAGCTCCGCCCAGCTGCGCGGCGCCGGACTGCTGGGCCTCGTACTCGGCGGGATCTTCCTCCTGGAGACCTACGGGGTCGTCCACACCTCCGCCACCAATGCCGGGCTGATCATCAGCCTGACGATGATCTTCACCCCGCTCGCCGAAGCGGCCGTCAGGAAGCGGGCGCCCTCCGCCGGTTTCCTCGGCGCGGCCGCCCTCTCCGTCGCCGGGGTCGTGCTCCTCACCCAGGGCGCCGGCTTCACCGCGCCCAGCCTCGGGGACCTGCTCATCCTCGGCGCCGCCCTCGCCCGGACCCTGCACGTCCTGCTCATGGCCCGCATCGAGGCCGTCCAGGACGCCGACTCGCTGTCCCTGACCACCGTGCAGCTCGGCGCCGCCGTGCTCGTCTTCGCACTGCTGGCCGCCGTGCCCGGCACCGGCGCGACTCCCTGGGCCGCCGCCGCGGACTTCGGGGCCGCCGAGTGGGCCGGGCTCGCGTTCCTCTCCGTCTTCTGCACCCTCTTCGCCTTCTTCGTGCAGATGTGGGCCGTGCGCCGCACCTCGCCCTCCCGGGTCAGCCTGCTGCTGGGCACCGAACCCCTGTGGGCCGCCGTCGCCGGCATCGCCATCGGCGGTGAGGAGCCGGGGCTCCTCGGCTACGCGGGAGCCCTCCTGGTCCTCGTCGGCACCGCCTGGGGGCGGCGCGCCGTGACCCCCGCGCCCGGAACCGCCCCCGCCACCCCCTGAGCGTGTCCGGAAAGCGCCGCAGCCGACGCTGATCATCGGCCGTACTGTGGCCCCGTGCCCCCCTTACAGAGCCGGCAGGTCCGGGAGCTCCTCCAGCCGTACCGGGCGTCGCTCCCGGCGCGAGATTTCGCAGGCCGCCGCGATCCGGAACGCCGCCAGCGCCTCCCGGCCGTCGCACGGGTTCGGCCCTTCGCCCCGCACCAGCTGGACGAAGGCAGCCAGCTCCGCCTCGTAGGCCGGGGCGAAACGTTCCAGGAAGCCCGTCCACGGCTTGCTCGCCGGGGGCGGGCCATGCGGTTCGGTGGAGGCGATCGGGGTCCTGTCGTCCAGCCCGACGGAGACCTGGTCCCGCTCCCCGGCCAGCTCCATCCGCACGTCGTACCCGGCGCCGTTGCACCGGGTCCCGGTCGCCGTGACCAGGGTCCCGTCGTCCAGCGTCAGCACGGCGGCCGCCGTGTCGATGTCGCCCGTCTCCCGGAACAGCGCCGGACCCGCGTCCGACCCGGTCGCGTACACCTCGACCACCTCGCGCCCGGTCACCCAGCGGACCATGTCGAAGTCGTGCACCAGGCAGTCCCGGTACAGCCCGCCGGAGGTCGCCAGGTACGCGGCGGCCGGCGGGGCAGGATCGGCCGTCATCGTCCGGACGGTGTGCAGCCGCCCCAGGGCGCCCGAACGGACCAGCCCCCGGGCCGTGCCGTAGCCCGCGTCGAAGCGGCGCATGAAGCCCACCTGGAGCAGTCCGCCCGAGGCCGAGACCTCCCGCAGCGCGGCGAGGGTCCGGTTCAGGTCCGGGGCCAGCGGTTTCTCGCAGAACACCGGCAGCCCGCCGCGGACCGCCCGTACGACGAGGTCCGCGTGCGCCTCGGTCGCCGACGCCACCACCACCGCGTCCACGCCCCAGGTGAAGACCTGTTCCACGGAGGGCGCGGCGGTGGCCCCGAGCCGGTCGGCGAGGCGCGCCGCCCGCCCGGGGTCGGCGTCCGCCAGCAGGAGCGAGCCGGCTTCCGGATGGCGGACCAGTGCCGCTGCGTGGAAGGACCCGATCCGGCCCGTTCCGATGAGCCCGATGCGCATGCACACAACCTGACCCCGTCGGCGGAACCTGTCAATCCGCCCGCGCATGTCAACCTGCCCGCGCGTGCCCCGATGACCCTTCATGGTCGACTGTGGCGGATACTGAACGGCTGGACCGGAATGGAGCCGGAATGACCGGATTGATGACCGGCTCGACGGCCGGCCGGCCGGACGGACGGCCGGACCGACGACCGGACCGACGACCGGCTCGACGACGGACCGAATTGGTGACGAGGGAAGGGCGCGGCGACGTGGCTAGGGTTCGGACAGGGGTACGCGTCGTGGGCGCCGTGCTCGCGGCGGTACTGGGGGCCTCGCTCGCGGGCTGCAGCAGTACGGGCGGCAAGCGCGCCGAGGAGCGGGCGAAGGCCGCCGCGGCGGGCCGGCCGGCCGTCTCCACCCCGCGCTGGACCTTCGCGATGATCACGCACGCGGGCGACGGCGACACCTTCTGGGACATCGTGCAGAAGGGCGCCAAGGAGGCCGCGGCGAAGGACAACATCAACTTCGTCTACGCCCATGACGACCAGGCGCAGCAGCAGGCGCAGTTCGTGCAGAACGCCATCGACCAGAAGGTCGACGGGATCGTCGTCAGCCTGGCCAAGCCCGAGGCCCTCAAGGACGTCCTCGGCAAGGCCGTCAAGGCCGGCATCCCGGTGATCACGGTCAACTCCGGCTCCGCACAGTCCGCCGCGTACGGGGCGCTGACCCACATCGGCCAGGACGAGGAGATCGCGGGCGAGGCCGTCGGCACCGAGCTGAACAAGCGGGGTCGGAAGAAGGCCGTCTGCGTCCTGCACGAGCAGGGCAACGTCGGCCACGAGCAGCGCTGCGCCGGCGCGAAGAAGACCTTCTCCGGGACGATGGAGAACCTGTACGTCGAGGGCACCAACATGCCCTCCGTCCAGGCGGCGATCCAGGCCCAGCTGCAGGCCGACCCCTCCGTCGACGCCATCGTCACCCTCGGCGCACCCTTCGCGCCCACCGCGGTCAAGGCGAAGGAGGCGGCCGGCAGCAAGGCCGAGGTGGACACCTTCGACCTCAACGAATCGGTCGCCCGCGACCTGAAGTCCGGAGCCCTCGGCTTCGCCGTCGACCAGCAGCCCTACCTACAGGGCTACGAGGCCATCGACCTGCTCTGGCTCTACCGCTACAACGCCAACGTGCTCGGCGGCGGCCGCCCCGTGCTCACCGGACCGCAGATCGTGACCGCCGACGAGGCGGGCAAGCTGGAGGAGTACATCAAGCGGGGCAGCCGATGAGCGCGGCCGCACCCGCCGACGGGCGCGACGAACGGCTCGCCCCCACCTCCACCCTGCGCAAGCTGCTCGCCCGCCCCGAGCTGGGCTCGGTGGTCGGCGCCGTCGCCGTCTTCGTCTTCTTCTCCATCGCCGCCCCCACCTTCCTACAGGCCTCCAGCCTCAGCACGATCCTCTACTCGGCCTCCACCATCGGGATCATGGCGGCCCCGGTGGCCCTGCTGATGATCGGCGGCGAGTTCGACCTCTCCGCCGGCGTCATGGTCACGACCTCGGCGCTGGTCAGCTCGATGTTCAGCTACCAGATGACCGCCAACGTCTGGGTCGGCGTCGGCGTGTCCCTGCTGGTCACCCTGGCCATCGGCTTCTTCAACGGGTTCATGCTGACCCGTACGAAGCTGCCCAGCTTCATCATCACGCTCGGCACCTTCCTGATGCTGACCGGCCTGAACCTCGGCTTCACCAAGCTGATCACGGGCACGGTCTCCACCAAGACCATCGCCGACATGGAGGGCTTCCCCTCCGCCCGCGCCCTCTTCGCCTCGCAGTGGACCATCGGCTCGGTCACCCTCAAGGTCACCATCCTGTGGTGGCTGGCCATCGTCGCCGTCGCCACCTGGATCCTGCTGCGCACCCGCGCAGGGAACTGGATCTTCGCCGTGGGCGGCGGGGCCGACGCGGCCCGCGCCACCGGCGTGCCCGTCGTGAAGACCCGCATCGGCCTCTACATGGGCGTCGCCCTGTGCGCCTGGATCTCCGGACAGCACATCCTCTTCTCGTTCGACGTGGTCCAGTCGGGCGAGGGCGTGGGCAACGAGTTCCTCTACATCATCGCGGCCGTCATCGGCGGCTGCCTGATGACCGGCGGCTACGGCTCCGCCATCGGCTCGGCGGTCGGCGCCTTCATCTTCGGCATGACCAGCAACGGCATCGTGTACGCCCAGTGGAACCCGGACTGGTTCAAGTTCTTCCTCGGCGCGATGCTCCTGCTGGCCACGCTGCTCAACGCATGGGTCCGCAAGCGGGCGGAGGCGAGCAAGTGAGTACGACCGACAGGACCGAGCAGCCCGCGGCCGCTCCCGGAGCGGGCACCGCCCTGGTGAAGCTGACCGACGTCAGCAAGTTCTACGGGAACATCCGCGCCCTCCAGGGGGTCTCCCTGGAGGTCTCGGCGGGCGAGATCACCTGTGTCCTCGGCGACAACGGCGCCGGCAAGTCCACCCTCATCAAGATCATCGCGGGGCTGCACCGGCACGACGCCGGCACCTTCGAGATCGAGGGGGAGGAGACCGTGCTCGCCAACCCGCGGGCGGCCCTGGACCACGGCATCGCCACCGTCTACCAGGACCTCGCCGTCGTCCCGCTCATGCCCGTCTGGCGGAACTTCTTCCTCGGCTCCGAGCCCACCAAGGGCCGCGGCCCCTTCCGCCGCCTCGACGTGGAGCTCATGCGCGAGACCACCCGTACCGAGCTGCTGCGCATGGGCATCGACCTGCGCGACGTGGACCAGCCCATCGGCACCCTGTCCGGTGGCGAGCGCCAGTGCGTGGCCATCGCCCGCGCCGTGTACTTCGGGGCGAAGGTCCTCGTACTCGACGAGCCCACCGCGGCCCTCGGCGTCAAGCAGTCCGGAGTGGTCCTCAAATACGTGGCCGCCGCCCGGGACGCGGGCCTCGGAGTGGTCCTGATCACCCACAACCCGCACCACGCGTACCTGGTCGGGGACCGTTTCGTCCTCCTCAAACGGGGCACCATGGCCGGCAGCCACACCCGCGACTCGATCACGCTCGACGAGCTCACCCAGCAGATGGCGGGCGGCTCCGAGCTGGAGGAACTGAGCCACGAACTGGAGCGAGTGGCAGAATCAGGGGAAGGCGCCCCACGCGCCACGGCCGAGACGGACGGCGCAGCCGGTCGGAGCGGCCGTGCCGACGAGGCCGCCCGGACGCCCCGAACCACCGCACCCAAGAGGGACGACACGACTCGATGAGCACGTACCGGGACTTCACGCTCACCCACCGGGGGTCGGCGCGAGGCACCGTCCTGCGGACCATCGGGACCCGCGAGCGCCGGTCGCACCTGACGGCCCCGCGCGTCCCCACGGTCGGCATCGACATCGGCGGCACCAAGGTGATGGCCGGCGTCGTCGACGCCGACGGGATCATCCTGGAGAAGATCCGCACGGAGACCCCGGACAAGTCCAAGAGCCCCAAGGTCGTCGAGGACACCATCGTCGAGCTGGTGCTGGACCTCTCCGACCGGCACGACGTGCACGCGGTCGGCATCGGGGCGGCCGGTTGGGTCGACGCCGACCGTTCCCGCGTGCTGTTCGCACCACACCTGGCCTGGCGCGACGAGCCCCTGCGCGACGCGCTCCAGTCCCGGCTCGCGGTCCCGGTCATGGTCGACAACGACGCCAACACCGCCGCCTGGGCCGAGTGGCGCTTCGGTGCCGGACGCGGCGAGGACCACCTCGTCATGATCACGCTCGGCACCGGCATCGGCGGGGCCATCCTCGAAGGCGGCCAGGTCAAGCGCGGCCGGTACGGGGTCGCGGGCGAATTCGGCCACATGCAGGTCGTCCCCGGCGGTCACCGCTGCCCCTGCGGCAACCGGGGCTGCTGGGAGCAGTACAGCTCCGGGAACGCCCTGGTCCGCGAGGCCCGCGAGCTGGCCGCCGCCGACTCCCCGGTCGCGTACAACATCATCGCCAAGGTCGGCGGCAACGTCCACGAGATCACCGGACCGCTGATCACCGAGCTGGCCCGCGAGGGCGACGCCATGTGCGTCGAGCTGCTCCAGGACATCGGCCAGTGGCTGGGCGTCGGCATCGCCAACCTCGCCGCCGCCCTCGACCCGTCCTGCTTCGTCATCGGCGGCGGCGTCAGCGCCGCCGACGACCTGCTGATCGGCCCGGCCCGGGACGCCTTCCGCCGCCACCTCACCGGTCGCGGCTACCGCCCCGAGGCCCGCATCGCCAAGGCCCAGCTCGGGCCCGAGGCGGGCATGGTGGGCGCCGCCGACCTCGCCCGGCTCGTCGCCCGCCGCTTCCGCCGCGCCACCCGCCGCCGGGTGGAGCGCTACGAGCGGTACGAGCGCTATGCCCAGCAGCTGGGCCGGCGCGACCCCGCAGTCCCCGAGGACCAGGAAAAACAGTGACCCCGCCCACCCTGCCCCACCAGGCCTCCGCCCCCGACGCCGAAGGCACCCCGACGCCCGCCGTCGAGGACCGCAGGCACGTCGTCAAGCGCCGCTGGATCACCGCGATCATCATCCTGCTCCTGGTCGGCGTACCCGCGGGCTACCTGGCGATCTCCACCCAGCAGAGCCGTGAGAGCGGCCGCGACAAGGCCGCCAAGGTCGGCGCGTCCACGGTGCGTCCCGGCTGGCCCTCCAAGGTGCAGCGCAGCATCTACGAGGTCCCCGTCCCGGACAAGGCCTGGCGCGTCGGGTTCCTGGAGACGAACAACTGGCGCACCAGCCGGCTGTACGTCCAGTTCGCGGTCACCCCGCCGGAACTGGACGGCTTCCTGTCCTCCCTCGGCATCAGCCGGGAAGACCTGACCCCCGGGGTCTCGGTCTCCGCGCACGACACGTCGATCGCCGGCTGGGACTGGAAGCCGCAGACCCCGTGGCTGGGTACCACCCTCGAACAGGACGACCCGCGACCCACCCGGGACATCACCGTCGACCTCACCGACCCCAAGGTCTCCAAGGTCTACGTCGTCTCCTCCACCACCCCGTGACCCGCCCCGGCGCCCGCTAGCCTGGGATCATGAAGCTCACCAAGCGGCTGCATTCCTGCGTCCAGTTGGAGAAGGACGGGCGCACGCTCGTCATCGACCCGGGCGCCTTCAGCGAACCGGACGCGGGACGGGGGGCGGACGCCCTGCTGGTCACGCACGAACACCCCGACCACTTCGAGGAGGGTCGGCTGCGGGCCGCCCTCGACGCCGATCCGGCCGTGGAACTGTGGACCCTGCGCAGTGTCGCCGAGAAGCTCGCCCCCGCCTATCCGGGCCGGGTGCACACCGTCGGTCACGGCGACGCCTTCACCGCGGCCGGGTTCGAGGTCCAGGTCCACGGGGAGCTGCACGCCGTGATCCACCCGGACATCCCGCGCGTCACGAACGTCGGCTACCTCGTCGAAGGTTCCCTCTTCCACCCCGGGGACGCGCTGACCGTGCCCGGCGTCCCCGTCGAGACCCTGATGGTCCCGGTGCACGCCCCCTGGAACAAGGTCTCCGAGGTGATCGACTACCTCCGCGAGGTCAAGCCGCGCCGGGCCCTGGACATCCACGACGCCTACCTCTCCGACATCGCCCGGCCGATCTACGACAACGCCCTGAACGCCCTCGGAGGCACCGACCACGGGCGACTCACCGCGGGGGACTCCGCCGAACTGTGACTGTCGGTGCCGGGCGGTAGGTTGGCACGTATGCGTATCGCCACCTTCAACGTCAACTCCATCACCGCCCGGCTGCCGCGCCTGCTGGCCTGGCTGGAGAGCTCCGGCACGGATGTCCTGTGCATCCAGGAGACCAAGTGCTCGGCGGAGCAGTTCCCCCACGACGCGCTGCGCGAGCTGGGCTACGAGTCGGCGGTCAATGCCACCGGCCGCTGGAACGGCGTGGCCCTGCTCTCCAAGGTCGGCCTGGAGGACGTGGTCCTCGGACTGCCCGGCGGGCCCGACTACGAGGGAGTCCAGGAGCCCCGCGCGATCTCCGCCACCTGCGGCGGGGTCCGGGTCTGGTCGGTGTACGTGCCCAACGGGCGCGAGGTCGAGCACGACCACTACGGATACAAGCTGGACTGGTTCCGCGCCCTGACCACGGCCGTGGCCGCCGATGCGGCCGGTCCGAGGCCGTTCGCGGTGCTCGGCGACTTCAACGTGGCCCCGACCGACGAGGACGTCTACGACCCGGCCGTCTTCGCGGGCCTCACCCATGTGACCCCCGCCGAGCGGGCCGCCCTGGAGGCGCTGCGCGCCGCAGGGCTCTCGGACGTGTTCCCGCGTGCGCTGAAGTACGACCGTCCCTACACCTTCTGGGACTACCGGATGCTCGCCTTCCCCAAGAACAAGGGCATGCGCATCGACCTGGTCTACGGGAACGAGTCCTTCACCAAGGCCGTCACCGACTCCTACGTCGACCGCGAGGAGCGCAAGGGCAAGGGCGCGTCCGACCATGCTCCCGTCGTCGTGGACCTGGACCTCTTCCGGTAGGCGGGTGCCGGTAGCCGGTAGCCGGTAGCCGGTGCCATCCGGGCCGACGGATCCAGGCGCGCCCTGTGGTCAGCGGCGGATCCTGGTGCGACGCTGGGCGGTATGAACATCCCTTTCCTGGGCAACTGGCTGAACCGAAGCGAAACGGAACAGGGCACGGGACTCGGCGACGCCCTCGCGGACGACCCCGAGGGCGTCGCCGAGTTGTTCTCGGAGTGCGAGATGCTGCGCGTCCAGGCGAGGGCGGCCGGACTGGAACTCGACGAGAGCCGGGACTCGTTGGAAGCCCTGGACCAGCTGATGCCGCGCTGGCGGCGGGACCCCGAGGCGGTGCCCTGGCTCGGCAACGACGCCGGCTTCTACCTCGGGACCGTGATCATCCGGACCGTTCCGGGGGCCGCGTGGCGGGTGTGGCCCAACGGCCAGCCGGTGATCCGGCTGGCCTCGGGTCGCGAGCTGAACGTGATCGAGTCGGGCCTGTCCTGGGCGATGACCGGATCCCCCGAGCTCAGCCAGGCATTCGCCGAGGCCTCCGAGGGCTGACGCCCCGGCGTGTCGCCGCCCCTCCCGTGCGAAGTGCCCTTCCGCAGCCGGATAGTTTGCGCTGACCCCGGCGCACGGCCACCGATACCGCGACCGATACCGGGGCCCGGACCGGGGCCGAAACCGATACCGACTCCGACACGTGGGCAGGGCAGCACATGACCGTAGAACCGTTGATCGAGCTGCGGGACGTCAACAAGCACTTCGGTGCGCTGCACGTACTGCGGGACATCAACCTCACCGTCGGCCGCGGGGAGGTGGTGGTGGTCATCGGCCCCTCTGGCTCCGGGAAGTCCACCCTGTGCCGGGCGATCAACCGACTGGAGACCGTCGAGTCGGGCACGATCCGGATCGACGGGGAGGCACTGCCCGCCGAGGGCAAGGAGCTGGCCCGGCTGCGCGCCGAGGTGGGGATGGTCTTCCAGTCCTTCAACCTGTTCGCGCACAAGACCGTCCTCGCCAACGTCTCGCTCGCGCAGGTCAAGGTCCGCGGCCGCAAACGGGGCGAGGCGGACCGACGCTCCCGGGAGATCCTGGAGCGGGTGGGCCTGGCCGACCAGGCCGAGAAGTTCCCGGCCCAGCTCTCCGGCGGTCAGCAGCAGCGGGTGGCGATCGCCCGCGCCCTCGCCATGGACCCCAAGGCCCTGCTCTTCGACGAGCCCACCTCCGCCCTCGACCCGGAGATGATCAACGAGGTGCTGGAGGTCATGCGGCAGCTCGCCCGCGAGGGCATGACCATGGTCGTGGTCACCCACGAGATGGGCTTCGCCCGCTCCGCCGCGAACCGCGTGGTCTTCATGGCCGACGGGCAGATCATCGAGGACCGCACCCCGGAGCAGTTCTTCACCGCCCCGGAGAGCGACCGGGCCAAGGACTTCCTCTCCAAGATCCTCAAGCACTGACGGTCACTGCTCGCGCAGCGGCACCGACACGTAGCTGGGATCGGTGCGCGGCGAGGAGAAGGTCAGTTGTGCGCCCACGGGGTTGTGCTCGATGTAGAGCGGGTCGACGGTGTCGATGACCAGGGCGAGCCGGTGGCCGGCCGGTACGTCGTAGGCGGTGGAGAACAGCTCCAGGTCCACGCCGAAGGCCCGGCCGGGAGCCTTCCCGTGAAAGGTGTACGGGGCGTTGCTGACGAGCTTGCCGATGCCGAGCGGGCCGACGTCGTAGAGGTACGCGACGAAGGTGCCGTCGCCCTTGGTGGGGGTGACGGTGGTGTGCAGCTTCGCGGTGCCGCGGATCCGGCGCGCCCCGTCGTAGCGCTGCGACTGCCAGACGGCCGCGAAGGCCCGGGGGAGGAGCGGGACGGAGGCGATCGGGGGCGCCTTCACGAACTGGTCGAGGGCGCTGGAGAGGAGGAGGACGCCACCGTTGGCTCCGGTGTCGACATTGGCGAAGAGGTGCTCGCTGTCGGAGAGCGCCAGCTCCTCGGTGCCCCCGGAGCCGACCGATTTCCAGTCGGCGTAGCCCTCGTACCCGTTGTCGCTACGGGACTTGATCTGCACCGGGGCCTCGGTGTCGATGCCGTTGTGCTCGCCCTTGAGGTAGCGGTCGAACCAGCGGTGCGCGTTGGTCCAGGTGTCGTTGGGCAGCCCCAGCAGGCCGGTGCCCTCGGCCGTGGCGTGGTCCCCGGGCCGGAACTCCAGGCGCTTGGGGCCGGTCAGCCGTTCGTAGAACTTCGCGTACTGGTTGGGCGGGAAGACGGTGTCGCCCCAGGCGTTGCCGAGCATGATCGCGGCGCCGTTGGCGTTGATCCGGTCCACCTGCTCGGAGGCCGAACGCTTCCTGCCCCACTCGATCATCTGCTGCTCCTGGTCCAGCCGGGAGCCGAGGAAGTTGCCGAGGAGCGTCTTGAGTTCGGGTCCGGGGCGGCCGGTGAGGTACCCGGCGGCGCCGAGCATCGCGGCGGCCTGGAGGTGCTGGGTGCGGCCGGAGTAGATGGATTCGATGAGGTCGGCCCAGCCGCTCATCGCGACCACGGCCTTGACGCGCGGGTCGTGCGCGGAGGCCAGCAGCGTGATGCCGGCGGCGTACGAGACCCCGCCCAGGCCGATGCGGTCCGCGTCGGCGGGGGAATGGGCGAGGGCCCAGTCGATGACGGCGCTGACGTCGGCGATGTCCGGCGGGCCGGCCACCTCGATGGTGCCGCCGGAGAGCCAGAAGCCGCGGGAGGTGTAACTGACCACGACGTAACCGGAGTCGGCGAGCTTCTTGGCCTGGGCGAGGTATTCGGTCTGCGGCAGGCCCCAGCTGGTGGGCAGCACGATCAGCGGGTAGGTCCGGCCGCTCGTGGCTCCGGCCGGGGTGAAGACGTTGCCCTTGAGGGTGATTCCGCCGGAGCCCGGGATGTCGTGGAAGCGGATCTGCGAGGAGGCGTCGGTGGCGGCCGCCACGGTGGTGGCGGGAGCCGCCTGGGCCTGGTGCGGGGCCAGGCCCAGGGCGGTTGCTGCCAGCAGGGTCGTCACGGCTGCGGCGGTGCCGGTGCGTCGCATCTCTCGCTCCTCGCGCGTACGCCGGGTCATCAAAGTGACCCGACGGTAACGGGAGCGCCTTACCGAAAGTAACCCGTGGGTAAGTTACGTGCCGGTAACGATTGGGTGATCGGGGTGGACCAGCGGCGGAGGGCCAACTGCGGTCCGGCCGTCAGCCGTTCTGCGGGGTGCCGGACAGGGCGCTCTTGGCCTTCCACTGGTCCCACGTCAGGTTCCACTCGCCGTAGCCGTTGCCGATGTCCGCGTTGCCCTTCGAGCCCTCGCCGATCACCTCGAAGGCGTCGCCGATCTGGGACTCCCCGAAGAACTCCTTGGCGTTGGCGTCGCTCATGCCCACGCAGCCGGAGCTGCTGTTGGCGCGGCCGAAGTTGCCCTCGTTCCACGGGGCGGCGTGCGCGTACATGCCGGACCAGGTGAGCCGCATCGAGTAATCGACCATCTTGTTGTAGGCGTTGTCCAGGCCCACCGTCTGGGAGTCCATCCGGATGGTGCCCTCCTTCGACATGATCACCATCTTCCCGGACCAGGAGGCCTTCTTGCCGCCGGGAGTGCCGGCCGAGATGGGGATGGTCCTGAGCGGCTGGCCGTCCTGGGTGATCGACATCTTCTTCGTGTCGAGGCTGACCTGGACCCGGCGGTCCTTGCCGATCTTGAACTCGGTGTTGTAGTCCCGGGCGAACAGTCCGCCGCCCTTGCCCGAGTCCACCCCGTTCAGCTTCATGTCGACCTTCACGTCCGTGCCGGACTTCCAGTAGCCCTTGGGCCGCCAGTCGATGCGGTCCTTGCCGTCGTAGTCCTTGATCCAGCCCCAGGAGCCCTCGGTGTTGTCCGAGGTGGTGACCTTGAGCTGCTTCTCCACCTCGGCCTTGTTCGTCACCGGGTTGTCGAAGACGAGCGACACGGGCATCGCCACGCCCACCGTGCTGCCCTTGGAGACGTTGATCGTGACCTTGTTCACCTTGTCGGCGGCGCTGGTCTTGAACTGGGCACTGGCGCTCTGGCTGTCGGTGTTCTGCGCCTCGACCTTGTACTCCGCGCCGGGCGGGGCGTTGCGCTCCGAGGTCCAGGTCTTCCCGTCGTCGGATATCTTCCCCGGCAGCTCCGCGCCCTTGGCGTCGGTCACCTTCACCTGGGCCAACTTGCCCTCGGCGACGGTCACCGTCACCGGCTGGCCCGCCTTGACCTGATCGCCCGTGAGGTTCACCGAGACGGCCATGGCCGCCTTCGGCTTCGGCTCGGTCTTGCCCTTGTCGTCGCCGCCACCGTCGCTCCCGCCCGAACAGGCGGTGAGCGAGGCGGCCAGAAGTGCGGTGCCCGCCATGGCGGTGCGGCGTATACGGCTCAACGAAGGGCCCCTTCGAGTAGTGATGGCGATGACGTCCGCAAAAGGAGATGCGAACGAGGCGACTTTAGGTTCCGCATTCGGTGGAAAAGCTCGTCCTCTCTCTTGTGACGCCGACCGCAGCGAAACGGTCATCATCCGGTCACAAACGCCGCGCAGTTCGGTCACGGTCGGCTGTGAGAGTCCTGTGAGAGACCGTCAGGACGAACAGGAAGGCTGTCGGCCGTGTGCGCACTGCTCGTGAACCCCGCCCAGCAGGACCATGACCAGGACGGGCAGCTCCGGGTACGCGCCCTGTCCGTCACCGAATACCAGACCTTCCTCCACTGGCACGGGGGTGCGAGCTTTCTCCAGTACCCGTCCTGGGCGCGGGTAAAGGACCTCTGGCGATCGGAAAGGGTCGGATGGCACTATCCGGACGGTGAGATTCAGGGAGCCGGACTCGTTCTCTACCGGCAATTCCCCGGCACGCGGAAATACTTCGCCTATCTCCCCGAAGGGCCCGTCGTCGACTGGTCCGATCCGCACGTCGACCGCTGGCTGAACCCGCTCCTGCGCCACCTGCGCGCCTCGGGCGCCTTCGCCGTCCGCATCGGACCCACCCCCGTCTACCGCCGCTGGGACGCGGCCGCGGTCAAGGCCGCGACCGGGCCCGGACGGCAGATCTCCGACGTCCTCGCGACCGAGGTCGACCCGGTGGGCGCCGCCCTCGCCGACCGGCTGCGCACCCGCGGCTGGAAGCGGTGCGGCGGCGAGGACGACGGCGACGCCCAGCCCCGCCACGTCTTCCGCGTGCCGCTGGCCGGCCGCACCCTCGACGAGGTGTGGTCGGGTCTCAACCAGGAATGGCGGCGCAACGTGCGCAAGGCCACGAAGGCCGGCGTGGAGACGGTCGTCGGCACCTTCGCCGACCTGCCCGAGTTCTACCGGCTGCTGCGCATCACCGAGGAGCGCGACGGCTTCCGCCTCGGCCGCTCCCTCGCGTACTACGAGCAGCAGTACCGGGTCCTGAACGAGGAACAGCCCGGCCGCATGCGGCTCTACCTGGGCGTCCACCGGGGCGAGATCCTCGCCGCCCACACGATGATCGCCGCCGGCAGCCGGGTCTGGTACCAGACGGGCGCCTCGGCCGACCACCGCCGCGAGGTACGGCCCAGCAACGCCTTGCAGTGGCGCATGATGTGCGACGCGCACGCCCTCGGAGCGGAGGAATACGACATGCGCGGGGTACCCTCCACCCTCGACCCCGACGAACGTTCTTTCGGACTGCTGCGCTGGAAGCTCGGTACCGGCGGGCAGGTCGTCGAAACGCTCGGAGAGTGGGAGATACCGATGGACGGAGTCGCCAACGCGGCGCTCTACAAGGCGTTCCAGGCCTACCTGGCCCGCCGGTGACGGCCACCGACACCGACACCGCCACCGGGGCGGCCGCCGCCCCGGGAGCCGCAGACACGCCGTCCGGGAAGACCTCGGTGCTGCGCAGCGGCGCGCTCATGGCCGCCGGTTCGATCGTCTCCCGCGCCACCGGTTTCATCCGCTCCGCCGTCGTCGTCGCGGCGCTGGGCACCGGACTCCTCGGCGACGGCTACGCCGTCGCCAACACGGTCCCGAACATCATCTACATCCTGCTCATCGGAGGGGCGCTCAACGCCGTCTTCGTACCCGAGCTCGTCCGGGCCGCCAAGGAGCACGCGGACGGCGGAACCGCCTACACCGACCGGCTGCTCACCGCCTGCACCGTCGCACTCGTGGCGCTCACCACCGTCGCGGTCCTCGCCGCCCCGCTGATCGTCTCGCTGTACACGGACTACGACGGCGCCCAGGCGAGCACCACCGTCGCCCTGGCCCGGTACTGCCTGCCGCAGATCCTCTGCTACGGACTCTTCACCCTGCTCGGGCAGGTGCTGAACGCCCGCGGCCGGTTCGGCGCGATGATGTGGACCCCCGTCCTCAACAACCTCGTCATCATCGGCGTCTTCGGGCTCTTCCTCGTGGTCTCCCAGAGCAGTCAAGGAGGTGCGGCCGGCCTCACCGCCGCCGAGACCCGGCTCCTGGGCCTCGGCACCACCCTCGGCATCGTCATCCAGGCCCTCGCCCTCGTCCCCTCGCTGCGCGCCGCCCGCTTCCGCTGGCGCCCCCGCTTCGACTGGCGCGGCAGCGGCCTCGGCCGCCCGCTGCGCAACGCGGGCTGGCTGGTCATGCTCGTCCTCACCAACCAGATCGCCTACTGGGTCATCACCCGGCTCTCCACCACCACCGGACAGCGCGCCGTGGAAGCCGGACTCGCGGGCGGCGCCGGCTACACCGCCTATAGCAACGCCTACCAGCTGTGGATCGTCCCGCAGGGCATCATCACCGTCTCCCTCGTGACCGCCCTGATGCCACGGATGAGCGCGGCCGCCACCGAGGGCGACCTCGCCGCCGTGCGCCGCGACGTCTCCTACGCCCTGCGCTCCAGCGCCGCCCTCGTCGTACCCGCCGCCGCGCTCTTCGTCGCCCTCGCCCCCTGGGTGATGGGCAGCGTCTTCGAGTACGGCCGCACCGGCGCCGCCGACATCGAGGTCATGGCGGGCATCCTCATCGCCTTCGCGCCCGGCCTGATCGCCTACTCCGCGCAGTACGTCCTCTCACGCGGCTTCTACGCCCTCTCCGACACCCGGACCCCCTTCTTCCTCAACCTGGTCATCGCCGCGCTCACCGCCGGACTGTCCGCCGCCGCCTACTTCCTGCTGTCCCCGCGCTGGGCCGCCACCGGCATGGCCGCGGCCTCCTCCGTCGCCTTCCTCGCGGGCGCCGCCGTCACCGCGTACGCCCTCGCCCGCCGACTCGGCCCGCGCGCGGGCACCCGTAGCGAACGGCGCACGACCGCCGTACGGACCCACCTGCGCCTGCTGGTCGCCTGCGCACCGGCGGCCGTCGTCGGGTACGCGGCAGCCCTCGCCGTCGACCGGTTCGGCAACTTCGCCGCGCTCGGGGCGGGAACCGTCGCACTGGCCCTCGTCGTCGTCCTCCTCGCCGGGCCGCTGCGCCTGACGGAGATCACCGACATGCTGAACTCCCTCTGGCGCAGGATCGGCCGATAGGGGGGAAGTAAGCCCCGCAACACCTTTGGGATACTGACCGGATGCCACGCGTACTGCTGATCGAGGACGACCCTTCCATCCGCGAGGGGGTCGGCCTCGGCCTGCGCCGCCGGGGCCACGACGTGCGTTCCGCCGAGACCGGCGAGGAAGGGTTGGCACTGATGGGCGGCTTCCGCCCCGAGCTCGTCCTGCTCGACCTGATGCTGCCGGGGATCAACGGGGTCCAGGTCTGCCGCCGCATCCGCGAAACCAGCCAGGTGCCGATCATCATGCTCACCGCCCGCGGCGACGACTTCGACGTCGTCGTCGGCCTCGAGGCCGGCGCCGACGACTACATCGTCAAACCCGCCCGCACCGAGGTCATCGAGGCCCGCATCAAAGCCGTACTGCGCCGCCTCAGCGACCCCGTCGGCACCCGCTCCGGGGTCGAGCACCACGGTGAACTGACCATCGACCGCGCCGGGCTGAGCGTCGCCAAGAACGGCGAGCGCGTGCCGCTGGCCCCCAGCGAGATCAAGCTCCTGCTGCACCTGTCGGCCTCGCCCGAGCAGGTCTTCTCCCGCCAGCAACTCCTCGAGTACGTCTGGGACCACAGCTACCACGCCGACGCCCGGCTCGTGGACGCCTGCGTGCGCCGGCTGCGCACCAAGGTCGAGGACCCCGACGCGAGCCCCCGCTACATACAGACCGTGCGCGGCTTCGGCTACCGCTTCGGTCCCCTGTAGGCGACCGTGAGACGCATCGCGCCGCTGGGCCTGCGCACCCGACTGATCGCGGCCTTCCTGCTGGTCGCCGCGATCAGCGCGGTGACCACCGCCGCCCTCACCTACCAGCAGGCGCGCAACGCGATCCTCAAGCAGACCCAGGACACCGCCATCAGCACCCTGCGGGACCAGGTCGAGCAGCAGGAGTTCCGTCTTCCGCTGGACCAGCAGGAGCTCCAGCGCATCGTCATCGAACTCGGCAAGCGCGGCAAACCCCACCCGTGGATCATCTTCGGCGAGTACGGCAGCGTGCGGGTCTCCACCAACCCCGGCACGCCGACCTCCAGCGTGATCACCGACAACCTGCGCGAGAAGGTCCGCCGCCACGACTACACCGCCTTCCAGCGGGTCGAGGACGCGCGCGGCAACCCTTGGCTCACCATCGGCGTCCCCGCCCTCTTCGAACACAACGGATCCACCGAATCCACTGGAGCCGTCTTCTACGCCAGCGTCCCGCTCTCCACCGAGAAGCAGACCGTGGAGGCCATGGTCGACGCCGCCAAGCAGGGTGCCGTCCCGGGCCTGGCCATCGCCATCGTGCCCGCGCTGCTGGCCGCCCGCAGCGTGCTGCGGCCCGTCCGCGACATGCGCCGGGCCGCCCAGCACCTCGGCCGCGGCCGCCTCGACACCCGGATCGAGGTCCGGGGCGCCGACGAGCTCGCCGGACTCGCCCGCACCTTCAACGAGACCGCACGCGCCCTGGAACAGTCCGTGCGCGAGCTTCAGGACGCGGAGATCCGCGCCCGCCGGTTCGCCTCCGACGTCTCCCACGAACTGCGCACCCCCCTCGCCGGGATGCTCGCCGTCACCGAGGTCCTCGACGAGGACGCCGAACGCCTCGACGCCGACACGGCCAAGGCCCTGCACCTGGTCAGCACCGAGACGGGCAAGCTCGCCGTCCTCGTCGAGGACCTGATGGAGATCTCCCGCTTCGACGCCCGGGCCGCCGAACTCAACCTCGACGACGTGGACATCGCCGAAGCCGTGCGCAAGACCCTGGAGCGCCGCCACTGGGTCGACGACCGCATCGTCGCCGAGCTGCCGGACCAGGTGCGCGCCCGGCTCGACCCGCGCCGCTTCGACGTCGTCCTCGCCAACCTCGTCGGCAACGCCCTGCGGCACGGCGGCGCCCCCGTGCGCATCACCGTACGGACCGCACCGGGCGAGGACGGCGAACGGCTGCTGATCGACGTCGCCGACAGCGGACCCGGCATCGCCCCCGAGGTGCTGCCGCACATCTTCGACCGCTTCTTCAAGGCCGACGCGGCCCGGACCCGTTCCGCAGGCAGCGGCCTCGGCCTCGCCATCACCCTGGAGAACGTCCGCCTGCACGGCGGAACCCTCCTCGCGGCCAACGGGCCCACCGGGGGAGCGGTCTTCACCCTCGACATGCCGCTGGAGGCCCACGCGTGACCGGGCACGGAACGAGATCCCGGGCAGCGGTGGCCACGGCCACGTTGGTCGGCTGCGCCCTGCTGCTCACCGGATGCGGGATCAAACGCAGCGGGGTGATCGACAGTGGCCACTCCGCCACCGTCAAGGTCTCCGGGGGCAAGGGCAACTTCCTCTACTTCGTGGCCAAGGACGGCGACCGACTCGCCCCGAGCCCCTTCAGCCTGGCGGAGGGCTACCGGCTCAACCCCGTGGTGCTGTTGGGGCTGCTGTTCGACGGCCCCCGCGGCCGGGCCGCCGAGGTCGGGCTCACCACGGCCCTGCCCCGGCTGTCCGCCGGACAGGAGGACCAGATGGCGGTGAGCCCGACCTCGCAGGCAGGAACGACGGTCCGGGTGCCGTTCGCCGTGGGCGACCTCTCGGACCTGGCCCGCATGCAGATCGTGTGCACCATCGGCACCGCCGTCCTGACGGACGGCCTCAGCCCCGTCATCCTGATGGGCCCCGACACCACCCTCCCGGCCGCCGACTGCGACCGCAAACGCTGACCGGCCCGGCGCACCCCCGGCCCACGGTGCCGCACCCTTGCGGTCGGGGCCGGGCACCCGTCACGGTGGCCCCATGGACCACGCCGCGGACGTCCCCGACGTCTTCGACCCCCGCATCTACGCCGCCGGCGTCCCGCACGAGCGCTACCGGCTGCTGCGCGAGCGGCACCCCGTGGCCCGGCAGGCGGAGCCGGAGATCGGGGGCTGGCCCGCCGGCCCCGGCTTCTGGGCCGTCACCCGGCACGCCGACGTCGTACGGGTCCTGCGCGACCACCGCACGTACTCCTCCTGGCTGGGCGCCACCCAGATCCGCGACCCCGACCCGGCCGACCTGCCCTTCCTGCGCCGAACCATGCTCAACCAGGACCCGCCCGAGCACGGCCGGCTGCGCCGGCTGGTGTCCCGAGCCTTCACCCCCGCCCGCGTCGACGCCTTCGCCGAACGGGTACGGGAGCGCGCCCGCACCCTGCTCGCCGCCGCCCGCCGGGACGCCGTGGACGGCGCCGCCGACCTCGTACGCGCCGTCACCGACGAGTACGCGCTGCTGAACCTCACCGACCTGCTGGGCGTCCCGGCCGCCGACCGGGCCCTGCTGCTGGAGTGGACCGTACGGATCATCGGGTACCAGGACCCCGACGACGCCCCGGCGCCGCTGCTCGGCCCGGACGGCACCCCGCTCAACCCGCGCTCCCCGGCCCTGCTCGGCGAGATGTTCGCGTACGCCCGCGAACTGGCCGACCACAAGCGCGCCCACCCCGGCGACGACGTGCTGACCGCCCTCGCCGGGGCCGGACTCGACCCGGCCGAACTGGAGATGTTCTTCTTCCTGCTCACCGTCGCGGGCAACGACACCGTACGCAGCGCCGCCCCCGGCGGCCTGCTCGCACTCGCCGGGGCCCCGGACGCCTACCGCCGGCTCGCGGAGGGATCCGTCCCGTTCGACCGGGCCGTCGAGGAACTCCTGCGCGTCCACCCGCCGGTGCTCAGCTTCCGCCGCACGGCCGCCGTCGACACCGATCTGGCCGGGCAGCGGATCCGCGCCGGGGACAAGGTGGTGGTCTTCCACGCCTCCGCCAACCACGACGAGCGCGTCTTCGCCGACCCGGGCCGCCTGGACCTGGCGCGCACCCCCAACCCGCACGTCTCCTTCGGAGACGGCCCGCACGTCTGCCTCGGCGCCCACTTCGCCCGGCTCCAGCTGCGGATCCTCTACGAGGAGTGGTGCGCGGCCATGCCCGCGCCGGAACTGGCGGGACCGCCGCGCCGGCTGGTCTCCAACTTCATCAACGGGATCACACGGCTGCCGGTTCGGGTGTCAGGGCGGCCCGGGTGACATCGGCCGCGAGCTCGGTCACATCGGGGCCGTAGGCATCGGAGTTGACCACCTTCAGCATCAGGCAGAAGGGATCCTTCCCGTACGTGCGGGCCAGCCGCTCGTGGTTGCGGGCGAGATAGCGGGCGGCGGCCTGGTTGCTGACCGCCGTCTGCCCGGAGAGCAGGAAGACGGGACGGCCGCCCTGCGCGCCCGTCAGCCTGGCCAACAGCACGTGCTCGACCCGCCCGGGGGCCCACCGGTAGCTCTCGCCGCCCACCTGGATGGCGCCCCGGTCCTCGTGCTCCTCGGCGTCCATGTTCACCCGTACTCCCGGCAGCATCGAGGCCAGGTGCGCGACCGTACGGGTGTTGGACGTCGGGCCGCCGACGCAGAACTCGGCGCGGTCACCGAAGCCCTGGCGCGCCTCGGCGTGCGTGACGATCTGGACGTTCGCCCCGCAGTCCTTGATCAGCGCGGAGATCTCCAGGAGCGCGAACGCGTCGTTGCGGTGCACCGACGATTCCTTGCCACCCATCTGCCGGTTGACCACGAACAGGCACTCGGCGCCGGCCGGCAGTCCGAAGAACGCCTGCTTGCGGCGCAGCGTACGGCGCCACAGATAGGTCCGGGCGAACCAGCCGAAGCCGCCGCTGACGGCGGTGGCTATCACCCCGAGCACGATGTTGCGCACGTCGTCGTTCATGCGGCGGATGGTAGCGGCCGGGCCGCCTTCCTGACGCGGGGGGTGCGGTGAAGTTACGCTGCGCCAACCAGACCTGACCGGCCGTCGACCGGAGGAACCGCATGCGTGCTCCCGCCGCACGTCAGTTAGCACTCGTCGCCCTCGCCGGGGCGCTCGTCTCCACCGGGGCCGCGGCCCCGCCCACCACGACCGCCGCACCGGCCAAGGTGCCGGTCGCCGCCGGCTACGGCGGGGCGGTCGCCAGCGTGGACGCCGACGCCTCCGCCGCGGGCATCGCCGTCCTGCGCTCCGGCGGCAACGCCGTGGACGCGGCGGTCGCCACCGCCGCCGCGCTCGGGGTGACCGAGCCCTACTCGGCGGGCATCGGCGGAGGCGGCTACTTCGTCTACTACGACGCCCGCTCGCGCCGGGTGCACACGATCGACGGCCGCGAGACCGCCCCCGCCACGGCCACCGAGACCCTCTTCCAGGAGAACGGCCTCCCCATCCCCTTCGCCGAGGGCCAGACCAGCGGCCGCGGCGTCGGCGTGCCCGGCACCCCCGCCACCTGGAAGAGCGCCCTCGACGCCTGGGGCACCCGCCCGCTCGACAAGCTGCTGAAACCCGCCGAGAAACTGGCCCGCGAGGGCTTCGTGGTGGACAGCACCTTCCGGGCCCAGACCGAGCTCAACCAGGACCGCTTCAAGGACTTCCCGGCGACCAAGGAGCTGTTCCTGCCCGGCGGCGCACTGCCGGTGGTCGGCTCCACCTTCAAGAACCCGGACCTGGCCGCCACCTACGCCGAACTCGGCCGCAAGGGGACCGGCGCCCTCTACCGCGGCCCCCTCGCCGAGGACATCGTCCGGGCCGTGCGGACGCCCCCGGTGGACCCGGCGGCCACCCGCAAGGTCCGCCCCGGCGACCTGACCACCGCCGACCTGCGCGCGTACGCGACCAAACGGCAGGACCCGACCCGGGTGAACTACCGCGGCCTGGACGTGTACAGCATGGCTCCGTCCTCCTCCGGCGGCACCACGGTCGGCGAGGCGCTGAACATCCTGGAGCGGACCGACCTCTCGAAGCTGTCCGAGACGCAGTACCTGCACCGCTTCATCGAGGCTTCGCGGATCTCCTTCGCCGACCGGGGCCGTTGGGTCGGCGACCCGGCAGCCGTCGACGTGCCCACCCGCCAACTGCTCTCGCAGCGGTTCGCCGACTCGCGCGGCTGCCTGATCGCACCGGACCGTACGCTGACCAGCCCGCTGGCCCCCGGTGACCCGCGCCACCCGGCGGCCTGCGGCGGCTCCGGTCAGGCCGCCCCGACCACGTACGAAGGGGAGAACACCACGCACCTGACGGCGGCCGACCGCTGGGGCAACGTGGTCGCGTACACCCTGACCATCGAGTCCACCGGCGGGAGCGCCATCACCGTTCCCGGACGCGGCTTCCTGCTGAACAACGAGCTGACCGACTTCTCCTTCGCCCCGGCCGCGCCCGGGGTCCCGGACCCGAACCTGCCCGGCCCCGGCAAGCGGCCGCGCTCCTCCATGTCCCCGACGATCGTGCTGGAGGACGGCCGCCCGGTGCTCGCGGTGGGCTCCCCGGGCGGCGCCACCATCATCACCACCGTGCTGCAGACCCTGATCGGCCACCTGGACCGGGGTCTGCCGCTGGTCGACGCGATCGCCGCGCCGCGGGCCAGTCAGCGCAACCAAACCACCACCGAGCTGGAGCCGGGCCTGTGGAATAGCCCGCTGCGCGCGGAGCTGGAGGCGATCGGCCAGGGCTTCCGGCAGAACCCGGAGATCGGCGCGGCCACCGGCGTCCAGCGGCTGCCGGACGGGCGCTGGCTGGCGGCGGCCGAGACCAGTCGCCGGGGCGGCGGCTCGGCGATGGTGGTCCACCCGCACGGGAAGCCGTAGCGGCCGCAGTCGGTTCGGGAGCCGGCTCAGAGGGTGGTGAGGATCCGCGGGCCGTCGGCGGTGATCGCGACCGTGTGCTCCGAGTGCGCGGCGCGGCTGCCGTCGACGGTCCGCAGGGTCCAGCCGTCCGCGTCGCACGCGTAGTCGTCCGTACCGCCCGAGATCAGCATCGGCTCGATGGCCAGGACCAGGCCGGGGCGCAGCTTCATGCCGCGTCCCGGCGGGCCCTCGTTGGGCACGCCCGGGTCCTCGTGCATGGTGCGGCCGATGCCGTGACCGCCGAAGCCGTCCGGCACTCCGTACCCGGCGGCGCGGCAGGTGGTGCCGATCGCGTGGGCGATGTCGCCGATCCGGTTCCCGGGCACGGCGGCGGCGATCCCGGCGGCGAGGGCCGCCTCGGAGGTTTCGATCAGCCGGAGGTCGGCGGGCCGGGCGGGACCGACGGTGAAGCTGACCGCCGCGTCCCCGGTCCAGCCGCCGAGCTCCGCCCCGCAATCGACGCTGACCAGGTCGCCGCCCCGCAGCCGGTAGTCGTCGGGGATGCCGTGCACGATCGCGTCGTTCACCGAGACGCACACCACGGCGGGGAAGGGCACGGGCGCGAACGGCGGCCGGTAGCCCAGGAAGGGCGATGTGGCACCGGCCCCGCGGAGCACCTCGCGGGCCACCCGGTCCAGGTCCCGCAGGGACACCCCCACGTCGGCGGCCTCCCGTACGGCGGCCAGGGCGCGGGCCACCACCCGGCCCGCGGCCCGCATCTCGTCGATCTCTCGGTCCGTCTTCAGTTTCACCATGCCAATAACTATACCGGTATAAAAATAACGGGATAGTTATTGGTGTGCGGGGTAGGATGGGCGCATGGTCCGAACCCCCCTCACCCCCGAAGAGCGCGAGCGCGGCGAGCGGCTCGGCGTCCTGCTGCGCGAGGCCCGCGGCGACCGGAGCATGGTCGAGGTCGCGGCCGGCGCCGGGCTCTCCGCCGAGACGCTGCGGAAGATCGAGACCGGCCGGGCACCCACCCCCGCCTTCTTCACGGTCGCCGCCCTCGCCGCGGCGCTCGGCCTCTCGCTGGACGATCTGCTGCGACGCTGCGCCGCCGTCCCGGCCTGAGGCACGTTTCGGCCTGAGGCACGTCCCGGCCTGCCGTTCGGGCGGGCCCGGCGGCCAGACGGCCCAATGGGCGGTGGGAGGTGCGGAGCGCGGGGCAAGCGTGAAGGCGTGTCAGCCATGAACGCTTCCAAGCGAGTCGGTTTCGCAGTCGTCGGTGCCCTCCTCGCGGGCGGCCTGCTGCTCGCGGCGTGCACCGCCCCCGAAGACCGCCACCGTGCCGGCGACGTGGTCTTCCACCACCCCGGCGTCGTCGTCAGCCACGGCCAGTTGCGGCAGGCGAAGCAGATGGTCGCGGCCGGCAAGGAACCCTGGCTCTCCGCCTACCGGGCGCTCCTCGGCAGCCGCTACGCCTCGCTCGACTACACCCCGCACCCGGCCGACGTGGTCCCCTGCCCCTTCAACAGCGGGCCGCAGTCCTGTCTCGACGAACGACAGGACGCGATCGCCGCCTACAGCCACGCCCTGCTGTGGTCGGTGAACGGCAGGGCCGCCCATGCGCGCAAGGCCGTGCAGATCATGGACGCCTGGTCGGCCGTGATGAAGAAGCACCGCGAGGACAACGCCGGACTCCAGGCCGCCTGGTCCGGATCCAGCTGGGCGCGGGCCGCCGAGATCATGCACGCCGACTACCCGGACTGGGCGGAGCCCCGGGTCACCCGGTTCAAGCAGATGCTGCGCACGGCCTACCTGCCGGCCGTCCGCGCCCAGGTGCCCGCCTACAACGGCAACTGGGAACTGGCCATGACCGACGCCGCCGTCTCCATCGCCGTCTTCCTGGAGGACCAGGCGATCTTCCGGGAGTCCCTGGAGCGGTTCCGGGCGCGCGTGCCGGCGTACTTCTACCTCCGGATGGACGGCCCCCGCCCGATGTCCCCGCGGTCCGCCGCCATCCAGACGGCCGCCCAGGTCAAGGCGTACTGGTTCGACCAGGGCACCTACGTCGACGGCATCGCCCAGGAGACCTGCCGCAACCTGATGCACGTCGGCTACGCGCTCGCCGCGTCCGCGCACATCGCCGAGACCGCCTGGCACCAGGGCGTCGACCTGTACGGCGAGCAGTCCGCCCGGCTGCGCACCGCGCTGGAGTTCCACGCGAAGTACCAGCTCGGGGCGAAGGCCCCGCCGTGGCTGTGCGGGGGCAAGGTGGAGCGGACCATGGGGCCCGACCTGGAGGTGGCCCTGCACCACTACGAGACCCGGACCGGCGCGAAGCTCCCGTACACCCGCGCCCTGGTCGAGAAGACCCGGCCGGCCGGGACGGACGAACTGTTCGTGGCGTGGGAAACGGTCAGCCACGGAGAGACCCCGCCCGCCTGACGGCCTAAGGGCTGTCCCGCAATCCCCGGCGGGCGCGCGGCGCCAGCTACGGCACCTCGCCGCGTTGTCGGTATCGCCCTAATACGCCCAGTATGAGGACGACCCTCCGCCCGGGGGCCCCTCCCAGCGGTAGCTGGGGGAGATGCACCGCATCTGACGCCGCGCGCTGACCCACCGCGGATTACGGGACAGCCCTTAGGGTGCGGACATGGATCTCGAAGAGCTCGGCAGGGCGCGGTACGTCAGCCTCACCACCTTCCGCAAGGACGGCACGCCCGTGGCGACACCGGTGTGGGCGGTCGCCGACGGGGGTGAGCTGTACGTGTGGACGCGCAGCGATTCGTGGAAGGTCAAGCGGATCCGCAACAACGGGCGGGTCACCGTCACCGCCTGCGACATGCGCGGGCGCGTCGAGGAAGGGGCACGGGTGCGGGAGGGCGAGGCCCGGCTGCTCGGCGAGGCGGGGCTGCGGCGGGTGCGGAAGCTGATGTCCCGCAAGTACACCTGGCAGTTCTGGGTGGTGGACGTGCCCGCTGCCCTGGCGCGCCGGGGCAAGCGTCCGCACACCGCGATCGCCGTCAAGCTTTGAGATTCCCGTAGCCCGCCCGTAACACAGGTGGGATCCAATGCGGTCATGGAGACCGCGACTTCGCTGGCGATCAGTCAACTCTCGGGGTACTTGCTGGGGCTGACGCAGAGACTGGACCCCGGGGCGGGCTGGTACGGGGAGTTCCTGCGCCGGGATCCGGAGGGGATGAAGGCCTGTCTCGACGGGGCGGCGATGCCCCCGTGGGACATGGTCGAATCGCTGCTGCGGGACCTGGCCGGGGCGCGGGGCGCGGAGTTCGCTGCGCGGGAGACCGTATACGCGGCCCAGCTGCGGGCGGCGGCCGTCGCCGTGTGGGACCGGCTGCCGGGCGGCGAGGGGGAGCTGCGGACCCTGCTCGCGGCGGCGGTGGCCCAGCGGGCCACATCGCAGACGGCCCTGCGGAACCTGACGGTACGGCTCGGCCGGGCCGCCGACCGGGCCGAGACGGACGCCCTCACCCGGGAACTCGCTTGGGTCCAGGACGACGTGGCCCGCGCCGTGGCTCGCCACGAAGACCTGGCCGCCCGCCTGCGGGCCCTGCACGTGGGCCCCGACGGGCTGTGGCCGGCGCGGCCGGAGGCCGCACCGTGGTTACCGGGGGTACCCCGGCAGCGGGAGGCGAATGCCGGGCCGAGCGCCGCACCGAACGCCGGGCCGGACACCGCACCGAGTGCCGGGCCGAGCGCCGGGCCGGACACCGCACCGAGTACCGGGCCGGGCCACCGGGCGGACACGGCCGCAGCCGAAGAACCCCCCGTACGGGCCGAGCCGCCGGTCGGCCGGGCCGAGGGGCGGTGGCTGCGCGGTGCGCGGCGTGCCGGGGGCGCCCGGTACGCGGGCTCGGCGGCCCCCGTGGCCCCTGCCTTCACCCCGCCGCCGGGACACCCCGGTGGGGACGGCACGCCGGGTTCCGGTCCCGGCGCCGCGCTCCCCGCGCCGCGCGGAGCCCGCTTCGCCCTCCCGGACGACCCCGACCCCGCCCCCACCCCTGCCCCCGACCGTGACGCGCCCGCCGCTGGCGAAGCCGCGCCGAACCCCGCGCACTCGGCGGGGCCTTCGGCGGGCTTCCCCGGAGTCATCGCCGCCGCCCTGCTCGCCCTGCGCGCCCAGGGTCGTAGCGGCGAGGCGCACGCCCTGCTGTGCGAGGCCGCGGCCCGGCCCGCCGAGCAGCTGCCCGCAGTCGCCGCCGAGCTGACCCGGGCCGGGCTCGCGGCCGACTGGGCCACCCTGCTGTGGGAGGCGGCCTCGCTCCCGCCCGAGCGACTTGCGGCGGCCGCGGCCGCCCTCGGCGCCGCCGGTCGGGAGGCCGACTGCGAGGCCCTGCTGCGCCAGGCCGCGGCCCGCCCGGCCGGTGAGGTCGCGGAGGCGGCGCTCGCCCTCGGCGGGGCCGGCCGGATCCGCGAGGCCGACGCCCTGCTCGGCGCCTTCGTCCGGGTGCGCACCGCCGAGGAGGCGGCGGGCCTGGCCCGGCACGACCCGCAGTGGTTCGCCCCGCGCCTGCTCGGGGCGGCCCGGGCACTCCCCGGACCCCGGCACCGCGATCTGGTCCACGCCCTGCGGGTGGCGGGCATCGCCGCCCCCTAGGGGCACCTAACCCGCCCGCCTGGTGACCGCATTCGACCGCGCGGCGACGTAACGTGATCGACTACTCCAACCGTGCACGGCGGTCTTGCCCCACGGTGTGACGAGGCCTACGTTCTACTCCCTACGCACACCGTCTACGTGCGTAGAACTCGGCGTTCCCGTCGCGAGGAGCAGCTCATGGCCCAAGTCGTCCGCGCCGCGCTGGTCCAGGCCACCTGGACCGGAGACACCGAATCGATGATCGCCAAACACGAGGAGCACGCGCGGCGGGCAGCCGCCCAGGGCGCGCAGATCATCGGCTTCCAAGAAGTCTTCAACGCCCCCTACTTCTGTCAGGTCCAGGAGCCCGAGCACTACGGCTGGGCCGAGGCCGTCCCCGACGGCCCGACCGTACGCCGCATGCAGGACCTCGCCCGCGAGACCGGCATGGTGATCGTCGTACCGGTCTTCGAGTTGGAGAGCGAGGGCTTCTACTACAACACCGCTGCCGTCATCGATGCCGACGGCAGCTACCTGGGCAAGTACCGCAAGCACCACATCCCCCAGGTCAAAGGGTTCTGGGAGAAGTACTACTTCCGTCCGGGCAACCTCGGCTGGCCCGTCTTCGACACCGCCGTCGGCCGGATCGGCGTCTACATCTGCTACGACCGCCACTTCCCCGAGGGATGGCGCCAACTGGGCCTGGCCGGAGCCCAGCTGGTCTACAACCCCTCCGCCACCTCCCGAGGCCTGTCCGCGTACCTGTGGCAGCTGGAGCAGCCCGCCTCCGCCGTCGCCAACGAGTACTTCGTCGCGGCCATCAACCGCGTCGGCCAGGAGGAGTACGGCGACAACGACTTCTACGGCACCAGCTACTTCGTCGACCCCCGCGGTCAGTTCGTCGGGGAGGTCGCCAGCGACAAGGACGAGGAACTCGTCGTCCGCGACCTCGACTTCGACCTGATCAAGGAGGTCCGCGACCAGTGGGCCTTCTACCGCGACCGCCGCCCCGACGCCTACGGAGGGCTCGTACAACCGTGACCAACCCGACCCCGCTCCACAGCCGCCACCGCACCGTCCTGCCCGACTGGCTCGCGCTCTACTACAAGCACCCCATCGAGCTCACCCACGGCGAGGGCCGCCACGTCTGGGACGCCGACGGCAACCGCTACCTCGACTTCTTCGGCGGCATCCTCACCACGATGACCGCCCACGCCCTGCCCGAGGTCACCAAGGCCGTGTCCGAGCAGGCCGGGCGGATCATCCACTCCTCCACCCTGTACCTCAACCGGCCGATGATCGAGCTGGCCGAGCGGGTCGCCGCCCTCTCCGGAATCCCCGACGCCCGGGTCTTCTTCACCACGTCCGGCACCGAGGCCAACGACACCGCCCTGCTGCTCGCGACGACGTACCGCCGCTCCAACCAGATCCTGGCGATGCGCAACAGCTACCACGGCCGGTCCTTCTCCACCGTCTCGATCACCGGCAACCGCGGCTGGTCCCCGACCAGCCTCTCGCCGCTGCAGACCTACTACGTCCAGGGCGCCGTCCGCACCCGCGGCCCCCTCGCCCACCTCGACGACGCCGCCTTCACCGCCGCCGCCGTAGAGGACCTCCAGGACGTGCTCGGCCAGGCCCGCGGGGGAGTGGCCGCCCTCATCGCCGAACCGATCCAGGGCGTCGGCGGCTTCACCTCCCCGCCCGACGGCCTCTACGGCGCCTTCCGCGAGGTCCTGAACCGCCACGGCATCCTGTGGATCAGCGACGAGGTGCAGACCGGCTGGGGCCGCACCGGCGACAACTTCTGGGGCTGGCAGGCACACGCCCAGAACGGCCCGCCGGACATCCTCACCTTCGCCAAGGGCATCGGCAACGGCATGTCCATCGGCGGGGTCGTGGCCCGCGCCGAGGTGATGAACTGCCTGGACTCCAACTCCATCTCCACCTTCGGCGGCTCCCCGGTCACCATGGCGGCCGGCGTCGCCAACCTCGCGTACCTGCTGGAGCACGACCTCCAGGGCAACGCCCGCCGCGTCGGCGGCATGCTCCTGGAGCGGCTGCGCGCGATCGCCGCCACCGTGCCCGCCGTACGGGAGGTCCGCGGCCGGGGCTTGATGGCCGGCCTCGAACTCACGAAGCCGGGCACCGACGAGGCCGACCCGGACGCGGCCGCGGCCGTCCTGGAGGCGGCCCGCGAGGGCGGCCTGCTGCTCGGCAAGGGCGGCGGGTACAACACCAGCGTGCTGCGCATCGCGCCGCCGCTCTCCCTCACCGTCGCCGAGGCGGAAGAGGGCGCCGAGGTCCTCGAACAGGCATTGCGCAGCATCCAGTAGGGGGATCACATGAGCATCCGCACCCTGATCAGCGGCGGCCTCCTCGTCACCGCCTCCGACGAACTGCACGCCGACGTCCTGATCGAGGACGGCCGCGTGGCGGCGCTGGCCGCACACGGCTCGGCCGCCGCCGGAGCCTGGACGGCCGACCGCACGATCGACGCGACCGGGAAGTACGTGATCCCCGGCGGGGTCGACGCGCACACCCACATGGAGCTTCCCTTCGGAGGCACCTCGGCCTCCGACACCTTCGAGACCGGAACCAGAGCCGCCGCCTGGGGCGGCACCACCACCATCGTCGACTTCGCCGTGCAGAGCGTGGGCCACTCCCTGCGCGAGGGGCTCGACACCTGGTACGCCAAGGCCGACGGCAACTGCGCCGTCGACTACGCGTTCCACATGATCCTCTCGGACGTCAACGAGAGGACGCTCAAGGAGATGGACCACCTCGTCGGCGAGGGGGTCACCTCCTTCAAGCTGTTCATGGCCTACCCCGGCGTCTTCTACAGCGACGACGGGCAGATCCTGCGCGCCATGCAGCGCGGCGCCGCCAACGGCGGGCTGATCATGATGCACGCCGAGAACGGCATCGCGATCGACGTGCTCGTCGAACAGGCCCTCGCGCGCGGGGAGACCGACCCCCGCCACCACGGAGAGGTCCGCAAGGTCCTGCTGGAGGCCGAGGCCACCCACCGCGCCATCCAGCTGGCGCGGGTCGCGGGCGCCCCGCTGTACGTGGTCCACGTCTCGGCGGAGGAAGCCGTCGCCGAGCTCGCCGCCGCACGCGACAAGGGCCTGCCCGTCTTCGGGGAGACCTGTCCGCAGTACCTCTTCCTGTCCACCGACAACCTGGAAGAGCCCGACTTCCAGGGCGCCAAGTACGTCTGCTCCACACCGCTGCGGCCGAAGGAACACCAGGCGGCGCTGTGGCGGGGCCTGCGGACCAACGACCTCCAGGTGGTCTCCACCGACCACTGCCCCTTCTGCTTCCGGGGCCAGAAGGAGCTGGGCCGCGGGGACTTCTCGAAGATCCCCAACGGGCTGCCGGGGGTGGAGAACCGCATGGACCTCCTCCACCAGGCGGTCCTGGACGGGCACATCAGCCGCCGCCGCTGGATCGAGATCGCGTGCGCGACCCCGGCCCGGATGTTCGGCCTCTACCCGCAGAAGGGCACCATCGCACCGGGCTCCGACGCCGACATCGTGCTCTACGATCCGCACGCCGAGCAGGTCATCTCCGCCGAGACCCACCACATGAACGTGGACTACTCGGCGTACGAGGGCAGGCGGATCACCGGACGCGTCGACACCGTGCTCTCGCGCGGCGAACTCGTCATCGACCGGCGCGAATTCACCGGCCGGGCCGGCCACGGGGCCTTCGTCCCCCGCTCCACCTGCCAGTACCTGTAAAGCGTCAAGGAGCCGCCCCATGGACTTCGGCCTCGTCCTGCAGACCGACCCGCCCGCATCCCAGGTCATCAGCCTCATGAAGCGAGCCGAGCGCAACGGCTTCCGCTACGGCTGGACCTTCGACTCGGCGGTGCTCTGGCAGGAGCCGTTCGTCATCTACAGCCAGATCCTCGCCAACACGCAGAAACTGCACGTCGGCCCCATGGTGACCAACCCGGGCACGCGCACCTGGGAGGTCACCGCCTCCACCTTCGCGACCCTCAACGACATGTACGGCAACCGCACCGTCTGCGGCATCGGCCGCGGCGACTCCGCCATGCGCGTCGCCGGCCGGGCCCCCAACACCCTGGCACGCCTCGGCGAGGCCATCGAGGTGATCCGCGACCTCGCCGAGGGCCGCGAGGCCGAGGTCGACGGCAAGCCGTTGCGCATCCCCTGGATCAAGGACGGGAAACTTCCGGTCTGGATGGCCGCGTACGGGCCGAAGGCGCTGGCCCTGACCGGCCAGAAGGCCGACGGGTTCATCCTCCAGCTCGCCGACCCCTACCTGACCGAGTGGATGGTCAAGGCCGTGCGGCAGGCCGCGACCGAGGCGGGCCGCGACCCGGCGTCCCTCACCATCTGCGTAGCGGCCCCCGCCTACGTCACGGCCGACGACTCGACAGCCTCCCTGGCTCACGCCCGTGACCAGTGCCGCTGGTTCGGCGGAATGGTCGGCAACCACGTGGCCGACCTCGTCTCCCGCTACGGCGAGCACTCCACCATGGTCCCCGAGGAGCTCACCGAGTACATCAAGGCCCGCCAGGGCTACGACTACAGCCACCACGGTCGGGCCGGGAACCCGTCCACCGACTTCGTCCCCGACGAGATCGTCGACCGCTTCTGCCTGCTGGGCCCGGTAGAGGCGCACGTCGAGAAGCTACGGGCCCTGCGCGATCTGGGCGTCGACCAGTTCGCCGTCTACGACATGCACGATGCGCGGGAGGCCACGATCGACGCGTACGGCTCCCACATCATCCCGTCGTTCAGCTGACGCTCGCCGGCGGGGGGGGGGCGACCGAAGGGTCGGCCCCGCCCGGCGTTCAGGGCCCTGGGGCCTCTCGGCGGGACAGACCGTCCAGGAGTTGGCGTTCCGCAGGGTTGAACTGAGGGCTGTCGAGCTGAGGGCGCAAGGGGCCGATCAGGGCGGCCAGCAGCACACCGGGTCTGACGAGGGACGTGGGCGGGGCCTGGAGGGCCAGGACGTCCGTCAGGGCCGTGGCGGCACGGAACGATCCGGTTGCCGTGCGGGACAGGCGGCTGACGTAGCGGCGCAGGAGGCGGTCGGCGAGCTTCGGGTGCCGGCCCTTGGTCGTGGCGAAATGGACGTCCTGACCGGTGGCGAGGGTCCAAGCGATGTGCACGGGCCGGGCGATGGCGCGCTGGGCCCGGTGGGCCAGGTGGGCCAGGTCGCGGGGCGAGCCGGTCGCGAGCAGGTCACGCAGGGCGAGCGCGCCCAGCGCAGCCACCGACATGCCCTGCGCATATACGGGGTTGAAGGTGGCAACGGAATCCCCCAGTGCCACCAGGCCGTCGGGCCGGGCGCTGAGCCGTTCGTAGTAGTGGCGCCGATTCGCGGTGCTGTGGGAGACGCTGACTTCGCCGAGCGGTTCAGCGTGCTTCAGCAGGTCGGCCATGACGGGATGGCGCAGGGTACGGGCGAAGGGCTCGAAGTCCTCCGCCGCACGAGTGGGCTCTCCACCGGGGGCTCCCATCAGGCTGACGTGCCAGCGGTCACCGTCGATCGGCAGGATGCCGCCGGCCTTGGCAGGTCGGCGCAGACGCGGGTCGGCCTGTACTCCGACGACCGGCCAGCCGCGCGTGGGGACGGGGGCCCGGTAGAGGCGGCTCGCGTAGACCATGCCGGAGTCGAGACGCTCCTCGGCGAGACCGGTGAGACCGAGCTCGGCGAGCCACCGGGGCAGGCGGGAGGCCCGTCCAGAGGCGTCGATGACCAGGTCGGCGCGCAGGTCCGACGTGGTGCCGTCGGCATCGCGAAGGCGTACGCCCCGGACGGTACGGCGGTCGCCGAGCAGTCCGACGGCCTTGGTGCGCGTACGCACGGTGACCCGCGGGTCTTTGAGGACCTCGCTGCGGACGACGAGGTCCGTCAGGTCCCGGCTCGCGGTGATCACGTAGTGGGTGGCGCGCTGCCAGCGGCGGTACCACCCCTCGGGAGAGAAGATCACCATGTTGGTGGTCACCGGTATGCGGTGGGCGCCCGCGGCCATCAACAGGTCGATGCTGCCCGGTAGCAGGGCGTCGATCGCCTCTGCGCCGCCGGCTTGCAGCCAGTGGATATGGGCGGCTTGGGGTACTCCGGTGCGCGGTTCGGGTCCTGCGGGCAGATCGTGGGCCTCGAGGATCTCCACGGAACCGACGTGGTCTTTGACCGCTGCTGCCGCGAGCATGCCCGCAAGGCTCCCCCCGACGATGACGACGCGTTCGGGGCCACGGCTCGTGGCTTCGCTCATGACGGGCTGCCTTCTACGGGGGCACGGTCGTACTCACGGTACAGATGCGGTTTTGCCCCTGTCCCCGCTACTGCGTCGGCGTCCCGCGTCCTGATCACCTGCCGCTCCCCACGTGTCCGGGGCGACGCCGAGTCCCTCGTCGGCGCCGCCCCGGCCTGTTACCGAGTACCACAGGTGTCTTCACGGTCACCGCTGACCGGGGCGGTCGCCGCCCCGGTCAGCCGGCCCGCCCCGGCCCGTGGCGGCCGGAGCGGTGACCGGTGTTCGGTCAGGGAAGGAGAGGGGAGAGGACGAGTGTCAGCGGCGCCGTCACGGTGGAAGCGGCGTAGCAGCTCGTCCCCGCGAAGGACGCGGTGTAGCTCGTCGCCGTGATCACCGTGCTGGGAACCGTCAGCGTCGGCGGGGCCAGTGTCGCCACCCCGCCGGCGTTGGTGAGCGCGGTCCCCAGGACGATGGGCCCGAGCGACGTGTTCGCCCTGAAGGTGACCAGTTGTCCGGGAAGCGGAGCGGCGGTGGAGGTGACCTTGAGCGTGGCGCTCATCGACTGGATGACGAACGTGCCGTTCGTCCGCAGGCGGATCTGCGCCGGGGCCGCCGTCAGCGTCGTGGGAGCCGGGTTCACGGTCAGGTTGGCCGCCGCTGCGGACGGACTGTGGCAGGTGCCACCGTTGTAGACGGCGGTCACCGTGCCGCTGGCGCCCGCGGTGGTGGTGACGCAGGCTGTGCCGCCGGCGTTGAGCGTCACGGTCTGGACGAAGCCGCCGGGGCCGGTGAAGGTGACCGTCCCGGTGGGCGTACCGCTGCCCGGCGCGACGGTCGTCACGGTCGCGCAGAACGTCACCGGGCGGCCGCAGACCACGGGGTTGGGGGTGATGGTGAGCGCGGTCGTGGTCTGGGCGTTGTTCACGGTCACGCCCGTCGTCCCCGTCGACGGCTTGAAGCATCCGTCGCCGTTGTAGGCGGCGGTGACCGTGCCGCTGGTGAGGCTGCTGGTGGTGACGCAGGCCTTGCCGCCCGCGTTCAGAGGTACGGTCTGGTTGAGTCCGCCGGGGCCGGTGAAGGTGACGGTTCCGGTGGGGGTGCCGCTGCCGGGTGCGACTGCGGTGACGGTGGCGCAGACCGTCACGGTCTGGCCGCACACCGAGGGGTTGGGGGTCACCGACACGGTGGTGGTGCTGGCCGCTTGGTTGACGGTCACCGGGGCGGTGCCGGTCGATGCGGAGAAGCATCCGCTGCCGTTGTAGACGGCGGTGACCGTGCCGCTGGTGAGGCTGCTGGTGGTGACGCATGCGGTGCCGCTCGCGTCCAGGGTCACGGTCTGGTTGAGCCCGGCTCCGGTGAAGGTGACGGTTCCGGTGGG
>NZ_JBIVTH010000003.1:54802-56411 GCF_044756625.1 Streptomyces sp. NPDC091682 | reverse complement strand
TCCAGGGTCACGGTCTGGTTGAGCCCGGCTCCGGTGAAGGTGACGGTTCCGGTGGGGGTGCCGCTGCCGGGTGCGACTGCGGTGACGGTGGCGCACACCGTCACGGACTGGCCGCACACCGACGGGTTGGGCTCCACGGTCACCGACACCGTGCTCGACGCCGGGTTGACCGTCACGTCGAAGAGGCCGTCCGAGCCGGCGAAACAGGAGTCGCCGTTGTAGGTGGCCGTGACCGTGCCGCTGGTGAGGCTGCTGGTGGTCAGGCAGGCCGTGCCGCCGGCGTCGAGCGCCAGTGTCACGTTGAGTCCGCCGGCTCCGGTGAAGGTGACGGTTCCGGTGGGTGTGCCGCTGCCAGGTGCGACTGCGGTGACGGTGGCGCACACCGTCACGGACTGGCCGCACACCGACGGGTTGGGCTCCACGGTGACCGATACCGCGCTGGCTGCCTGGTTGACGGTCACCGGCGTGGTGCCGGTCGATGCGGAGAAGCATCCGTCGCCGTTGTAGACGGCGGTGACCGTGCCGCTGGTGAGGCTGTTGGTGGTGACGCAGGCCGTGCCGCCGGCGTCGAGCGCCAGTGTCTCGTTGAGTCCGCCGGGGCCGGTGAAGGTGACGGTTCCGGTGGGGGTGCCGCTGCCGGGTGCGACTGCGGTGACGGTGGCGCACACCGTCACGGTCTCGCCGCACACCGACGGGTTGGGTTCCACGGTGACCGATACCGTGCTGGCTGCCTGGTTGACGGTCACCGGCGTGGTGCCGGTCGATGCGGAGAAGCATCCGTCGCCGTTGTAGACGGCCGTGACGGTGCCGGTTTCCAGGACGGTCGTGGTCAGGCAGGCCGTTCCGCCGGCGTCCAGAGGTACGGTCGTGTTCAGCCCGGCCCCGGTGAAGGTGACGGTTCCGGTGGGGGTGCCGCTACTGGGTGCCACTGCGGTGACCGTGGCGCAGACCGTCACGGTTTCGCCGCACACCGACGGGTCGGGCTCTACCGTCACCGATACCGCGCTGGCTGCCTGGTTGACCGTCACCACTGTGCTGTCGGTCGATGCGGAGAAGCATCCGTCGCCGTTGTAGAGGGCCGTGACCGTGCCGTTGGTGAGGCTGTTGGTGGTGACGCATGCGGTGCCGCTCGCGTCCAGGGTCACGGTCTGGTTGAGCCCGGCTCCGGTGAAGGTGACGGTTCCGGTGGGTGTGCCGCTGCCGGGTGCGACTGCGGTGACGGTGGCGCAGACCGTCACGGTCTCGCCGCACACGGACGGGTTGGGGTCGACCGATACGGCGGTCGTGCTCGACGCCGGGTTGACCGTCACGTCGAAGAGGCCGTCCGAGCCGGCGAAACAGGTGTCGCCGTTGTAGGTGGCCGAGTACGTGCCGTTGGTGAGGCTGCTGGTGGTCAGGCAGGCCGTGCCGCCGGCGTCGAGCGCCAGTGTCACGTTGAGTCCGCCGGGGCCGGTGAAGGTGACGGTTCCGGTGGGTGTGCCGCTGCCGGGTGCGACTGCGGTGACGGTGGCGCAGACCGTCACGTTTTCGCCGCACACCGACGGGTTGGGTTCCACGGTGACCGATACCGTGCTGGCCGCCTGGTTGACGGTCACGTCCAGTGAGCCTG
>NZ_JBIVTH010000003.1:0-54704 GCF_044756625.1 Streptomyces sp. NPDC091682 | reverse complement strand
TGTTGACGGCAGGAAGCAGGTGTCACCCGTGTAGGTGACGGTGACCGTGCCGGTCTCCAGCGTGGTCGTGGTGACGCATGCCGTGCCGCCGGCGTCCAGTCCCGCGACCTGAGTGCTGCCGTCGGGCAGCAGGAAGGTGACGGTTCCGGTGGGTGTGCCGCTACCGGGTGCGACTGCGGTGACGGTGGCGCAGACCGTCACGGTCTCGCCGCACACCGACGGGTTGGGTTCCACGGTGACCGATACCGTGCTGGCCGCCTGGTTGACGGTCACGTCCAGTGAGCCTGTTGACGGCAGGAAGCAGGTGTCACCCGTGTAGGTGACGGTGACCGTGCCGGTCTCCAGCGTGGTCGTGGTGACGCATGCCGTGCCGCCGGCGTCGAGGGTCACGGTTTCGTTGAGTCCGCCGGGGCCGGTGAAGGTGACGGTTCCGGTGGGTGTGCCGCTGCCGGGTGGGACTGCGGTGACGGTGGCGCAGACCGTCACGGTTTCGCCGCACACCGACGGGTTGGGTTCCACGGTCACCGACACCGTGCTCGAGGCCGGGTCGACCGTTACGTCGAAGGCACCGGTCGATGCGGAGAAGCATTCGTCGCCGTTGTAGACGGCCGTGACCGTGCCGGTTTCCAGGACGGTCGTGGTCAGGCAGGCCGTTCCGCCGGCGTCCAGAGGTACGGTCGTGTTCAGCCCGGCCCCGGTGAAGGTGACGGTTCCGGTCGGGGTGCCGCTACCGGGTGCCACTGCGGTGACGGTGGCGCACACCGTCACGGTCTCGCCGCACACCGACGGGTTGGGTTCCACGGTGACCGATACCGTGCTGGCGGCCTGGTTGACGGTCACCGGCGTGGTGCCGGTCGATGCGGAGAAGCATTCGTCGCCGTTGTAGACGGCGGTGACCGTGCCGGTCTCCAGCGCGGTCGTGGTGACGCAGGCCGTTCCGCCGGCGTCGAGGGTCACGGTCTCGTTGAGTCCGCCGGGGCCGGTGAAGGTGACGGTTCCGGTGGGGGTGCCGCTGCCGGGTGCCACTGCGGTGACCGTGGCGCAGACCGTCACGGTTTCGCCGCACACCGACGGGTCGGGCTCCACGGTCACCGACACCGTGCTCGAGGCCGGGTCGACCGTTACGTCGAAGGCACCGGTCGATGCGGAGAAGCATCCGTCGCCGCTGTAGACGGCGGTGACCGTGCCGCTGGTGAGGCTGTTGGTGGTGACGCAGGCCGTGCCGCCGGCGTCGAGCGCCAGTGTCACGTTGAGTCCGCCGGGGCCGGTGAAGGTGACGGTTCCGGTGGGGGTGCCGCTGCCGGGTGCCACTGCGGTGACGGTGGCGCAGACCGTCACGGTCTCGCCGCACACCGACGGGTTGGGCTCCACCGTCACCGATACCGCGCTGGCGGCCTGGTTGACGGTCACCGGCGTGGTGCCGGTCGATGCAGAGAAGCATCCGTCACCACCGTAGACGGCGGTGACCGTGCCGGTTTCCAGGACGGTCGTGGTCAGGCAGGCCGTTCCGCCGGCGTCCAGGGTTACGGTCTCGTTGAGTCCGCCGGGGCCGGTGAAGGTGACGGTTCCGGTCGGGGTGCCGCTGCCGGGTGCGACTGCGGCAACCGTGGCGCACACCGTCACGGTTTCGCCGCACACCGACGGGTCGGGCTCCACCATCACCGACACTATGCTCGACGCCTGATTGACCGTCACCTCAAAGGTGCCGGTCCCGCTCGCGTAGCACTCGTCACCACCGTAGACGGCGGTGACCGTGCCGGTCTCCAGCACGGTCGTGGTGACGCAGGCCGTTCCGCCGGCGTCCAGGGTCACCGTTTCGTTGAGCCCGCCGGGGCCGGTGAAGGTCACCGAGCCCGACGGATTGCCTACGCCCGAGGAGACCGGTGCCACGGTGACACAGAGCGTCACCGTCTCACCGCACACCGACGGGTCGGGGTTTACCGAGACCGTGACCGAGACGGGCGCAGGGTTGACGACGTGGAGCGTCAGCGGGGAGTTCGACCCGTTGAAGTCCGCGTCGCCCGTGTAGAAGGCGGCTGCCTGGTGGAAGCCGACGTCCAGGCCGCTGAAGGTGACCTGCGCCTGCCCGCTCACGTCCACGGGGGTGGTCAGCACCGGACCGTCGTCGCTGACGATGAAGGACACCAGTCCGGTGGGAGTTCCCGCGCCCGGCGGAACGGGGGTCACCTGGGCGGTGGCGGTCACCGCCTCGCCGCAGACCGAGGGTTCGGGATCGAAGACCAGCGTGGTGGTGGTGTTCGCGAGGGTGACCTCCTGGGTGTCCGCGCCCGTGGACGGGTCGTACTCTGCGTCGCCGGAGTAGTTGGCCTCCACCCCGTGGAGACCGACCTCCAGATCGCTGGTCACGTACTGCGCCTGGCCGCTCATGTCGAGCGGCACCGTCATGACGGGCACGCTGTCCACGACGAACTCGACGCTACCGGTCGGGGTGGGGTCGCCGGCGTTTTCCGGCTGGACGGTGGCGGTGAAGGTGACCGCCTGACCGAAGACGGACGGATCCGGTGCCGAGGTCACTGTGGTGGTCGAACTGGCCATGCTGTGGCTCCCTTTCGGATGACCCGCGGAAGCAGATGATTCTCTTCGCCCGTACGGCGCTCGGCGGGGCACGGAACGCACGAGAAAACACTGGTTGGACGTTCCGTTAAGAGCCCTTGTCCATGCGGAGTCGGGGCGCATCACCTGCTGATATCAGCAGTAGGCCTTCCGGCTGAGGGCTTGGGCTAGATGGGCGAACAGAACACCACTCGTTCGGCTCAGCGCACTCAGGCGCGCGAGAGGCGATAAACACTGATCGTGCGGCGCCTTGATGCATTTCCGCAAGAGGAAAGGTTTCCCTTTCCGTCGCTTTTCCAGGTGTGCAACTGGGCGGTGCCGGGGGCGTACTCGCGCACCAGGACGGTCTGGCCGACTCGCGGGCGGAAGAGAAAGGATTCCGCGCTGAGCGAATCATGCTATTCCTCCGTGGTATTCGCAATACCAGGGGTGCCGCGGCACGCCGCAGCCCCTCGGTGCACCGGCTGTCCGGTACCCCGAGGGGCTGCTGGTGGTGCGGCGCGGCGTACGGCCCGATGTGGGGTCCTTGGCGTTCCAGAGGACGTGCGCCCGAGGGAGCCAACCGCTTCGTCGGTGCAGACGGCGGGCCTACCGGCGGACCGCCGTGATGGAACCCTGCCCGCCCGCCCTCCTGTTGGCGGCGTCGGCCTCCTGTCGCGTGGGGTACTGGCGCGTGACCCCGTTGGGGAGGGTCAGTCGGTAGACGAACGTGGACCGGCCGGCGCGTCCGCAGTTGCATGCCATGGTCTTCCTCCTTCTGTTCGGCCGCTCCGGCGGCCGGTCAAGGGAGGGCCGGGGGAGTTCCGGCGTAGGGCCGAGCCCCGGCTCGTTCCCTTCATCCTTTATCCCCGGGCGCCGCACGCCGACACTCGCCGCCGTATAGTCGTATTTTTAAGTGGCGGCGATGATGCGGATCATTCCAACGTGCCGTTCAGTCGAGCCAGTTGGCGGCAAGGCCGGTGAGGTAGGAAAGGGTGAGTGCCGTGGTGCCCGCCTGGAACCACGTTTCCTCACCGGCCCAGTGGGCGAGCAAGGTGATGGCGCCCGCGACCCAGATGCTGACGCACCATCCGCAGGTGACCAGATATGCCGGGTGGGAGTCTTCGCCGAAACGGTCGGCGATCCGGGAGCGGAACCCTGCGGCGAGGGCGTCCTTGGTGATGAATCGCGTGACGCGACAGACTGTGCCGAGCGACAGGAGGAAGATCAGCGCACTCATGGAATTCATCGTAGGGTTTCCGCACTCCTCCCCTCTCGCGTTTTCCCGAATCCGACGGGAGGGCCGGATCGGCGGGGAATGGCGGGAAGCACCTGAGCCGCGCGCAAGATTGCGAGTCGAATGAGGCGGTTGTTTCACCGTGTGGCTTGTGGTGTGTGTTCCCTCACAGGGGAGTGAAAGCCGATGCTCGAACGCCTGAGCTCGTGAAGGTGGCGCGAGCGGACGCGGGGCGACGGGGCTCGGACCGCTTCACCCGGTGGACATCCGGTGTCCAGACGCCGGTACGAGAATGGCTGTGGGGTTTGTCGGTCGGGCGTGCTTTGCTGGAGGCATGATCGATGAGTTCCTGGCCCATGGCCTGTCCGATGTGGAAGAGGCCGTCCGCAAGGCGGCGGCGATCGAGATCATGCCGAGATTCAGGCAGCTCGCCGAGCACGAGGTCGATGAGAAGAACGGCCCCCACGACCTGGTGACTGTGGCCGACCGCAAGGCCGAGGAGTACCTCACCGCCGCCCTGACGCGGCTGCTGCCCGGCTCCGCCGTGGTCGGTGAGGAGGCCGTGCACGTCGACCCCGGGGTGTACGCGGCCTTGCGCGCGGACGCCCCGGTGTGGATCGTCGACCCCGTCGACGGCACCCGGCAGTTCGTGATCGGCGACCCCGCCTTCTGCACCCTGGTCGCGCTGGCCCAGCGCGGGGAGATCCTCGCCTCCTGGACCTTCGCCCCGGCACTGGACGAGCTGGCGACCGCCGTGCGCGGGCAGGGCGCGTACGTCAACGGCGAGCGGATCCACAGCGGTTCGCCGGAACCGGGCGCCCCACTGCGGGTCGCCATCGCCCACCCCCTCTACACGAGCGACGAGAACAAGCGGACGCTGGCCCGGCTGGACGTGCCCGGGGTCGCGGCCCGCCCGTGCGGCTCGGCGGGCCTGGAATACCTGAAGGTGGCCCGCGGCGAGATGGACGGCCTGGCCTTCACCTGGCCCTCGGCCTGGGACCACGCGGCCGGGCTGCTGCTGGTCGCCGAGGCCGGCGGGGCGCAGAGCACGGTCGACGGGGTCCCCTTCCGGGTGGACCGGGACAATGCGCTGCCGTTCGCGGTCGGGCGGGACGAAGCCACCGCCGTACGCATCCGGGAGCTGCTCCGGGGCGCCTGACCGGGTCCGGTGCGGTCCCGGCGGGCCCGGTCGGGTCCGGGCGGTCCGGGCAGCGGAATATCCTGGAGGCGCAGGCGCCGCCGGAGACGAAGGAGTCGCAAGTGCCGTCGATTCTCGATGTGGTCGTGGTGGGGGCGGGGCCGAACGGGCTGACCGCCGCCGTCGAACTGGCCCGGCGCGGCTTCTCGGTGGCCGTCTTCGAAGCCGCCGGCACGGTCGGCGGCGGCGCCCGGACCGAGGAGCTCACCCTCCCCGGCTTCCGGCACGACCCCTGCGCGGCGGTGCACCCGCTCGGGGCCGGCTCGCCGGTCTTCGCCACCATGCCGCTGAAGCGGTACGGGCTGGAGTGGCTGCACGCCCCGCTGCCCATGGCGCACCCCTTCGACGACGGCACGGCCGCGGTCCTGTCCCATTCGGTCGCGGAGACGGCGGCGTCCTTCGGGCCGCGCGACGCGGGCGCCTACCGGCGTCTGGTCGGGCCCTTCCTCGGCAAATGGGACACCCTGGCCCGGGACTTCATGTCCCTGCCGAGCACCGCGCTGCCCCGGGACCCGCTCACGCTCGCCCGCTTCGGGCTCGCCGGACTGCCGCCCTCCACTTGGCTGCTGAGCCGCTTCCGCGACGAGCGGGCCCCCGCACTGTTCGCGGGCCTGGTGGCCCACGTCATCGCACCGCTCGGCGGGATCGCCACCAGTGCGGTGGGCCTGGTCTTCGCACTGGCCGCGCACGCGAACGGCTGGCCGATGCCGCGCGGCGGCTCGCAGTCCGTGTCCGACGCACTCGCCGGGTATCTGCGCGACCTCGGCGGGACCGTCCACACCGGCTTCGAGGTCAAGCGGCTCGATGACCTCCCGCCCGCCCGCACCTACGTCTTCGACACCTCGCCGACCGCGCTGGCCCGCATCGCCCGCCTGGGGCGCGCGTACGACGGCTACCGGTACGGCGCCTCCGTGTTCAAGATCGACTACGCGCTGGACGGCCCGGTCCCGTGGACGGCCGAGGCGCCGCGCCGCGCCGGCACCGTCCAGGTCGGCCCGCGCGCCCGCGACATCGACGCCGCCCTCCAGCTCGCCTCCGGCGGGCGGGCCCCGCGCTCCCCCTTCCTCATCACTGCGCAGCCCAGCCTGGTCGACCCCGGCCGGGCGCCCGAGGGCAAGCACGTGTTCTGGGCGTACGGACACGTCCCCGCGGGCTGGGACGGAGACCTCACCGAGGCCGTCGAATCCCAACTGGAGCGCTTCGCCCCGGGCTTCCGCGACCTGGTGCTCGCCCGCGCCACGGCCGGCCCGCCCCAACTCGCCGCCCGCAACCCCAACTACGTCGGCGGGGACATCGCCTGCGGGGCCGCCTCGGGCCTCCAGCTCCTCCTGCGTCCCAAGATCTCCCTCACCCCGTACACGACGGCGCACCCGGCCGTCTTCCTCTGTTCCTCGGCCACCCCGCCGGGCCCGGGCGTCCACGGCATGTCCGGCCACAACGCGGCCAAGGCGGTCTGGCGGCACCTACGAAAGGGATCCTGATGGTCCGCATCACCTTGGTCCGCGGCGACATCACCGCGGAGAAGGCCGACGCGATCGTCAACGCGGCGAACTCCTCGCTGCTCGGCGGCGGCGGGGTCGACGGCGCCATCCACCGGCGCGGTGGACCGGAGATCCTCGCGGCCTGCGAGGACCTGCGGCGTTCGCACTACTGCAAGGGGCTGGCGACCGGCCGGGCCGTCGCCACCACGGCCGGGCGGCTCGCCGCCGAGCACGTCATCCACACGGTGGGCCCGGTCTGGTCGCGGGAGGAGGACCGGTCGGCGCTGCTGGCCTCCTGCTACCGCGAGTCGCTGCGCATCGCCGACGAGCTGGGGGCCCGTACGGTCGCGTTCCCGGCCATCTCCACCGGCATCTACGGCTGGCCGATGGACGACGGGGCGCGGATCGCGGTGGAGACGGTGCGCCGCGCCCGTACCGAGGTGCAGGAAGCGCGGTTCGTGCTCTTCGACGCAGCCGCCTACGAGGCCTTCGAGGCGGCGGTGGCGGCCGCCTCCTGAGCCGCCCGCCGGGCCGCCCGCCGGGCCGTCGTCAGCGCGGTGAGCGCCCGGAGGCGCCCGGGGCGGGCCGCGGATAGGTACGGGACTGCTTGACGCTGCCGAACGCGAAGCTCGATTCGATCGAGGCGATCCCGGGGATGGCGTGGATCCGGTGGCGCACCAGGGATTCGTAGGCCTCCAGGTCCTCGATGACGATCCGGAGCAGGTAGTCGCTACTGCCCGCCATCAGGTAGCAGTCCTGGATGTGCTCGATGACCGCGACGTGCTCCTCGAACAGCCGCACCGCCTCCGCCGTATGGCGTTCCAGGCGGATCCGGACGAAGACGGTGACCGGGAGCCCGAAGGCGACCTGGTCGACCATGGCCGTGTAGCCGCGGATCAGGCCCGCCTCCTCCAGCCGCCTCACCCGGCGCAGGCAGGGCGAGGGGGACAGCCGGACGCGGTCGGCGAGGTCCTGGTTGGACAGGCGCCCGTCGGCCTGCAACTCCCTGATGATCTGTAGATCCACTGCGTCCACAGCACTCCTTGGCAGATTCTGCCCCAAACGTATGTCCGAGAGACAGAACTGGCAATCGGCTGCCCCGCCCCAAGCCCTAGCGTTGCCCCAGCACGGACCGGATCGGTCCGGGTCTCAGAGGCTGGAGCAATTCCTTGGTCGCGACGAACACCACCCGGGCGACCCTGCCTCCCGATGCGGCGGGCCCGCGGGCCGGACACCCCGGCCGGCGCGGGCTCTCCCCACAGACCGAGGGCGTGCTGGCCCTGCTGGTCACCGTGTCGATCTGGGCGGCCTTCGCGCTCAGCGCCCGGGCCCTCGGCGGTTCCTCCCTGCTGCCCGCCGACGCGGCGCTGCTCCGCTTCGGCGTCCCCCTCGTCGTCCTGTTCCCCGCCCTGTGGCGGCGCCGGCGCGCCATCGCCGCGGTGCGCCCGGGCCCCGCCGTGAAGATCGTCTGTGGTGCCGGGGTGCCGTTCTTCCTGGCCGCGATGCACGGCGGCGCACTGACGTCCGCCGCCTTCGTCGGATCCATCGTCCCCGGCATGGTCCCGTTGTTCGTCTCCGTGATCATGATCCGCCGTGGCCACGGCGCGCCCCGGGGCACGCAGGCCGCCGGGCTCGCCCTGATCGCGGCCGGTGTGGTCGCCCTCGTCTGGCGCTACGTCGTGCCCGTCGACACCGACGTACTGGCCGGCGCCGGCACGCTCCTGGTGGCCAGCGGCCTCTGGGCCCTCTACACCGTGGGGCTGCGCGAGGTCGACCTCGACCCGATCGGGTCGATCGGACTGCTGTGCCTGCCCTCCTTCGCGGTGATCGGGGTCCTGGCGCTGACCGGGGTGCTCCCCACCGGCATCGCGCACGCGGCGGGCAGCGACATCGCGCTGTTCCTCGTCGTGCAGGGGCTGGGGGTCGGCCTGTGCGCGGGCCTGCTCTACGCCTTCGCCATCCGCCGCCTCGGCGCCGAGCGCAGCGCCGTCTTCGGCAGCCTCAGCCCCGTCGCCGTCGTCCTGCTCGCCGTCCCGCTCCTCGGCGAGACGCCGACCCCCGCCGTCCTCGTCGGCGTCCCCCTCATCACCACCGGCGTCGTCCTCGCCAACCGCCGCCCTCGACCCAAGGTTCCCGCCGATGCTTGAGCTCCTCCCCACGCCGCCCACCGACCCGCTGTGGGACCTGACCTCCGAGTTCGGCAGCGACGAGCGGCCCGAACGCCTCAACCTCGTCCTCGGGGTCTACCGGGACCAGACGGGCACCACCCCCGTCATGGCCGCCGTCCGCGAGGCCGAGATCCGCCTGGCGGAGCGCTCCGACTCCAAGGAGTACCGCGGGCTCTCCGGCAACGCCGCCTTCAACCGCTCCCTGCTGGAGCTGGTCCTGGGCCCGGCCGGGCCGACCGACCGGGCCGCGGCCGTCCAGACCGTCGCGGGCTCGGGCGCGCTGCGGCTGCTGGCCGACCTGATCTGCCGGACCCGGCCCGGCACCACGGTGTGGATCAGCGATCCGGCCTACGTCAACCACCGGCCCATCCTGGAGGCCGCCGGGCTGCGCGTGCGCCCGTTCGGCTGGCGCGACGCCGAGGGCCGCTTCGACACGGCCGGTGTGCTGCGGGAACTGCAGGACGCACAGCGGGACGACGTGGTCCTGCTCCAGGGCTGCGCCCACAACCCCACGGGCGTCGACCCGCTGCTGGACGACTGGGAGGCGCTCGCCGACTCGGCCGCCCGCCGCGGCTGGGTGCCCTTCGTCGACCTCGCCTACCACGGGCTCGGCGACGGCCTGGAGGCCGACCTGCTGCCCACGCGGATGCTGGCGGCGCGGGTGCCGGAAATGCTGATCGCGGTCAGCTGCTCGAAGAACTTCGGCCTCTACAGCGACCGCGTCGGCTGCGCCATCGTGCTCGGCGCCTCGGGCCAGGCGGTCCGGCACGCCGAGACCGCCCTGCAGAACGCCGCCCGGACGCTCTACTCGATGCCGCCCGAGCACGGCGCTGCCGTCGTGACCACGATCCTCGAGGACGAGGGGCTGCGGGCCGCCTGGCGGGCGGAGCTGGAGGTCATGCGCGGCCGGATCATGGACAACCGGGCGGATCTGATCGCCCACCTGAGCGCGCTCGGCTGCGCGGACCAGGCGCGCTCGCTCGCCCGTCAGAAGGGCATGTTCTCGATGCTGCCGCTGTCCGCGCAGCAGATGCTGCGCCTGCGCAGGCAGTACGCCGTCTACGGCACGACCTCGGGGCGGATCAACATCGCGGGCATCCCGGCGCACCGGATCCCCTGCCTCGCCCGGGGCATCGCGGGCGTCCTCGGCGCCACCGACGCGCCCCGCACGCTCCCGACGCTCCCTCGCCAGCAGCAGTCCGGACCGGCCGCCGTCGTTCAGGCGTAGGGGGCCGGGGAGCCGTGGGGCAGCCCGGCCGCACGAGGACATGACAGTCCCCGGCAGTCCGTCGTTTCCATGAGCCATCCGCCGTCGCCGATGGCTCCCCTGGTCGACGAGTGCTGCCGGGGGCCTGGCCAGAGCCTGGACAAGGGTCACGCGGGCCTGAGGACGTCTCCAGAGGGAGGTGCGGCTCTTTCCGGTTATCCGGTGTATTGATGAGTTTCCTCCCAATTCGCACCCAGTCAAGGCTTTGCCAGGACGTAGTCTGTAAAGAAATCCGCGTCGCGCTCGGTACGAGCCCGACGGAAGGTGCTGCCATGACCACATGGCCGGTTTCAGGAGCGGCCCGAGGGCCCGGCGCCACGGTCTGGGCGCCCGAAACGGTTACCGCAGACCCGTACAACGCGCAGACCCCCTCGGCCGCGCTGGCCGAGCCGGTCACCCCCGTCGGAGCCTTCTTCGTACGCGACCACTTCGGCATCCCGCGGATCCCACCGGGCCGCTGGCGACTGCGGGTCGCCGGCGCCGCGGCCGCCCCCTTCGTCCTCGGCTACGAAGAGCTGCTCGCGATGGACCACCGGGAACTCGACGTGGTCGTGGAGTGCGCGGGCAACGGACGCAGCCTGATGACACCCAGCCCGCCCGGCCTGCAGTGGGGCCAACGGGCGGTGGGCTGCGCGCACTTCGCCGGAGTGCCCTTCCGGCTCCTCGCCGAACGGGCCCTGATCGGACCCTCGGCCGCGGAGGTCGTCTTCACCGGAGCCGACTCCGGCCCGGTGCGCGGCCGCCGGGCGGCCTTCGAGCGCAGTCTCCCGCTCGCCGTGGCCCTCCACCCGGACACCCTCCTCGTCACCTGCATGAACGGGGAGCCGCTCGCCCCCGAGCACGGGGCGCCGGTCCGCCTGCTGGTCCCCGGCCGCTACGCGGTCGCCGATGTGAAGTGGCTGGTCGGGGCCCGGGCCGTGACCCGCCCGTTCACCGGGGTCTTCCAGAGCGAGGAGTACCTCTACGAGGCCTCCCGCGGCACCCCCGAGGGCCCGGTGGCCGGCGTGCGGGTCAAGTCGCTCATCACCGAACCCGAACCGGACACGGCCGTGTGCCGGGATCACGAGACCCTCGTCCGCGGCCGCGCCTGGTCGGGCGGCGGGGTGCCGCTGCGGAGCGTCGAGGTCCGCGCCGAATACGAGGACGACGACCGCCACCGCGAGCGCGGCTGGCACGCGGCCCTCCTCGAAGCGCCCGCCGGCCCCTACGGCTGGAGCAGCTGGTCGTACCGGTGGACGCCGCAGCGGCCCGGACCGTACCGATTGGTCTCCCGCGCCACCGACGCCCGCGGCGACACACAGCCGCCGCGGCCCCTGTGGAACGCCCGCGGCTACGGCTGCAACCCCGTGGCCTGCGTCGAGGTGGTGGTCGTATGAGGAAGGAGGGCGCTGCGCGCAAGGGCGGTCCGGGGAGCCCGCGACCCGGTCGGGACCGGCCGACACAGAGCCCCGCGCCCACGCCTCGGATAGGGTGAATCGGTAGGAATCAGGCCCCCCGGGGTGAGGTCGGTGCGTTGGACACTTACCAGGCGACGAGCGAGGTGCCGAACCCGCCGCCCGCGGCTGTCGGGTACGCGGGCGTACTCAGCGAGCTGCTACCGATCGCCCTGTGGCGGGAGGACGCCGACGGGCGCATCGTGGAGTGGTCGCTGGCCGCCCAGGACCTCCTCGGACACCGCCCCGAGGACATCATCGGCCTCCCCGGCAGCGCCGTGCTCGTCCCCGAGGCCAACCACGAGCTCGCCGACCAGCTGACCCGCCGCGTCCAGTCCGGCGAGACCGTCGTCGGCACCCTGCCCGTGCGCCACCGCGACGGCCACCGCGTACCGATGGAGATGTGGATCGTCCCCGCCGCCGACCCGCAGGGCAGGACCGGGGCCATGCTCATTGCCGTGGAGACCTCCGAGGTGCTCCACATGCGGGACTCCCTCGCCGCCCTCCAGAGCCTGTTCACCCAGTCGCCCATCGGCCTCGCCACCCTCGGCACCGACCTGCGGTTCCTCCGCGTCAACGACGCCCTGGCCCGGATGAACGGCGTCTCCGCCGCCGAGCACCTCGGCAAGCGGCTCACCGAGGTCGTGCCCGGGGTCAACGCCGACGCGCTGGAAGCCACCATGCGACAGGTCCTGGACCGGGGCACCGCCGTGGTCGACGTCCGCCGCACCGGGCGGACCCCCGCCGACCCGGAGAACGACCGAACCTGGTCCTGCTCGTACGCCCCGCTGCTGGACGGCTCCGGCCGCGCCCTCGGCGTGATCGCCTCGCTCATCGACATCACCGAGGGCCAGCAGGCCCAGGCCGACGCCGAACGGGCCCGGCACCGGTTCGCCCTGCTCGCCGAAGCGGGCACCCGCATCGGCACCACCTTGGACCTCCACCAGACCGCCCGGGAGATCGTGGACGTGCTGGTGCCGCAGCTCGCGGACTCGGCCGACGTACAGCTGCTCGAAGCGGTCCTGCTCCCCGACGAGGGCCCCGTCCCCGCGGCCTCCACGCGCGGCGTCCTGCGCCGCCTGGCCGCCCACTTCCCCGACCCGACCGCCCCCACCGCGAAACTCGCCCCCGGCCAGACCTTCCAGATCCCCATGGGCACCACCTACGAGCAGGTCATCGCCGAGGGGCGGCCCATGAACCTCTACCTCGCCGACATCCCGGCGCTGATCACCTCCCCGCGCGCCGAGGCACTGCGCACCTACCTCGCCACCCTGGGCTCGGCCCGACTGGTCCCGCTCGTCGCCCGCGGCACCGTGCTCGGCGCCGTCGCCGTGACCCGCACGCGCGAGCGGGAACCCTTCGACGAGCAGGACTGCGTCCTCGTCGACGAGCTGGTCGCCCGCGCGGCCCTCAACATCGACAACGCCCGGATGTACACCCTCCAGCGCCAGGCGGCCCTGACCCTCCAGCGCAGCCTCACCAACAGCGCGCTGCCCGAGGTCCCGGGCCTCGAACTCACCGGGCGCTACCTGCCCGCCAGCGATCACGACGTCGGCGGGGACTGGTACGACGTCATCCCGCTGCCCGGCGACCGGACCGGGCTGGTCATCGGGGACGTCATGGGCCACGGCGTCCACGCCGCCGCCGTCATGGGGCAGCTGCGCACGGCGGTACGGACCCTCGCGCGCCACGACGTGCCCCCGGCGCGGCTGCTCCGCTCGCTCGACGCCGTCGTGGCCGACCTGGGCGAGGACGAGATGGCCACCTGCGTGTACGCCGTCCACGACGCGGCCTCCGGCACCTGCGTGATCGCCCGGGCCGGCCACCCGCCGCCCGCCGTGGTCACCCCGGGCGGAGCCATCACCTTCCTCGACGGCCCGCCCGGGACCCCGCTGGGCACGGGCGGGCAGGACTTCCGCACCGAGGAGGTACGGCTGCCGCCGGGGAGCCTGCTCGTGCTCTACACCGACGGCCTCATCGAGGCCCGGGACCGGGACCTCGACCAGGGCATGGCCCAGCTGGCGGGGGCCCTGCACCGGGTGGAGCAGCCCCTGGACGAGCTGTGCGACGGGATCCTGCGGCGGCTGCTGCCCAGCGCCCAGCAGGACGACGTCGCCGTGCTGCTGGCCCGCACCCGGGCGGTGTGACCCCCGGCCCCGGCCCCGGGTCCCGGCCCCTGGCCCCGGTCGAGCCGCGTCCGCACCCCGGACCGCAGGTCACCAGGCCAGGTCCTCCAGCGCGTCCAGGTCCAGCGGGTCCGGCACCAGGGGCTCCGGGCCCCCGGTCAGCGGCAGCTCGGCCCAGATGACCTTGCCGCGCTCGGTGTAACGGGTGCCCCACCGGGCGGCGTACTGGGCGACGAGGAACAGTCCGCGCCCACCCTCGTCCGTGGTCGTGGCGTACCGCAGGTGCGGTGAGGTGCTGCTGCCGTCGGAGACCTCGCAGACGAGGGCGCGGTCGCGCAGCAGCCGCACCCGTACGGGCGCGCTGCCGTGCCGGATGGCGTTGGTGATCAGCTCGCTGAGGATCAGCTCGGCGGGGAAGGAGAGCTCGTCCAGCCCCCAGGCGGCGAGCTGCGCCGCACCCGCGTTGCGCACGCGCGAGACGGCCGAGGCCTCGCCCGGCACCTCCCACTCGGCGATCCGGTCGGCCTCCAACCGCCGGGTGTCGGCGACCAGCAGGACGATGTCGTCGCTCGGTACCGGGAACAGCATCGTGGCGAGCACGTCCGAGCAGGCCTGGTCGGGGCTGCGGTCGGGCCGTGCCAGCGCCTCGCGCAGCAGCCGCAGTCCGGTGTCGAAGTCCCGGTCGCGGTCCTCCACCAGACCGTCGGTGAACAGCACCAGCCGGCTCCCCTCGGGGAGCGTGAACTCGGAGGCCTCGAACGGCATGCCGCCGACGCCCAGGGGCAGCCCGGCCGGCAGCTCGGGGAACTCGACCGCCCCACCGGGGCGGATCAGCGCCGGCCCGGGATGGCCGGCGCTGGCCATCAGACACCGCCCGGAGACCGGATCGTAGACCGTGTAGAGACAGGTGGCACCGGTGACCCCGGCCGGCTCGGCGGCCCGGTCCGGGGAGTCCTCGGGGCTCTCCTCCGCGCCCCCGCCCGCGAGCCCCCGCCCGGTTTCGTTCTGGTCGATCCGGTTGATCAGCTCGTCCAGGTGTCCGAGCAGCTCGTCGGGGGGCAGGTCCAGGGTGGAGAAGTTGTGCACCGCGGTCCGCAGCCGGCCCATGGTGGCCGCGGCGTGCACCCCGTGGCCGACGACATCGCCGACGACCAGCGCCACCCGGCCGCCCGGCAGCGGGATCACGTCGAACCAGTCCCCGCCGACCCCCGCCTTCGCGGGCAGGTAGCGGGAGGCGACGTGCACGGCGTTCTGGGCGGGCAGCACCCGGGGCAGGAGGCTGCGCTGGAGCGTCACGGCCATCGCGTGCTCGCGGGTGAAGCGGCGGGCGTTGTCGATGGAGACGGCGGCGCGCGCACCCAGCTCCGCCGCGAAGGACCGGTCCTCCTCGTCGAAGGCGTCCGGGGTGTCGGCGGCCCGCCAGAAGTTGGCCATGCCCAGGACCACGCCCCGGGCCTGGAGCGGTACGCAGATCAGCGAGTGCAGCCCGTAGTCGAGCGCCACCCGGGTGCCCTGGGAGTCCTGGGCCCGCCAGCCCATGGCCGCGTTCAGATCGGCCGCGAGCACCGCGTGCCCGGCGTCCAGGGCCGCCGCCATCGGGGCCGTCGGAAAGACGAACCGGATGATGTCGCCGACCGGCTGGAGCGGCGAGTCGGCCCGCACGCCGGTGATGGCGGCCCGGCGCATCTCCGTGTAGATGCCGGTGACCAAGGAGGGTTCGTCACCGTGCAGCACCGGCTCCAGCAGTTCCACCGTGACGAAGTCCGCGAACCGGGGGACGGCGACCTCCGACAGCTCCTCGGCGGTCCGCACCACGTCCAGGGTGGTGCCGATCCGCACGCCGGCGTCGTAGAGCAGCTGGAGCCGACCACGGGCGACCGCGGCCCGGCCGGAGAGCGCGGCGAGCTCGGTGGAGTCGCGCAGGGTCACGACGCTGCCGGTGGACATGCCCTTGTACTGCGCGGTGGGCCGTACGTTGACGGCGAGCAGCCGGTCGCCCGCCAGGTGCACGTGGTCCGTCACCACCTGGCCGGAGGCGAGCAGTTCGGCGGTGCGCGGGTCGAGGCCGAGCTCGGTGACGTGCCGGTTCTCGGGGGCGGGCGGCAGGTCGAGCAGCCGGCGGGCCTCGTCGTTGGCCAGGACGAGCCGCTGGTCGGCGTCGATGATGACCACGCCCTCGCGGACGGCGTGCAGGACGGCTTCGTGGTGCTCGTTGATCCGGCTCATCTCGGCGGCGCCCAGGCCGCGGGTCTGGCGCCGCAGCCGGCGGCTGACCAGGGCGGCGCCACCGGTGCCGAGCAGCAGGGCTCCCGCGGCCGCCCCGAGCAGGAGCGGGAGCTGGCCCTCGACGACCTGGGAGACGTTCTCGACGTCTATGCCGGTGCCGACCAGGCCGATGACGACGCCGTCGGCATTGCGGATCGGGACGACGGCCCGGACGGCATCGCTCGGCTCGCCCCGGAAGGTCTCCGTGAAGGCACGTCCGGCGAGGGCGCGGCTGAGGTCACCGGTGGCCCGCTTGCCGATCAGCTCGGGGCGCGAGTCGGTGTAGCGGATCCCGGCGGTGTTCATGACGGCGATGAAGTCGACGCCCGAGCCCCGGCGGGCGGCCTCGGCCAGCGGTTGGAGCAGGGCAGTCGGATCCGTCGAGAGCAGTGCCGCCGCGATACCGGGGGAGTGCGCGAAGGACTCGGCCGCCGTGAGCGCGCGGTGGCGGGCGTCGCGTTCGCTGTCGTACCGGGCCTGGAACACCAGGGCCGCGGCCGCAGCGGCGATCAGCAGGAGGACGATCATCGCCTGGAGGGCGAAGACCTGACCGGCGACGCTGTGTGCCCACCGGGACAGCCGCGCGAACAGGCGCGAGCCCCACCCGGTCGGCTGGCGACCAAAACGTCCGGTCATGAGCCCTTTCTAACACTGTCCGGAGGGTTTGGTGCGGCTGCTGGTGCACAGGAGGCCGCCCGGTACGCGCGCGGGCCGAGGCCGACGCACGCGGTGAAGTGCTGGCGGAAGGTGACCTCACTGGCGAAACCGGCCCGCCGGGCCACTTCCGGCACCGGATGGTCGGTGCGTTCCAGCAGCTTGCGGGCCGCGTCCAGCCGGTGGCCCAGCAGCCACCGGTGCGGGGTGGTGCCGGTGGCGGCGGTGAAGTGCCGGGCGAAGGACCGCGGGGACATCCCGGCCCAGCCGGCCATGGTCGCCACGGACAGGGGCTCGTGCAGCGAACGCAGGGCGCGCGCCCGTACGGCGGCCAGCGCCTCGGCCGTCCGGTCCGCGGCCGGGACGGGCCGGTCCAGGTACTGGGCGTGGTCCCCGGTGCGGAAGGGGCCGGTCACCATGGAGCGGGCGATGGCGGCGGCGGCCTCGGCGCCGTGCGCCTCCCGGACGAGGTGCAGGCACAGGTCGATCCCGGAGGCCACCCCGGCGGAGGTCCACAGCCCGCCGTCCTCGACGTAGAGCGGGGCGTCCTCGACCACGATCCCCGGATAGCGGGCGGCGAGCTGCGGGGCCAGCCACCAGTGGGTGACCGCCCGGCGGCCCTCCAGTAGACCGGCCTCCGCCAGGATGAACGCCCCGGCACACAAGGCGGCGACCGGCACGCCCCGGCCGTGCGCTTCGCGCAGGGCGGCGAGGACCGGCGCGGGCGTCGGATCGGCCGGCTCGGCCAGCGCCGGTACGACGACCAGGTCCGCGGTCGCCAGCCAGTCCAGTCCCCGGTCGGGGGCCAGGGTCAGGCCGCCGGGCAGCGGGATCGGACCGGGCTCCAGGGCGCACCGGCGCAGCTCGAAGCCCGGCACCCCGGCGCGGCTGCGGTTGGGGCCCCAGACCTCGGTGATGACGGCGAGGTCGAAGCTGCGGATACCGGGCTGGACGACGATCGCGACACGGCGCATCCGGCCAGTCTGCCAGGCGGCCAGAACTGCCAGGCTGGCAGGATCCCATCGGTACGGGGCCTCGAGGGCGCTGTCGGGCCGGCGGCCCGGCGGACAGCATGGAGCCATGACGACGACCGCGATCGAGATCGCCCCCAACAGTGCCCTGCTGGTCATCGACGTGCAGAAGGGCTTCGACGAGGAGTCCTTCTGGGGGCCCCGCAACAATCCTGCGGCCGAGGACAACATCGCGGCCCTGATGGACGCCTGGCAGGCGGCCGGCCGCCCGGTGGTCCTGGTCCGGCACGCCTCCGTGCAGCCGGGTTCGGTCCTCGCCGCCGACCACCCCGGCCACGCCTTCAAGGACCTGGTGGAGAAGCGGAGCCAGGGGGCCCTGGTGGTCACCAAGACGGTGAACTCGGCCTTCTACGGCACCCCGGACCTGGCCGACTGGCTGAAGGCCCGGGGCATCGGCCAGCTGGTGCTGGTCGGCATCCAGACCAACATGTGCGTCGAGACCACGGCCCGGATGGCGGGGAACCTGGGCTATGACGTGCTCGTCCCGCTCGACGCCACGCACACCTTCGACCTCGCCGGGCCGGCGGGCCTCGCCCTGACGGCGGACGAACTCGCCACCGCCACCGCGGTGAACCTCGAGGGCGGCGGTTTCGCCCGCGTGGTCACCACGGCCGACCTTCTGCGGTAGCCCCGCCCGAATTCAGCCTCGCCGGCAGCACCGACGGCCTCCGGGCTCCGCCCGGACCCGCGCCTCAAACTCCCCCAGCTACCGCTGGGAGGTACCCCCTGGCGAGGCTGAGATGCGGGGTCCGGGCAGACGGCCGGATCAGAGCACGTCGGCGGCGATGTTGGCCGCGACCTGCTCCAGCAGGGGACCCGCGTTCGGGATGGACTTGGCCGGGTCGGGCTCCAGGTCCGTGAGCGGGTACGCCTTGCGGATGCCGGCCCCTTCCAGCGCCTCCTGGGTCAGCAGTAGCCGGCCGCAGACGGCCACCACGGGCTTGCCCGCCGCGCGCGCCGCGGCCGCGACGCCCGCCGGGGCCTTGCCGTGCAGGGTCTGCTCGTCCAGGGAGCCCTCACCGGTGATGACCAGCGTGGCCCGCTCCAGCGCGGGGGCGAAGCCCAGCACGTCCAGCATCAGTTCGATGCCCGGACGGAACGCCGCGCCGAGCAGCAGGGCCCCGTAGCCGATGCCGCCCGCACCACCGGCACCCGGGAGTACCGCGCACTCGGCGGCCTTCGCGCCGATCGACTTCTCCAGCACCACCGCGAAGTGCGCCAGCGCCGCGTCGAGCGTCGCCACGTCCTCGGGCGACGCACCCTTCTGCGGGCCGTACACCGCGGCGCAGCCCTTCGGGCCGGTCAGCGGGTTGTCCACGTCGCTCGCGAGGACGAACTCCACCTCCGCGAAGCGCGGGTCGACGCCGGACAGGTCGGCGGAGGCCAGCTTGGCCAGCGCACCGCCACCCGGACCGACCGGTTCGCCGTTCGCATCCAGGAACACGGCGCCCAGCGCGGCCAGCATGCCGGCGCCGCCGTCGGTGGTGGCACTGCCGCCCACGCCGAAGACGATCGAGCGCGCGCCCGCGTCCAGCGCGGCCTTGAGCAGCTCGCCCGAGCCGTACGTGGTCGCCGTCAGCGCGGCGAAAGTGCCCGCCGGCAGCAGCTGCAGCCCGGAGGCCTCCGCCATCTCGACCACCGCGGTGCCCCCGCGCAGCGCGAAGGCGGCCGTGACCTGGTCGCCGAGGGGTCCGGTGACCCGTACCTCCCTGCGCTCGAAGCCCGCTGCCACGGCTGCCGCGACCGTTCCGTCGCCGCCGTCCGCGACGGGGAGGGTCTCGATCTCCAGGTCCGGTACGGCCCTGCGAAGACCGGCCGTCACCCGCTCCGCGACCTGAACGGCCGTGAGCGAGCCCTTGAATTTGTCCGCGGCGATGAGTACGCGCGCGGCCTCAGTTACTGCTCCGTCCGTCACCTTTGCTATCCCTTGCTATCGAACAGTGCAGTCGCGCCGCCATGAGCTTATCCGGAGGATCCTCCTATGCCCATGAGTGGCCTGGGCCACACCCGGCGCACCATGCGCCTAAATAGGGATATACGCCTGCATAGTGTGGCCGCATGAGCGCGGAATCACTGGAACAGCCACGTCCGGACACCCCGGGAGGCGGGTCCGGCGGCCCCTCGGACGGCGCGCCCGACCATGCCGTCGTCACCGTGGGTGTGATCGCCGTGCTGGCCGTCGTCGCCTGGGCGGCCCTGGCCGGGGACTCCTTCGACACGGCGTCGAGCACCGCGCTCTCCTGGGTGCTGGGCAACTTCGCCTGGCTGTTCGTGATCGCCGCCGACGTCTTCCTCGTCATGTGCGTCGTCCTCGCGATCAGCCGGTTCGGCCGGATCCGCCTCGGCGCCGACGACTCCGAGCCCGAGTTCACCAACCTCGCGTGGATCGCGATGATGTTCAGTGCCGGGATGGGCATCGGCCTGATGTTCTACGGGGTGGGGGAGCCGCTCACCCACTACCTGGCCCCACCCCCGGCCTCCGGGGCGGCCCCCCGCACCGGCGCCGCCGCCCTCGCGGCCATGGAGTACTCCTTCTTCCACTGGACCCTCACCCCCTGGGCGATCTACGGCATCGCCGGCCTCGCCCTGGCCTACGCGACCTTCCGCAAGGGCCGCGGCAACCGCCTCAGCTCCGCCTTCGTCCCCCTGATCGGCGAGCAGCGGGCCAACGGCCGGCCCGGCAAGGCCGTCGACCTTCTGGCCGTCTTCGCCACCGTCTTCGGCACCGCCACCAGCCTCGGCCTCGGCGCGCTCCAGGTCTCCAAGGGGCTCAGCCTCACCACCGGCATCGAGGACTCCGTCACCGTCGAACTGGTCATCATCGGCTCGCTCTCGGCGGCCTTCGTCCTCTCCGCCTTCTCCGGCCTGCACAAGGGGGTGAAGTGGCTCAGCACCATCAACATCGTGCTCGCCGCCACCCTGATGCTCTTCGTCTTCGTGCTCGGCCCCACCGTCTACATCCTCGACGTGATCCCCGCCGGTGTCGGCGGGTACCTGAGCGAGCTGGTGCCCATGGCCAGCCGCACCGGCGCCTTCACCGACTCCAAGTGGCTCGGCGCGTGGACGATCTTCTACTGGGCCTGGTGGCTCTCCTGGGCCCCCTTCGTCGGCACCTTCATCGCCCGCATCTCGCGCGGCCGCACCATCCGCGAGTTCCTCATCGGCGTGCTGCTCGTCCCCAGCGGGGCCACCGTCATCTGGTTCTGCGTCATGGGCGGCACCGCCATCCGCCTCGATTCCACCGGCGCCGTCGACTTCGCCGCCGAGATCAAGGACGGTACGGAGGCCTCGCTCTTCGCGATGCTGGACGCCCTGCCGCTCTCCGCGGTCACCTCGTGGGTCGCCATGGTCCTGGTCATGACCTACTTCGTCACCAGCGCCGACTCGGCCTCGCTGGTGATGGGTTCGCTCACCAGCCGCGGCTCCCTCAACCCGTGCACCTGGCTCGTCGTCACCTGGGGCGTGCTGATGGCCGCCGTCGCCGCGGTGCTCCTCGTCGCGGGCGGCCTGAAGTCCCTGCAGACCGCCACCATCCTGGTCGCGCTGCCCTTCGTCATCGTCATGATGCTGCTCTGCTGGGCCCTGGTGAAGGAACTCCGCACCGACCCCGGCGCCGGACCCGCCCGCCACCACCCCCTGCACGGGATGCGGGACGCGGTCCGGGCCATGGTCGGCGACGCCATCACCGAACAGGGGGCGGCCCGCTACCCCCGGCTGCGGCGCGTGGCCGGGTCCCGGTCCGGGGTACGGGAACACGAGGACGGCGAAGACCCGGGGTCCCCGCAGGCGTGACGCCTGTGCGGACCCCGGGCCTCCGGCGGTGTCTGCGAGCCCGTCAGGACAGCTCGTACACCGCCAGCCGACCGTTGTCGTAGACCTTCTTCGCGAGGTCGGCCAGGAGCGGCGACTCGGCGCCCGACGGGCGGTGCGCCACGATGTAGCGGACGTGGTACCGGTCGTGGAGCCGGCGCAGGATCTCGGGCGTCGGCCGGTAGACGGCGTCCTCGTTGAACCGGAACAGTTCCTGGTCCCAGAAGGGGCCGTAGTAGGCGGCCCCGCCGCCCGACAGGGCCATGGCCCGCGGCGCGTAGCCCCAGCCCTCGATCAGCACCGACCGCTCGGAGAACGCGCTGAGCCACTGGGAGCGGGTGTTTTCTTCGCACTTCGCCCCTGGGGGCAGGGGCCCCTCCACCTGCCAGCAGTGACTGTTGGTGGCCAGCACGTCCGACGGCTCGCTGTGGGCGCGGATCCAGCGCGCCGCCTGCACGTGCGAGCGGGGCATGACGTAGGAGAACGACCACAGGGATTCCCGGGACTGCAGGACGTCGTGGAAGAGACCCGGGGTGCCGGCCGTGAGGGCGGCGGCCAGCAGGACGATCGCGCCGCGGCCGCGCAGCGCGGGCCACGCCCGGCCGCCGAGCCGCCACAGGACCGCGCCGACCAGGGCGGCCAGGGCCAGTGCCGCGGCCAGCGCGAGCGCGGGCAACAGCACGGAGTAGGAGGTGCCCTTGCGCCCCGCGTCGCCGGCGAGCCGCAGCACGTAGGACGACCAGCGGCCGGAGTAGCGGTAGATCCCGAAGGTGAGCAGCGCGGAGAAGGCGAGCACGCCGAAGGCGAGTGCGGCCTTGCCCCGCGCGCCGAGCGAAGCGCGTTCGAAGGTCTCGCAGAAGCCCCAGGCCGAGAGCACGGCCCCGAAGGGCAGCGAGGCGAGCGTGAAGTAACTGGCGTTGTAGCCGTTGACGGCCAGGTAGGCACACGGCCCCGCCACGGAGGCGCCGAGCAGGAACCACTGGACGGGTTCCAGCCGGAAGCGCCGCTTCGAGATCAACGGGATCATGCCGAGCAGCTTCAGCTGGTGGTTGAGCAGGAAGGCGACCAGCGTGCCCACGACGACGAGGGCTTGGAACGCCGGTGAGCGCAGGTTCCCCTGATCCGCCCAGTAGCCGCGGATGTTGCCGAACGGGATGATCTCCAGCCCGTAGCTCTCGAAGTTGAATATGACCGCCGTCGCGAAGAGCTGGGCACCGCCGAGGATCGCGCCCAGCCCGACCACCTGCCACGGGATGCGCCGGGTGGTGATCAGCAGGACGAAGCCGGTCAGGGCCAGGCCGGCCAGGGTGACGGGCAGGGTGCTCGCCTTGGCCGCAGTGGAGGCCAGGGCGAACAGCGCGACGAGGACGTACACCTCGCGGCCGAAGGACGGGACCCGGTCGGCGCCCTCGCCGTCCGCGGCTGACGGGCCCTCCTTGCGACTCCTGCGCAGCGCGTCGCCGATGACCCCCATCAGCGCGATCAGCAGTGGCTGGCTGTACGTCAGGGAGAGGCTGGACCAGGACATCAGCCGGACGGCGGGGGCGCCGAAGGTCCAGGTGGGCACGGGGTTGGGGTAGACGGCGGTGAACTCGGCGACCGCGAAGACCAGCAGCGCGGCCAGCGGCCCCGCCCAGGCCCGCCCGATGAGCCGGTGGGCCACCACGGCGGCGATCACCATGCCGAGCGCCGCCAGCGCGGGGACCATGAGCCTGGACTCGACCACCGCGAGGTCGATGTGACCGACCATGTCGGTCATCGCCATGTGGGCGAAGGTGAACCAGTGGTAGTGCAGGGGCTCGCCGGAAGCCTGGGGGAAGGTCAGCGGGACGTTGTGCTTCGCGTTCGCGGCGAGCGACAGCAGGTACGGCATGTCATTGAACAGCCTGCTGTTCTCCTTGTCCGGGATCACCGGATACAGGGACAGGAAGACCTGGTGGAAGTAGACGCTGCTGAGCATCACCGCCCCGGAGAGCGACCAGGACCAGCCGAGCGACGGGCTGGTGTACCCGCGCGGACGCCAGTGCCGGCGGAGCTTCGGCACGGCCGCGAAGGGGATCACCACGGCGAGCGGCCACGCGAGGGCGAGCGCCTGGGCGCCCGCCCCGACGAGGACCGCCCAGGCGGCCAGTTCCAGGACGAGGCCGAGGACCGCACCGAAGGCGAGATCCTCGATCAGCGTGTGCGGCCGTCGGCGAAGCGCCCGGAAGACCAGCGTGCCGGGGAGCATGACGCCCCAGAGCACGTAGAAGGTGTACCGGGCGACGTCGCTGGGCGTGGTGTCCGAGGCCAACAGCAGGGAGACCAGGAGGAGGTACGCGGCGGCCGCCGGCAGGAAGCGCCAGAACGCGTGCGGTCCGGGCCGGTCGCTCCTGAGGGACGGGGACGAGCCGCTCAGCGGCCGCGCCCCGGGGCCGGTCCGCTCGGGCGCGACGCTGCCAGTTGTACCCATGTGTTCGGTGTCTTCCCTACCTGCTGTGCGTCGGCCGGCCCCGGACGGGGCCGGCCGGGAGCGCCCCGGTCCGGGGCGCCGGGGTCAGGCCGCGTATTCGGCGACGCGCTGGTCGTGCTCGGCGGCCGCGGTGTCCTCGGCGGAGTCGTAGCCGACGAAGTAGGCGGGCCGGGCCTGCACGGCGGAGTAGATCCGGCCTATGTACTCGCCGAGGAGGCCGACGCAGACGAGCTGGACGCCGCCGAGGAAGACCATGCCGATGAACAGCGAGGCCCAGCCGGGGACGGTCGCGCCGAGCGCGTACTGGACGGTGGTGTAGATCCCCAGGCCGAAGCAGATCACGAAGCTCAGCAGGCCGAGCCAGGTGGCGAGCCGCAGCGGGCTGGCGGAGAAGTTGGTGATGCTGTCCAGGGCCAGGCGGATCATCTTGGACAGCGGGTAGTGGGTGCTGCCCGCGACCCGCTCCTCACGGACGTAGACGACCTCGCCGCTGCTGAATCCGAGCCACGGCACGAGCAGCCGGTAGACCGGCTGGTGCTCGGGCAGGGACTTGAGCGCGTCGACGGCGGCCCGGCTGAGCAGGCGGAAGTCGCCGGCCTGGTTGGGCATGTTCTTGCCGACGAGCTTGCGCATCAGCCAGTAGTAGACGCCGGCCGTGCGCCGCTTGAAGAAGGTGTCGGTGCCGCGGTCGCCGCGGACGCCGTAGACGATGTCCAGGTTCTTCTCGCGGGCCAGCTCGTACATCTCGACGATCTTCTCCGGCGGGTCCTGGAGATCGGCGTCGATGCTCACGACGTACTCGCCGTGGGCCCGGTGGATGCCGGCGGTCAGCGCGGCCTGGTGTCCGGAGTTGCGGGCGAAGCGCACGATGCGCAGCTCGGGCCACTCCTGGCGGATCTTCTGCATGATCATCGGAGTGGCGTCGGTGCTACCGTCGTCGATGCCGACGACCTCGTAGCTGATCCCCATGCCGTCCAAGATCGGACGCAGGCGCGCCACGGTCAGGGGCAGGGCCTCCTGCTCGTTGTAGATCGGGATGACGACGGACAGCACGGGTACCGGCCGGTCGGCCGCGTCGCGTGCCGGGGCTGCTGCGTTCTGCATGGAGGGGTTTTTCTTCAATCTCCGAGTGCGGAAGACCGTCGGCGGGTGCCTGACGATCTGAACTGCCGAGAGCAGGACGTCGGCAGTGGACCACCAGTCCGACGGCCCGGAGACACACCAGTTGCCGGAGCCCTTGGTGCCGCAGGGCGGGGGTGAGTGACCCGGGCGAGGGGTAATAATATCATCAGTCAAACAATCGTCATGGGGTGCCCATTGGGTGTCGAGCGGACCGAACGCCCCGTGCCACCCGGCCCCACCGCGCTCGTGACGAAGGAATTAGGGTTGCGGCGTGACCACCGCAGATGACTACGCCACGTACATCGCGAGCCTGCCCCGGGTGTTGGCCGGCGCGGCCGCCCTCTACCGGGACGCCGAGGGCCGGGTCCTGCTCGTCGAGCCCAACTACCGCGAGGGCTGGGCCCTGCCGGGCGGAACCATCGAGTCGGACCAGGACGAGTCGCCGCGCACCGCGGCTCGGCGCGAGAGTGCCGAGGAGATCGGCCTCGACCTCCCGCTCGGCCGTCTTCTGGCCGTCGACTGGGTGCTGGGCCCCGGTCGCCCGCCCCTGGTCGCCTACGTCTACGACGGAGGCGTACTCGACGAGGCCCAGCTCGCTTCCGTCGCGCTGCAGGAGGAGGAGCTGGTCTCCTGGCGACTGGTCGAGCCCGCCGAACTCGCCGCCTACCTGCCCGAACTGCTCGGACTGCGCGTCCAAGAGGCCTACCGGATCGCGCAGTCGGGCGAGGGCGCCGCTGAACTGGAGAACGGCCGGCGTCCGGTCACCTCGTGACGGGCGCCCCGTAACACCGGACTTACCTCGACCAGGACAGAATCAGAAGATGATCACGATGTACGCCTGGCCCAGCACCGCCGACGGGCCCGACGCCCTTCCCATGGTGCACTTCACCACGGACCAGCAGGCCGGCGGTGAGGTGACTGCGGAGGGGACCCCGGTCTGGCTCTTCGACACCGCGATACGCGAGGGCGGCTGGGCGCTGTTCACCGATTTCGAGGGCTGGTCCGTTCCGGCCGCCGGCTGGCAGGCCTTCTACCGCCGCGAGGACGACCTCCTCGCCGTCACCGGGCCCGGCTCCTGCGAGGGCTGGTACCAGGGCAACCTCGGCGCCGACGGCGACTGGGTGGCGGCCGCCACCACCCAGCAGAGCGTCGTCCTGCTGGCCGCCCCGGTCCAGCACCCCTCGCTGTACAACTACGCCGTGGAGGCCGGGGCCGCCTTCGCGCTGCTCGTTCCGCTCCTCGTCGTCTGACGACCCGACCGGTCAGGCCAGGAGCTTGGCCTTGGCGCGGTCGAACTCCTCCTGCGTGATGTCGCCCTTGTCCTTGAGGGCGGAGAGCTTGTGCAGTTCGTCCGCGCTGCCGCCGGAGCCCGCCGTCTTCTGGACGTAGTCCCGGAAGGCGGCCTCGTTCTCCTGGACCTGCTTCAGGTCGCGCTCGCCCATGCTCTTGCCTCGGGCGATGAGGTAGATGAACACGCCCAGGAAGGGCAGGATGATGACGAAGATCAGCCATCCCGCCTTCCCCCAGCCGCCGAGGCTGTGGTCACGGAAGATGTCCGTGATGATCTTGAAGAGTAGGAAGAACCACATGATCCACAGGAACAGGTACAGCATCGTCCAGAAGATGTTGAGAAGCGGATAGTCGTCCATGCCCGACTCCGATCATGTAGCGGTATTCCATTCATACAACCGCTTCAAAAACTCCGCATTTCGGAGTGGGGCGGTGTCGAACAGGCCTCCGCGACCGGCTTTCAGGACGGGGCTCAGGCCTGTTCTCCGGACTCCAAGGCCAGCAGCCTGACCTTGCGGTCGAGCCCGCCGCCGTAGCCGGTCATCCCGCCCGACGCGCCGATCACCCGGTGGCAGGGCACGATGATGCCGACCGGGTTCTTCCCGTTCGCCAGGCCCACCGCGCGCGAGGCGCTGGGCTTGCCCAGCTTCGCCGCGAGCTGCCCGTACGACCACGTCTCGCCGTACGGGATCCGCACGAGCTGGTCCCAGACGCTGCGCTGGAAATCGGTGCCCTCCAGACGCAGCGGGAGGTCGAACTCGGTGAGCTCGCCGGCGAAGTACGCGGTCAGCTGGCGCGCCACTTCGGGGAAGGGCTCCTCGGCGGCGGCCACCCGCTCCCCGAAGGACTCCTCGGCCGGCCGGTGGCGCTGCTCGGTCATGTAGAGGCCGCTGAGCACCCCGTCCGTGGCGACCAGGGTCAGCGGGCCGTAGGGGCTGTCGACGACGGTGTGCGTCTTGGCGCTGTTCGTGGTGGATCGCATCGCTGGTGCTCCTCAGACGGGCAGGTGGTTGATGGGGTGGGCTTCGGTGGCCCACAAGTACTGGACGGCGTAGGCGCGCCAGGGCCGCCATCCGGCCGCCCGCGCGGTGAGCGCCGAGGGGGTGGACGGCAGCCCGAGCCCCTGCGCCGCCCGCCGGATCCCCAGATCGGACGGCAGGAAGGCGTCCGGGTCGCCGAGTGCCCGCATCGCGATCACTTCGGTGGTCCACGGGCCGAAGCCGGGCAGCGCCGTCAGTTGTGCCCGCGCCGCCTCCCAGTCACTGCCGAAGCCGAGCGTCAGCGAGCCTTCGGCGAGCGCCGAGACCAGGGTGGTCAGCGTGGCGCGCCGGCTGCGCGGCAGGGCCAGCGCCTCCGGGTCCAGCCCGGCGAGCGCCTGCGGGGAGGGGAAGAGGTGGGTCAGCCCGCCCAGCGGGTCCTCGATCGGCTCCCCGTGCGCGGTGACCAGCCGGGCCGCGTGCGTGCGCGCCGCTGCGGTGGAGACCTGCTGGCCCAGCACCGCCCGTACGGCGAACTCCGGCGCGTCGACCGTACGGGGTACCCGGCGCCCGGGGGCCTTGTCCACGAGCGGGGCCAGCAGCGGATCGGAGCGCAACTGCTCGCCGACCGCCTCGGGGTCGGCGTCCAGGTCGAGCATCCAGCGGCAGCGGCTGATGGCGATGGTGAGGTCGCGCAGGTCGGTCAGGGCGAGCCGGCAGCCGATGTGGTCGGGCTGCGGGGTCAGGGCGACCACCCCGGTTCCGTAGGGCAGGCGCAGGGTGCGCCGGTAGGCGCCGTCCCGCCATTCCTCGACGCCGGGGACGGCGGTCGCGGCGAGGTGCCCGAAGAGGTTGTCGGGGTTCAGCGGGGCCCGGAACGGCAGCCGCAGACTTATCGTCCCCGGGATCCGGGGCGGGGCGTTCCTGCTGCGGCCGGCCTTGACGGCCCGTTCCCGCAGCTCGCTCGGGGACAGGGCGAAGACCTCGCGGACCGTGTCGTTGAAGGTGCGGATGGAGGAGAACCCGGCGGCGAAGGCCACGTCGCCCATCGGGAGCTCCGAGGTCTCGATGAGCAGCCGGGCGGTCTGGGCGCGCTGGGCCCGGGCCAGGGCCAGCGGACCGGCCCCGAGCTCGGCGTTCAGCTGCCGCTCCACCTGGCGGGTGGAGTAGCCCAGCCGGGTGGCGAGGCCCGGCACCCCCTCCCGGTCCACCACACCGTCCTGGATCAGCCGCATCGCGCGCGCGACGGCGTCGGCCCGGGCGTTCCACTCGGGCGAACCGGGGCTCGTATCAGGCCGGCACCGTTTGCAGGCCCGGAACCCGGCCTGCTGGCAGGCGGCCGCGCTGGGCAGGAAGGTCATGTTCTCGACCTTGGGCGGCACTGCGGGGCAGCTGGGCCTGCAGTAGATCCGGGTGGTCAGGACGGCGGTGAAGAACCAGCCGTCGAAGCGGGCGTCCTTCGACTGCACGGCCCTTACGCAGCGCTCGGTGTCGGTGTGCATGCGTCCAGCTTCGGGGTTCCGGTTACGGCGGGCTGGCGGTTTTCCGACATCAAGGCTAGCCGTGTCCCTGGCCGGGGGCGCGGGGGCGGGTCGGGCGGGGCCGGGTCCGGCGGCGGGGCGGGGGTCGTCCGGGGTAGGCATGATTTATGGCCCCACGGCGGAACGAGAACGTGCCCGGCGGCCCGGGCCAACAAATCACGTTTTACACCCCGGACGACCCCCGCCCCACCACCGGCCCCGACCCCGCCCTCGGGCGATCCGCACGGCCGCCCGAAACCGCGGGTCCCCGGGGATCCGGACACGAGTGCCGCAGGCGGGGGCTACGGGAGGGGTCGGCGGCGGGGTGGGGAGTGTCCGGGGTGTAAAACGTGATTTGTGGCCCTCACCGCCGGGGTCCTGTGCGACCCGGCTCAGGGGCCATAAATCATGCCTACCCCGGACACTCCCCACCCCGCCGCCACCCCCGGCCCGCGGAAACGGCCCCGGAGGCACCCCCGGCCCCCGTGAACGCCCCCGGCCCCAGGGAAACGGCAGAAGGCCCCGGATGCCGATGGCATCCGGGGCCTTCTCCGGTACAGCTAGCGCAGCGTCGTCGCTCGGGCCTCGCGGCGGTTGTGCCGGAAGGTGTTGGCCTTCCGGGTCGTCGCGAAGAGCGGAATGGTCGCCGCCATGGCGATCTGCAGGGCGCAGCCGGTCTGGAGCAGCAGCTGACCGCCGGGGGCGTCGAACGCCCAGGCCGCCAGCAGCCCCATCGCGCTGACGATCCAGCAGAGCATCGCCACCGCGAGGACGCCCCGCGGCTTGGGGTACTCGACCCGGCTCACCATCAGCCAGGCCACCCCGATGATCGCCAGCAGCGTCGGGACGAACGGCAGCTCCAGCAGCACGATCGAGACGACCGTCAGCGCGCCGAAGGGGCTCGGCATGCCCTGGAACATGCCGTCCTTCATCGTCACGCAGCTGAATCTCGCGAGTCTGAGCACCACGGCGAGCAGGACCACGATCGCGGCCAGCGCCGACATCTTCTGGTGCGCGTCGACGGCGACCATGCCGTAGACGAGCACGAAGTAGGCCGGCGCGAGGCCGAAGCTGATCAGGTCGGACAGGTTGTCCAGCTCGGCACCCATCGGCGAGCTGCGCAGCTTGCGGGCCACGATGCCGTCGAAGAGGTCGAAGACCGCGGCGAGCAGCATCAGTATCACGGCCGTCGCGGCGCTGTTGCGGGCCATGCCCGATTCGCCACTGCCGGTGAGGTGCGGAATGAGGATTCCGGTGGTGGTGAAGTACACCGCCATGAATCCGCACGTCGCGTTACCGAGAGTGAGGGTGTCCGCTATCGACAGCCGCAGCGAGAGCGGCATGTCGTCTTCGGCGGACTCCTCCTCGGCGGGCTCGGGAACCCAGCCCGCGGCCGGAGTCTCAGGGTCAGTCACGGTCAATTCGTGTCACCCCCGCGGTGGTGGCCTGACCGACCTCGACCGCGACCTCGACGCCCTCGGGGAGGTAGATGTCGACGCGGGAGCCGAAGCGGATCAGACCGATGCGTTCGCCCTGCTCCACCTTGGTTCCGGCCGGCAGGTACGGGACGATGCGACGGGCGACGGCGCCGGCGATCTGCACCATCTCGATGTCACCGAGTTCGGTGTCGAAGTGCCAGACAACGCGCTCGTTGTTCTCGCTCTCCTTGTTGAACGCCGGGACGAATCCGCCGGGGATGTGCTCCACGGACGTCACCGTGCCCGCGAGGGGCGCACGGTTGACGTGGACGTTCAGCGGGCTCATGAAGATCGCGACCCGGGTGCGTCCGTCCTTCCACGGCATGATGCTCTGCACCACACCGTCGGCGGGCGAGATGACACGGCCCTGAGCGATCTCGCGCTCGGGGTCGCGGAAGAACCACAGCATGCCCGCGGCGAGCGCGGTGGCGGGCACGGCCGCCGCGGCCCAGCGTCCGGACTTGCGGGCCCGGGTGAGGCTGAGCGCCGCGGTGGCCACGGTCGGCAGAAGCCACGGCGATGCTCCGCGCGCGAGGCGTACGCCAAGGAGGCTGTCGCGAGGTGCAGAGGTTTGGCTGTGGGGCATGGATGACCTTCGTAGCGGGTGATTGCCGCGCCGCAAACGGGGGGACGGGACGGCGGCTTTACTGGAATGCTATCGGTTGCGCGCAACAACTGGGCAAGCCAGAAGCCGAGTCGATGACCGTCAGCCAGTCACTGCCAGTGATCCTTTCGCAACGAACCCATGGATGATTCGCTGCAAAAGGGACTTTCAGCCCTGAAGTCGGTACTCCTCGAGCAGGCGTCGCCCGATGATCATTTTCTGGATCTCGGCGGTACCTTCACCGATCAGCAGCATCGGGGCCTCCCGGTAGAGACGCTCGATCTCGTACTCCTTCGAGAATCCGTATCCACCGTGGATGCGGAAGGCGTCCTCGACGACCTCCTTGCAGTATTCGGAGGCGAGGTACTTCGCCATCCCTGCTTCGAGGTCGTTTCGTTCCCCAGAGTCCTTTTTGCGTGCTGCATTGACCATCATCGCATGGGCGGCTTCGACCTTGGTAGCCATTTCGGCCAGCTTGAACTGAATCGCCTGGTGTTCGGCGATCGGCTTGCCGAAAGTGTGACGTTGTTGGGCATAGGAGACACCCAGCTCGAAAGCACGCTGAGCGACGCCGCAGCCACGCGCCGCCACGTTGACGCGGCCGACCTCGACCCCGTCCATCATTTGGTAAAACCCTCGGCCCGTCTGACCGCCGAGTACCCGATTGGCCGGAATGCGCAGTCCGTCCATGATGAGCTCGGTCGTGTCGACGCCCTTATAGCCCATCTTGTCGATCTTGCCGGGGATGGTGAGGCCGGGACGGACCTCACCGAAGCCGGGCTCCTTCTCCACGAGGAAGGTCGTCATCGACTTGTGGGGCGCGGTGCCCTCGGGGTGTCCTTCGTCACTCCGGACGAGAACGGCCACCAGGGTGGAGCTGCCGCCGTTCGTCAGCCACATCTTCTGGCCGTTCAGGACGTACTCGTCGCCGTCCTTCACCGCCTTGGAGGAGATGGCCGACACGTCGGAGCCCAGCGCCGGCTCGGACATCGAGAACGCGCCGCGCACCTCGCCCAGGGCCATGCGCGGGAGGAAGTGGTCCTTCTGCTCCTGCGTGCCGTGCTGCTTGAGCATGTACGCCACGATGAAGTGGGTGTTGATGATGCCCGAAACGGACATCCAGCCACGGGCGATCTCCTCGACGCACAGGGCGTAGGTGAGGAGCGACTCACCCAGGCCGCCGTACTCCTCCGGGATCATCAGGCCGAAGAGGCCGAGTTCCTTGAGGCCGTCGACGATCTGCTGCGGGTACTCGTCACGGTGTTCGAGCTCGGTCGCGACCGGGATGATCTCCTTGTCGACGAACTCCCGGACGGTCTTGAGGATCTCCCGCTGGACGTCGGTCAGCCCGGCGGTCTGGGCGAGTCGGGCCATGACTACTTCCCCTGTTCCTTCAGCGTGGGGCGGCCGGGCTGCTCGCCGCCGCGCTCCTTGATGTACGTCTCGGTCGGGACCATCACCTTGCGCCGGAAGACGCAGACGAGAGTGCCGTCCTGCTTGTAGCCCTTGGTCTCCACGTAGACGATCCCGCGGTCGTTCTTCGACTTCGACGGCGTCTTGTCGAGGACCGTGGTCTCGCCGTAGATCGTGTCGCCGTGGAAGGTCGGCGCCACGTGCCGCAGGGACTCGATCTCCAGGTTGGCGATGGCCTTCCCGGAGACGTCCGGCACGGACATGCCGAGCAGCAGCGAGTAGATGTAGTTGCCCACGACCACGTTCTTGCCGAAGTCGGTCGTGTTCTCCGCGTAATTGCTGTCCATGTGGAGCGGGTGGTGATTCATGGTCAGCAGACAGAAGAGGTGGTCGTCGTACTCGGTGACCGTCTTCCCGGGCCAGTGCTTGTAGACCGCCCCGACCTCGAACTCTTCGTACGTGCGTCCGAACTGCATGGCGGTCAGGCCTCCGGGGTCTCGAACTTGGTGGTGCGCTCCATGCCGGCGGCCCGGCCCTTGCCCGCGATGACCAGGGCCATCTTGCGGCTGGCCTCGTCGATCATCTCGTCGCCGAGCATCGCGGAGCCCTTCTTGCCGCCGGCCTCCGAGGTGCACCAGTCGTACGCGTCGAGGATCAGCTCGGCGTGGTCGTAGTCCTCCTGCGAGGGGGAGAAGACCTCGTTGGCCGCGTCGACCTGACCGGGGTGCAGCACCCACTTGCCGTCGAAGCCCAGCGCGGCGGCCCGGCCGGCCACCTCGCGGTAGGCGTCCACGTCGCGGATCTGGAGGAAGGGGCCGTCGATCGCCTGGAGGTTGTGCATGCGGGCCGCCATCAGGATCCGCATCAGGATGTAGTGGTAGGCGTCCGCCGGGTAGCCGGGCGGCTGCATGCCCACGACCAGGGACTTCATGTTGATCGAAGCCATGAAGTCGGCCGGGCCGAAGATGATGGTCTCCAGCCGCGGCGAGGCGGCGGCGATCTCGTCGACGTTCACGAGACCCTTGGCGTTCTCGATCTGCGCCTCGATACCGATCTTGCCGACCTCGAAGCCCATGGTCTTCTCGATCTGGGTCAGGAGGAGGTCGAGGGCGACGACCTGCTGGGCGTCCTGGACCTTCGGCAGCATGATGCAGTCGAGGTTTTGGCCGGCGCCCTCGACGACCGTGACGACGTCGCGGTAGGTCCAGTGCGTGGTCCAGTCGTTGACGCGCACGACGCGGGTCTTGCCGGTCCAGTCGCCGTTGTTCAGCGCGTCCACGATGGTGTGGCGGGCGCCTTCCTTGGCGAGCGGCGCGCAGGCGTCCTCCAGGTCCAGGAAGACCTGGTCGGCCGGCAGGCCCTGGGCCTTCTCCAGGAACCGCGGGTTCGATCCGGGCACCGCGAGGCAGGAGCGACGCGGGCGAAGGCGGTTCACCGGGTGGACGGGCGTGGTCATGCGGGGACCTCCGTGCTTGCAACGAGTGCGTTGTCGATGTCGAGGGGGGCGAGCTTGTTGGCCTTGCGGATCTCGTCGACGATACGGCCGATGATCTCCGTGATGCCGAAGTCCTTCGGCGTGAAGACGGCGGCGACACCCGCTGCCTTGAGCGTCACGGCGTCGGCGTTGGGAATGATGCCTCCGACGATGACGGGGATGTCACCCGCCCCCGCCAGTCGCAGCCGTTCCAGGACGTCCGGGACCAGAGCGCTGTGCGAACCGGACAGGATGGACAGTCCCACGCAGTGCACGTCCTCGGCCAGCGCCGCGGAGGAGATCTCCTCCGGGGTCAGCCTGATGCCCTGGTAGACCACCTCGAAGCCGGCGTCGCGGGCCCGGACGGCGATCTGTTCGGCGCCGTTGGAGTGCCCGTCCAGGCCGGGCTTGCCGACCAGCAGGCGCAGCCGGCCCGAGCCGAGCTCGTCGGCCGTGCGGGACACCTTCTCGCGGACCTCGTGCATCGGCGTACCGGGCTCGGCGGTGACCGCGACCGGGGCCGAGGAGACCCCGGTCGGGGCGCGGAACTCGCCGAACACCTCGCGCAGCGCGCTGGCCCACTCGCCGGTGGTGACACCGGCGCGGGCGCACTCCAGCGTGGCCTCCATCAGGTTCTCGGTGCCCGCCGCGGCCTCCTTGAGGCGCTCCAGCGCCTGCTGGGTGGTGGGGAAGACGAACGGGTCGCCGTTCCCCTGGCGGTCCGAGGACTCCTGCCGCTCGGCGCGCCAGCGGCCGATGCGCTCCACGGTGAACGCCTCCGTCGCCGGGTCGACCGTCATGATCGCGCCGTCGAGGTCGGCCGTGAGCGGGTTCTCCTCGGTCTGCTGGAAGCAGTTGACACCGACGATCTTGTCCTCGCCGGCTTCGATCCGCGCCCGCCGTTCGGCGTGCGAGGAGACCAGCTCGCCCTTCAGGTACCCGGACTCGACGGCCGCCATGGCGCCGCCCATCTCCTGGATCCGGTCGATCTCGGCCAGGCAGTCGGCGACCAGGGAGTCGACTTTGGCCTCGATGACGTGGGATCCGGCGAAGATGTCCTCGTACTCCAGCAGGTCGCTCTCGAGCGCCAGGACCTGCTGGATGCGCAGCGACCACTGCTGGTCCCAGGGCCGGGGCAGACCCAGCGCCTCGTTCCAGGCGGGCAGCTGCACGGCGCGGGCGCGGGCGTCCTTGGAGAGGGTGACCGCGAGCATCTCCAGCACGATGCGCTGGACGTTGTTCTCCGGCTGCGCCTCGGTGAGTCCCAGGGAGTTGACCTGGACGCCGTAACGGAAGCGACGCTGCTTCGCGTTCTCGATGCCGTAGCGCTCCTTGGTGACCTTGTCCCAGATGCGGCCGAAGGCGCGCATCTTGCACATCTCCTCGATGAAGCGGACGCCCGCGTTCACGAAGAAGGAGATCCGGGCGACGACCTCACCGAAACGCTCCTGGGGCACCTGGCCCGAGTCGCGCACCGAGTCGAGGACCGCGATCGCCGTGGACATCGCGTACGAGATCTCCTGGACCGGGGTGGCCCCGGCCTCCTGGAGGTGGTACGAGCAGATGTTGATCGGGTTCCACTTGGGAATGTGGTTGACCGTGTACGCGATCATGTCCGTCGTCAGCCGCAGGGACGGCCCCGGCGGGAAGACGTGCGTCCCGCGCGAGAGGTACTCCTTGACGATGTCGTTCTGGGTGGTGCCCTGGAGCTGGGCGATGTCCGCGCCCTGCTCCTCGGCGGCCACCTGGTAGAGCGCCAGCAGCCACATGGCCGTGGCGTTGATCGTCATCGAGGTGTTCATCTGCTCCAGGGGTATGTCCTGGAACAGCCGCCGCATGTCGCCCAGATGGGAGACCGGGACCCCGACCCGGCCCACCTCGCCGCGGGCGAGGATGTGGTCGGGGTCGTAGCCGGTCTGCGTCGGCAGGTCGAACGCGACCGACAGGCCGGTCTGGCCCTTGGCGAGGTTGCGGCGGTACAGCTCGTTGGACGCCTCGGCCGTGGAGTGGCCGGCGTACGTCCGCATGAGCCACGGACGGTCCTTCTGGCGCTCTGTCATCTCAGGCTGTCCCTTAGGCCTTTGAACGGTCTCAGACGTTGCGGAAGCGGTTGATGGCGTCGAGGTGCTCGGCGCGCATCTCGTGGTCGCGGACGCCCAGGCCCTCCTCGGGGGCCAGCGCGAGGACGCCGACCTTGCCCTGGTGGAGGTTGCGGTGGACGTCGTAGGCGGCCTGGCCGGTCTCCTCGAGGGAGTAGACCTTCGACAGGGTGGGGTGGATCTTGCCCTTGGCGATCAGGCGGTTGGCTTCCCACGCCTCGCGGTAGTTGGCGAAGTGCGAGCCGACGATCCGCTTCAGCGACATCCACAGGTAGCGGTTGTCGTACTGGTGCATGTAGCCCGAGGTCGAGGCGCAGGTGGTGATGGTGCCGCCCTTGCGGGTGACGTAGACCGAGGCGCCGAAGGTCTCGCGGCCCGGGTGCTCGAAGACGATGTCGATGTCCTCGCCGCCGGTCAGCTCGCGGATCTTGGAGCCGAAGCGCTTCCACTCGCGCGGGTCCTGGGTGTGCTCGTCCTTCCAGAACTTGTAGCCCTCGGCGTTGCGGTCGATGACCGCCGTGGCGCCCATGGCCCGGCAGATGTCCGCCTTCTCGGGGCTGGAGACCACGCAGATCGGGTTGGCGCCGCCGGCCAGCGCGAACTGGGTGGCGTAGGAGCCGAGGCCGCCGCTGGCGCCCCAGATCAGGACGTTGTCGCCCTGCTTCATGCCGGCGCCGTTCTGGGAGACCAGCTGGCGGTAGGCCGTGGAGTTGACCAGGCCGGGGGAGGCGGCCTCCTCCCAGCTCAGGTGGTCGGGCTTCGGCATCAGCTGGTTCGACTTGACGAGCGCGATCTCCGCCAGGCCGCCGAAGTTGGTCTCGAAGCCCCAGATGCGCTGCTCGGGGTCGAGCATCGTGTCGTTGTGGCCGTCGGAGGACTCCAGCTCGACCGAGAGGCAGTGCGCGACGACCTCGTCGCCCGGGTTCCAGGCGTTGACGCCGGGGCCGGTGCGCAGGACGACGCCCGCGAGGTCGGAGCCGATGACGTGGTACGGCAGGTCGTGGCGCTTGGTGAGCTCCGACAGGCGGCCGTAGCGCTCCAGGAAGCTGAAGGTGGAGACCGGCTCGAAGATCGAGGTCCACACGGAGTTGTAGTTGACCGAGGAGGCCATGACGGCGACCAGGGCCTCGCCCGGGCCGAGCTCCGGCACCGGGACGTTGTCCAGGTGCAGGGACTTGCGCGGGTCCTTCTCGCGCGAGGTGAGCCCGGCGAACATCTCCGCCTCGTCCTTGTGCACGGTGATCGCGCGGTAGGACTCGGGGAGCGGCAGGGCCGCGAAGTCTGCTGCGGTGGCGGACTGCGACTGAATCGCGTCCAGGATGTCCTTCACGGTGAGCCTCCGGCTAGCGCTGATGAGGGTGCGCTGAGGTAAACGGGGTGCGTGGTGCGGGTGCGGTGTGCCGTCGGTCCGGCTGGTGCGGTGGTGCTGGGCGACGCCCGTGGTGAGGCGTGCGGTGCCTGGTGACGCAGGCGATCCGGGGCGCGTTCCACGCCGGGTGGGCGTGGGTCGCGGGGACATCCGGACGACTTCAACGTATGGCACCCCGTGTCACTCAGCAAGGCACCGCGTGCCAAAACTTTCTCTCATTTGCCGATTGACCTGCACCGATGAGCGATGATCGATCAGAGTTACCCGCGAGTAGGGGCAAGCCGGACATACGAAAGTGGCCGCCCCCGGAACGGGAGCGGCCACTGTGACCAGGGGCACCCCCAGCGGCGGCCGGGGGAGTGGTGACTACTTGGCGCGCAGCGCCTCTTCGATGGTCCGCATGACCTCGTCCAGCGGGGCGTCGGTGCGGGCCACCGCCACCAGCACCTCGCCCTGCGTGCGCACGGCCGCCGGCGCGGCCGGTTCCGTGCTCAGGGTGCGGCCCGCGCCGATGCCCGTGCCGAACGTCTTCCGCACGATCGAGAACGCGTGGTCCAGCTGCGCCTCGACGTCCCCCTGGCCGCCCGCGCGCAGCCAGCGCCGCAGCACGTGGTTGTGGGCGGTGACCACCGCCGAGGCGGCCACCTCGGCCAGCAGCGGGTCGTCGTTGCCGTCGTGGTGGTCCTGCTCGTCGAAATGGGCCAGCAGGTAGCGGGTGAACAACCGCTCGTACCGGGCCACCGAGGCGATCTCCCGCTCCCGCAGCGCCGGCACCTCACGGGTCAGCCGGTAGCGCTCCACCGACACCGCCGGCGAGGCGGCGTACATCTTCATGACTTCCTTGATCCCGCGGCACACCGTGTCGAGCGGGTGCTCGTGCGCCGGGGCCACGTCCAGGACGGCCTCGGCGCGGGTCAGGGTGTCGTCGTGGTCCGGGAAGATCGCCTCTTCCTTGGACCGGAAGTGCCGGAAGAAGGTCCGCCGCGCCACCCCGGCCGTCGCGGCGATCTCGTCGACCGTCGTCGCCTCGTACCCCTTGGTCGCGAAGAGCTCCATGGCCGCGGCGGCGAGCTCGCGGCGCATCTTGAGCCGCTGTGCGGCCGCCTTGGTGCCGGCCGGACTCTCCGGGGTGTCGGAGGCCGTGGCGGCGCGGGGCGAGGTCTTGGCGGGCTGGGACATAGAGCGAAAGTACTTCATTCGTGCAGGGGTGCGCGCCTGCGGGGGGTGAGAGAGGGGTGGATGCGGGGGAGGGCCCGCACTGGGCTCGTGAGGGTTGGCCCGCCGTGAGGGTCCGGCGGGCCCGAGCAGCCCTCCCCACGCATCCGGCTCGTGGCCCGACGGATTACCGGCGGGCGGCGTACTCACGGAATCCGCGGCCGGTCTTCCGGCCCAGGCAGCCCGCCGCCACCAGGTGCTCCAGCAGCGGGGACGGGGCCAGCCCCGGGTCGCGGAACTCCTTGTGCAGGACCTTCTCGATGGCCAGCGAGACGTCCAGGCCGACCACGTCGAGGAGCTCGAACGGGCCCATCGGGTAGCCGCCGCCCAGCTTCATCGCCGCGTCGATCTGGTCGATGTCGGCGTAGTGCTGCTCGACCATCTTGATCGCGTTGTTGAGGTACGGGAACAGCAGCGCGTTCACGATGAAGCCGGCCCGGTCGCCGCAGTCCACCGGGTGCTTGCGCACCTTGAGGCAGATCTCGCGGACCGTGGCGTGCACGTCGTCGGCGGTCAGGACGGTCCGGACCACCTCGACCAGCTTCATCGCCGGGGCCGGGTTGAAGAAGTGCATGCCGATCACGTCCTGCGGACGCGAGGTCACGCGGGCGACCGCGATCACCGGCAGCGAAGAGGTGGTGGTGGCCAGCACCGCACCCGGCTTGCAGACCTTGTCCAGGGTCGCGAACAGCTCTTGCTTGACCGCCAGGTCCTCGGCGACGGCCTCCACGGCCAGGTCCACCTCGGCGAAGGCGTCCAGCGATCCGGCCGGGGTGATCCGGTCCAGGGTCTGGGCCGCGCCCTCCTCGCTCAGGCGGCCCTTGGACACCGCACGGCCCAAGGACTTCCCGATCGCGGCCTTGGCGGCCTCGGCCTTCTCCTGGCTGCGGGCGGCGAGCACCACGCTGTAACCGGCCTGCGCGAAGACCTGGGCGATCCCGCTCGCCATCGTTCCCGAGCCGGCCACGCCGACCGAGCTGACGGGACGGCCGGTGCCGACCAGGGACCCGTCGAGCGGGGTCTGCAGGTCGCGGACGATCACCGAGCTGCCCGGTGCCTCGTACGTGTAGAAGCCGCGGCCGGACTTCTGACCGGTCAGGCCCGCCTCGGCCAGCTGGCCCAGGATCGGGGCCGGGGCGTGCAGCCGGTCGCCGGAGGAGGCGTACATGGCCTCCAGGACGGTACGGGCGGTGTCCACGCCGATCAGGTCGAGCAGCGCGAGCGGGCCCATGGGCAGCCCGCAGCCGAGCCGCATCGCCGCGTCGATGTCCTCGCGGGAGGCGTACCGCGCCTCGTACATGGCGGCGGCCTGGTTGAGGTAGCCGAACAGCAGGCCGTCGGCGACGAAGCCGGGCCGGTCGCCGACCGGAACCGGCTCCTTGCCGAGCTCGCGGGCCAGTTCGGTGACCGCCTCGACGGCCGGCGGGGCGGTCAGAACGCAAGAGACGATCTCGACCAGCTTCATCGCCGGGGCCGGGTTGAAGAAGTGCAGGCCCAGCACGCGCTCGGGGCGCAGGGACTCGGCGGCCATGCGCGTCACCGACAGGGCGTTGGTGCCGGTGGCCAAGATGGTGTCGGGCCGCACGATCGCGTCGAGTTCGCGGAACACCTGCTGCTTGATCTCGTACGACTCGGGGACGACCTCGATGACCAGATCGGCCTCGGCGGCGGCGCCCAGATCGGTGAAGGTGCGGAAGCGGGCGAGCACGTCTCCGCGCTCCTGCTCGGTGAGCCGCTCCCGGGCGACGGAGCGGGCGGTGGCCGCGGCGAGTGCGGCCTGGGCCCGCTGAGCGGCGGCCTCGCTGATGTCGATGCCGATGACCTCGCGGCCGGCCCGGGCGAGGACCTCGGCGATGCCGGTGCCCATCGTGCCGAGGCCGACGACGGCGATGGTCTGGAGGGTGGGCTGACTGGACTGACGGTCCATCGAGGGACTCCAGTGGATGAGGGTGACGACTGGGGGGCGCGCGGCGCACGGCGCGCGCGGATGCCGTACGGAAGAGCCGTGCGGTGAAGGGACCGGGGTGAGCGGGCCCGAAGAGAGGTGCCCGCGGAGAACGGGTCCCCGGGGCGGAAACGGCGGAACCCTGTCCCGGGGTCACACCGTGGAGAAACGAACCGACCGGCACGAGGCGGCTGCGTCACCAGGCCGCCCTCGTACGTGTTGCAACGACAGTAACCCGCCGGTAACTGGTCCGCCAGAGCGCGGAGATGTGACCTGTACCGCCCAAATGTACCGATCATCGATCATCGATCAACGGGCTGTCTCCGATGTCCCGAAACCCGGCGCGGCGACCGCTGTGTCCCCCTAAGGTGGCCGGGTGAACGACGTGCTGGAGCGCCTGCGGGCCGAGGCGGGACCGTCACCCGAGTACGAGGTGTTGCTCTCGGCCGCCCCCGACGGTCTCGCCGCCTCCCTGACGTCGGCCGGGCTGCCCCTGTGGGCCCGCGAACTGGCCGCGTACCGGCTGGGCCTCGCGGGAGACCGCCGCGCCTTCGAATCCCTCGTCCTGCTCCTCAACCACCGGGACCCCGCCCGCTGCGCGGCCGCCGCCGAGGCGCTGGCCGTCCTGGACGACCCGCGCACCGCCCGCGCGGCAGCCGCCCTCGCCACCAACGGCCTGCGCACGGCCTACGCCCTGCAGCCCGTGCGGCTGCTCACCGCCTTGCGCGCCCCCGAGTCCGTACCGGCCCTGATGGCCACCCTGTCGCGGCTGCTGCACCCGCACGACCCGTACTGGCGGGTGGCCCTGGCCTGCATCGAGGGCCTCGGCGCGCTCGCCGACCCCCGCGCGCGCGAACTCCTCACCCGCGCCCAGTCCCACCCCCGGCTGGCGGTGGCGGCGACGGCCGCGCTCCGCAACCTGGGGTGAGGCGCGCGGGCTGAGGCGCGCGGGCTGAGGCGCGCTGGCTGAGGCGCGCGGGCCGGGGATCGCGGCCCGCTATGCGGCGATGACCGCGAAGGCCTCTATCTCGACCAGGAGTTCGGGCCGGAACAGCGCGGAGACCTGCACCGCCGAGGAGGCCGGGAGCCGGTCGGCCGGGATCACCGCGTCACGGGCCTCCCGCACCGCCGGGAGGTGGGCGACGTCCGTCACGAAGTAGGTGAGCTTCACGACGTCTTCGAAGGTCGCCCCGGCCGCCGCCAGGCAATGGCGCAGGTTCTCGAACACCTGCCGGGCCTGGGCGGCCGGATCCCCCTCGCCCACGACCTCGCCCCGCTCGTCGAGCGCGCACTGTCCGGACACGGCGACGAGACGCCCCGTGCCCCACGCGACGTGGCTGTAGTGGGGGCTCGCGGCGACCCCTTCCGGTGCGGCGATACGGGTCAGGTGGCTGCTGTGCGACGGTGTCGTGGTCATGGACACGATCTTGCCCCCTTCTCCTTCCTCCTTCTCTTCCCCTTGCCCTTCCCCTTCCCCGTTTCGTGCTGACAGGTGGATCGGGTGGGCGTCAGCCCCGGAAGCCGAGCAGGCCGTGCAGGGCCGCGCCGCCCGCGGAGGCGGGCACGGCGCGGGTCGCCGTGGTCGGCTTCGGGGCCGCCTGGGCGGGGCAGCTGGCGTCCGCGGCCCTGCCGGTCGTCAGGTAGGCCGACACCTTCTCGTCCAAGCACTTGTTGCCGCTCAGGGCGATGCCGTGGTTGCCGCCGCCCTCCTCCACCACCAGGGCCGAACCCGACAGCTTCTTCCGCATGCTGAGCGCCCCCTCGAAGGGGGTCGCCGCGTCCTCCGTCGCCTGGAGCAGCAGGGCGGGCGGGAGATCGGCGTTGGTCACGTCCGGGGCGTCGAGGGGCTCCGCCGGCCAGAACGCGCACGGGGCGTTGTACCAGGCGTTGTTCCAGGTCATGAACGGCGCCTTGGCGTGGGTGCGCCACATGTCCGCGCGCCACTGGTTCCAGTCCTTCGGCCACGCCGAGTCCCGGCACTGGACCGCCGTGTAGACGCTGTAGCCGTTGCCCGCCGAGGGCTCCACCGCGCCGAACCGCTCGTAGGCGGCCACCAGCGGCTTCGGGTCCTTGGCCACCGCGTACGCGGCGAAGGCCTCGGCCAGGTTCGGCCAGTAGCCGTTGTAGTACCCGCCGGGCATGAAGGTGTCCTCCAGCTCCGCCGGCCCCACCTTGCCCCCCGCCGGGCTCTCGCGCAGCGCGTCCCGCATCGCGTACCAGGCCCGCTCGACCGCCGCCGGGTCGGTGCCGAGCTTGTAGGTGGCGTCGTACTGGGCCACCCAGGCCAGGAACGACTTGTGGCGGGCGTCGAAGGCGAGGTCCTGGGCGAGGTTGTCCTCGTACCAGACCCCGCCGGGGTCGACCACGGAGTCCAGGACGAGCCGGTGCACGCGGCCCGGGTGCAGCTTGGCGTACACCGCGCCCAGGTAGGTCCCGTACGAGTAGCCGAAGTAGCTGATCCGCTCCGCGCCGAGGGCGCCGCGCAGCGCCTCGATGTCCCGGGCGGCCGAGACGGTGTCGATGTACGGCAGCACGTCCGCGTGTTTGGCCCCGCAGGACTCGGCGAAGGAGCGCACCCGGTCCAGGTTGGCCCGTTCGGTGGCCTGGTCCATGGGTACGGAGTCCGGCCGCGCGGGCTTGAAGTGCCCGGCCGCGCAGTCCAGGGCGGGCTCGCTCTTGCCGACGCCGCGGGGGTCGAAGCCGATCACGTCGTACTGGGCGGCCACCTCCTTGGGCAGGGCGGAGGCGATGTACCCGGCCAGACTGCGGCCGCTGCCGCCCGGGCCGCCCGGGTTGACCAGCAGCGGGCCCTGGGAGGTGGCGCCGGTGTGGGGGACACGGGTCAGGGCGAGGGTGATCTGCCGCCCGTCCGGACGGGCGTGGTCGAGGGGCACCTTGAGGGACGCGCACTGCAGCGTGGGGTACCGCGGGGTGGTGCAGCCGGTCCAGCGCAGCGCCGCCTGCGCCGGCGCCGCGGCGGCCGGATCGGCCGGGGCGGCGGGCGCGGCCGTCACCGGGCTCGCGAGGGCGGTGGCGACGGTGGCGGCGACGGTGGAGATCGACAGCAGGACAGCGGTGCGCTTCTTCAAGGGGTGGAGCATGGGGCCTCCCAGCCGAGGGTTCTGGGCGGAATCGTCCCGGAAACCACGCCTGGAAATCGGGATTGGGTCGCCGATTGGCCCGATGTGATGACCGTTCAGGCGGCGCCGGCCGTCACAGGAGGCTCAGCTGCGTGGCTCCCGCGGGCGCGGAGCCGTCCGGCCGCCCGGGCGTGACGATCTTGCGGGCCTCGCCTCGGCGGGCCGGGCCGATGCCGAATTCGGCCGCCAGTTCGTGGACTTGGCGGGTGATCCGGCGCTGGTACCAGGTGGGTGCGTACGACCCGCCCGCGTACATCCGCTCGTACCGGGGGACCAGGTGGGGGTGGTGGGTGCCCAGCCAGGCCGTGAACCACTCGCGCGCCCCGGGCCGCAGATGGAGTACCAGGGGTGTCACGGAGGTCGCGCCGGCCCCGGCCACGGCCCGTACGGTCGCCCGCAGCTGCTCCGGGGAGTCCCCGAGGAAGGGGATCACCGGGGCCATCAGCACCCCGCACTCGATCCCGGCATCGGTGAGCGCCCGTACGGCGCCCAGTCGGGCGGCGGGGGAAGGGGTGCCCGGTTCGACGGTCCGCCAGAGCCCGGTGTCGGTGAATCCGACCGAGACCGAGATGCCGACCTCGGTGACCTCGGCGGCCTCCTGCAGCAGGGGGAGGTCGCGCAGGATCAGCGTGCCCTTGGTGAGGATCGAGAAGGGGTTGGCGCGGTCGCGCAGGGCCTCGATGATCCCGGGCATCAGCCGATAGCGGCCTTCTGCGCGCTGGTAGCAGTCGACGTTGGTGCCCATGGCGATGTGCGCGCCGGTCCAGCGGGGCGAGCCGAGCTCGCGGCGCAGCAGGTCGGGGGCGTTGGTCTTGACGACGATCTGGGAGTCGAAGCCGACGCCGGTGTCGAGGTCGAGATAGCTGTGCGTCTTGCGGGCGAAGCAGTACACGCAGGCGTGGCTGCATCCCCGGTAGGGGTTTACGGTCCATTCGAACGGCATGCGGGAGGCGCCGGGCACGCGGTTGACGATCGACCGGGCGCGCACCTCGTGGAAGGTGATCCCCCGGAACTCGGGGGTGTCGATGGTCCGGGTCACGACGGCGTCGGCCCCGAAGAGCGCGGCCGGCCCCGCGGACCCCTCGGTCAGGTTCTCCCAGCGCATGGTGCGCCTCCCTCGGTAGCTCTGGCGCCGAGAATAGAACAAATGTTCCCATGATCGTGCGGACCGAAATTCCTTTGATCGCAGCGGGGCGGGTGTGCGAAATTCCGGCCATGGCTGGAATGCGGATCGTGGTGTGCCTCCCCGGCGAGGCCCGGACCAGGCTCGACGAGGCGCTTGCCGAGGCGATGGCCCCCTTCGAGATCGACTTCACCCGGGACGAGGAACTGGACATCTGGGACGGGTGGACCATCTGCGGCAACGGCAGCTACCGCGACGGCTTCCAGCTGCTGCCGGGGTACGAGGACGACCCGCGGATCGTGCGCGAGGTCCGCGACGACGGCGTGCCCGGCTGGTGCGCCGGCGGGCCCCGCGAGGCGATGGCCTTCGCCGAGATCCGGGCCGAGGCGCGGGACATCGCCCGGGCCGCATGGGACCTGTGGCGGGAGCTAGCCCGGAGCCACCCGCCCGCCCAGCCGCGCCGTATGGTGTGGGACTCGCCCTGGCCGACCTCGGAGGAGTACCGGGCCGGGCGCGAGGCCGACCAGGAGGCGGGGGCGGCCTTCGACGCCCAGCCGCTGGTCGTCGCCTACCGGGAGGGCGTGGCCGCCCTCCTGGAGGCCCACCGCGGGTACTACCTCGGCGGGTTCCTCCAGCACGGGGCCGCCGCCGAGAGCGTCGGCTGGACCGGCCGGGAGGACTTCGCCGCCGCGGAGAGCGCCGGGACACCCTGGCACCAGCACGTGCTCACCCTCGACGGTTGGTGGTACGGGGAGGACGAGCCCGCCGTCCACGGCGAGTGCGACGGCCCGGACGCCTGCGTCCACCGCCCGCCCCTGCCCTGGCTCCGGGATACCGCCAGGACCGGCTACCTGGAGGAGCTGCCCGGGGACACGCTCCTGGTCAAGCTCCGCTGCCACGTCTGACCCGGATTTGGGCCACCGCCCCGGAGGTGGTTGGCTTCGCCGTGACGAGCGGACACAACTGCTGGAGGAACAGCTATGGCGCAGGTCGAGGCCACCACGGAGCGGATCATCGCGGCTGACGCGGAGACCGTGTTCGACGCGCTGGCGGACTACACCGGGACCCGCGGGAAGCTGCTGCCCGAGCACTTCAGCGAGTACGAGGTGCGCGAGGGCGGCGACGGCGAGGGCACCCTGGTGCACTGGAAGCTCCAGGCCACCAGCAAGCGCGTGCGCGACTGCTTGCTGGAGGTCAGCGAGCCGACCGACGGCGAGCTGGTGGAGAAGGACCGCAACTCCTCCATGGTCACCACCTGGCGGGTCACCCCGGCCGGTGAGGGCAAGTCCAAGGCCGTGGTCACCACCGTCTGGAACGGCGCCGGCGGCATCGGCGGCTTCTTCGAGCGCACCTTCGCGCCCAAGGGCCTCGGCCGGATCTACGACAGCGTGCTGGAGAACCTGGCCACCGAAGTGGAGCGCTGAGCAACGGCGTTGACGGTGGGGCCGGGCCGGCGGCCTCACCGGATCGGGTGAACCCGCAGCGCCCGCGGGCCGCGGCTCGCTCGGCCCACGGGCGGACGCGCGGACGGGCGGACCGAAACGGGGCGACGGGGCGACGGGTGGACGGACCTACGGGTCGCGGCCAACGGACCGCGCACCGACCGGCCGCGCGGCGGGAGCCACGGACCGCGCGCCGCGCCGGGGCGTGAGCCCCACGGCCACCGGGGGCTTCGGCGGCTAGGGTGGCACCCTGAGCGCAACCGACCGCCCGGGGGCCCGATGAAGATCCTCATCTCCGCCGACATGGAAGGCGCCACCGGCGTCACCTGGCCCGCGGACGTGCTGCCCGGAACCCCGCAGTGGGAACGCTGCCGCGCGATGTTCACCTCCGACGTCAACGCCGCCGTACTCGGCTTCTACGACGGCGGAGCCGACCAGGTCCTCATCAACGAGGCGCACTGGACCATGCGCAACCTGCTGCTGGAGAAGCTCGACGCCCGCGCCGAGATGATCACCGGCCGCCACAAGACCCTCTCCATGGTCGAGGGCGTCCAGCACGGCGACGTCGACGGCATCGCCTTCGTCGGCTACCACACCGGAGCCGGCTCCGAGGGGGTCCTCGCCCACACCTACCTCGCCAACTCCATCACCGGAGTCTGGGTCAACGGGACGCGCGCCAGCGAGGGGCTGCTCAACGCGCACGTCGTCGCCGAGTACGGGGTCCCCGTCATCCTGGTCACCGGCGACGACCTGACCTGCGTGGACGCCGCCGGATACGCGCCCGGAGCCGCCACCGTCGCCGTCAAGGACCACGTTTCGCGCTACGCCGCCGTGTGCCGCACCCCGGCCCGTACCGCCGCCGACATCCGGGCCGCGGCCAAGGAGGCCACCGCGCTGGCCGTACGGCACGATCCGGTCCGCGGCGGCCCCTTCACCGTGGAGCTGGAGTTCGACGCCGCGCACCTGGCCATGTCCGCGACGGTGGTCCCCGGCGTGGAGCGGTCCGGGGAGCGCAAGGTCGCGTACACCAGCGAAACCATGTACGAGGGGATCCGGGCCTTCAAAGCGGTCACGACGGTCGTCTCGGCGGCCGTGGAGGAGCAGTATGGCTGACATGCGCGCAACCAACGCCGAGATCCCCGCCGGAGCCGGAGCCGGAGCCGTCGACATCGCGGACCCGGTGGACACGGCGGGCGTGTTGGCCGCGGTGAACACGATGAATGCGGTGGACACGGTGGCTCTCGACGAGGCCGTCGAGTTCACCTCCGGCCTCATCCGGATCGACACCACCAACCGAGGCGGCGGCGACTGCCGCGAGCGCCCCGCCGCCGAGTACGTCGCCGAGCGGCTCGCCGCCGCCGGCCTCGAGCCGCTCCTACTGGAGCGCACCCCCGGCCGCACCAACGTGGTCGCCCGGATCGAGGGCACCGACCCCTCCGCCGAGGCCCTCCTCGTCCACGGCCACCTCGACGTGGTCCCGGCCGAGGCCGCCGACTGGAGCGTGGACCCCTTCTCCGGCGAGGTGCGCGACGGCGTGGTCTGGGGGCGCGGCGCCGTCGACATGAAGAACATGGACGCGATGGTGCTGGCCGTCGTACGGGCCTGGGCGCGCGCGGGAGTGAAACCGCGCCGGGACATCGTGATCGCCTACACCGCCGACGAGGAGGACAGCGCGGTCGACGGCTCCGGCTTCCTCGCCGATCACCACCCGCACCTCTTCGAAGGCTGCACCGAGGGCATCAGCGAGTCCGGGGCCTTCACCGTGCACGGCGGCCCCGGCGGCCGCGCCCTCTACCCGATCGCGGCGGGGGAGCGGGGCACCGCCTGGCTGAAGCTGACCGCGCACGGCACCGCAGGTCACGGCTCCAAGCCGAACGGGGCCAACGCCGTCAGCCGGCTCGCCGCCGCCGTCGCGCGGATCGGCGCCCACGACTGGCCGGTCCGGCTCACCGACACCGTCACCGCCTGCATCGTCGAACTCGCCGCCCTGCAGGGCCTGTCGGTGGACCCGCGGCAGCCGGGCCTCGACGTCGACGCGCTCCTCGACCGGCTCGGCCCGGCCGGCGCGCTGGTCCGCGCCACCGTGCGCAACAGCGCCAACCCGACCATGCTCAGCGCCGGTTACAAGCTCAACGTGATCCCCGAGCACGCCACCGGCTACGTCGACGGCCGGACCGTGCCCGGCGGCGAAGCCGAGTTCACCGCCACCCTCGACGCCCTCACCGGCCCCGACGTGCGCTGGGAGTTCCACCACCGGGAGGTCGCCCTCCAAGCCCCCGTGGACGGCCGGACGTTCGGGATCCTGCGCGAGTCCGTGGAACGGTTCGACCCGGCCGGCCACGTGATCCCCTTCTGCATGGCGGGCGGCACCGACGCCAAGCAGTTCTCCCGCCTCGGCATCACCGGCTACGGCTTCTCCCCGCTGAAGCTGCCGCCCGGCTTCGACTACTGGGCCCTCTTCCACGGCGTGGACGAGCGGGTGCCCGTCGAAGCCCTGCACTTCGGCGTTCGCGTCCTCGACCACGCGCTGCGGACCCTGTGAACGGGGCCCGGTGATGGCGACGACCCGGCCCTACGGCAGCTGGCCCTCACCCATCGACGCCGGCCTCGCCGCCTCCCTCGACGGGCGGCCCGAGTACCTCGGCACGGTCGGCCCCGAGGTGTGGTGGACCGAACCCCGGCCCGAGGAGGCCGGCCGCCGCACCCTGGTGCGCCGCCGCCTAGCCGACGGCGGGCCCGAGATCACCGAACTCCCCGCCCCGTGGAACGTGCGCAGCCGCGTCACCGAGTACGGCGGCCTGCCCTGGGCCGGGGCCGAACGGCCCACCGGCGGACCGCTGTTGGTCTTCGTCCACTTCGCCGACCAGCGGCTGTACGCGTACGAGCCCGATGCCCCCGGCGGCCCCGAGCCGCGGCCGCTGACCCCGGTCTCCCGGACCGGCGGCGGCCTGCGCTGGGCCGACCCGGTGCTGCGCGGCGACGAGGTCTGGTGCGTGCTGGAGGAGTTCACCGGGCCCGCACCGACCGATGTGCGCCGGGTGCTGGCCGCCGTGCCACTGGACGGCTCGGCGGCCGCGAACCGCGGCGCGGTGCGGGAGTTGACGCACGACCGGTACCGGTTCACCACCGGGCCCCGGCTCTCCCCGGACGGCCGGCGGGCCGCCTGGCTGGTGTGGGACCACCCCCTGATGCCGTGGGACGGTACCGAGCTCCGGGTCGCCGAGGTCACCGGGGACGGGCAGCTGGCCGACGCCCGGACCGTACTCGGCGGCCCCGACGAGGCCGTCGCCCAGGTCGAGTGGACGGCCGAGGGGACCCTCCTCGCGGTCAGCGACCGCGGCGGCTGGTGGAACCCGTACGGCGTGGACCCGCGGACCGGCTGGGCGATCAACCTCTGCCCGCGGGAGGAGGAGTTCGGCGGCCCGCTGTGGAAGCCGGGGCTGCGCTGGCTCGCCCCGCTGCCCGGGGACACCCCGCACCCGGCGGGCTCGGGGACCGGGCTCGTCGCCGTCCTGCACGGGCAGGGCTCCTCGGTGCTCGGCATCCTCGACCCGGAGAGCGGCGACCTGGTGGACGCCGCCGGGCCGTGGACCGCCTGGCAGCCCACCCTCGCCGTGCACGGCACCCGGGTCTACGGCGTCGCCGCCAGCCCGCGCAGCGCGTACGAGGTGGTCGAGCTGGACACCGCCACCGGGCACGCGCGGGCGGTCGGCGGGCAGCGCCCGGACCCGGTGGACCCGGCCTACTACCCGGAGCCGCAGAGCCGCACCTTCCTCGGCCCCGACGACCGCCAGATCCACGCGCACGTCTACCCGCCGCACCACCCGGCCGTCCGGGCCGCCGCCGACGAACTGCCCCCGTACGTGATCTGGGCGCACGGCGGACCCACCGACCACGTGCCGCCCGTACTCGACCTGCACATCGCCTACTTCACCTCGCGCGGCATCGGCGTGGTCGAGGTGAACTACGGCGGCTCCACCGGATACGGCCGCGCCTACCGGGAGCGGCTGCGCGAGCAGTGGGGTGTGGTGGACGTGGAGGACTGCGCGTCGGTCGCCCGCTCGCTGGCCGCCGAGGGCACCGCCGACCCCGCCCGGCTCGCCATTCGCGGCGGCAGCGCCGGAGGTTGGACCGCGGCGGCCTCGCTGGCCGCCACCGACCTGTACGCGTGCGCGGCGATCATCTACCCGGTGCTGGACCTGGTGGGCTTCGCCGAAGAGACGCACGACCTGGAATCGCGCTACATCGACGGCCTGGCCGGGCCGCCGCAGACCCTGGCCGTACTCAACCGCGAGCGTTCCCCGGTGGCGCGCGCCGACGGGATCACGGCGCCGTTCGTACTCCTCCAGGGACTGGAGGACCCGGTCTGCCCGCCGGCCCAGGCGGAGCGGCTGCTCGACGCCCTGCGGGACCGGCCAGTGCCGCACGCGTACGTGACCTTCGAGGGCGAGGGCCACGGCTTCCGGCGGGCCGACACCATGATCCGTGCGCTGGAAGCCGAACTCTCCCTGTACTCCCAGGTGTTCGGGATTGAACGTACCGACGTGCCGCGGCTGGAACTGGACGGCTAGCGGGCGCGCAGGCTCCAGGCGACGGAGCCGAGCAGCAGGGCGCCGGGGGCGATGCCCGCGACGGCCGCGATGACGGCGAGGGAGGCCCCACCGGCGACCAGGACCAGACCGGCGGCGCCACAGGCGGCCATCGCGGCCGCCAGCGGCCGGAGCGACGGCATGCGCCATACGGCGGCGAGACCGAAGAAGTGCAGGCCGACGACCAGGCTGAGCCAGGGCACCGCGGCCTGCGGGGCGTGGAAGACGAGGTTGATGACGAGGAAACCGGCCAGCGCGACGGCGACTTCGGCGGCCACCACGAGGAGGAAGCTCCGCCCGAACCGCCTCGGCGTCGTACTGCCAGCCGGAGGAGCCGGTACCCGCCGCAGCGCGACGAACAGCCCGACGAACGAGGCGATCGCGAGGACGCACACCGGCACGGCGGCGGCCGTGGGCAGGGCTCCGGCGTTGGCCAGGACGAAGACGAGTCCGAATAAGGCGCCGATGAGTCGGCCCGTCTGATGCGATGTCACGACGCCAGTCTCACCCGAAGTTGATCACTGGGCAAATAGCCAGACCCGCAGCGGACCGATGGGCGTGAACCCGGCCCGGACCGCCGCGTCCAGGTCCTCCCCGTGCTCGTAGCCGACCACGTCCAGCTCCGGCCAGCGGTCGGCGACCGCGCCGAGGACACCCGCCCAGGCGGCGCCGAACAGGTTGGACACGCCGACCACGCCCCCACCGGTGCTCACGACGGCCCCGGCGACGATCCGGCTGCCCGCGCGCCCGGCCAGGAAGACGATCCCCTCGCCGAGCAGGCCCGCCCGGAACGGCCCGCCGCCCCCGGCGCCCTCCCAGTCCGCCAGCTCCTCGGCGCCCGAGACCTCGGACCACTCCAGCCCGGCCGCTTCCCCCTCCGCCTCGGGGAGCGGCGCCCCGGCGGGCCGATGGATCCACTGCGCCTCGAACAGCACCTCGAAGCCGTCCCCGGCCAGGTCCAGGTCGGCGAAGCTGTCCTTCACCGAACAGCCGGCGGAGGCGGCGTCGACCCCCCGGACCACGTTCCGCGCCGGTACGCCCGGTTCCAGCGTCACGGCATCGGGATACATCGGCGGAGTCCGCCGCGCACTGGACCAGAGCTGCTCGCCGTCGTACCGCGGCGACAACCCGTGCGCACGACACACCGCGTCGCACCAGGCGGCGTTGTTCAGCGCGGCCCCACGGAGCAGGCTCATCCTCGTCTCGTCCATGATCACCCTGCCGATGCTGCCACACGACCCGGCCTGACATCAGGGCGATGCGCCGGCCCAGTTACTGTTGCCTCTTTGCGTGTGCATCACGGGGAGGACCCGACGTCGTGGGACTGACCGCAGAGATATCCGCATACCGTGCAGGCCTGGGGGATCCAAGGCGCCTAGTGGGCGAGTTCCGCCGCGCGGCCCTACTCGTCCCGCGTGCCGACGCCGGTGCCGATGCGAAGGTCGCTGGTGGTGTGATGAGCGCCGTCTCTGGCGGGATCCGCTGGCTGTACGTGTTCACGGACGAGGAAGCACTGTTCCGGTTCGCACAGGCGCGTGGTGAGGGCGACCGCGAGAGGCCCTACCTGACGATGCTCGGCGCGCGGCTGCTGGACGCGGTGGTGCCGATGTCCAACCGTCCCGCATATCCGAACGCAACGGTCACAGCATCGACATCGACCGCGACGAGGACGGCGTGCCGCTGGGTCTGGTCCACTCGGCAGGCCACCACATGACGCTGTCCGTCGCTGACGGCCTGGTCACCGCCCTGTCCTTGGCCGGCGCAGGCCCAGGCGGCGCCGACCTGCCCTTGATGAACTACGGCTACGAGGACGGCAACCTCACCACGGTCACCAAGCCGTCAGGTGCCACCACCGCCTTCGTCTACGATGACCGGCGCCGCGTCACCGCCTGGATCGATTCCAACGGAAGCCGCTACGACTACGTCTACGACGACCGCGACCGAGTCGTGGCGGAGGGCGGCGAGGCCGGTCACATCCAGATCGCCCTGTCCTACAGCGAACCGGACCCGGAAAGGGGTCACCACACCACCACGCTGACCACACCGGACGGGCACGCGACCCACCACCTGTTCGGCCCCGGCTGCAAGCTCCTGGCCGTCACCGACCCGCTCGGCCACACCACCCGCCATGCGTACGACCCGCGCGGCAACCTGTTGTCCCGCACCGACCCGCTGGGTCTCACCACCGTCTTCTCCTACGACGAGGAGGGCCGCCTCGTCCGCGCCGTCCGCCCCGACGGAAGTGAACTGCACACCGTGCGCGGCCCGTTCGGTCTGCCCGAGCAAGTCTTCGGGCCCGACGGTTCCCGCATGCTCCACGAGTACGACGAACGCGGAAACCGCACGGCGGTCACCGACCCGGCGGGCTTCACGACCCGCTACACCTACGACCAGGCCGGCCGGCTCACCTCGCTCACCGATGCGGTAGGAGCCACGACCCACGTGGTGTGCGACGCCGCGGGGCTGCCCGTGGAGGTGACCGACTAGGCCGGTGCCCTCACCCGCACGGAGCGGGACGGCCTCGGCCGGCCGGTCCGCATTACCGATCCGGTGGGCGGTGTCACCCACCTGGAGTGGCACGCCGACGGGCAGCTCGCCCGGCGCACCGGCCCCGACGGCGCCACCGAGCTGTGGACCTACGACGGCGAGGGCAACCTGCTCGCCCGCACCGACGCCTCCGGTGGGATCACCCGTTTCGAGTACACCCACTTCGACCTGCCGACATCCCGCACCGGACCCGATGGCGCGCGCTACGAGTTCGAGCACGACGCCGCGCTACGCCTCACCCGGGTCACCGATCCGCACGGGCGAGCTTGGACCTACGAGTACGACGCCGCTGACAACATAGTTTCCGAGACCGACTTCGACGGCCGCACCCTCACCTACCAGTTGGACGGAGCGGGTCGGCTGGCCGCGCGCGTCGATGCGCTGGGCGGCACCGCGCGGTCAACAGCCGCACCTACGGCTACCGCGCCGACGGCCACCTGATATCCGTCGCGGACCGGCTGTCGGGCACCCGCACGTTCGACCTCGACCGGGCGGGCCGGGTCACCGCCGTCCAAGCCCAGGGCTGGACGGAGCGGTACGCCTACGACAACACCGGCAACCAGACCTGGGCGTCCTGGCCGGCCGACCACCCCGGCGGCGAAGCCACCGGATCGCGCACCTACACCGGTACCAACGTCACCCGCGCCGGAGACGTCCGTTTCGAGTACGACGCCCTCGGCCGGGTCACCCTCCGGCAGAAGACCCGGCTCTCCCGGAAGCCGGACACCTGGCGGTACGCGTGGGACACGGAGAATCGCCTCACCTCCGTGACCACCCCCGACGGGACCGTGTGGAGGTACCGCTACGATCCGCTCGGCCGCCGCGTCGCGAAGCAGCGCCAGTCGGCGGACGGCGACAGCGTGGTCGAGGAGGTCCGGTTCACCTGGGACGGAATGACCCTGTGCGAACAGATCAGCCAGCAGCCCGACACCCCGCACACGATCGCCCTCACCTGGGACCACCGCGGCGCCGTACCCCTGGCCCAGACCGAGCGGATCCTCACGGCCGACGACCGCCAGGAGGAGATCGACCGCCGCTTCTTCGCCATCGCCACGGACCTCGTCGGCACTCCCACCGAACTGATCGACGAGTCCGGCGACATCGCCTGGCGCTCCCGGGCGACTTTGTGGGGCACCACCGCCTGGGCCCGCGAGAGCCGCACGTACATCCCCCTGCGCTTCCCCGGCCAGTACTACGACCCCGAGACCGGCCTCCACTACAACCTCTTCCGTCACTACGACCCCGAGACCGGCCGCTACACCTCCCCGGACCCCCTCGGGCTGGCTCCCGCCCCGAACCCCGTCGCGTACGTGGGCAACCCGCACAGCGGATGCGACCCGCTGGGTCTGGCGCCCAAGTACACGAAGGAGGAGAAGGCCCAAAGGCGGACCGACAAGGTCGTAGCCGAAATCATCGAGGACGCACAGAACGGCGGATTCAGGAGACATCCCAAGTACCACGGGGGCGACAGGCACGACTTCCCCGACGAACGGGTCGTGGAGATCCTGAAGCAACCGGACGCCGTATACCAGATGCCCAACCTGAAGCTCATCTTCCGGCAAGGCGAGGACGTCGTCGTGATTCATGGAGCTTCTTCAGCGTTGCAGCTCCAGTGTGAGGACGGCCTTGGCGATTGACGTCATGCGGTTGGGACTGCATCGGGACCTGCGGAAGATCCGCCA